>NZ_JCAFRM010000003.1:0-531393 GCF_059368215.1 Stenotrophomonas sp. YJH_SMC_123
CGTTTGGACAAAGTAAAGGAGGAGGCGACCGCCAAAGGCGGACGACGGGGGACATTTGTCCAGACGCCTGCCACCCGCGCAGCGGCCCAGACCTTCGCGGTGGCAGTTGCCGTAGACGCAGGCGTGGTCGAGCGCTGGGGGGAGTGGGCATCCGGGCGGCTTTGGCACTGCTCTCGACTGTCCGCAAGCCGAGCTGCTGCGCGGGTGGCGGGCATTTCGACAAAGTAAAGGAGGAGGCGACCGCCGCAGGCGGGCGACGGGGGACATTTGTCGAAATGCCTGCCACCCGTGCAGTGGCCCCACCCTTTGCTGCAGCACTGATCGAAGAAAAAAAGCCCCGGCAGATGCCAGGGCTTTTCGTTCGGAACGGCGCGGACGCCTTACTTCTTCTTCGGCATGTACAGATCGGTGATCGTGCCGTCGTAGATTTCCGAGGCCATCGCCACCGACTCGCTCAGCGTCGGATGCGCATGGATGGTGTGGCCGATGTCTTCCGCTTCCGCCCCCATCTCAATGGCCAGGCCGATCTCGGCCAGCAGGTCGCCGGCATGCACGCCGACGATCGCGCCACCGATGATGCGGTGGGTCTCTTCGTCGAAGATCAGCTTGGTGAAGCCCTCGGTGCGACCGATGCCGATCGCGCGGCCACTGGCGGCCCACGGGAACTTGGCCACGCCGACCTTCAGGCCCTTGGCCTTGGCTTCGGTCTCGGTCACGCCGACCCAGGCGATTTCCGGGTTGGTGTAGGCCACCGACGGAATCACGCGGGCGACCCACTCCTTCTTGTGGCCGGCTGCCACTTCAGCGGCCAGCTTGCCCTCGTGCGTGGCCTTGTGGGCCAGCATCGGGTTGCCGACGATGTCGCCGATGGCAAAGATGTGCGGCACGTTGGTACGCATCTGCCGATCGACCGGGATGAAGCCGCGGTCGGTGACCTGCACGCCGGCCTTCTCGGCATCGATCTTCTTGCCGTTCGGCGAGCGGCCCACGGCCACCAGCACGCGGTCGAAGGTGCCTTGCGCCAGCGCAGGCGCCTGGCCTTCCTCGGCGGCTTCGAAGGTCACGGTGATGCCCTTGGCATCGGCGGTGACGCCCGAGGCCTTGGTCTTCAGGTGCACCTCGATGCCCTGCTTCTTCAGGCGGTCGGCCAGCGGCTTGACCAGGTCCTTGTCGGCGCCCGGCATCAGCTGGTCCATGAACTCGACCACGGTGACCTTGCTGCCCAGCGCGCTGTACACGGTGGCCATTTCCAGGCCGATGATGCCGCCGCCGACGACCAGCAGCGAGCCCGGCACTTCGGCCAGCTCCAGCGCATCGGTGGAATCCATCACGCGCTTGTCGTCCCACGGGAAGTTCGGCAGCTTCACCGCCTGCGAACCGGCGGCGATGATGCACTTCTGGAAGCGCAGCAGCTGGGTGCTGCCATCAGCGGCGGTGATCTCCAGCTCGTTGGCCGAGACAAACCTGCCAACGCCCTGCACGTTGCGGACCTTGCGCTGCTTGGCCATGCCGGCCAGGCCCTTGGTCAGCTGGTTGACGACCTTTTCCTTGTACGCGCGCAGCTTGTCCAGGGTAATGGTCGGCTTGCCGAATTCGACGCCGAAATCACCGGCGTGGGCCACTTCGTCGATGACCGCAGCAGCATGCAGCAGCGCCTTGGACGGGATGCAGCCGACATTGAGGCAGACGCCGCCGAGGCTGGCGTAACGTTCGACCAGCACCGTATCCAGGCCGACGTCGGCGGCGCGGAAGGCTGCGGTGTAGCCGCCCGGGCCGGAGCCCAGCACGACCATCTCGCATTCGATGTCGGCCGGCTTGCCGCTGGACAGCGCCGGCTTCGGCGCAGCCGGTTCGGCCGGGGCGCGGTGCGACGGGGTCACCGGCGGCTTGCTGGCCGGGGCGGCCGGAGCCGGCGCGGCGGCCTTGGCCGGGGCTCCGGCGGCGCCTTCAGTGTCCAGCACCACGACCACGGCGCCTTCGGACAGGGTGTCGCCCAGCTTGACCTTGATTTCCTTGACCACGCCGGCGGCCGAGGACGGCACTTCCAGGGTGGCCTTGTCCGACTCCAGGGTCACCAGACCCTGATCCTTCTTCACCGTGTCGCCGACGGCGACCAACACTTCGATCACCGGCACATCGCTGTAATCGCCGATGTCGGGAACCTTGACTTCAATCGTGGCCATGGTGGGTTTTCCTCGTGCCCGCCCGGCGGCGCCGGCGGGCTGTCACTGCATCTGTTCACGCGGCCGCGCCAGGGGCTGCGGCCGCACGGTGGGGGCGAAGCGGTGCCTTACAGCAGCACGCGGCGCATGTCGGCCAGTACCTGCGACAGGTACGTGGTGAAGCGTGCGGCCAGTGCGCCGTCGATGACGCGGTGGTCGTAGCTCAGCGACAGCGGCAGCATCAGCTTCGGTGCGAATTCCTTGCCGTTCCAGACCGGCTGGATGGACGACTTGGAGACGCCGAGGATGGCCACTTCCGGTGCGTTGACGATCGGGGTGAACGCGGTGCCGCCGATGCCGCCCAACGAGCTGATCGAGAAGCAGCCGCCGCTCATGTCCGCCGGGCCCAGCTTGCCGTCGCGTGCCTTCTTGGCCAGTTCGCCGGTTTCCTGCGCGATCTGCACCACGCCCTTCTTGTCCACGTCGCGGATGACCGGCACGACCAGGCCGTTCGGCGTGTCGGCGGCGAAACCGATGTGGAAGTACTTCTTCAGGGTCAGGTTTTCACCGCTGGCATCGAGCGAGGCGTTGAATTCCGGGAACTTCTTCAGCGCTGCGGCGCTGGCCTTGATCAGGAAGGCGAGCATGGTCAGCTTGATGCCGGCCTTCTCGTTCTCCTTGTTCAACGCCACGCGCAGGCCTTCCAGGTCGGTGATGTCGGCCTGCTCGAACTGGGTGACGTGCGGGATCATGGCCCAGTTGCGGGCCAGGTTCGCACCGGAGATCTTCTTGATGCGCGACAGCGGCTGGACTTCGGTCTCGCCGAACTTGCTGAAGTCGACCTTCGGCCACGGCAGCAGGTTCAGGCCACCACCAGCGGCGACGGCGCCACCGGCAGCGGCCGGCACGCCACCGCTGAGCACGGCCTTGACGAACTTCTGTACGTCACCCTTGGTGATGCGGCCACCCTTCTCGGTGCCGTTGATCTGCAGCAGGTCCACGCCCAGCTCGCGGGCGAACACGCGCACCGCCGGGGTGGCGTACGGCACCTTGGCCGGCAGCACGCCATCGGCATTGAACTGCACCGGCGGGCTGGACGGGGTACCGGCCGAGGCGATCTCGCGGGCCGCCAGCTTGTCCGGCTGCGCCGGCACAGCAACCGGCTCGACCTTGGTGGCGGTCTCTGCGGCAGCCGGAGCGGCAGCAGCAGCGGCCTTGGTCGGCGCCGGCGCGGCAGCGCCCTCGGCTTCGATGATGGCAACCACGTCGCCTTGCGACAGATTGTCGCCCACCTTGACCTTGATCTCCTTGACCACGCCGGCCACAGACGACGGCACTTCCATGGTGGCCTTGTCGCTTTCCAGCGTGACCAGGCCCTGGTCCTTCTTGACCGTATCGCCCACGGCGACCAGCACTTCGATGACCGGAATGCCGGCGTAGTCGCCGATGTCCGGCACCAGGGCTTCAACCGCACCACCGCTGGCAGCCGGAGCGGCCGGCGCAGCTGCGGCCGGCGCGCTCTGGGTGGCGGCAGCCGGGGCAGCGGCCTTGGCCGGTGCCGGTGCCGGTGCGGCCGGCTTGGCGGCTTCGGCTTCGCCTTCGGCCACTTCGATCAGGGCCACGACCTTGCCTTCGGACAGGCTGTCGCCCACTTTGACCTTGAGCTCCTTGACCACGCCCGCCACCGAGGACGGCACTTCCATGGTCGCCTTGTCGCTTTCCAGCGTCACCAGGCCCTGGTCCTTCTTGACCGTGTCGCCGACGGCGACAAGCACCTCGATTACCGGGATATCGCTGTAGTCACCGATATCGGGGACAAGTGCTTCCTTGATTTCGGCCATGGGGATAACTCCGGCAATCTGGTGTAGGGAAACGTCTATTGTGCGGCCAGCGGGGTCCAGCGCCAACCGTTACAGGTGTTTTCAGTACGCACGCAGCCGGGACAGGCTGTTGCCCATGGGTCGGGTGCGCGACCAGTCGGTAGCGTATTGTCCAGGCGATGTCCGCTTCATGTCGCCCGCGCGTCGGCCACCGGCTGCCAGGCCTGGCGCAGGCGCGGCAACGACCACGCCGCATTGGCAGGGCTGGTCGACGGCAGCGCGACCACCTTCGGCGGGGCCTCCAGCCGCGGCAACACCCAGCGCTGGAATGCCTGCAATGACGCGCCGCCATTGCAGCCGATCAGCGTCAGCTCAGGCAACGTGGCGATCAGTTCCGGCAGTGCATTGGCCACTTCCGTGCCACGCACGATGTCCGCATCCAGGCTGCCGCGCCGCTCGCAGCGCCCGATCACATCCCACAGGCCGATGCCTGCGGCCTTCAACGCCTGCAGCCGTTGCACATAGGGCAGATCCGCGTCGAAACCGCAGATATCGGCCATCAGCGGCCAGAAGCGGTTGCGAGGATGCGCGTAGTAGCGCTGCTCCTGCAGGGATGCCACGCCTGGCATCGAGCCCAGCAGCAGCACCCGGCATCCCACGTTCACCTGCGCTGGCAGGCCAATGCACAACGTTGCCGTGCTCACATCTTCTCCAACTGCATGAATGTCGGCGAGAGCAGAAAACGCCATGAATAAAGGCATTCCGCACCCGTCGCTGAACAAGGAAAACTATTTTTTAACGTGCGTCGGATTCGATTCATGTTGGGGCGACTACGGTGTGCTCGCCCCGCAACCGGGGGCCCAAAACAAGAAACATTAGGAGATACCCCCATGCGCTCCATCCGTATCCTGAGTCTCGCCCTGCTGACCTCCGCCGCCTTCGCGCCGGCCGCTTTCGCCCAGGACAGCAGCACCACCGATACCGCTTCGGGCAAGCATTTTGCCGTTGTTGGCGGCATCTCGCTGCTGGAGCCGAAGAACGACCCGATCACCGGCGTGAAGAAGACCGACGGTGGCCCGGCGCCGACCGTCAGCTTCAGCTACTACATCAACGACAACTGGGCCGTTGAGCTGTGGGGCGCTGCCGACAAGTTCGACAACAAGTTCAAGGGCCCGAACAACGCCCGCCTGGGTTCGGTCGAGCAGCAGCCGGTCGCGCTGAGCGGCCAGTACCACTTCGGCCAGGCCGACAACGTGTTCCGCCCGTTCGTGGGCGTGGGCTACTACCAGTCGAGCTTCAGCAACGAGAAGCTGGGCAACGGTGCTGACACCGACATCCGCTTCAAGGATGCCAAGGGCGTGATCGGCACCGTCGGCGTCGACATGAACATCAACTCCACCTGGTTCGCCCGTGCCGACGCCCGCTACATGCGCGCCCGCCCGGACATCAAGGTCGGCGGCGAGAAGATCGGCGAAGCCAAGATGGATCCGTGGACCGTCGGCTTCGGCATCGGCGCCCGCTTCTGATCCAGGCAGCACCTGCTTCACTGATGCAACGCGACGGGCCCTTCGGGGCCCGTCGTCGTTTCCGTCACCCGCGTTCCGCGTGTAGAGCCGAGCCCATGCTCGGCTGCTTTTTTGTAGAGTCGAGCCAAGCCCCCTATCCCGAGTCGAGCGGCGGGCTCCGCGCGCATTGCGATGCGTTACGTTCAATGGCGCCCACGGTCAAGGGTGGCGCGGCTCGGCTCTACAGACACAGGACGCGGAGACACGATGGACGACGTCGACCTGCTGGTGATCGGTGGCGGCATCAATGGCGCCGGCATCGCCCGTGACGCCAGCGGCCGCGGCCTGCGCGTGCTGCTGTGCGAACAGCATGACCTGGCCGCGCACACCTCCAGCGCCAGCAGCAAGCTGATCCACGGCGGCCTGCGCTACCTGGAGCAGGGCGAGTTCGGGCTGGTGCGCAAGGCGCTGGGCGAACGCGAGGTGGTGCGCCGGCAGGCGCCCCATCTGGTCCATCCGCTGCGCTTCGTCCTGCCGTGGGAACCGCACCTGCGCCCACGCTGGATGCTGCGCGCGGGGCTGTGGCTGTACGACCATCTGGGCCGGCGCAGCCCCGCCTTCCCCGCGTCACGCGCACTGGAACTGCAGCACGATCCGCTCGGCCAGTGGCTCTCCCCGGCGCTGCGGCAGGCCTTCAGCTACGCCGATGCGCAGGTCGATGACGCGCGGCTGGTACTGCTCAACGCCCTGGATGCCGCGCAGCGGGGCGCACAGGTGCAGGTGCGCAGCCGCTGCATCGACCTGCACCCCGTGCAGGGCCGGTGGCGGGCCGTTCTGGAATCCGCCGATGGCCAGCGGCACCCCGTGAATGCCCGCGCCGTGGTCAATGCGGCGGGCCCGTGGGCCGGGGGCCTGCTGGAACGGATGCAGACGCGCAGCGGCGGCCCTGCGCTGCGCCTGGTGCAGGGCAGCCACATCGTGCTGCGCAGGCCCTGGCCCGATGACAGCGCCTGCCTGCTGCAGCAGCCCGACGGGCGGGTGGTGTTCCTGCTGCCTTTCGCCCACGACCACCTGCTGGTGGGCACCACCGATACCGACTATCGCGGTGACCCGGCGCGCTGCAGCGTGCTGCCTTCCGAGGTGACCTACCTGTGCGAAGCGGCCAATCGCTACCTGCGTGACCCCATCGCCCCGGACGAGGTGGTCTGGGCGTTCGCCGGTGTCCGTCCATTGCTGGCCGACCCGGATCCGCGCGCAGCGCAGCTGAGCCGCGACTACCGCCTGCAGGTGCAGGTGGACCCGGCACCGGCGCTGCATGTACTGGGCGGCAAGCTGACCACCTACCGGGTGCTGGCCGAGGAGGCACTGGACCTGCTGCGCCCTGCCCTGCCACAGATGGGACCGGCCTGGACGGCGCGCGGAGACCCGCTGCCGGGCAGCGACTGGGGCGACGCCGCACAGGCGTGCTCGCGCCTGCTGGCGCTGGCACCGTGGTTGCCCGCAGGTATCGCGCGACGCTGGGCCGGGGCCTATGGCAGTCGCAGCGCGGAACTGCTGCAGGGTGTACACGGCCTGCACGATCTGGGCGAGGACTTCGGCGGTGGCCTGCATGCACGCGAAGTGGACTTCCTGCGCGAACGCGAGTGGGCGTGTGACACCGACGATATCCTGTGGCGCCGGAGCAAGCTGGGGTTGCGCCTGGATGCTGCGCAGGTGGCACGGCTGCAGGCGTGGATGGAGGGTCGGATCCCTTTTCCACGGAAAGGGCTCTGCCCCCCGTGATGCCACGTGTGCCAACCCAGGTTGGCAGCTACCAGGGCAGCCGCGCGCGACGCGATCGATGCATTAGGATTTCCCCATCGCCATTGGAGACGCTGCATGACGCCCCGCTACGTGCTGGCCATCGACCAGGGCACCACCAGTTCGCGCGCGATCCTGTTCGACCGCGCCGGCGACATCGTCGGCAGCGCGCAGCGCGAGTTCGCGCAGATCTTCCCGCAGCCCGGCTGGGTCGAGCATGACCCCCGCGAGATCCTTACCAGCGTCTATGCCACATTGACCGAACTGCTCAGCCGCGGGCAGATCGACCCACGCCATATCGCCGCGCTGGGCATCACCAACCAGCGCGAAACCACCGTGGTCTGGGACCGTGCCACCGGCCAGCCGATCCACAACGCCATCGTCTGGCAATCGCGGCAGAGCCACGCCATCTGCGAGCGGCTGAAATCGGAGGGGCATGAAGCACTGATCCGCGAGCGGACCGGGCTGCTGATCGACGCCTATTTCTCCGCGACCAAGGTGCGCTGGATCCTCGACCACGTGGATGGTGCGCAGCAGCGCGCCGAACGTGGTGAGCTGCTGTTCGGCACCATCGACAGCTGGCTGGTGTGGAACCTCAGCGGTGGCCAGGCACATGTGACTGACTACAGCAATGCGGCACGCACGCTGCTGTTCAACATCCACACGCTGGACTGGGATGACGACCTGCTGGCCCTGCTCGACATTCCGCGCGCGATGCTGCCGCAGGTGCGCGACTCCAGCGCGGTGTACGCACACACCCGGCCGCAGTTCTTCTTCGACCACCCGATCCCCATCGCCGGCATCGCCGGTGACCAGCAGGCGGCGCTGTTCGGCCAGGCTTGTTTCCAGCCGGGCATGGTCAAGAACACCTATGGCACCGGTTGCTTCATGTTGATGCACACCGGCGCGCAGGCGGTGCGGTCGCGCAACGGCCTGCTGACCACCATTGCCTGGGGCCTGGACGGCCGCGTGGAGTACGCGCTGGAGGGTTCGATCTTCATCGCCGGCTCGGTGGTGCAGTGGCTGCGCGATGGACTACGCATGATCGAACGCGCCAGCGACAGCCAGGCGCTGGCTGCGCAGGTGCCCGACAGTGGCGGCGCCTACCTGGTGCCGGCGTTCGTCGGCCTCGGCGCGCCCTATTGGCGCAGTGATGTGCGCGGTGCGATGTTCGGCCTGACCCGTGGCACCCGCAAGGCGCACTTCGTGCGCGCCGCGCTGGAAGCGATGGCCTACCAGACCCGCGATGTACTCGATGCGATGCAGTCCGATGCGGGTATCGCGCTGACCGAGCTGCGCGCTGATGGCGGTGCGATCGGCAACGACTTCCTGGCCGGTTTCCAGGCCGACATTCTCGGTGTGCCGCTGCTGCGGCCGCGACTGACCGAGACCACCGCGCTGGGTGCGGCCTATCTGGCCGGCCTGGCAGTGGGGTTCTGGAACAGCCGCGAACAGATCGCCGCGCAATGGGGCCTGGACCGGCGCTTCGAGCCACGGATGGAGGTGGCCCGGCGCGAGAAACTGTATGCGGGATGGCAGCAGGCGGTGGCCGCCACCCTCGCCTTCCACGTCGATTGAAATGGCAATGCCCTGCCCTGCTGCGGCACGTGGAGTGACACTGTAGAGCCGAGCCATGCTCGGCTGCTGCTGGCGGGATACCGCAAAAAGCAGAGCCGAGCATAGGCTCGGCTCTACAGGCGAATGGGCGCTGGCGTCAGAACGCCGGCAGCACCGCGCCCTTGTACTTGGTCTCGATGAACGCCTTCACCTGCGGGCTGGTCAGGGCCTTGGCCAGCTTCTGCACGCGGGCGTCGTCCTTGTTGTCCGGGCGCGCGACCAGGAAATTCACGTACGGCGAGTCCTTGCTCTCGATCGCCAGCGCATCCTGGGTCGGGTTGAGGCCTGCGTCCAGCGCGTAGTTGGTATTGATCAGGGCCAGGTCGACCTGGTCCAGCACGCGCGGCAGCATCGCCGAGTCCAGCTCGCGGAACTTCAGGTTCTTCGGATTGGCGATGATGTCGCGCTGGGTCGCCAGTGCGTTGGTCGGGTCCTTCAGCTCGATCACGCCGGCCTTGTGCAGCAGGATCAGCGCGCGGCTGTTGTTGCTCGGGTCGTTCGGGATCACCACGTCGGCGCCTTCGCGCAGCTCGGCCAGCGACTTGACCTTGCGCGAGTACGCACCGAACGGCTCGATGTGCACGCCGATCACCTTCACCAGGTCGGTCTTGCGGTCGCGGTTGTAGGCATCCAGGTAGGGCTCGGTCTGGAAGTAGTTCGCATCCACCTGCTTCTGCACCAGCTGGTCGTTGGGCTGCACGTAGTCATTGAACACCCGCACGTCCAGGTCCACGCCTTCCTGCTTGAGGATCGGCTTGACCACCTCGAGGATCTCGGCATGCGGCACGGCCGTGGCGGCCACCACCAGCTTCTGCGAGGGCTCGCCGGACTTGCCGCAGGCGGTCAGGGCCAGCGCAGCGGCGAGCAGGGGCAGCAACAGGGTCTTTTTCATGGGGGATTGAATTCTCGGGGGAGTGTCAGGAGTTTTCGTAGTTGCTCAGGGCCAGCTCAAGCAACGCCTTGGCCTGCTCGCGCAGCATCATGGGCTCGACGATCTCGGCATCCGAGCCGTAATGCAGCACATCCATCAGCAGCTCGCGCGAGACGCTGTACGGCACCTTCAGCTCATAGCGGCCGTCGGCCAGGAAGCGGCCCTGCTGCTTGGAATGCCAGTGCTCGTCGGCCACCCAGCGCGCGGCCTTGGCGCTGAACAGGATGGTCGCCCAGCCCTTCGGCGCGCCAGAGAAGATGCCGTAGCTGGCGCCGAGCTGCTCGTCCAGCTCGCTGTCGGCGACGTCGCGCGCGGTGCTGTCGACCACCCGCGCCTTGTGGATGCGGTCGACCGCGAAACTGCGCAGGGCGTCGCGGTCATGGTCCCAGGCATCCAGGTACCAGTTGTCGCGATAGTGGGTCAGGCGCTGCGGCGAGACGGTGCGCTTGGTCGGCTCGTCGGTGGAACGGGCACGGTACTCGAACGCCAGCTGGCGGCGCTCCAGCACGGCCGATGCGACGCTGCGGAAGCTGCCTTCGTCAAACTTGCGGCCACGGTGCGGAATCACCCGCACGCGGTCGACCGGCCAGCTGGACACGCCGGCCTGGGCCGCCAGCAGGCTCTCGATGCGTTGCTGCAGCGGTGCCAGCACCGACGACAGCACACCACCGCCGGTCCGCGCCAGCAGGTGCTGCGAGGCCAGCAGGGCATGCAGCTCCTCCGAGCTGAGCCACAGGCCGGGCAGCTCGAAACGGTCGCTCTCGTCAGCCTGGTAGCGGAAGCCCGCCTCGCCGTCGCCCTCGATCGGTGCCATCAGCGCATCGCGCAGGAAGGCCAGGTCGCGGTAGACGGTGGCGCGGGAACAACCGAGCTTGTCCTGCAGGGTCGCCACCGTCACCGGATAGCGCGCGGACTTGAGCAGACGATGCAGGGCGGTGATGCGTTCGTATCGGTCCATACCCCCGATTATGTCCGAGTCGCGGGTCTTGTGTGGGACGTTTGGGCTATCGTGGTCGCCCCCACCCCCATGGAATGCCCGATGCGCCGGTTGCCTGCCCTGTCCCTGCTGGCCTGCCTGCTGCTGGCCGCCTGTGATCGCGCGCCGGCGCCGGCCGGCGCCGAGCCCCCGGTACCCGTCGCCGATCCGACGCAGGCGGTGCTGGGCGCCAGCCAGCGTTTCGCGGCCCTGCGCAGCTTCCACGCCGAACTGGAGGTGCTGGGCGCACCACAGCCGGTGCGCAGCGCCATGGACTTCGTCGCGCCCGATCGTTTCCGGGTGGAGACGCCGGCGGGGCCGCAGACCATCATCGGCGACACCATGTTCCTGCAGGCCGACGGCGCGATCCGCCAGGTGCCGACCCCGCCCGGCCTGCTCGAGCAATGGCGCAACCCGCTGCCCGCCGATGGCCTGCCCGCCGAACTGAAGGCCGAAGATCTCGGCAGCCAGTCGCTGGACGGGGTGCAGACCCGGCACTACCGGCTGCGCGGTGCCCAGCCCGGGGAACGCCTGGAGTACTGGGTGGATGCCCAGGGCCTGCCACGCCAGATCGTACGCAGCGGCAGCAGCAATGGCCGCAGCTTCCAGCTGCGCCTGCGCTATTCGCGCTTCAACGACCCTGAGGTGCGCGTCGATCTGCCCTGAATAGGCAACCGCGCCAACGTTCGCTGAAGCGCGCATTGGATCGATTCGGACCGCCATCACGCTTCCAGTATCATCACCGGCTGTCAACCGTTCCGGAGAAGCCTCGATGTCCCTGCGCGTGTCCCTGCTGGTCCCCCTGCTGCTGTGTGCGCCGCTCGCATACGCACAGGATGCCTCCGAACTGGCGGCGATGTCCTCGCCGTGGAGTGGCAGTGGTGGCGAGCTCGGGTTTGCCTCGGCACGCGGCAACAGCAGCACCGAGAGCTTCAACGGCCGCCTGCGCCTGCGCTACACCGACGGTGACTGGGTGCACAGCATGGACCTGTTCGGCCTGCGCTCCAGCTCCAAGGTGACCGAAACCAACGACGACGGCACCACCACCCGCCGCAACAACACCACCGCCAACCGCTACACCGGCAGTGCCGGCAGCGCGCTGCAGCTGGGCGAACACCGCCAGCTGACCGCGACGGTGCGTACGGAACGCGACGACTTCGCCACCTACGACCGCCAGAGCTCGTTCGGTCTGGGTTACGGCACCCGCCTGTGGAACACCGAGCGCTTCTCGTTCGACGCGCAGATCGGCCCCGGTGTGCGCCGCACCCACAGCACCGAGGACGACCGCACCCGCACCGGCCTGATCGGCCGTGGCCTGTTCGACATGAAGTATTCGCTGACTGACAACACCGACCTGGTCAACACGCTGCTGGTCGAATCCGGTTCGTACAACACCTTCGGCCAGAACGACTTCGGTGTCTCGGTGAGCATGAACGAGCACCTGGCACTGAAGGCCGGCTGGCAGGCGCGCTACAACAGTGACGTGGCCGAGGACAAGCGCAAGACCGATACGCTGACCACGATGAACGTGGTCTACAAGTTCAAGTAAGCAGAACGGGCGCCCAGGGCGCCCGTTCTTCTTCCGGTAGTGCCGGCCGCTGGCCGGCAACTGCATTCAACTGGGGCACGCGGTTGCCGGCCAGCGGCCGGCACTACCGGCGGTAGCTCAGACGTTCAGCAGTTCGCCGGCACCGGCTTCCAGCAGCATCTTCGCCACGCGCTGGCCCAGCGCCTCCGGATCCCGGGCCGGTCCCACCGCCTCGGCGCGCACCGCACGACCATCGCTGGCACTGCCGACCAGGCCCTGCAGGTGCAGGTCGTCGCCCTGCCACTGCGCGATGGCCGCCACCGGCACGTGGCAGCTGCCATGCAGCGCGCGGTTCATCGCCCGCTCGGCTTCCACGCAGGCGCGCGTAGCGGCGTCATCAAGCGTGGCGAACAGCGCCATCAGGCGCGTATTGCCACCGTCGCACTCCACCGCCACCGCGCCCTGCGCCGGTGCCGGCAGCCACTGCGGCGGCTGCAGGCGCGCGACGATGCGCCCGCCCAGGCCCAGGCGCTCCAGGCCGGCCACGGCCAGCACGATGGCGTCGTAACCACCATTGTCGAGCTTGGCCAGGCGGGTGTTGACGTTGCCGCGCAGGTCCAGCAATTCCAGATCCGGGCGCAGCGCGCGCAGCTGGGCCTGGCGGCGCAGCGATGAGGTGCCGACCCGCGCACCGATCGGCAGCGCGTCCAGCGAGGCGTACAGGTTGGAGACGAAACCATCGGCTGGATCGTGGCGGGTCAGCATCGCCGGCAGCGCGAAGGGTTCGTCCAGTTCCATCGGCACATCCTTCAGCGAGTGCACGGCGCAGTCGGCCTCACCGCGCAGCATGGCCAGCTCCAGCTCCTTCAGGAACAGGCCCTTGCCACCGATGGCGGCCAGCGAGCGGTCGAGCACCTCGTCACCGCGGGTGCTCATCGGCACCAGTTCCACATGCAGCCCGGGATGGGCCTGGCGCAGGCGGTTGGCGACGTGTTCGCTTTGCCAGAGGGCGAGCGGGCTCTTGCGGGTGGCGATGCGGACGGTTTCCATCCGGTCATTATCGCGCCTTCGGCGCGGATACGGCCAACGGCGGAGCCCCTCGTGGCTGGCGGAGGGGTCGTGAAAGCAACAGCCGCGCTTGGCCGGGCGGGGTGGGTTCGCGGGGGACGCCGTGAATCCGTCCGTGGAGGCTTGGCCGCGGCTTGCTCGTGTGCGCTGTCCTGCGCACACGGCAAGACCGGGGTTGGGCGTCCTGCCCAACCCGCCCGAGGCATGCCTCGGGCCCATGCCGCGGACACCCCCGCGAACCCACCCCGCCCGGCCTCTGACAGTTTCCGTGTGCGCCAGCCACGGAAGATCAAAAAAAGAGTGCAGAAGCAAAGGCAACAGCCGACGGCTTCCGGGGTCAGATCCCTTTTCCGCAGGAAAAGGGATCTGACCCCTCTTCCCCCACCCGATAACAACAATGCCTTTGCCGTCCGACGCGGGAAAAACGAGAGGGTTGGGCCGGGGTGGGGTGGCGGGACCGTTGGCGCCATGGATGGCGCCATCGAGCCCCCAGGGATGGGTCTACGGCGTGTCCCGCCACCCCACCCCGGCCCGACCCAGCACGTAAGAACAACGAGCCGGCCAACCTGCTGTTGATCTTGATGTTGATGTTGATCTGTAAGCAGTCGCGGCCGCAGGCCGCGCGGGACCACTCACAGATGCCGCAGTTCCTGCTTCAGCGTCGCCACACAGCGGCGGCTGACTTCCAGCGGCTGCCTGCCATGCCGCAGCACTGCCTGCACCTGCCCGCCGGAGCCGCGGCGCAGCTCCACCAGCTCGTGCCGCGCCACCAGGCAGTTGCGATGGATGCGGATGAAGCGGCTGGCGAACTCTTCCTCCAGCGACTTCAGCGATTCCTCGATCAGGTCCTCGCCGCGCGCGTGGTGCACCACCACGTACTTCTCTTCGGCCTGCAGGTAGTGGATGTCGTCCAGCGGAATCAGCCGCAGGCTGCCGCGCAGGCGTGCGCACAGTACGCTGCGTGCCTGCTGCCCGCTGTGCGCCTGCGGCTGGCCATCGCGACCGGCCAGGAACGTGCGTGCCCGTGCAATCGCCGCTGCCAGGCGTTCGGCGCGCACCGGCTTCATCAGGTAATCGATGGCTGCCGCTTCGAAGGCCGACAGCGCATGCGCATCGTAGGCAGTGCAGAACACCACCGCCGGCCGCGGTTCGAAGCTGGCCAGGTGGCGGGCTGCTTCCAGGCCGTCCAGCCCAGGCATTGCGATGTCCAGCAGGACCAGGTCCGGCTGCAGCTCCGCGCACGCGTGCAGGGCCTGCTCGCCGTTGCCGGCCTCGGCCACCACGTCCACGCCGTCCTGTGCGGCCAACAGGCTGCGCAGGCGCTCACGCGCCAGTGGTTCGTCATCGGCGATGACTACCCTCACGATCGTCCCCTCACTGGATCGGCACTGTCACCTGGCAGGCATAGTAGCCCTCGCTCCAGCCAGCCGTCATCCGCGCGGCACTGCCAAAGCGCCAGGCCAGCCGATGGCCGATGCTGTGCTGGGCATGGCCAGCCCCCCGCGCCAGGGCCAGCCCGGGCGCCTGCGGATCAGGCGCGGGATTGCGCACGCGGATCTGCAGATCGTTGCCCTCGCGCAGCAGCTGCAGCTCGATGGTGCCGCCCTCGGGCAGGCGCGAAATGCCATGCAGCACGGCGTTTTCCACCAGCGGCTGCAGTACCAGCCTTGGCAATGGCAGGTCCCACGGCAGCGGCTCGTCACGCTGCCAGCGCACCTGCAGGCGTTCGCCCAGGCGCAGCGATTCGATCGACAGGTAGCGCTCGGCCAGTTCGCATTCGTCGCGCAGGGTGGAATCGCCCTCACCTGCACCGAGCGCAGCACGGAACAGATCGGACAGGTCGAGCACGGCACGCTCGGCCACCGCCGGGTCCCGATGCAGCAGGCTGGCGATGAGGTTCATGCTGTTGAACAGGAAATGCGGGCGGATGCGCGCCTGCAGCGCATCGGCCTGGGCGCGTGCATTGGCCTGCACCTGCGCGGCCCAGCGGTCGCTGACATAGAAGTAGCGCAGCGCCAGCGCGGTGATCAGCGCGGTGGTGGCGGCGCTGCCGAGGGTGAAGCGCCAGAAGCTGATGCCGTTGGCGAAGCTGTCACCCAGCACCGCGTACAGCGCGTGCACGATGCCGGCGCAGACGACCGCGATCAGGGCCGCCAGTGCGATGGCAGCGACCGCCCCCATCACCTGCGGCAGCCTGGACAGCGCCTGCCGCAGCAGGCACAGGCTGGCGGTCACGGCCAGCGCCAGCCACAGCGCGAAGCCGCTGGCCGACAGCAGCTCGCCAACGGTCCAGTGGCGGCTGCCATCCGGCGCAAGCGCCAGCACCACCACCACCAGCTCGGCCAGGCCCAGCATCGCCGCCAGCCGCGGCAGGCGGCACAGTTCCGGCATCCACGGCGATGGGCTGGCCGGGGACATGGCTCAGGCCGCGCCCAGCCGTTCCTGGAGCCAGTCGCCCAGCGCCCGGATTTCCTCGGCACAGACCTGGTGGGCCATCGGGTAGCTGTGCCACGCCACGTCCAGGCCCAGCGTACGCAGCGCCTGTGCGCTGTGGGCCGCCACGGCCTGCGGAATCACCGGGTCGCCACTGCCATGGGCCATGAACACCGGCACCTGCACCGCGCCTTCAACGCGCGTGGCACTGTCGGCTTCGGGCAGATAGGTGGACAGGGCGATCAGGCCGGCCAGTGGCGCGGTGCGCGACAGCGCAGCAGTCAGGATGATCGCACCACCCTGCGAGAAGCCGGCCAGGAAGATCTTCTCCGCCGCGACGCCACGCTCGATCTCGCGCGCGATCAGCGCGTCCAGCTGCACCACCGATTCCTGCACGCCGGCCATGTCGGCACGCGACCGGAAGTCCATGCCGACGATGTCGTACCAGCCGCGCATGGGCACGCCGTTGTTGATCGTGATCGGCCGCACCGGTGCGTGCGGGAACACGAAGCGCAGCGCCGGCCAGTGCGGCCGCACCAGCTCCGGCAC
This sequence comes from Stenotrophomonas sp. YJH_SMC_123, assembly GCF_059368215.1. NCBI lineage: Bacteria > Pseudomonadati > Pseudomonadota > Gammaproteobacteria > Lysobacterales > Lysobacteraceae > Stenotrophomonas > Stenotrophomonas sp. YJH_SMC_123. The sequence continues at coordinate 16,390 of NZ_JCAFRM010000003.1, forward strand.
GATCGGCGCGAAATCATGGCCATCGGCGCCGAGGCCGTGCAGCCAGATCACCGACCACTGCGGCGAGGCGCCGGTTTCCTGTTCCACCGTTTGCAGCATGATGCGGCTCCTTCAAGTTCGAGCCGCATTATGCCGCTGGCGTGGGGCAATCAGTACAGCGGCGGTTGCTCGGCCGCTTCGCGCCGCAGCTGCGCGGCGCGGACCAGTACCGGTGGCGGGATGTTCTCTTCGGGAATGTCCAGCAGGCCCAGGCGATGCAGGAAGGCGCCCGGACCACGCGAGGAGGTCAGCGCCACCACCGGAATGGCCAATACCATGCCGATCACCACCGGCGCCATCCACGCCGCCAGCGACGGCGACACGGCCCAGGCCAGCACGCCCATGAAGGCGCCGAACACACCCAGGCCACCGTAGCCGCGGATCAGTGCCAGCCACGAGATGCCGCCGTCGTCACGCTGCTGCGCATCCCAGCCGGAATCGCGGCCGGACAACACTTCGGCCACGCCCCGCGACTGCACGTACATCACCACCGGCGCCATCAGCGCGGCCAGCACGGTTTCCACCAGCATCGACACGAAGGCACGGATCGCACCGCCGCAGCCACGGCGGTCGACCGGGTCCAGCAGCATCGCCAGGTAACCGAGCACCTTGGGCAGCAGCAGTACCGCCATCGTGGCGGCGAACAGGCGCAGCACCTGCTCTTCGTCCTGTGCGCGCCAGTACACGCTGGGCGACAGGTGCAGCAGGGCATTGAAGTCGATGCCCTCCTGGAACAGCGGGATGGCGATGCCGATCAGCATCAGCATTGCCCACATCGGTGCGGTGAAATAGTGGCCGATGCCGATCAGCATGTGCGTGCGGCTGATCCAGTGCAGGCCGCGGCTGCCCACGACCTTGCCGTGCTGCAGGTTGCCCTGGCACCAGCGGCGGTCGCGAACCAGCAGATCGGTCAGCGTCGGCGGGCCCTCTTCATAGCTGCCACCGAGGTAGGGCACCATGTGCGCAGCCCAGCCGCCACGACGCATCAACGCTGCTTCGACGAAGTCATGGCTGAGCACGTGGCCGCCGAACGGCTTGCGCCCCGGCAGCGCCGGCAGGCCGGCGTGGTCGGCGAAGGCGCGGGTACGGATGATGGCGTTGTGGCCCCAGTAGTTGCTCTCGGCGCCATGCCACCAGGCCACGCCACGGGCGATCACCGGCCCGTACACGCGGCCACCGAACTGCTGCATGCGTGCGAACAGGGTGCGGCCGCCGATCACCGACGGCAGGGTCTGGATCAGGCCGACGTCGGCGTTGTGCTCCATGCCGGCCACCAGGCGCACGATGCTGTCGCCGGTCATCAGGCTGTCGGCGTCGAGGATCAGCATCTGCGGGTAGGCACCGCCGAAGCGACGGACCCAGTCGGCGATGTTGCCGGCCTTGCGCCCGCTGTTGTCACCACGGCGACGGTAGAACAGGCGGGTCTGGCCGTCCGGCACCCGCTCGCGCAGCTCGCCGAACACCCGCTCCTCGGCAGCGGCGATGTCCTCGCGACGGGTATCGCTGAGCACGAAGAAATCGAATCGGCCGAGCTGGCCGGTGGCCGCCACCGACTCGTAGATCGCCTGCAGGCCCGCCAGCAGGCGGCGCGGGTCTTCGTTGTAGGTCGGCATCAGCAGCGCGGTGCGGCTGTGCACGGTCGGCAGCGGCTTGTCCGGGTCGATGCCGAGGCGATAGCCACGGTCGAACACGGCGGTCAGGAAGCCGGCCAGGGCGCTGGCGAAAGACAGCGCGATCCAGGCAAACAGGCCAACGAACAGCACCAGCAGGCAGGCTTCGAGCACGCTGATGCCATTGGCCGACAGCACCCGCCACATCATCCGCGTGGCCACGGCGGTCATGCCGAGCGTGCCACCGAAGATGTACAGCCGGCGCAGGCCGATCAGGCGCGGCGACGTGCGATGCCGCCGGACCTTCAGTGCACCTTCGCGCAGGGTCTGTTCGGGCATCTGCAACGGAGATTCAGCGGGCAGCAGCGCCCAGCCGGCGTCGAGCCGGGGCGTTTCTGCTTCCGCATGGATGGTCTGCACCCCCATCGCCGCCTACTCCGCGCCGTCGGCACGGCCGGCTATCCCGGCCGGGCTGCATGCACCAAGGTTCCCGGCGCGCTTTCCCGGCGCCCGCACTTGTCCAGACTGTGTCGGCTTCAGGCCGCACAGTCGATGTCTGTCACTACCGGAACCCACACGATCTCCAACGGGGCGGAATCGAAAATGCGGCCCAGTCTAGGGCGCTGAATGTAAGCCGGGTGCGAAGGCCTACGCCGGGATTTATCCCCATTCAGCAAATAGCAGGCGATCACGTCGGGGGATGGCCAGATGTCATTGCATCGCCCCGGGTACTGGATCGTATCAAACGCGAACGGTTATCATTTCATTAACCAGGCAGGTCACCGTCTTCCGCACGGCCGCGACCCACCCAGCTGCGCCGGTCCACACCGCGCGCACCGACGACCCACGGAAGGGTGGCTGCCTGCTGTCTGCCTGCGCCTGCTGCTTCCACCGGGTCACCCCACCTCCCATGGAAGCCGCCATGTCCCCATCGTCCCGTTCCCGTTCCGCGCGCCTGCCGCGCACCCGCCTGGCCCCTGCCCTGACCTCCGCCTGCCTGCTGGCCCTGCCAGGCCTGGCCGCTGCAGAGGCCGGCACCGATGCCTCCACCAAGGATCTGGATACCGTGGTGGTCACCGCCTCGGGCAGCCAGCAATGGATCAAGGATGCCCCGGCCAGCATCAGCGTGATCAGCCGTGAGGACATCGAGCGCCAGCCGGTTCCCGACCTGGCCACCCTGCTCAGCCGCGTGCCGGGCGTGACCGGCGGCCTCAGCGCCGTCGGCGAACAGTCCAAGATCAAGCTGCGCGGCATGCCGTCCAACTACACGCTGGTGCTGGTGGACGGCAAGCGCATGGGCAGCTCGGCCGCGACCAACTACCGCCCCGACCTCGGCCGCCAGGACCTGAACTGGATCTCGCCCGACCAGATCGAACGCATCGAAGTGGTGCGTGGGCCGATGTCCTCGCTGTACGGCTCCGACGCCATGGGCGGGGTGATCAACATCATCACCCGGCGCATCGGCGACGAATGGAACGGCAGCGCCACCCACAGCTACACCCGTCCCGGTGATGGCAAGCGCGGCGATACCCAGCAGATCGGCGCGACCTTCTCCGGCCCACTGGGCGAACGCTTCGGCCTGCGCATCGGTGCCAACAGCATGCGCCGTGATTCGGACCAGTCCAACCACGGTGTCTACGGCAATGCCTACGCCGGCGAGAAGGACCGCACTGTCGATGCGCTGCTGCAGTGGAAGCTGAGCGACGCACAGGAACTGTCGCTGGAAGCCGGCCATGGCGTGCAGCAGGCCTTCATCGATGCGTCGCTGGAAAAGCAGGACGAAGGCGCCTGGGGAGCCAGTGAGCTCAAGCGCAGCTCGCTGGCGCTCAACCACGATGGCACGTGGAGCTTCGGCACCTCCAGGCTCAGCGCGTACTGGACCGAATACAAGAACGACATCGGCGCCACCGGCCGCTCAGAGGCCACCGACACGATCATCGAAGGCAGCCTGACCACGCCGTTCACTCTGGGCGTTGAACACCAGTTTGCCGTGGGTGGGCAGTGGAAGCGCCAGGAACTGACCAACACCGATACCATCGGCCGCGCGCCGATCGACTACGCCGGCAACGCCGTCAGCGGCTCCAGCCTGGAAGTGGATACCTGGGCGCTGTTTGTCGAAGACGAACTGAAGCTGCACCGCACCCTGGCCCTGACCGTGGGCGCGCGCCTGGACCACCATGAGAAGTTCGGCGGCCACGTCAGCCCGCGTGCGTACCTGGTCTGGCATCCGGCCGAACAGTGGACCATCCGCGGTGGCGTCTCCAAGGGGTTCCGTGCGCCCAGCCTGACCGAGAACTCGGCCACCGCTGCCACCCAGTCCGGCGGCCGTGGCTGCACCTCGCTGATCCCGCTGGGTTATACCCGCGGCGGGTGCTACATGGCCGGCAACCCGGACCTGGATCCGGAAACCAGCACCAACCGCGAGATCGGCATCAGCTTCGACAATGACCTGATCGATGTTGGCGTGACCTACTTCCACACCGACTTCCGGAACAAGATCGAATACGCACCGCTGGGCCGCTTCAACGGCATCTGGTGGACGCGCATGAGCAACGTGCAGCGCGCGCGCACCAGCGGCATGGAAGGCAACTTCAACGTCCGCTTCGGTGAGCAGTGGCGCTGGCGCACCTCGGCGACCTGGATGAAGGAAGCCAGGAACCTGACCACCGGCCGCAACCTGATCGATACGCCGGAATTCTCCGGCTACTCGTCGCTGGACTGGTCGCCGAATACGGTGTTCTCCGGCAGCCTGTCGGCGCAGTACACCGGCAAGCAGACCGGCACCGCCACGACCTTCCTCAAGGCCTACACCCTGTATGACCTGACCGTCGCATGGAACGTCAACGAGGTGCTGACCCTGCGCGGTGGCGTCAGCAACCTGGCCGACAGGAAGCTGTATGCGGAAGGCTCCACCGACTACTTCGTCGCCGGGCGCAGCTACTTCCTCAGCATGACCGCGCGCTTCTGACCGGCGGCACGCGCCGTGATCGCGCTGGCGACATGCCAGCGCGATCGACGGTATTGCGGGTTACTCGCTTTCCAGCGCGGCCGGTGCCGCGTCCCGCGTGGCGGCCGTGCGCGCACGGTCCATCGCCACCGCCAGTTGCTGGCGTGCGAGCAGTTGTTGTGCCTGCACCACTTCAGGTGTCGGCAGGAGCACCGGTCCCGGTGCGTTTTCCGGTGTAGCAGGTGTGGTCATGCAACCTCCATGGACATCCCGCCGCCGCACGGGTCCAACCGGGGCGGCAGCGGAACTGCGCACCCTATCCTAAAAACAAGGCGGGCGGGTGACGGTGCGGCACCCGGCCGCAGCCTGTGGAACACGGCACGCGTCACATTTTTGACGGCAGCCCTTGGATCCTGAATAGGACTTGCCTTATCATGAAAACGTTTTCTCACAGGGATGTTTCCCCCAAATGAATACCACTGACCTGTCCCAGTTCAGCCCGAAGTGGCAGTTCCGCTTCAACTTCTTCCGCCAGCATGGCGCGCCCAAGAATCCCGGTTTCAAGCAGGCCTGGAAGGCGCTGTCGTTCGGTGACCGCCTGAAGATCAACCTGAACTTCTTCGCGTTGTTCTTCGGTGCGATCTACCTGTTGATCCTGGGCATGTGGCGCAAGGCGCTGGTGGTCATCGGCATCAACATCGCGCTGGCCATCGTCAGCATGTTCCTTCCCGACGTCGTCGGGCGCATGCTGTTCATCGCGATGAATCTGCTGGTCGCCTCCAGCACCAACTACAGCTACTACCTGGAGAAGGTGGAAGGTCGCACCAGCTGGAACCCGTTTGAAGGAATGTTCTAAGCCATCAGACCGGCGCAGGGATGCGCGGCAAGGACGCAACCGACGCCCGGCCCCCGCCGGGCGTCTTCATTTGCGCGATCAGGCCGCGCGGCGTGCCACGGCCGCCGGCTCGGCCTGCAGGCGGAAGCGCGACACCGCCACCGCCAGCTGCTCGGCCTGCTCCTCCATCGCGCGCGCGGCGGCACTGGCTTCCTCCACCAGCGCGGCGTTCTGCTGGGTGGTTTCGTCCATCTGCACCACAGTCTGGTTGACCTGCTCGATGCCGGCCGATTGTTCGCGCGACGCGGCCGAGATCTCGGCCATGATCTCGTTGACCCGACCGACCTGACCGACGATGTCCTGCATGGTGCGCCCCGCGCCGTGCACCAGCTGCGCACCGGCACCGACCTGGGCCACCGAGGCGTCGATCAGCTCCTTGATCTCCTTCGCAGCACCCGCCGAACGCTGCGCCAACGCGCGCACTTCACTGGCAACCACGGCGAAGCCACGGCCCTGCTCACCGGCGCGCGCCGCTTCCACTGCTGCGTTCAACGCCAGGATGTTGGTCTGGAACGCAATCCCATCGATCACCGAGATGATCTCGGCGATGCGCTGCGAAGACGCCTCGATCTGCTCCATGGTGTGCACCACCTGGCTGACCACCTGGCCGCCTTCGCTGGCCACGCCCGCCGCGGAACCGGCCAGCGCGTTGGCCTGCAGCGCGTGGTCGGCGTTCTGGCGCACGGTGGAGGTCAGTTCTTCCATCGACGCGGCGGTTTCTTCCAGGTTGGCAGCCTGCTGTTCGGTACGGCGCGACAGGTCGCTGTTGCCGGCAGCGATCTCACCGGCGGCCAGGCGGATGCTGGCTGCCGACTGCTGGATCTGGCCGACGATCTGGGTCAGGTGCTGCACGGTGCTGTTGGCATCGTCGCGCATCACCGCAAACACCCCATGGAAGTCACCCTGCATGCGGGTACTGAGGTCACCGCCGGCGATCGCGCGCAGCAGCGTCGACAGTGCGGCCAGGTTGTGGTCGCTGACTTCCATCATGGTGTTGAGGGTCTCCACCATGCGGCGGAAATCGTGGTCGAAGCGCAGTGCATCACCGCGCACGGCGAAGTCACCGGCGGCGGCCGCAGCGGCAAGCTGCTGGATCTGCTCGTTGATCGCGGCCAGGTTGCGCTTGGTGGTCGCCATCGCAGCGGTGAACACCGCCTTCTCGCCCGGCAGTGCTTCCATGTCCACGCTGAGGTCGCCGACGGCATAGCGCTGCATCACTTCAACCAGGCGCTGGGTGACCGCGTTGCTGGAGGCCACCAGCTGGTTGCTGTCGGCCACCATGCGGCCGTACTCGCCCGGGAACGCCGCGGCATCCATACGGTAGCTGAGTTCACCGGCATCGTGGCGGCGCGCCATTTCGGCCTGCGCAGCCATCACCGCCTGCAGCTGGCCGCGCATGCCCTGCATCGCGTCCAGCAGGCGCCCCACTTCGTCGTTGCTGCGCGCCGGCAGGGTGCTGTCCAGCTTGCCGGCGGCGACGTCACCGGCCACGCGCACCGCTTCGGCCAGCGGGCGGATCGCCAGGCGGCGCAGCAGTATGTAGACACCGGCGCTGAGGGTCAGCGCGGCGATCACGCCGACCAGCAGGGTCAGCCACAGCAGCTGGCGCGCTTCGGCCACGATTACCGCATGCGGCATCACCACGCCCAGCGCGAAGCGCTGCGGGGCATCGCCCACGCGCAGCGGCACATACACGCGCACGTTGCCGGCCGCATCGGGGCTGAAGGCCTCGAAGGGGCGGTCGGCGGCGATCTCGGCCAGCATGCTGCGGGTCAGTGCATCGTTGCGAGGCTTGCCGATTTCGGCGGCATTGGCCGAGGCCAGCACCACGCCCTTCGGCGACAGCAGTTCGACGCGGCCGGCCCCCATCGGCTTCAGCGTGGCCAGGTGCTTCTGCAACGCTGCCAGCGAGAAGTCGACGGTGAAGACACCGAGGAACCTGTCGTTCTCGATGATCGGCGTGCTCAGCGTACTCATCAGCACCTGCTGCCCGGCGATGTCATAGGCATACGGTTCGCTCACTTTCGGCAGCTTGTCGCGGCTGGGCACCATGTACCAGTCACCGGAACCGCTGGCGGTCTCGGTGTAATCGGTCATCACCGACTGCTGCGGCTTGCCCTCCTGCCAGGCCCAGTAGCTCATGTAGCGGCCGGTGGCATCGTGCGCCTCGGTGTTGACGAACTCGGCATCCTTGCCGTCGAAGGCATCGGGCTCCCACATGGTGCTCTTGCCCAGCCATTCGGGATGGGCGCGCAGCTGCTCGCCCAGCACCGCCGCCAGACTGGCGCGGTCGGGCACGTCACCACGGGCGCGCTGGGCCAGCACGCTTTCAACCATGGCATCGTTGCTGGCAAAGGCGGTGCCCAGATCGGCCGCCACCTGGCGCGCCTCAGCGGTCGCCTCGCTGGTCATGGTCTGGCGTGAGGCGCTGATCAGGCTGGCGCTGGCCTGGCGATAGATCAGGAACGCGGTCAGGCCGAAGCACAGCAGCGCGATCGCGGCGGTGCCCAGCATCAGCTTGTGGGCGATGCTGCCCGGGCGGCGGGCAGCGGCGGAACGGGAAGAAGGCATGGGAGGGTCCGCAAGGCAGTTCAGGACGACCGGCACCACGAAGGCACCGCGCAGGCGCGCGATCCGTCGCGCAGGCCACCGGCCGCCGGGCGGGCCCGGCGCTGGAAGCGCACCGGGTTAGCGGCCGCCCGCCAACGAGGTTGAGGCGACCGGCCTGCACATTCCTGAATCTGCTCAGGGTCGGGTCAGCCACCCGTCCGTCGCGATGGCCTCACTCGGCCACGCGGTCCTTGATCCACTGCGCGCGCGGCAGTACCTCGATGCTGCCGACGGCATACTGCTGCAGCACGTCGTCCGGCCCGAAGCACGGTTGCCAGCCCAGCTCACTGCGCAGGCGGGCACTGTCGTAGACACGGTCGATGCTCAATGGCAGCGGCCAGCCACGGCGTTCGAACTCGGCCAGCAGCTGCGGCGCGCGACGGGCCAGCACGCTGCGCGGGTGGGTGGCCAGTTCCAGGCAGTCCTCGCGCCGGAACGGCGTCGGTGCGCAGGCGAGATAGCGGGCGAATCGGGCGCCTTCGTCGAGCAGCAGTGCAGCGTGTGCGCTGGCCACATCGCGGGCGTCGATGCCGCGATGCAGGCGGAACATCGCCATGCGCTCGGGCGGTTCCGGGAAGCACCGGCCCATGCGCAGCACGCGAACGCTGAAGCCCGGCGTGGCGGCAGCTTCAGCCAGGGTCTCGGCCTGCAGCTTGGTGCGATGGTAGATCGTGCGCGGCAGTGGCTCGGTGTCTTCGTCGATCCAACGGCAGCCACCGGCTACCACGGCATGGCCGTACAGCGCGGTGGTGCTGGTCAGCACGAAACGCCGTGCGCCGGCTTCGCGTGCGGCCTGCAGCAGGTGCGCGGTTGCCTCCACGTTGATCTGCTGGAATACCGCGTCCGGCACCAGGCCGACATGCGGAGCATGCAGGGCCGCGGTATGGATGACCGCGTCCACGCCCTGCACCGCACGCGTGACCGCCTGGCGATCGGTGACATCGGCAATGATGCGCGTGGTGGCGAACGGGCTGCGGTCCAGCCCCACCACTTCGTGGGCGGCCGCCAACGCACCGAAGATCGCGCGCCCGATGCGCCCGGAACTGCCGGTCAACAGAATCTTCATTGAGTCCATTCACTCGAAGCGCCCGGGAACTACCGGGATGCTTCGATTCTAGGCATGCATTCGCGCATCTGCGATAGGACAGCCATGCAATCGTGCGTTCATCTTGACGACCTCGCAGGCGCCAGCAGTTGCCGCGCGATGAACAGCGGATCGTCGCCGCCGGCCACATCAGGCCTCACGCCGGTGCCTTCCCAATTGCCGCCGGTGCGCAGATTGATCGGTTGCCGGTCGGGAATGCTGATCTGATAGCCATCGGGCAGCAGCACAGGATCACCAAACATATGCGCGGCACCGCCACTGCGCGTGCCGACAATGCGCGCGCGGCCCAGGGCCTGCAGCGAATAGGCGACGAACTCGGCCGCCGAACCGGTACGCCGGTCGATCAGCACCACCAGCGGCTTCAGGTACACAGGCAGGCTGGCAGGCGGCAGCGGTACCGGCGTGCGCCGGCCACGCTGGTCCAGCTGCTGCACCGCGCCGATCTTCGCGTCCAGCAGCGTGCGCACCAGCAGGTCGGCACTTGCATCGTCGCCGCCCCCGTTCTGGCGCAGATCCAGCACCAGGCCGTCGGTGTCGGCCAGCAGCGTGAAGGCCGCAGCGAACTTCGGGCGCGCCAGATCCAGCGGATAGAAGGTACTCAGCCGCAGGTAGCCAACGTTGCCTTCCAGCACCCGCACCTCGCGCACACCGGCACCATTGCTGCGGGCATCGGCACGCCAGGCCATCAACCAGTCGTCCTGGCCGGCAGCTGCGTCCACGCGCTCAACGTGGAAGTGGCCATCGAACATGTCCAGGTCCTGGTTCAGGCGTGCGCTGAACCCAGCAGGATCCGAACAGCTGTCCGCATAGCGCTGCTGCGCCGACCAGCTGCGCAGGGCATCGGCGATGCGGGCGGCCTCCGCCTCGTCCAGGTACTGCGCCTGCACGGCGCTGGCGGCCGCCTGCAGCACCGCATCCTGCGCCGGGCAGGCCGTCGCCAGCAGCGCGCCGAGCATCCAGGAGACCGCCATCATCCACCCCGCATTGAGGATATATAAGCGCTTATATATCATCCCACTCATGGATCTCCAACACGCCACACTGGGTACCCTGCTGCGCGCACTGCTCGACCAGCTGGACCCGGCCGTCGAGCAGGCCTACCGGCACCTGCAACTGGACTACCGGCCGCGCTACACGCCGGTGCTGCGCACGCTGATGGCGCAGGGCCCCTGCCGGATCAAGGACCTCGCGCTGGCCTGCGGGCTCAGCCATTCGGCGCTCAGCCAGACCGTGGCGGCGATGGTGCGCGATGGTTGGCTGCACACTGCCAATGGTGACGACGGGCGCGAACGCATCCTGCAGTTGAGCCCGCGCGCGCAGCGCGCGATGCCTGTGCTGCAGGCGCAATGGCAGGCCACCGCAGTGGCGGCACGCAGCCTCGATGCCGATCTGGGGCAGTCGTTGGAGCAGGTGCTGCGCAAAGCACTGGTGGCGCTCGAACAACGGCCCTTCGCACAGCGCCTGCAGGACGCCCGCCGGCGCTGAGGCGTTACTGCTCTGCAGCCATCTCGATCTCGCTGAGGAAGGTCCAGCTGCCGTTGGCCACGCGCAGCTCCAGCGTGCGGCATTGCGCAGCCAGGGGGGCTGCATTGCCGAGCACGTACTCCTCTTCGGTCGAGCCCATCACGCCGGACTGGGTGAAGGGTGCCGACAGCGTGCCGATGGTTACGGCGGCAGTTCCGGGCTCGGCGCACATCACCTCCACCGAAGTCGGCGTGACGATGCCCCAGGCCGGGCGGGTCATCGTATGCAGGCCGATCCAGTCCACCCGTCGGCGCTGGCCCAGGTCGATGGTGATGCTGACGTTGCCGTGCACGCCTACCCAGCCCGCGTCCATCGGATTGCGCGGGTCGCCTACCCGGCGGTCGAACAGCTCATGGCCGCTGCCGTCGGGATAGCTGGTCGCCGGCGCCACGCTGTAGTGATAGGTGGTCTGCACCGGATCGACGATGTACGAGGCACCCAACCCGTACAACCCGCGATAGGTGTTCATCATCCGCGGCGCCTCGCCGTAGCCCTGGCCGGGGCCGACCACTTCGGACATGTGGTACTGGTTGAGCCAGGCAACGCGCTTGCCAGCCGAACGCGCGCTCCACAATTGCTGGTTGATGCGCTGCACCGACGCCGACCGGTATGCACCGGACAGGCCGTTACCGGCATCAAGGAACAGCGGGCTGCCATGGTTGAACAGCTCGATGTCGGCCCACACCGCGCTGGCGCCCAGCTGCGCCGACAACGCCTGGTAGTACTGCTCGGTGGAATAGCCCGGTCGATCCCACTGGAACAGTTTCGCGTGCGACGCCGCGCCGATGCCGTCCTGCCAGATCTGCACGTCGACCCCCGTGGCAGAGCGAAACCGTAGCGCAGCACTGGCCACGCTGGCCGGGTCGACGCTGGAGGATGCCAGATAGGGCGCCACCATCACCGGCCTGGATGGCGTCGCCGCTTTCAGTGTGGAAACGATTGAACGATAGAACGACGCACGCTCGGCCGGTACCTGCGCGGGCTCATCGGTGATGTACCAGCCGGCGAATGCCGGATGCATCGCGTACTGCTGGGCCAGCTGCGCCATCGACTGCGCTGCGTCCTGCGCCACCGCTGCAGCGTTCGAGCCCTGCCAGAACGCCGCACACTGGCCCGAACTGTAGGTGGTGCCGACCACGACCTTCATCCCACGCGCTGCGGCCGCGTCCAGCACCGTGCCCAGCTTGGCCGGGAAGCCGGCGATCCATTCGAAATCCTGCGCGCTGCTGGCGCAGCCCACGCCGGCACGGGTGGCGCGGGTCTGGCCGATGATGAGCGTGTCGTTGCCCAGGTCCCGCAGTTCGTCGAGGAACAGCGGCAGCTGCGCCGCTGGCAGCTGCTCATCGGTGGACGAGTAACCGAAGTGAACGAAACTGCCGCTCAGCAGCGCAGTGTCCGCATGGGCCGGTGCAGCGCAGGCCAGCAGTACAAGCCATCCGAATCTGTTCACGGCGTCCTTTCCTGTCTGGGCGGTCATCCGCCATGCCGGTCCATCCTAGCCAAGCGGCGCTCATCGCGCAGCGGCGTAGTTGCGCCGTGAAAGCCGGTGCGGCGTGGCGTGAGGGCAGCACCGCCGGTGCGGACACTGCCTTAGCCGGGCACACGCAAGGATGAGCTCCCTTCCATGCACCGGGAGCCTTCACATGGCTGACCAGCATCACGGCACCTCCCATCGTGGCTTCGCTTCGATGGACCGGGACAAGCAGCGCGCGATCGCCGCAAAGGGTGGACGCGCCGCGCATGCGTCCGGCAATGCACATGAGTTCAGCCCGGCCGAGGCACGCGTGGCAGGCCGCAAGGGCGGCGAGGCGATCAGCCGCAATCGCCAGCACATGGCAGCGATCGGCCGCGAAGGCGGGCACGCGCGCCACGCCAATGCACGGCAACAGCGGCAGCACGCGGCCGAACCCGCGCCGACGAAGGAAGGGCCGCAACGCCAGCAGGGCTGACCGCAGCGTGCTCAGGCGCGCCTGCACTGGCGGTACAGGGCGAGCGCCGCCAACAGGGCCAGCACGCCGGCGACAGCCATCGCCCAGCCGAAACCGCTGGCCATCGCGCCGCGGTACCAGGCCAGTATCTGCGTCCCCGGCAGCAGTGAAGACGGCTGCAGGATCAGCGTGCGCGCCTGTGCGGCCACTGCGGGCTGCCCTGCCGCCTGCGCGGTCGCAGTGAACTGGCATACCGCGCGCAGGCCCATCAGGCTGCCCAGCAGCGCGATGCCAAGGCTCATGCCCGCCTGGCGCAGCGCGTTCATCGTGGCCGACGCAATGCCGGCACGCTCGGCCGGTACGCATGACATCACCGCCATGCCGGTCGCAGGTACCGCCAGTCCCATGCCAGTGCCGAGCAGCATCAGCAGTGCGCTGGCCTGGCCGTGCGCTGTAGTCGGCTCGAACGTGGCAATCGCACACAGCGCCATGCCTGTCATTGCATAGCCCGTCACCAGCGCGGCATGCAGCCCGAACCACGCCGCCAGACGGCCGAACAGCAGCGACACCACCGCCATCAGCACGAACTGCGGTACCAGCTGCGCACCGGCCTGCGCAGCCCCATGTCCCTGCGCCTGCTGGAAGAACAGCGACAGGAAGAACAGGCTCGCATAAGCGGTGAATCCAAGCACGAACGAGGCCAGGTTGAGCATGCCGAAACCCGGCTTCGCCAACAGGTCCAGCGGCAGCAGCGGCCGCGCCACGCGGCGCTCGACCCACGCAAACAGCGCCAGGCCGGATGCTGCGATGCCGAGCGCCAGCAGGGTTGAAGGTGCCAGCAGGCCGTGCTCGCCGATCGCGATCAGGCCGTAACTGAGTGCACCCAGCGCGACGATGCTGAGCAGCTGCCCGGCCGGGTCCAGCGCGGCGTGCTGCGGATGCCGTCGCTCTGGAATGCCCCAGGCCCCCAGCGCGAGTGCAAGCAGGCCCAGCGGCAGGTTGATCAGGAAGATGCTGGGCCAACCTGCGCGCTGCACCAGTTCGCCTCCCAGCAGCGGCCCCAGCACCAGCGCCAGCGCGCTGAACGCCGACCAGCCCCCGATCGCGCGTGCACGCTGGCGCGGATCAGGGAATGCATGGCTGAGGATCGGCATCGCACTCGGGATCAGCAGGGCGCCGGCCACCCCCTGCACCGCCCGCCCCGCCACCAGTGCGGAAAGACTGCCTGCGCAGGCACACAGCAGCGAGCCCACGGTGAAGGTCGCCACGCTGAGCAGCCACATGCGGCGGTGGCCATAGCGGTCACCCAGCGGCCCCGCCGACAGCATCATTGCGGACAGGGCGATGGCATAGGCGTTGATCACCCACTGCAGCCCGGCCATGTCGGTGTGCAGTGCCTGCTGCAGCGTCGGCAGCGCGACGTTGACGATACTGATGTCCAGCGAGGCGAGGAAGGTGCCCAGGTAGGCCGCCAGCACCAGGGCCGGCCGTCGGAAGCGTTGCATGTGCGGATGCCGGGAGGGAGCGTGCGCGCATCGTAGTTTGCTGACTGACCGTCAGTCAATGACCAGCGGTCAGTCATTGCCGGAGGAAGCTAGAATGGCGACCGTCGCACCCGGACCCCGCCCCATGCAGATTCCCGCAGTCGCCAGGCCCCGCACCAAACCCGCTGAAACCCGCCAGGAAGAGCTGATGGACGCCGCGCAGGCGCTGTTCCTGTCACAGGGCGTGGAAGCGACCACCATCAGTGACATCGTGGCCGCCGCCGACGTGGCCAAGGGCACGTTCTATACCTACTTCGCCTCGCGCACCGAGATCCTGCAGGCGCTGGCGCAGCGCTACACGCTGCAGTTCATGGCCGAGGTCGACCATGCCGTTCAGCAGCAGCCTGCCCACGATGGCGTGGCGCGACTGCGCGCCTGGATCCGCGCCAACATCGAGACCTATGTGCGCACGCACGCACTGCACGACGTCGTCTACGCCAACCATCACCACCACCAGCGCGGCAATGCCGAGCGCAACGCCATCCAGCAGCAGCTGCTCGACATCCTCGAGGCGGGCACCCGTGCAGGCCTGTGGCAGCTGCCGGCACCGCAGGTCACGGCCTCGCTGATCTATGCCGGCGTACACGGCGCCACCGATGACCTGATCGCTGCACCCACGCAGGACGCCGACACCTTCATTGCGGCGGTGGTGGCCGATTGCCTGCGCATGGTCGGCGTGTCGCCGGCGCCGAAGCGTGGCGGCACCCGTCGCTGAAGCGCCCGCCGTCGCTCAGGCGTGGGCGAGGATGTTCAACAACCGGCCGAACGGGTCGCGGACGAAGAAGCGCCGCACGCCCCAGGGCTCGTCGGCCGGGCCATAGTCCAGCGCGATGCCAGCCGCGTGCATGCGTTCCAGCACCTCCTGCAGGTTGTCCACTTCGATAGACAGGTCCGGCACCGGTGCGCCGGAACCCCCTTCGCTGGCGAAGCTGACCTGCGCCAGCGCACTGCCCTGCCCGCCATGGGTGACGATCCAGCCATGGTCCATCACCACCGGCATGCCGAGCAGCTCGCCATAGAATGCAGCGGCGCGGGCGGGATCAGACGTGGCGATGTTGGCGACGACACGCATGACGGCCATGTTCCACTCCACCAGGAAGAATGCGCCGAGAGTGCCCGACCCTGCGCACAAACAGAAGAGCCCCGTCATGGACGGGGCCCGTCATCAGCCGATCATGGCTGGGCTTACACCGCGCCGCAGCGCTCCATGACGCATCGATCGTATTCGTACTGGCATTCCATGGCATCACCCCCACCGGCTACACACGCCTGGTAGGCCTTCCAGCAGGGAAAATCGCAGGGCTGGACCGGTCCGGCCACGGCCACCGACCCACTACAGGCCAACGCGAACACAGCACCGGCGATCACTTTCCTGAAAGTACGCATCGACATCACTCCTTGATAAGCCTGGTGAGCCCAGGCCGGGCAACCTTAGCGCTGCACACGGGACGTTGGGTGAAGGCGGATGCGGCTGGACTCAGTGTTGCAGCATTCCCAGGACACGCAGTTGCCCGGCCAGCTCATCACTGTTGCGCCACGGCAGGATCGGCGAATTGCCGCGCTCGTCCGGCGGGGTGTCCGGCAGCGCGTCGGACCCGCCACCTGCCCCTGCAAGCGGCAGCAGCGGCCGCTTGTGCAGCCAAACCTCCGAGATCGTGCAGGCGCGCCCACCGCTGACGATGCAGGCATCACCGGCAAGGGCCATGATCAGGTTGCGCGCATCCCCCATGCCACAGGGCACCACCACCGTGGCCGGCCAGTCGGCCGGCGGCATGCTGCCTTCCGGGATGACGCTGGGCACCTGGCCACCAGCTGCGCGCTCGAACGCGTCGCTGCCAGGATCGGCATCGCCCAATATCGCCAACGGTGGTTTACGGAATGCGGTACGCATGGGCGGTTCCGAAGCCTCGGAAGGAAGGGTCACGGTGCCCTGCCCGCTGGAGCCGCACCATGCACCGATCACAAAACATTAACACGTTCATAAAATTCTCTTCACATTACTGGGGGATATCGCCATGCCTTGGCGTTAACGGCCTTGTTGTCCGTCAACCAAGGAAGTTGTCCGATGAATCACCCGCTGTACGGCCGTTCGTCCCGCTCCCTGTCGCATCGCCCGCTGGCGCTTGCCGTCGCCAGCTCGCTGCTGCTGGCCACCGCACTGCCAGCCATGGCCAGCGAATCACTCGAGGCCTGGCAGCAGCAGCGCCAGCTGCAGGCCGCGTGGGCGCAGCCCGCTGCCAGCACCGCACCTGCAACCACGGCCACTGCAGCCGCCGCCAGCAGCACCGCCGTTCTTGGCAACCCCGGCGATCCGGCCAGCTGGCGCAGCGATGAATTCAACGCCGATTGGGGCCTGGGCGCGATGGGCGCGGACTACGCCTATGCGCGCGGCCTGACCGGCAAGGGCGTACGCCTGGCGCTGTTCGACTCGGGCTCCGCACTGGCGCATCCGGAGTTTGCAGGACGCAATACCTCCAGCATCACCATCGGTGCCGACTGTGCGACGCCGGGCGTGGTCGCAGGGGCCGGCGCCTGCGGGCAGACCCGCGGCGAACAGCCCGGCTACAACTACTACGGACTGGGCGCCGGCGTTCCGGCCTCACTGGCGGCACGCCTGATCGCCGCCGGCCAGCCCTATGGCTTCAGCTACGCCGATCACGGCACGCATGTGCTTGGCACCATCGGCGCCAACCGCAATGGCACTGGCATGCATGGCGTGGCCTTTGGTGCGGATCTCACTGCCGCCCGCGTGTTCGGTGACACCTACTACGAGTGGCGCCTGGACCCGGACAGGTTCTATCGTCCGCGCGCGGTGTACCGCACCGATCCGGATGATGCCGCCACGCTGGACATGTATGCGCAGATCCAGGCGCAGGGTGTACGCGCCATCAATCACAGCTGGGGCATTTCCACGCGCAACATGACCGCCGCCGCGCTGGACCAGCAGTACGCCAGCATCGGTGCCGACTACGGCGTGTACGGCAGCATCTACGCCAACAACGGCGATACCCCGGGCTCCACTCTCATCCAGGTGTGGTCGGCTGGCAACGGCAGCGGTGCGGTTGCCGGCATCACCGCCTCGATGCCGCGCTGGAAGCCCGAACTGGAACCGTACTGGCTGGCGGTCGCCAATGTCCGCCGGCCCGACGCCGCCGCAGGTGAAACCGACTACGTGATCGATGGCAGTTCCAGCATCTGCGGGGTTGCCGCCAACTGGTGCATCTCGGCCCCCGGTACCGATATCGTCAGCACCATCGTCTCCGGCGATATCCAGGGCCGCATCGAGAACACCTCCGCCTACGTGCGGCTGATCATCGACAGCGAGAACACCAACTACGTCTACGGCACCAAGACCGGCACGTCGATGGCCGCCCCCCATATCACCGGCGCCCTCGGCCTGCTGATGGAGCGCTTCCCGTACCTGGACAACGCCCAGGTCCGCGACGTGCTGTTGACCACCGCACGCGATCTCGGCGCGCCAGGCATCGATGCAATCTACGGCTGGGGCATGGTCGACCTGCGCAAGGCCATCGAAGGCTATGGCTCGCTGCGCGTGGACACCAACGTGGTGATGAACCAGAGGGCCGGCGGCCTGAAGGTCTGGGAAGGCGATGCGTGGGACAACTGGACCAACGACATCGGCGGCCCCGGCAAGCTGACCAAATCCGGTATCGGTTGGCTGCGCCTGAGCGGCAACAACAGCTTCAACGGCGCCGTGGTGCAGGACGGCATGCTGGAGTTGAACGGCGCCAACACGCTCACCTCGGCGGTCGAGGTCCAGGGTGGCCGGCTGCTGCTCAACGGCAGCCTGGTCTCCACCGCCCTGACCACCACCGGTGGCGTCAGCACGGTCAGCACCAGCGGCGTGCTGGATAACAGCAACCTGGTGGTCAACGGCGGCGTGGTGTCCTTCAACGGCACGCAGGCCGGTGGCACCACCACCGTCGGCGCCAATGGCCTGCTGAAGGGCGTCGGCACGCTCGGCAACACCCGCGTGGACGGCATCATTGCGCCGGGGAACTCGATCGGCACGCTGACCATCAACGGCAACTACGTGCAGGGCGCCACCGGCGTGTATGCGGCGGAGCTGGCACCGGGTAGTCGCAGTGACCAGCTGCACGTGACCGGCACCGCCACCCTCGGCGGCACCCTGGTCGCCCTGCCGGAACCGGGCGTGTATTACCTCGGCGAACAGTTCAACGTCCTGCGTGCCGACGGTGGCATCAGCGGCCAGTTCGCCAAGACCGACTTCAGTGCGTTCTCGCCCTTCCTGCAGTTCAGCCTGGCCTACGGCGCCAATGGCACGCGCATCGACGTTGCCCGTGGGGCTTCGCTGGCCACGGCTGCCAACACGCCCAACCAGCGTGCGGTGGCGGCCGCCGCCGACCTGCTGCCGATCGCCCAGGGCCTGCCCAAGCCGCTGACCCAGCTGTTCCCGCAGCAGGTCGGTGGCGTGCTCGATGGCCTCAGCGGCGAGCTGCATCCGGCCACGGCCATCGCCCTGGTCGAGGGCAGCCGCTACGTGCGCGATGCCGCGTTGTCACGCCGGGCCGGCGCCGCCGCACCCGGCAGCGACGTGGGTGATGCGACGGGCGCATGGGTGCAGGCCATCGGTGGCAACAGCAGGCTGGACGGTGACTTCAACACCGCCCGCACCGAGGCCAACAGCAACGGCCTGCTGGTCGGCATCGACCGCGAGTTCTCCGGCTGGCAGGTCGGCGTGCTGGCCGGTACCGGCCGTACCGACGTCAAGCAGCAGGACCGCCGCGCCAAGTCGAAGATCGACAACACGCACTTCGGTGCCTATGCCAGCCACACCTGGGGCGGCTTCGGCCTGCGCGGTGGTGTGGCGTGGAGCAAGCACGAGGTGAAGAGCACGCGTGAAGTCGCCTTCGCAGGTTTCAGTGACAGCCTGAGCGCGCGTTACGACGCCCGCACCCGCCAGGCCTTCATCGAAGCTGGTTATCGCTTCGGTGGCCCCGAAGCCGGGCTGGAGCCGTACCTGCAGGTGGCGCGCGTGGAAGTGGACCTCAAGCGCATCAGCGAACGCGGTGGAGCAGCGGCGCTGCAGGGCAAGGTGGACGACACCGGAACCACGATCGCCACCGCCGGCGTGCGCTTCGACAAGGGGCTGAAGGCTTCGTTCCAGCAGGACAGCTGGCTGCACCTGCGCGGGGGCGTCGGCTATCGTCGTGCCTCGGGGGATCGCAGCCAGGTCGCCAACCTTGCGTTTGCCAATGGCAGCTCCACGTTCGCGGTCAACGGCGCGCCGATCGCCGACAACGCGGTGGTGGCCGAACTGGGCCTGTCGGCGTGGCTGACCTCGCGCCAGCAGCTGGAGCTGGGCTACAGCGGCCAGTTCGGCAGCGAAAGCCGTGACCATGGTGCGAATGCACGCTGGTCCGTGCGTTTCTGATCTGTGCCTGCAGTGCGATGAAAACAGGAGGGGCGGCCGATCGGCCGCCCCTTCTGCTTGCGGGTGACGCTCTTTCAGCTCAGGCGCACAGCGCCTGCATGGCCTGCGCTGTGACCTCGACGATCTGCCCATCCACGATGTGGACGCTGCGACCCGCGCACGCCGCCAGCTCCTTGTCATGCGTCACCATGATGATGGTCATGCCGCCCTGGTTGAGCTCACGCAGAATCTCCATGACCCCTTGCGACATCTGCGAGTCCAGGTTTCCGGTCGGCTCGTCAGCCAGCAGCAGGGCCGGCGTACCCGCGATGGCGCGGGCGATCGCCACGCGCTGCTGCTGCCCGCCCGACAGTTCGCCGGGATAGTGCGACATGCGGCTGCCCAGTCCGACCTGGGCCAGTGCCGAGACCACACGCTGCCTGCATTCGGCTGCCGCCATGCCACGGTAGCGCAGCGGCACCTCCACATTGGCCTGGATGGTCAGATCCGGAATCAGGTTGAACGCCTGGAACACGAAGCCGATCTTCTCGTTGCGCAGCGCGCTGAGCGCCGCGTCGCGCATGCCGCCAACATCCACGCCACCGATCGCGTAGTGGCCGCCGGAAAAGCCCTCGAGCAGACCGAGGATGTTCAGCAGTGTGGACTTGCCGGAGCCGGAAGGGCCGGTAATCGACAGGAAATCGCCCTCCTGCACCGACAGGTCGATGGAGCGCAATGCATGGGTCATGACTTCACCCACCTGGAACACTTTGCTGACGCCTTGCATCCTGAGCATGGGAATTCTCGCTTGCAGATGGAAGCAGCGACCGGCCAAGGCAGCTGCGGGACTCACAACGAACGGATTGCCGACACCGGCGCGATGGCCGCGGCACGCAGCGCCGGCAGCAGTACCGCCGCCTGGCCCAGCAGCAGCAGGATCACCGCACTCACCGGCAGGTACAGCAGTGGCAGGCGCGGCAGTTCGTAGAAGCGCATCAGGGTCAGGTTCATCGCGTAGGCCAGCAGAGCCCCGGCCGCGATGCCGATGGAGACAATCAGCAGGTTCTCGATCTGGAAATAGCGCATCACATCGGTGCGCGTGGCCCCCAGCGCGCGGCGGATGCCGATCTGCTTGCGACGTTGCTCCACCCAGTAACTGGCCAGTCCGACAATGCCCAGGGCAGTGGCAGCCAGCAGTGCGATGATGACACCGCCCAGCAGCCCCATCATGACCCGGTCACCTTCGAAATGCCGCTCGCGCAGTTCGGAGATCCGCCGGCTGCCCTCGGCATCGAACACCACGTCCGGCGCGACACGGCGGATTGCCTGCTGCGCATCGCGCATTACGCGGTTCATGTCGCCGGCCTCGGCGCGCACCAGATAGCGGCCGGTCAGGCGCGGCCCCTGCGATGCGGGCACGATCACCGACCAGTCCGAGCCCTTGGCTTCACCGCGGCCGGGGCGGGATACGGCCATGTGCTCGACCACGCCGATCACCCGCAGCCGGGTGTCCATCGCCCACAGGCTCTTGCCCACGGCGTTTTCGCCGGGCCAGTAGCGTTGGGCCAGCTCCTGGGTGACCAGCGCCGGGGGATTGGCCGGCACCAGTTCATCGGTCGGTGCGAACTCGTCCGCACCGGGCATGCGCCCCCCCACCAGGTGCAACTGCAGCGCGTCCAGGGCCACGGCATCGGCCAGGTAGAAATCCAGAACACCGCCGGGCACCTGCTGGTCCTCGTCCAGGTTGACGCCGGCGCGTATGCCCGGGCTGCCGAACGGCATGGCACTGACCAGCCCGGCCGCCGTCACGCCGCTCAGCCCCCGCAATGCACCAACGACCCGCGCGTTGACATCGTTGGCGCGCTCGGCATCGATGCCGTCGAGCTGGATCACCCCCAGCCGTGACTCGTCCAGGCCACTGACCAGCTGCATTGCAGCGTTCCGCTCGATCATCAGGAAGATCGCGTTGCACAGCACGGCGCAGGCCAATGCGATCTCCATCGCGATGAGGAAGGTCGCCAGGCGGTGCCGGCGCAGGGCCGAAAGTACGATGCCGATCTGCATGGTGGTTCCTCTACAGAAGCTTCAGTTGGGCGATGGGCTGGACCGCACTGGCACGGATCGCGGGAATCAGGCTCGCCAGCAGGCTGGCCAGCACCGACAGCGCCAGGGTGAACAGCAGCATGGTGGTATCAAGCCGCGCCAGGTCCGCATAGGCCACCGGCTGGCTGCGCACCGCGCTCAGGCCGAGCCAGGTCAGCAACAGGCCCAGCGTGCCACCCAGTGCCCCCACCAGCGCGGCCTCGACCACGCACTGCAGGAAGATCGCCGCGCGGCTTGCGCCCAGTGCGCGACGCAAGCCGATCTCACCGCTGTAGCGCAGGAACTTCGCCAGCAGCAGACCGACCACATTGGCAATGCAGATCCCGAGGAAGGCGAAGGCCAGGATGGCCTGCAGCTTCACGTCGCTGGGTACCACTTGGTTGAAGTCGAGCCACTGCATCAATGAGCGCAGCCGCGTGTTGTCGGCGTGGCTGATCCGGCCCAGGGCCTTCTGCTCCGCGGCATAGTTCTGCAGGAACCGCTGATAGGCGGCCACCTTGGCGGCGCTGTCCAGCTTGACCCACAGGTGTACCCAGACACACGGCGCGGTCTGCAGCCGGCCGCGCTCCTCCGGCGTGGACCAGCAGGTGAACGGCACGAAGTCGCCGTCATTGATCTCCAGGCTGGAGGTCAGCGGCATGAACAGATCGTCGGCCGAGGCGAAGAAGCCCGACGTGTTGCCGCCGCTGAAGCGGCCGCCCCGCACCTTGTAGAACAGCGGCGAGGGTCGCCAGGGCGCGAGCACGCCCACGATGCGCATCGCGGTGTCCTTGACCCGCAGTGTCTGCCCCACACTGTCGCCCCCACCGAACATCTGCTCGTTGAGCTCCGACGAGATCACCACCACACGTGCGCGCGCGTCATCCTCCTCGCGTGACCACCAGCGTCCATGCGCCAGCGGCACCGCGAACATCGTCGCGAAGTCGGTGGTGGTGGAGATCGATGAGCGGATGACCGGTGGCGCGCTGCCCTGATCGGGCCGCAGCTTGACCGGATTGGCAACCACCAGTGTCTGCTGGTCCGCGCGCCCGGACGACCACAGGTCGAAGGCCGAGCGATAGTCCAGCACGTCGTACGGTTCGCGGCCCTTCGAGTTCGGGTTGGCATCCAGCTGGGGGTAGTAGAGGTCACCGCTGCGCCCGGGCAAGGGATCGCCGGACAGCAGGTAGACCACGGTCAAGGTGGTCATGCTGGCTCCAATTCCCACCGCGATGGCCAGCACCATCAGGGCGGTGATGGCCTTGCTCCGCAGTGTATTGTGCAGCGCCACCTGCGCGCAGTAGACCAGCCTGCGCATGCCCGCACCCTTTTCTGCACCCTGTATCGACTTCATGTCATGCCTCTCCCCGGACGTGCACGGGCGTGACCCGTGCCGGTTGCCACATGGACCTGCCAAGTTCGTGTACGTGATCGAATCGGGCGCGGTAGGCCTCGGCGCCGTGCATGATCATCACCAGCATGCGGCCATGGCTGCGTGCGAAGATCGCGTCCATCGCAATCTCGCGGCTGGCCGTATCGAGGTTGGCGACCGGCTCATCAAGAATGTAGAGGTCGGCGTCCTCGCCCAGCACCATCGCCAAGGCGATCTTCTGCTGCTGCCCTGCCGACAGGGTTTCCGGCAGGCTGTCGGCGATCCCGTCGCCGTCCATCCCCAGTCGCGCCAGCAGCACCGGATCGGCGCCGAGGTCGCGCACCTTCAGCGGAGGGAACTGCAGAGGAAGCGTGATGGCGCGGATACGCGCCGGTCGCAGCAGCTGGCCGGCGACGGGCTGGAAGTACCCGGCCAGGACGTTGGCCAGGGTCGTCTTGCCGCTGCCATTGTCGCCAATCACCAGTGCACGTTCACCGGGTGAAAGGGCCAGGGTGAAATCCGAAAACACGGGAGTGGCGCCGTACCCGTAGCCGATCGACGTCGCCAGCAGACCACCCTCGATGTGCGTGGCCGACGCCGCGGCTGCCGGCGCGGTCATGAACTCCGCCACCCGCACCACCACCACACCGTGGCTGTGCATCTCGGCAATGTTCTTGAAGATGCCGATGAGCGTCGTGGCTGAGCGCCAGAAGGCGTTCATGAAGGCGATGAACGAACCCAGTGTCATCTGTTGGCGGAACACGAACAGTGCGCCGACGAAGATCGAGCAGACATCCGAGATCACCATCGTCAGGTCGCTCGCACCCTGCAGGGTCCTCACCACCCTGAAGCGCTGGTAGGTCGAATCCAGCACCTCGCGCAGGCTGCGGTCATGGGCCTGCACCGTCCTGGGGCCCAGGCCGAACGTACAGACCATCTTGAAGGCAGACACGGCCCGGGTCAGCAAAGAAACCAGTTCGGCCTCGCGGTCACGCTCCACCACGGTCAGCTCGCGGATGCGTCGGCCGACCAGCACGCTGACCGTGGTGGCGATGGGAATGATGGCCATCAGCACCAGGAACGCACGCCAGGAGATGATCAGCAGGGCTGCGATCAAGGCGACGAATGTCACCGCCTGGGTCAGGGTGGTGCGTGCGACCGACAGCATCGGCACCACGCCATCCTTCACGTCCGAGCGGATCCGCGCCACATAGTAGCCAGCCCCCTTCTGCACCACCTCGTCATAACTGCGGCCATAGTAGGCGGTCAGCAACGAGGTCCCGATCCGCTCCACGATGCGGTTATCCACGCGCTGCTGCCACAGCGCGCAGCTGTAGTTGCCCAGGTTGGTCACCAGGCACAGCAGCAGATATGCACCGGTAAGCAGCAGGAAGCGATTGAAATCCTGCCGGCTGGCGGCCTCGTCGAAGATCGCGCGGATCAGCAGCGGATGCAGCAGCCCGCCCAGTCCGCCGAACATCGCGGTGGTGGCGGCCACCGCAAGGTAGCGCCCGCGGAGGGGGCCGAGCAGGATCGCGAAGCTGGCGAGGATGGCGCGCACACTGTGCCGCTGCGCGGTCTGCTCGCGCTGAAGTGGCTGTCCGGCCGGGTGCGGGCGCGCATTCATGCAACCGCCGCCTGCCCCACCCCGACTCCGTCCACTTCCCGTACCACCGCGCCATGCACATCGAGTGCATCCAGGAAGAACTCATCCGGCGCCAGCGTGTCGTACCGATGCAGGGCGCGGATCACTCCGGCGATGCCGGTACCGTGGTCGAAGGAAATGCGGAACAGATTCTCGCCCGGCACCGCCGCCATTCCCTCCTCCTCCTCGAACAGATACAGATCGACGATGCCCTGGTACGGTCGCTCCGCCATCTGCAGGTACCTAGGGTCACCGGAGTAGAGATGGGCGTCGACAAACACATCCAGCATGCCCGACAGGCCATACAACAGGCCGCAGAAGCCGGAATACTTGCGATGGAAGTCATCCACCAGCCGATTTACGTCCTGCCACAGGCCGTAACGGATCGCGACCTTGGCGATGCCCGCAGTCCCCTGCTCCAGATAGGGTTCATAGGTGTTGACCTCTTCCGGTGAGCTGGGGAAGGTGGTCACTCCGGTCTCCAGCTCGAAGCCGTAGGAGAGATCGTGTCGCAGTGCCTGCTCGCCAAGCACGCGCCATGCCGGATCACCACTGAGCTGCGACAGCCTCAGCAGGAACAGCGCCACGCCGGCCTGGCCGTAACCCATGCCGATGCGGACGCCACCTTCGTCCTGCCAGTAGGCACCCCGCTCTCCGTGGTGGACGGTGTCTGCAAGCCGCCGCGCCAGCGACAGCGCCCTGTCGAGATGCCCGGGCAGGCCGGTCGCGTGATGCATGGCCAGGTGCGCCATTCCGATACCCGCCATGCCGTGATACAGCGAGTGATGCGCATGCAACAGGTCACTGCCGTCAGCGCTGTCGAGCAGGCTGCGGGCCAGTTCCACCTCGCCACGCAGCAGCGCCGACCAGCCGATGCCGGCAAGGCCGGTGAGGAACCCCGGCGGTAGCGATGTGCGATCCAGGGCCTGCAGCTCCTGCGCATAGCGCTCCATCACCGCCGGCGACGGCTGATGACCCACCCCATGGAAGGCGTGGATCACACCGGTCGCCCCCAGACCAAGGCTCATCGTGTTGGTGGAGTGCGCGAACGGATCAAGTGGGAACAGCGTCCGCTCCGGCTGCAGCCGGCTGTGTGCATCCATGAACGCGAGCAGCCGCCGGATACACTGGCGCGGCGCCGGTAACGGGCGCTGCGGCGACGAGAACGGCGCCTGCAGGGTCGCCGGCTGCTGCAGCAGCTGTGCGGCCTCTTCCAGGTCGATACGGTCGTCCACCAGCGCCTGGATGACCTCGGCCACTGGCGTGTGCTGCCAGCCGATGTCCTCCATCATCACCGGCAGCACCTTTTCGAACAGGTCGGTACGGATGTAGGCCATGGCCATCAGCGGGAACAGGCAGTAGAACATCACCACTGCGGTCGCGTAACGGTCATCCCTGAAACAGCTGGCGCGCTTGCGCCCCTTCATGATCCGGCGGAATCCGGGCGTGTGGATGTCATCCCACTCATCGCTGCCGTCCAGGAACGCGGCCTCCAGATCGATCAGGCGCACACGCATGTCGCTGCGGTCGACCATGATGTTGGACGGCGAGATGTCACCGATCACCACTCCCACCTTGTGTGCGCGGTCGACCGCGCGAAGCAGACCGGTGAAGATGGTCACGCACATGCCGTAGTAGTCACTACCATCGCATGCGCTGGGACGGGCCTTCATCAGCGGCGAATGCTTGAGCATCAGCTCGCGAAGATCGAATGCATCCAGGCGCTCTTCCACCAGATAGCTGTTTTCCCAATCGGTGAATGCATCCAGGCAGCGCGGCGAGGCGCCCACCGGGCCCAGCAACTCCAGATTGCGTCGTTCGCGTGCCAGGCGGCTGGTGGCGTCGAGCCCTTCCCCGTGCATTTCCACATGGGGCCGCGCCTCCTTGATGACCACTTCCTCCCCGGTGACCTGATCCAACGCCAGGTAGACCCCGCCCGTGTTGGAGAACCCAAGCGCGGCCTGCACCTGATAGCGGCCCTCCTTCAACGTCATCTCGCCGGGATCATCCTCGCTGGGGAACGGGTCGGTTTCCCAGGCAGGCACCTCGAAATAGGGATTGCGCAGGTCGGGAACATGGCTGCCGTCGGGCGCGACCAGCATCGGCACCTTCTGGCCGATGAAATCAAGCCGGTACACCTGGCGCATGCCGCCATAGCGGTAATACAGGCAGCGGCAGTCCTTGTAGCGTCGATCGGACAGGATGTACGAGCCATCTTCGTCCTTCAGCGCCCCATGCAGCTGCTCGATGAAGCGCGTGAAGACCGCAAGGTCCAGCGGATAGAGCGTGATGAACTTGCCCGAGCCACCGCGTGGCCAACGCTTGGAGCTCATCATGCGCATCGTGTTCATGTCATTGGCGAACTTGAACTTCACGCGCTCGGCCAGGGCCATCCGGGTGACGGTGCGCAGCAACCGCTGGCAGTTGTCCTGCGTGGCTGAAACGTGGATCTTCCAGCCTTGCGGCGGCAGGTTGCCGGCGACCGGGTCGCCATGCGTCGCCAGGTGCGACCAGACACCGATGCGATGGATCGTCCACGCCATGCCGGCCGCCTCGATCTCCGCTTCAACGATACTGCGGAAATCTTCGCTGGGCCGGTACTGGTTGTAGCTCAATTCGTAGAACCGCTCGTCGCCCCCCACATAGGCGGCCTTGTCCATGTGGCGTGCTTCACGCAGTGATCGTTGACGCGCTGACATCGTCTCTCCCTGGTCGGTTCCACGGCTCATTTGCCCGGTGCACACATCCCCGAACGCCTCGCACATGCGCGATGGATGCATTGCGGGCGCTCCAGCCTGCAGGCATCGCAAAATGCGGAATGTGGATTCCCTGCCTGCTTCATTCGTAAGCACGGCGTGAAATCCGCCGGCTATCGCTGCAATGCAGCCGCCCGGAATGTCCCTGCAGATCGATGATTGCCACCGTACCTTGCCGCTACATTGCGCAGGCGATTCTCATTCCACAATTGACTTGACTCATTCCAATCGGCAATGCCATTTTCCATCCGCCACGTATAGACCGGGGTTCTTCAGCAACTGCAACAGGGCTTTGAGATTGCGTGGTGCAATCGCGCAGTGAATCATTTCATTGCGCAACGCGTGGGAGGCACGCATGCCTCCCGATCCCATGTACGACTAAGGAGAGTTGATATGAATCGCGTCCTGAATCTGCAGCGCCTGATGATCGAAAACCAGCAGGAAAACCTGGGCAACAGCTGCAGCAGCTCCGACAGCAACTGCTGCAACGGCTAAGCCTCTCCGGCTTGCCTGAGGTGGTGGTGCGCGCCCACCACCTCGACATCTGCCACAGCGTGATGCACCGCCACGTGGCAGGTCTCCATACGACGTAGAGATCGCTTGGCAGGCAGCCGTCCGCTGCCCGCGCTGCGCGTCCTGCATCTGCCAATGCCAGGACAGGCATCCCGGGGGGGGGATGATCAGCCAGCTGCAGCACGTGCTGCAGCCGTGACCATTGCTCGGCCCCGCTGCGACCTCACCACCATGACGGACGCTACGCAGTGCGCCTGCACGCCCGCCGGATCCAGCAATCAGGAAAAGACGCAGCATGCGCATCCTCGTGGCCATGGACGACGCCGAACTTGCACAGGCGCTTCGCAACGTATTGCAGAGCCGCAACATGCTGGTGGACCTCGTGGCAACCTGGTCACTGGCCAAGGCCGCGGTACAGGCCGTGGAGTACCGCGCCCTCATTCTCGACCGCTGGCTGCCCGAAGGCGATTCACTGAAGCTGGTGCAGATCGTGCGCGGCTTGCGTACCTGGCTGCCCATTCTGCTGTTGGGGCGCCACAACCACGCTGCCGACTGCATCGCTTGCCTGGATGCCGGTGCCGATGACTACCTGCCCACGCCGTTCGAGTTCGACGAACTGGCCGCGCGGCTGCGCGCGATTACCCGGCGCCTCGACGCTGATGCCAGCCACATTCTGAGAATCGGCAATTTCACGTTCGATTTTTCCAACCGCATGGCATTGGTAGGCGGTGCGCCCCTGAGCCTGCCGCGCAGCCAGCTGCTGCTGCTGGAAGCCCTTTGCGCCCGCCAGGGCCGGATCGTCCGCCATGAAGTGCTGAGTGCTGCCGTGCACCTGGCCGGCGCCGATGGCGGTACCACCGTGTTGGATCCGCACGTATCACGCCTGCGCCGTGCCCTGCGCTCGGCCAGTGTCAGCATCGAGTCCAAGCGTGGGCTGGGCTACATGCTGAACGACGACGCGGCCTGATCAAAGGCCATCGGCGCGGGCCGCAAATGCAACAGCCGGGGCGGTAAACCGCCCCGGCTGCCAGTCCCGCTGCTTGGGCCGACCGATGCGGTCAGGCGGCCTTCATTGCGTGCTTTCGCGCACGCATGACGTTATGGCATTCCTGCACTTCCGGCAGCAGCTGGGTCACTTCCTGGCGCACGGCCGGCGGCAGCTCGTTGTCCTGCAGCACATCCTTGAACGCGCCCAGCAGGCGGTCCTCGGATTCTTCAAGTTCAGCCACGTAGCCATAGTTGGTGTCACCGAAAGCGGCTCGAACCTTGCCGTAGAACTGCTGCATCGAACCGACCACGGTGCCATGTTCGGCCGGCTTGCCACCGCTGGCGGCCACTGAGCCGCTCAACGCTGCCACGATGCGGCCCTTGACGCCAGCGATGCGGGTGAACAGTGCCGACAGCTCGGCATCCTTGACCTTGGTGGCCGCTTCTTCATAGAACGACTTGCCATCGCGGGCGATTTCGATCAGGTCGTTGAGGCGATGTTCGATGGTGGACTGGGTGCTCATGGCGTCGCTCCTGTGTGCTCGAAATTCAGTGGAGAATGGCAGTGCATCTGCATTGCCTTCGACCCCACTGTGTGCAATCGCGTGTGCCAACCAGGTGAGCACGAATTGATGCACGCATCACCATGCGAAACACCTGCTGACTTCGTCATTTCAAACATCGTCGGCTTTCACGGAATCTGAGCGCGTTGCACGCGTTACCACGGTGCGGTGACGATGATCAGAGTGACCAGCAGCGCGATTGCCAGGATCACCAGCAGCACGTGCCATTGCTTCCAGGTGGGTCTCGGCTTTCCAGGCGTATTCATCGATGGGCTCCTGCGCGGGCGGGGAATGGGGTTGCCAGACTGAAGCGCAACGGCATCGCACAACGTCGACGTGAGGTGCACGTTTCGTGCAGACCTTGCTGGAATATCGGGCCGCATCGGCCTTCCGCACCCGTGCCTGGCGGCATATTCAGCAAGTACCACACCCGACACCGCCAGCAGGCTGCCACCCAGCACCCCATCCGCTGAGTGACTCACCCAGCAGCATCACCGCCAGTGCGGCGGTCACGATCGGCACCAGGTTGAAGAATCCCGAAACGCGCGCCGCGCCCAAGCGCGAAAGACCGGTCATCCAGCTGAGGGGCGCAAGGATCGATGCACACACCGCAGCGAAACCGAAACAGCCCACCGCGGTCAGGTTGTTCACTCCGGCAGCTGCACCGGCAGCAGGATCAGCGACGCCGCCGTGGCCTGCAGGAACAGTGACTCCAGCACCGTCAGCGGAATCTTCCGGCGCTGCATCAGCACGATGCAGGCGGCAAATGCACGGCCGAATCCGTGGCCGAGATCGCGCAGCGGCCTCACATGAGCGTGCGCACGCTGGAGCGCATGGCGCGCAGTGAACTGGGCATGTCACTCGGCGGCCGGCGTGGGCGTGTGAAGTTCGTGCGCGCCACCGAGGCGCTGTGCACACGCAAGCCGATCAGCCGCATCGCCGGGGAGCTGGGCTATTCAGGCGTCAGCGCGTTTGCCGAAATGTTCAAGCGGCACGCGCAGTGCACGCCCGATCAGTATCGGGAGCAGCATCGGGCCGGGTGAAGGCCCGCATCGAGGGCTGTCGATTTCCCGCCCCGTCGCTCGTCGGAACAGGAAAGGCAGGCCCATCGGCCTGCAGGAGCGCTCCAATGCCACCGATCCTCACCGCCTTCGCCGCCTCCCCCGACCGCGGCCAGGGCCTGGCCCGTGACATGCGCGTGCGCTGGGCGCTGGAGGAACTGGCCGTGGCCTATGACGTACAACTGCTCAGCTTCGCCGAGCTGAAGCAGCCCGCGCACCTGGCACGGAATCCGTTCGGGCAGATTCCCACGTGGCAGGAGGGCGACCGGACCCTGTTCGAATCCGGCGCCATCGCCCTGCACCTGGCCGAACAGCACCCCGGCCTGCTGCCGCGCGATCCGGACGCCCGCATGCGCGCGATCATGTGGGTGTTCGCTGCGCTGAACACGGTGGAGCCCCCCATCGTCGAGCGCTCCATGGCCTGGGTGCTTGAGCGCGAGCAACCCTGGTACGCGCAACGGCTGCCAATGCTCGATGAGCGGGTCCGGACGCGGCTGGCCCAACTATCGACGTGGTTGGCCAGGACAACGTGGCTGGACGGCGAATTCAGCGTGGGCGACCTGATGATGGTCTCGGTGCTGCTGCGCCTGAAGAGCAGCGGCCTGCTCGACGAGTACCCACAGGTCGCCACCTATGTGGCCCGGGCCACGCAGCGGCCCGCCTACCAGCGTGCGTTTGCTGCGCAGCTGGCGGTTTTCCAGGACGCCTAGCGCTGCGCCTCCTCCCAGGTAACAAGGGGCCAGCAGTCACGCAGGCCCCATGCGTTACTTCAATCGACGCGATCTCCAGTTCAGGTAGCCCCGCCAGCCAAAGGGAGCACTAAAAAGCGCAACCGCACCGCACGCCAGCAGGCCGTTGAACATCCAAGGGGTCAGCTCCGGGGAACCTGCCGACATGGATGGAAACACGAACCCGCATAGCAGTGCTCCCACAAAGGAAGTACCGAATATGACCGTGGAACCCAGGCCTGGTGAAACTCGCATCGATCTATTCCTCATCAGTTCCGGTTGCAGGTCACCTTGACCTCGGTCAGCCTGATCGTGCTGGTGCAGGTGACAGACTGATTGCCCGCCCCCGTCACCGGGACACCGATGTTGTTGAGCGCATTGACGAAGCTTCCCATATCGGTGGCATTCCCATTCGGGAATTCGAAGCGATGCGTAACGCCGCCTCGCCCCTCGCTCAACTGTGTAACGCTAAGCGGAATGGAGTTACCGAACCTGTCCTTGTAAAGGAGGGCGTTGGGCTCCCAGCGACGGTTGATCATGCTGTAGTTGTAGGAAGCGGTAGACCCGTCAGCATAGCGGATCTTCTGCGGCGCCCAGACATCGATGCCAAGCGAGTACGCGCCGGAAGCCAGGTAGATGTAAGTCTCGAAACGCTGCCCCAGATGCTGGCTGACCGCATCCCTTCTCTGCGGATTCTGGATGTCATCGTACACATTGGTCGGGTAGCCGGGCTCAGACAGGCTGATCACCGATTGAGCGACTATGCGCTTGAACTGAAGATAGTTGATCGCCGGTTGCTCGACCGGGAGCTCGTCGATGATGACGAAGGGTTCGCAATCCATCGCGCCGGGTTCCATTTCGTCGCAACGGATGCCGCCTTCACGATCACGCATGACGCTGAACTTTCGTGCCATGTTGCCCGATGGATTCAGTATGTAGAGGATCCTGTGCGACGGCATACTTCATGAGCATCGCGCGCCACACGCGATGTCACTACCGCTTTGAAGGATTGAGAGCGCTTGCCATACCCGGCACTTCTCCCTCAGCGACGACACTGTCAGTGCAACCTGCGCCGGCAGGCGGCCTGCACCAGCATCAGCTGCGCCACCAGGACCAGCATCGCGCAGCCCGACAGCAGCCACGGATCGATGTACCACTGTTCGTTGAAACTGAAGTCGCCGGCGGAAATGCGCTTCCAACCGTTGAAGTGCTGCATCGCCGCCACCACGAACGCGAAGGCGCCCGCGCTGTACGACAGCCAGGGCACCACGATGCCGCCCGGGCGCGCGAACAGCGTCAGCAGGCCCAGCACGCCGATGACCGTGCGCTGCACGCGGCAATATGGGCAGACATAGGCCATCCCGCTCCATTCCACCGCCCAGGCCAGCAGGCTGACCAGCACGGCCGCGGCCGCGGCGGTATACAGCATCGTGGGCGTGATCGTCCTGCCTGCATCGTGTGTCATCCCGTGCTCCTTCGTTCAAAGACCCCGGCAGGGTAGCAGCGTGGCAGGTTCAATCCTTCTTGAAGACCGTGCGCTTGCCGATCGGGCTGCCCTTGCGCGCCGTCGGTCGCGCCAACCCGGGAATCAGGAAGTCGGTGACCTTGTGGCCCTTCTGGATCCTGGAAGCGAGCCAACGCGGCATGCGCCCGCGGCCGGACCAGGTCAGCCGCTTGTATTTCGGGTCTCGGTATTTGGCGGCCACTTTGCCGGTTCTGCGCCGTGCCGGTTTCCGGCTGGGTGCGCCCGCTTCGATGGCTTCATCGCCAAAGAGTTCTTCGAGGGTATATCCCGCTTCCGCCGCGGCGGCTTTCAGCATACGCCGCACCGCGCTGGCAGGACGGCGGTTGGAAATCAGCTGCTTCCGCTGTTCAGCGGCAACCACCAAGGCGCCCAGCTCCCGCAGGCTGAGCGATTCAATATCGATCGTCATGCTGGAAAGGTCTACTGCCGCGCGGCGCCTGTCAAGGCGGCTTGCCCCCGCGTAGACACGGGCTTCACTGCGGGTGGGCTCCGATCGCCTTCGTCGGCCATCCCCGAGGACATCCCTGTGAGCACCTCATCGCATTCGCTTGCCTACCTGCTTGCGCGCATCCTGCTGATGGCGCTGTTCCTGGTCTCCGGGCTGGGCAAGCTCGGCGATCTCAGCGGCACCCAGGCCTATATGGAAGCCATGGGCGTGCCCGGCATCCTGCTGTGGCCAACGGTCGCCTTCGAGATCGGCAGTGGCCTGTGCATCCTGCTTGGCTTCCAGACCCGGCTGGTGTCGATCGTGCTGGTGGGCTTCAGCCTGGTCACCGCTTTCATCTTCCACCACAACTTCGCCGACCAGACCCAGCAGATCATGTTCCTGAAGAACCTGGGGCTGGCCGGTGGGTTCCTGCTGCTGGCCTGCACCGGGGCCGGGCGCTACAGCATCGACGGGCGCGGTCGGCGCGGGTAAGCCTCGATTCGGAGTGTGCACGCGCTAGCGGCGAAGTTCGGCCTCTGGCGCCAGCGTGTGGATCACCTTGCCCTGTGCATGCAGGTACTCGA
Source organism: Stenotrophomonas sp. YJH_SMC_123 (assembly GCF_059368215.1). NCBI lineage: Bacteria > Pseudomonadati > Pseudomonadota > Gammaproteobacteria > Lysobacterales > Lysobacteraceae > Stenotrophomonas > Stenotrophomonas sp. YJH_SMC_123. The sequence goes on from NZ_JCAFRM010000003.1 coordinate 50,230, forward strand.
TGGCACCGTAACCCTCGGCTGTGAGGGTCCGGCCACATTGAAGGCGCGCTTGTACTGCAGGCCATCGATGATCGGCGCCGGCGTCTTGACCTGGGTGATTCGCCAGCGTCGGACGCGAATGCCCGAACGCATTGCGATGCAGCCAGAACGAAGAACGCACAAGCACTGCGCATCATGCGATCTCCTGTCGGGATCGGAATCAACATCCGCACGCCCAGCATGCCTGTGGTCGACGACCCCGCGCGGTGACACCGGCATGCTGGCGATGGGTCGACACCATCCCGTCAACCACGCCCCCCGACGTCGGCCTTCCCCCTGTGCACGCCGCCGGATACGGAAATGATCCCGGCATGCGGACGGGGACATGCCGACAATGCTCTGGAACACCTTGAGGAAGGCGCTCACGTCGTCGTATCCAACTCTCACTCGCGCGGCGTTGGATTACCTGTCCCGCTGCGAGTCCGCACCGTCACTCGAATTCTTAACTCTTCAGAATTCGACCAAGCCACCTTTGTCCCAGATGGCCCACAAAACAGCATGATGGCGCCCTACGGATTCAGGGATTTCGTTCATCTTCATGCGTGACATCGGACAGTTCTACGTAATCAGCGTCGAGGGAGTGACGCGGGCAGACGGCACCCTGCTGCAGGTCACCCGAATCGATTGCTCCTGCATCAAGTGTTCCTGGCAGTTCAGGGCCATTCCCAACCATGGCCTTGTCGATCTCGACGGTGCGGCCGCCCTCAGTTGCCCAACCTGCGGCAATCACCAGTCAGTCAGCCGCGCACGGCTTGAAGAGCTCAATCGACGCAGCGACGAATAGCCTGCACTTCAACCATCCATCAACACAGCACCGACACGACCGATACCCGGTGGGCCCTATCGTTCGTCAACAAGCACCCCCCGGCATTCCCATGAGTCATACCGGCATTTTTCAGATCACCGATCTCACCTACAAGGCTGGGGAGCAGGGCGACCTGGCCCGCGCACTGCAGATCGTCGCCACCTGCACCGCCTGCGGATCGACGAGCGTGTGGGACGAGCATGAGATGGAACACGTTGCCGGTGGAACCGTGCTGTCATGCCGTGGCTGTGGTGTCCGCCAGGCCATCAGCAACGCGCGCCTTTCTGGCTGCGCTTCCGACATCCGCCATCCGCGCCGCTGAGCGGCGCGCAGTTCGTACTGCGTAGCCGCCGGCAGGGGCAGTCGTTCACTCGGCTTTTACAACGCTGCGACGTTTCAAGCGACAACGCGCACTGATGCATCTGCCTGCATCCAAGGGCCGCGCCAGCGCGTATGTAGGATGCCCGCGCCTTGCGGGCATCCTATAGAGGAACGCGCCGTGAAAGCCCTTCAGCGGATAGCCGCCACAGTCAGCTTCGCCGTACTCGTCTCAGCCACTTCAATGAGCTTCGCCGCCAGTACCGTGATGGTCGGCGGAGCGGAGATGTATCCCACCAGGACCATCGTCCAGAACGCCATCAACTCCAAGGACCACACGACCCTGGTCGCTGCGGTCAAGGCAGCGGGCCTGGTCGATACCCTCAATGGCGTCGGCCCCTTCACCGTCTTCGCGCCCACCAATGCAGCCTTCAGCAAGCTGCCCGCAGGTACGGTCGATACGCTGGTGAAACCTGAAAACAAGGCACAACTGACCAAGATCCTGACCTACCACGTGGTGCCAGGCAATTACAGTTCAGCGCAGCTGATGGCCGATGCCAGGAAGCACGGCGGCAAGGCGACGCTGAAGACCGTTGAAGGTGAATCCCTCACCGTCGCACTGCATGACGGCAAGCTGTGGGTCATCGATGCCAAGGGCGGCAAGGCGGGGATCAGCATCGCCGACGTCGGCCAGTCCAATGGCGTGATCCACGTGATCGACACGGTGTTGATGCCGAAGTAGTTGCAAGCAGCAGGACGTCCACATGCGCGGCAGCCGCATGGCGGCTGCCGCTGTCGCCTTCCTTGAACCAGAATCGCGGCTGCAGGGCAGATGACACGCCATCGCATCGCTCCTGAAGCACCCGGCAGCCTTGATATCCCTCATCCACCAGAAGCAGACCCTGGATTCCAGGTGATTACCTGGACATCGTAGATCTCGCACTCGGTTTGGTCCATGGGCTCCCAATGGTCGCTCGCCAACTCAAAGAAGGCATCCGGCACATCCATGGAAAACGTTGGGCCTTTCTCGCGATTGCGCTGGCGGACGCGATCACGACGAACGTCACGTGGGGCATCCAGGAGATACACGGCCAGATCGTAGCCCGCCTCCTGACCTGCGCGTAGAAGCTCTCGCGGCTGGCTCTCTCCACCAGACCCAGCTCGAGTACAACGTCGCGACCCGTATCGAGCACTTCGCAGGCTGTGATCCATATCTGCGCCATGCAACGCGCCTTCCTTGCGGCATACCATTCCATCAGGTTGGCGGCGGGACGGTCCGGGCTGTACAGCCGTACGAACCACGCGTCCAGAATGAATCCTGCAGCCGTGTGCAGACTTCGCAGCTCGGCAACAAACGTGGATTTGCCCGCACCGACGGGCCCTTCGACCAGGTAAATCGTTGCCATCGTGGTTGAGCCATCCTTCATTGCATTCAGAGACAGACCGGCCATCAGAGACCAATCGCTGTTTCGGAGGTGATAGCAGAGGTGAGGGGTATGACCATGGACATCCGTGACACTGACGATCAGGCTCACCTGGACCGCTGGCAACCCCGCGCTCCTGCCCCACGTGAATTCTGCCCGCGGCACAAAAATGAGCACCTGGGCGGAACCCAAGTGCCATTCCTGCGGTGGGCCCACCAGCACTCACACTACCCACATTTCGCGGGATTCGTGCATGACGGAGCGTCCATCCCGAGAATCCTACATGTCGCCACTCCCAAGACACGCTGGTAGGGCCGGGCCGCCATCATTCACGATTGCCTGCACTGGTCTCAGTTATGCCCCCGAAAACAGGCCGACAATTTGATGCTGATTGCGATGAAAGAGAGCAATGTCTCCACGATTGATCGTGTCGCAATCCACATGGCAGTAAGGAAGGGAGCCCCTGACATGTCATGCCGATTGCAGCACTGGTCAGGACGGGCCGATACATCCCCCCACCTACATCACTCCCCCGAACCTCACTTCGGTTTTCGTAGCGGCTGGATTCAGGCGGCCAAGTCAACTGGTGATGCAGGGGATCCAAGCGCACCCCCACCATTGTGTCGCCTTTCGCCTGCTTGGCGCTGACCTGCGTAAACCGCAACGCCGAGGGTGACTATGTGAGATCAAAGCATTGCCACCATCTTCGATGCACCCCGCTCCACGCTCCACGCCGAAGGGGTTGACGCCATGCAAATACTTCCATAAAGAAATTGCATACAAGGATGGTGGCGGAGAAATTCGATGGGGGCATTTCCTGTTTTCGCGTGCGCTGCGATCAAGGACCAGCGGGGCTGGTCTAGGCCCGACGCCAATGGCGACAGATGCCCGGCTGGGGGGGGGCATAGCCACCGGAACCGATTGCGGACATCGCCTCATTTCGAGGCTGAGCGACATCGCGACTGTGCATCAATGGCGCGAGGTATGCCGTGGCAGATAACCTCTTTCGCAGAGAGGCTTCACCTGAAGATCAGCATAGTGGCCTCGGCGAGACCCTGCTTGCCGGACCACCTTCTCGCTGGCTATGGCTTTGCCTGATCCTTCTGCTAACGACTGCTATGGGCCTGTTCCTGGTCCTAGGCCAATACACCCGCCGAGAAACGGTGACGGGTCAACTGGTGCCCGCTAGCGGACTGATCAATATCACCGCTCTTAGCCCGGGAACAGTCGCGCGACTACATGTTGAAGATGGCCAATCCATACAGGCAGACGAAGTCCTGATGGAGATCTCAAGCGATCAGGACACGGTTCGACTTGGTGCAACCCGAGCATCAATTGATGAGCAGCTTGCGGAAAAGGAGGGGCGCTACAGGGCCGATCTCGTTTCCCAGGATTCTGTCGCCCGGCATCAGCGAGAGGCGCTGGTTGCTCGCGAATCGCTCATACGACGACAGCTGGACCAAGTCGGCGAACAGGTTGCATTGCAGGCTGAGGAAGTTGAAGGCTCGCAGGCGCTCTTGGAGCGGATCGAGCCTTTGGGAAAGGGTGGATACATTTCGGCATTTGAGATTCAGCGGCAGCAAGCGGTGGTACGTGCCGCACGCTCCCGGAAGGCAGAACTGCAGCGGCAGGGGCTCGAACTCCAGCAACAGCTTGCTGCCGCCCAGGAGTCCTTGGCGAAACTTCCGCTAGAGGACGCAACTCGCCGAAACGAAATCGTGCGAGAGCTTGCCGACGTAGCTCAATCGCAGGCCCAAAACGATCTACAACGCGGCACACTGTTTAGAGCGAGACAAGGAGGTGTCGTCGCAGCTCTACTTGTTAAGACCGGTCAAATGGTGAGTGCCGGTCAGCCCATGATAACGATACTGCCTGGCGACGCGAAGCTGCAGGCGCAGCTCCTTATTCCTAGTCGTGCAATTGGATTCATCGCTCCAGGCAATCGCGTCATCCTCCGCTATGAGGCATTTCCGTACCAGAAATTTGGTCAGCAGTACGGAAGGGTATCCATCGTCTCCCGAAGCGCACTGACGCCAGCGGAACATTCCGCTTTGACTGGCCGACTACCGCCAGCGGATCAAGGACCACTCTATCGAGTAGATGTAGAGCTGGACCGGCAGTACGTTTCCGCATATGGGATCAAGGAGTCGATCCGGCCTGGGATGGCGCTACAAGCAGATGTGCTTATAGAGCGGAGACGCCTTATCGAATGGTTGTTTGAGCCGCTTTTTGGCATCCAGAGACGTGTGTTCGAGGAAAACTCCAATGGCTGATGGCTCCGCATCGGCAGAGCGGAGGCGCCCCGATCGACATTCGCGAGCGGACGTGCGGGCCGAACTCCGTTTTGGGTGGCGTCGCGATACGCCATTGATTCTGCAGGCAGAGACCGCTGAATGTGGACTGGCCTGTCTAGCCATGGTCGCGGGGCATCACGGTCATCATGTGGATATGCTGGGAATGCGGGCGAAATTCGGATCGTCCCAGAAGGGCGTCACGCTGAGGCAGATGATGCATTTGGCGACGGCACTCGGCATGGAGGGGCGCCCGCTGAAGCTCGATCTTGGCAACCTATCAAGATTGAAGCTGCCCTGTATCCTGCATTGGGGCATGAATCATTTCGTTGTGCTGTGCAAGATTGGCCCTCGATCGGCTGTAATTCACGATCCGGCACGAGGTGTCCGAAAGCTCGATCTTCTGGAGGTGTCAAGCCAGTTCACCGGTGTCGCTTTGGAGCTCATACCAGGCGCCGACTTCCGTCCAGCGCACAGATCCCCATCTATTTCACTTCGGCGACTGGCAGGTACCATCCAGGGACTCGTGCCGGCTTGCCTCCAAGTTCTGGGGCTTGCACTGGCGCTAGAGGCATTCATTCTCATTGGACCATTCTATCTCCAGTGGACGATGGATCAGGTCATCGTATCCGCTGATAGAGATCTTCTTTCGCTGCTGGCGATTGGTTTCGCAATTGTTGCGGTCTTCCAGGTTGTCATCACGGCACTACGCGCCTGGCTACTCAGCTGGATCAGTGCAACAACATCTGCGCAATGGATGAGCAACATGGTTGGGCATCTCCTCCGGCTGCCCTTGGCTTGGTTTGAGAAGCGGCAGGTGGGTGACATCGTCTCGCGACTTGGCTCAGTCCAGATCATCCAAAGTACGCTGACAGTCCAGTTCATCGGCTCACTGTTGGACGGGCTGATGTCACTTGTCGTTCTTTTGATAATGACCTTCTACAGCCCTGGATTGGCGGCGCTGGTGGCGGGCCTATTTCTACTTTACACGATGCTTCGATGGGTGTTCTTTGCTCCGTTGTGGAGGGCAAACGAAGATCAGATTGTTCATGCGGCACGCCAGCAGGGCGAAATCCTAGAAAGCATCCGAGGAATTCTTCCGATCAAGCTGGCCAATCAGCAGAATTTGCGACGCGCACGCTATGCCAATGCTTCGGTTCAGGTAATAAACCGCGGAATCCGAATTCAGCAACTGAATATTTCTTTCGGAATTATCAACGGCCTTATCTTTGGCCTGGGCAGAGTCGCACTGATCTGGATAGCTGCTTCTCTGGTCATGGATGAGAAGTTCTCTGTTGGCATGATGGTTGCATTTGTCGCCTTCGCAGACATGTTTATTCATAGATCTACTTCTTTGGCGGATAAGTGGGTGGATTTCAGGATGCTTAGATTGCACGCGGAACGGTTGTCCGATATCGCCCTCAGCGAACAGGAGAGCGCCGACGGAGTCGACTCGTGCCACGTGCCGGACGATTCGAGTGTCGAATTCAAGAATGTCAGTTTCCGCTACTCCGACGGAGAGCCCTGGGTGTTGAGAAACTGTAGTTTTAAAGTGGAATCGGGTCGTTCAATCGCCATCACTGGAGTGTCAGGGAGCGGCAAGACGACACTCGCCAAGATCATGCTCGGCCTACTGAAGCCTAGCGAAGGAGAGGTGATCTTTGGAGGACAGAAAATTGATGATATGGGTCACGGACGATTCAGAGGCCTGGTCGGTGCAGTCATGCAGGAAGATCAGCTGTTCGCCGGAACGATCGGGGACAACATCAGTTTTGGTGATCAGGACTCAACCGATGAGCGCATCAGGGAGGCGGCGACGCTCGCTGCAGTGAGCGACGATATCGAGGCGATGCCAATGGGCTACAGAACTCTGGTAGGCGACATGGGTTCCAGCCTGTCTGGAGGGCAGAAGCAGCGAGTGATCCTCGCTCGAGCGCTATATCGCCGCCCCCGTCTGCTGGTCCTGGATGAGGCAACCAGCCATCTGGACCTCGAGTGTGAGCGGCGCGTCAATGCGGCCGTGAAGATGTCGAGCATGACCCGGGTGGTGATCGCCCATCGGCTGGAGACAATACAAAGTGCAGACGAACGGTTCGAGATAAAGCACCGGGAGTGCTGAGCAATGCTGAGTCTGAGGATTCAAGGAAGTGGCTGTGGACGGGGTGATATGCGCGTAACTGTCGGCAAAGCTTTCATTCGACTGGTGCCCATAGCTCCAAAGCCATGGGCGCTGTTGGCAACCTTGCTCATGTTGGCTCTGCCCACGGCAAACGCATGGGCAGGGAAGCGTGATTGCCTCGCGTCCGGCCTTGAGGTTGACACAGCCATGTCAAAGGCGACCTTGCGAGTGACCTCGCTGGGTACGCCCAAACTCAACCTGCAGGAGTGGCAAGCGTCGAAGAGCGCCCGCCCGGACGAACACGTCTATACCTTGGATATCAGCAGGAGCCGGCTTCCGGAGGGAAGAAAGTATCCGCTGATCATCAGGTTGGCGCCCTCCACTGTCATGATCAACCTACAGCCTCTGATCAATCCTGACGATCCGCAGTTTGAACGCCTATGTGGCGATATCGATCCAGGAGCCTCACAGCACCCAGCAAGCTCTCCAGTGACGGTGTTCGAAGGCTACGCATTCTTCAGCGATGGGCGGCCAGTACCCGTTCCAACGATGCTGGCCGATCAAGGCGTGCCACAGGTGTTCAGGAGCCAGTATAAGAATTGGCTGGACAAGGCCCAGAAGTTCTATGGGCGTGCCCTCGGACCTGAGCAGCACAGCGTGAGCTCTGTAATCTTCTTGCTTGAGCAGGGCGCCAATACCCAGCAGGGCTGCCACTTCAGCGGAAGCTCATTGCCCGGACTGCTGCTGATTGGCCTTCGTGCGGGTTGCCTGGACACCTCAAAGGGCTTTCCAAAAGACTTATCTCACTTCATTGCCCATGAAGCATTTCATCAATGGAATCAAGATGTGCAAATGATGGAGTCACTCCCACAGCAAAGCAGAATGATGCTGCTCGAGGGCGGGGCAGAAATGGCAGCAAGCCTGTTTCTTTCGGAGGAGACTGGGAGCAAGGAGCAAGGGATCACGCGCGACGTGGGCGCAGCTGCAGAGTCATGTATCGACCAGGCAGAGTACAGGAAGCGACCATTGAACGACCTGATCAGTGAGGGCAAGTATCAACTCGCCTACTCCTGCGGGATGGTCTACACGTTCCTCAACCTCGTCCGGACAGATTCTGATCCAGCAGCTGCTCTGGGCACGTTCTGGAAAAGTACCCTGCAGGATAACTCCTCGTCTCGTTTCAATGAACGCACCGACTTCAATGAGGCATTCGGTGCGCGATCGTCGGTGCAGAACGCCATGATCGAACTTCTAGCCCAGAATGGCTACGCGCTTCGCGAAGCGATCAGCGGCTTGAGCAAGGACCAGCAGTTCCGCATTGCCGCCGAACTGATGCGAGAGGTTTCACGCAACGACTGCCAAGGGAACTACGGCCTGTTTACCGGTGGCGGGGTGATTGTGCTTGATCCCGAAGTGAAGACCTGCAGCTCTCTGAGGCCTGGGGGAAAACCCGCGGCAATAGATGGGTTTGATTTTAGAGAGCATGTGTTGGACGCTCGATCTGCATGGATTTCTGCTTGCCGGAATGGAGGAGCAGTGCGCATCGACTACTCCGACAGCTCTGCGAAACGGTCGATCGTGTCGTGCCAATCCCCCCCAAGATCCCTGTACACGCCGCTTCATCTTTCCCGAATCACGCCAAGGGGGCGACCATGATCGACGTACTCAACAGCGACACATCTTCCCCGATTCAGAAGCTACATGAGCTGCAGGTCATCATCAAGATCGCCGAGCGCTGCAACCTCGCTTGCAGCTACTGTTACTACTTCTTCATGGGCGATGATTCCTACAAGGGCCGTGATCCGATCATGAAGCCTGACAAATTCTCAGCCGTCGCTGATTACATCAAGCGTGGCGTCGAGGATCTAGGCATCAGGAATGTAAATATCGTCTTCCACGGCGGGGAGCCCACCCTCATGAGGGCTCGCGATTTCAGGGGACTGGTTTCTGCTCTGCGTGAGACGTTGACCCCCATATGCGGGTTGAGTCTTGGCATACAGACAAATGGATATCACCTTACGGCCGAGTGGGAAGATCTGATTTCAGAGTTCAGTATTTCCGTTGGCATCAGTCTTGATGGTCCGGCTGAGTACAACGATAGATTCCGGGTAACCCATAAGGGGAAGGGATCGCATGAGAAGATCGCGCGCACGGTTGGGCGACTTTACGAGTTGGAGGCCGAGCGAAAGATCAGTGCAATCGGCGTACTAAGTGTGCTTGGACGCGACATCCCGATTGAAGAAACATTTGATCACTTCGTTGAGGAGCTCAAGTTCCGTCATATGGGGTTCCTGTTGCCGGACAGGAGTCATGATGAACCATTCGTCGATGGAGAGACCCCAGACGAGTACGGAGATCTACTGATAGGCCTCTTCAATAAGTGGCTGAGCCACCAGGACATCTCTGTGAGGGAAGTAACGAAGGTAATTCGCTACTTTCAAGAGTATGCGCCTGCACGCGCCGCGGCCACGGACGTATTCGACAAACGAACCCATGTGGTGGTGATCCAGAGCACGGGCGAAGTGAGTTGCGATGACTCGTTGATTCCCGCATTGGAGTGGCGATCCTCGCAGCGTTCGTACTCAATCTTCGGTTCGTCGCTCTATAGCTTCGTCAATGACCCAGGCCTTGTGGTACTTGATCGGGCGCGAGCAAACCTCCCCGATGACTGTTTCAACTGCAGGTGGGTGAGAATATGCGGAGGGGGCGCACTAGAGAATCGCTTTAGCCGCACTCGACAGTTCGATAATCCAAGCGTCTATTGTGCTGGACTGAAGAAGTACTACTCACATGTAGTTGATTTTCTGATCGAGAACGGATATCCGGAGGCAGCGATTCAGGAGCGCCTGAAGGCTGACGAGGTCATGCAGCCCACCTTCGCCATCTAAGCAGTGTGCTGGACCTGAGCGGTGATTGCTTGGCAATCCTGCTCTCTCGCTTCACCGAGGCTCATGCCTGTTGTACCCGTCGATCCCGACCGCGGTCGACGGAAATCAAGGGAAGTGCGGTCAATTGTTGATCTACAATCAGAAGGGAGTTCGCGATGAATGCAAGCGACAAGAAGTCACAGGGTGAAGAATTGGTCGCGCGGCTGCTGACGCCGCAGGAGACCGATGCCGTCGCTGGTGGCGGGTTCGAAACCTATGCGCAGAATACAGGTGGGTATTGCAAATTCGACCAGAAAAGCGGCGGATATGACCAGAAGTGCGAGACGCCTAGCTTTTCCTGAGATATTCAACTTCTAATCTTGCTGCGTGACGGGGTGTCCTATGGCCACCCCGTCTTTACCGGTACTTTCATGCAATATCGATATCTTGGAAGGACGGGCTTGAGCGTGTCTGTACTCAGCCTTGGCACCTGGCTTAGTGTTGGTCAGCGGCTGAGTAATTCGGATGGCGCCAGGTTGCTATCGCAGGCGTACCATAGAGGAATCAATCTGTTTGATACCGCCCAGAATTATGGCTGGGGTGGGGCGCAGACGGAGCTGGGGCGTGCGATAAGAGATGCCGGCTGGCAGCGCGACACCTACTCCATCTGTAGCAAAGCATTCTACGGGGCAAAGCCGGACGACCAGCTCAAGCCGACTCAACGCGGTTTGGGCCGCAAGCACCTGGTGGAGGAGTGTGATGCTGCGCTGACACGGCTGGGCTTGGAGTACCTGGATATCTATCTTTGCCATTCACAAGATGCAAATGTGAGTGTTGGAGAGATCGTATGGACGATGCACTCGTTGATTGTGCAGGGCAAGGTGCTGCATTGGGGGACGTCGAAGTGGCCTGCTGGACTGGTGGCGGAGGCGCATGATTTCGCTCTTTCCAATCATCTGATTGGCCCGTCCGTCGAGCAGCCTGAGTACAACCTGGTCGCTACCAGAGCTGTGGAGGAAGATCTACCAGACCTGATTGATCGATATGGCATGGGGTTGCTCACTTGGTCGCCATTGAAGCAGGGCATACTCGCTGGTCGCTACGACCAGGGCATCCCGCCTGGCTCGAGACTGTCCTTCCGGGACTTCACGACGTTGAGGGATCATGCGGGTGAGGCACAATTCCTGCGATGGGTCGAAGCTGCAAAAGGCATCGAGAGAATTTCCAAGGCTCTGGGAGTATCTCGCGCCCAGCTTTCCATTGCGTGGTGCTTGCAAAACAGGCTCGTCAGTAGTGTCCTGCTCGGTTGTTCGGAGGGCACGCAACTAGCCGAATGTCTGAAATCAGTAGACGTCGCGAGCTCCATCACTCCAGAGTTGTGGCTGGAGTTGCACTCGCTGGGTCAGTGCTGATCTCATGCGCCAGCCGAGGAGTCGGGAGAGATCCGTCCGCCGTTGATACCAGAGCGACATCCAGCGTTGGATTCGCGCACGCAGGAGCGCTCTGCAGTGGACGCCCGAAGATGCAGGGCAACCCGCGGCCAACTGTGACAGCAGCGGAGCGTAAACGGTCACCGAGCGGTCACCGGGTCGCGCCGGCTTGACGAAGAAGGCGCTGCGGATGATTCTAAGTGCCTGATTCGATGGTGGGCCCACCAGGATTCGAACCTGGAACCAAGGGATTATGAGTCCCCTGCTCTAACCGTTGAGCTATAGGCCCTGCGCAGCCTCACAGTGTAGTGGAGGCCGCGCTCGATCGGCTACCCGGTAGCATCAAGAGTCTCAGCAACGCGCCCCAATCGCTTCTCCGCCACTTCCGCGAACCACTCCAGTCGCCGCAAGTGGGCGTGGAACAGCGCCACCGTCCTCCTGGCCTCTTCCAGCCCAATCTGGTTGCCGCCGCCGAAGCCAGCAAGCAGTCCGGCACCCGACTGTGTCAGCAATGCCAATGTCGCTCGTCGGGCGAACCCCAGTGGATCCTCGCGTTCATCACGCAGCACATCGTCCCAGTCCAACAACGGGGGGAAGTCGCAACCACGCGTACCCGAGCCACCCCAGCCACACCCACCGTCAATCTCCGTCAGCCCCATACTCACTCTCCTACGATTCGTCGAACCTCTTCCGCCTCCTGTTGAGAGAGGCGACCGGGTGCTTCAACACGGTCGTAGGGCCGCCCGCAGCTTTCCCCTTGCAGGGTCTTGTATGGCTGCGCGCCACCCGGCCAGAAACCCTTGGGCTCACCGGAATGGCGAGAGTTGCGGTTTGACCTTGGATTGCCTGCTGTTGCGGCAGACAGTCCGCCTACGACGGTGTGTTGAGCACCTGAGGAGGACTGTGTGGAAGGAAGGCTAGAGGCTTCAATTGGTGAATGCGACATTGCGTGCGCTTATCACTCACATGCGGCTACTCATTTCATTGAGGCACTTGGGGTTTCGGCTGAATGACCACTTCCCCCGGCAGCGAATCGCAGCGAAGTCCTCAAGAATCCTCAGGCCAGTTACGTCACAAGGTGCGGCAAGCAACCGACACCCGTTGAGAAGACCCGTCGAATACGTCATCGCGAACAGCAGCCGAGCATGGCTCGGCTCTACAGAAAGCACGCCCCAAAAAGAAAAACCCCGCACCAGGCGGGGTTTCTCTCAACGCTTCACCAGCCGCTGGAAATCAATCGATATCCAGGAAGCTGCGCAGCTGCTCCGAGCGGCTCGGGTGACGCAGCTTGCGCAGCGCCTTCGCTTCGATCTGGCGGATGCGCTCGCGGGTCACGTCGAACTGCTTGCCGACTTCTTCCAGCGTGTGGTCGGTGTTCATGTCGATGCCGAAGCGCATGCGCAGCACCTTGGCTTCCCTCGGGGTGAGGCCGGCCAGCACGTCGCGCACGGTTTCAGACAGGTTGATGTTGGTGGTGTTCTCGATCGGGGACTCCACGTTGGTGTCCTCGATGAAGTCGCCCAGATGGGAATCCTCGTCGTCGCCGATCGGGGTTTCCATCGAGATCGGCTCCTTGGCGATCTTCATCACCTTGCGGATCTTGTCTTCCGGCATGTCCATTTCCTTGGCCAGCTCCTCCGGCGTAGCCTCGCGGCCGTACTGCTGGAGCATCTGGCGGGAAATGCGGTTCAACTTGTTGATCGTCTCGATCATGTGCACCGGAATACGGATGGTGCGCGCCTGGTCGGCAATCGAGCGGGTGATCGCCTGGCGGATCCACCAGGTGGCGTAGGTCGAGAACTTGTAACCGCGGCGGTACTCGAACTTGTCCACGGCCTTCATCAGGCCGATGTTGCCTTCCTGGATCAGGTCGAGGAACTGCAGGCCACGGTTGGTGTACTTCTTGGCGATCGAGATCACGAGGCGCAGGTTGGCCTCGACCATTTCCTTCTTGGCCTTGCGCGCCTTGGCTTCACCGTAGGCCATGGCACGGCTGATTTCCTTCAGCTCTTCCAGGTCCAGCTGGGTCAGCTTCTCGATGTCGATCGTCGCCTGCTGTTCGGCGATGATCTGGTCCTTCACTTCGCGCAGGGCCGACGACCACTTCTGCTTGCGCTTCAGTGCGTCTTCCACCCACTCCAGGTTGGTCTGGTTGCCTTCCCAGGAGCGGATGAAGTCCTTGCGCGGCATGCGCGCGGTGACGGTGGCCAGGTTCAGCACGCGTCGCTCATGGGCCTTGATCGACGCCATGGTGTCGCGCAGCTGCTTGGTCAGCACGTCGGTCAGCGGCAGCGGCAGCTTCAGGGTGACGAACACCGCCGACATCTCTTCGCGCAGGCGCGGCAGGTTCTTCTTGTCGCCCTTGGTCGCCGCCTTCTTGAAGGCATTGAAAGCATCGCTCAGTGCCTGCATGCGCGCAGCGACTTCCTCCGGATCCGGACCGGTCGGTGCGGCTTCTTCCTCGCCACCCTCGACGTCATCGTCCTCGTCCTCGTCGCCTTCTGCGTCGGCATCGCTGCTGTCATCGGCAGCGACCGCCGGCGGCGCCGGCTCTTCGTCGGCCAGGTCGTTGAAGCCGACGATCACTTCGGCCAGGCGCTTCTTGCCTTCCTTGTGGGCCTCGTAGTCGGTCAGCAGCGATTCGACCGAAACCGGGAACTGGCCCAGGGCGGCCTGGACCTGCGAAAGGCCTTCCTCGATGCGCTTGGCGATGGCGATTTCGCCTTCGCGGGTCAGCAGCTCGACCGTGCCCATTTCGCGCATGTACATGCGCACCGGGTCGGTGGTACGGCCACCTTCGGTGTCGAGCGCGCTCAGCGCGGCGGCAGCTTCTTCGGCCGCGGTGTCATCGACTTCGCGGTTACCGGTGTTGCCGTCGTTGAGAAGCAGGGTTTCCACATCCGGCGCAACTTCATGGACATCGATGCCCATGCCGTTGATCATGCCGATGATGTCTTCGATCTGTTCCGGGTCGACCATGTCGTCCGGCAGATGGTCATTGACTTCGGCGTAGGTCAGGTAGCCCTGTTCCAGGCCCTTGCTGATCAGTTGCTTGATTTCGGATTGGGCAGGACGTTCGTTGGCCATGTAGTGCTCGCGCCACCGGCTAGGGAGAAATAGGGAACGTAGCATTATACCAGCCCGGGGCCCTGCCTGCCGGGCGGTGGTCCCGGCGGCCTAGGGCCTGAGAAGGAAGGTCACGGGACCGTCGTTGACCAGGCTGACGACCATATGGGCACCAAACCGGCCCGTTTCCACCCCTGGCGCATGATTTTCACGGCAGATGTCGACAAATCGATTGAACCCGCGTTCAGCCTCGTCCGGCGGTGCGGCGCTGGTGAAACTCGGCCGCATGCCCGAACGGGTATCGGCCGCCAGGGTGAACTGGCTGACCAGCAGCAGGCCGCCACCGGTGTCGCGCAGCGACCGGTTCATCTTCCCGGCCTCGTCGGCGAACACCCGGTAACCCAGCAGGCGTTCGGCCATCCGCCGCAGCTGGGCCTCGCTATCCCCCGGTTCCATGCCGACCAGGGCCAGCAAGCCGGGGCCGATCTGCCCCACCACCTCCTCGTCGACATGGACGGCGGCCTGGCTGACACGCTGGATCAGGACGAGCATCGTGGGCTTCCAATGAACGGGGCCGGCCACGATAGCAGCGCCCTTGGCTAAACTGGCGCCGATGAATCCGCAACGCAAAGCCCGGCTGGTCTACCGCGCCACCACCCTGTTCGCCCGCCTGCCCTGGCCGCTGCTGCGGGGGGTCGCACACGCCCTGGCGTGGACGTGGGTTCGTGTCAATGCCCGTGAGAGCCGCGTTACCCGGCGCAACCTGGAACTGGCCTACCCGGAGCTGGACGGTCCTGCACGCGACCGCCTGCACCGCGAACTGCTGCGCTCCACTGCGCTGCAGGCCATCGAGACCCTGCGTTTGTGGAGCCGGCAGCCGGCCGACAACCTGCGGCTGCATCTGAAGCAGCGCCACGGCGAAGCCCTGTACGACGCGGCCCTGGCCAGCGGCAAGGGCGTGATCGTGGCCGCACCGCACTTCGGCAACTGGGAGCTGCTGAACCAGTGGCTGGCCTCGCGCGGGCAGATCGCCATCGTCTACAAGCCGCCGGAAGACGAGGCCAGCGACGCCTTCCTGCAGCTGGTGCGCGGCGGCCAGAACGTGCAGCAGGTACGCGCCGAGGGCCCGGCCGTGCGCCAGCTGTTCAAGGTGCTCAAGGACGGCGGCGCCACCGGCATCCTGCCCGACCAGCAGCCCAAGGCCGGCGATGGCGTGTTCGTGCCGTTCTTCGGCGTGCAGGCGCTGACCATGACCCTGGTCAACCGGCTGGCCGAGCGCACCGGCGCCACCGTGCTGTATGGCTGGTGCGAGCGCATCGGGCCGGACATGGAATTCGCCCTGCACATCGAGCCGACCGACCCGGCCGTGGCCGATCCGGACCCGCAGGTGGCCGCCACCGCGCTCAATGCCGGCATCGAGCGCATCGCCCGCCGCGACCCGACGCAGTACCAGTGGACCTACAAGCGCTATACGCTGCGGCCACCGGGCAGCGGCGAGGAAGATCCGTATGCGACCGAAGAGCATCCGCACTGACGGCCCCCACGCCCATGCCCATCCGGCCCCTGCGACCGGCGGCCGCACCACGTTGAATACGACGCCGGCGCCCCCATAGAGACTGCGATGTCCGCCTCCCCCTGTCCCGCCATGCCTGCTGCCTCTTCCCTGTTCGGCGACCCCGCCGCGATCCGCTGCGAACGCGCGGTGGCCGAACTGCGTGCCGGTCGCCCGGTACTGCTCCACGATGGGCAGGGCCAGCGGCTGGCGGTGATTGCACTGGACAGCGCCACTGCCAGCAGCTTCGCTGCCTTCGCCGCTGCCGCACGCGAGCGCCATTACCTGTTCCTGACCGCCACCCGCGCCCGCGTGCTCGGCGTGGAGGCACCGGCAGGCGCACGCCTGCCGCTGGCGGGGGTTGCCTTCGATGCCCTGCCCTCGCTGGGCTACCTGCGCGAGCCCGGCCCGATGCCGGACGACTGGACGGCCGGCGACGCCTTCGATGCCGGCGCGGTGGAGCTGGCCCGCCTGGGCCTGCTGCTGCCGGCGATGGTGGCGGTGCGCCTGGATGCAGCTGACCGCACCTTCGAGGGTGCTGCTGAAGTGGCGCTCTGCGATCTGGCCGAAGGCGCGGCCCACGCCGCCCACGATTACGAACTGGTCGCCCGTTCGCCGGTACCGCTGCGCGACGTCGGCATGACCACCTTCGCGGTGTTCCGCGGCGGCGTGGCCCAGCGCGACCAGGTCGCGATCATCGTCGGCGAACCGGACCTGTCGGCGGTGGTGCCGGTACGCGTGCACTCCTCGTGCCTGACCGGTGACCTGTTCGGCTCACTCAAGTGCGACTGCGGCGACCAGCTGCGGCGCGGCCTGCGCAAGCTGAAGGAACTGGGCGGCGGCGTGCTGCTGTACCTGGACCAGGAAGGCCGCGGCACCGGCATCGCCGCCAAGATGCGCGCCTACGGCTACCAGCACGACGGCCTGGACACCATCGATGCCGATGCACAGCTGGGCTTCGGTGCCGACGAGCGCCGCTACGGCAGTGCGGTGGCGATGCTGCATGGCCTGGGCATTTCGCGCGTGGCCCTGCTCAGCAACAACCCGACCAAGGCACAGCGTCTGCGCAACGCCGGCATCGAGGTGCTGGACTGCATTCCGGTCACCGGCGAGATCACTGCCGAGAACGAACACTACCTGCGCACCAAGGCCGATCGTGCCGGCCACATGCTGGATGTGGACGCGCTGATCCAGGCTGCCCAGTAGCGCGGTCGACCTGCTACCGTCTGCGCGGTGCGGCCCTGCCGCCACCGCCCGCCCTGCCACCTGACGGAGCCTGCGTGATCGACGTTCCCCTGACCTCCCCGCCTGCCGATGCCTGGCAGTCGCTGCCGCAGCGCGCCGCCCGCCTGGCCGCACTGGAAGGCGCCTTCGGCGGACTGTTCGTGCCGGGCCTGCCGCTGGCCGCGGCCGCGTGGTTCTTCGAGCTGCCCGGCGGCCTGTGGACGGCCGCCCTTGGGCTGCTGATCGGCATCGTCTTCGGCGCGTGGCTTGGCCACCGGCGCTTGACCCGCACCCGCTGGCGGCTGGATACCCAAGGGCTGGGCCTGCGCCGCGACCTGATGTGGCAGCTGGAAACGCGCATCCCCATTTCGCGCGTGCAGCACCTGGACCTGCGCCGCGGCCCGCTGGAACGCCGTGCCGGCCTGGCCACGCTGATCGTGCACACCGCCGGGACCCGCATGAGCGCAGTGACCGTGAGCGGCCTGGACGAGGCCGACGCCGAGCGCCTGCGTGACACCCTGTCCCATCAGCTCGACCAGGACGCCGACGCCCTGTGAGCCTGCCGCCGCCCCTGCCCGCATCGCTGCCTGCCGGTGGCGAGGACCATCGCCTGCACCCGTGGTCGTGGCTGTTCGTGCTGCTGATGCAGCTGCGCCACTACTTCCTGCCGCTGGTGGCGCTGCTGGTGTTCGGCCAGCGCGGTGACCGCGACCCGATGTGGGCGCAGCTGATTCCGCTGTCGGCGATTGCCGCGCTGGTGCTGGTCTCGGTGCTGCAGTACCTCAGCTACCGCTACCGCATCGGCAGCGACGCGATCACCGTGCGCAGCGGACTGCTGGCGCGCAACCGCCGCGAGATCCCGTTCGCCCGCATCCACAACGTGGAAGTGCGGCAGAACCCGCTGCACCGCCTGTTCGGCGTGGCCGAGCTGCGCCTGGAATCGGCCGGTGGCGTGCGTCCGGAAGCCGAAATGCGCGTGCTGAAGCTGGACCAGGCGCTGGCGCTGGAACGACTGGTGCGCCAGCGTGGGCAGGCACCGCAGGCCGCCGACGTCGTGGCCGCCCACTCGATCACCGACGCCGACACCGAACAGGTGCTGCTACGCCTGTCGAGCTGGGACGTGGTGCGCATGGGCCTGCTGTCCAACCGCGGCTGGGCATTGGCGATCGCCGCCTTCGGCGTGCTGTTCCAGACCGTGCCGCGGCCGGTGATGGACGCGGCCATCCAGCGTGGCGGCCGGGAAGCCTTCGGCTACGCAAGCCACCTGCATCCCGGCGTGGCCGGCGCCTTCCTGCTGCTGGCCGCAGCCTTGCTGCTGGGCTGGCTGGCGCTGCGTGCGCTGTCGGTGGTGCTGACCCTGCTGCGCTATCACGGCTTCACCCTCAGCGAGCAGGATCGCCGCCTGACCGTCTCGGCCGGCCTGCTCAGCCGTACCCGCAGCAGTGTCGCGCGTCGCCGCATCCAGGCCTGGACGCTGCGCGAAACCACCCTGCATCGCTGGTTCGGCCTGCGCCAGCTGCGCATCGACAGCGCTGCCGGCGGGCCCTCGCGCGACGAAGACCGCGCCCTGCGCGAGCTGGCACCGCTGGCACCGGCAATGCGCTGCGAGCAGCTGGTGCAGCACCTGTTGCCTCAACTGCGGTGGCCGCCAGCGCAATGGCAGTCCATTCCGCAGCGTGGCTGGTGGCGGCTGTGCCTGGGCGCGCTGCTGCTGGTGCCGGTGCTGGCAGCGGCCGCGTACTGGCGCTGGGGATCATGGGGCCTGATCGTGCTGGCCTGGCTGCCGGTGGCGCTGCTGGTGGCACATCGGCAGATGGCGCGCATGGGCTGGTATCTGGATGCCCATTACGTGGCCGTGCGCGGCGGCTGGTGGAAGCGCTGGTGGCGCTGGGCCGACCTGGACAAGGTGCAGGGCCTGCGCCTGCAGCGTTCACCGCTGGACAAGCTGCTCGGCACCAGCAGCCTGCAGCTGGATACGGCCGGTGCGCACGGTGATGTGGCGTTGACCCTGCGCTACCTGCCGCAGGCACAGGCGCAACACGTGATGGAGCAGCTGGCCGCGGCGCTGGCGCGGCGCAAGCTGCGCTGGTAAGCAACACCGGTAGTGCCGGCCGCTGGCCGGCAACCGCAGACATTCCCGAGGTTGCCGGCCAGCGGCCGGCACTACCGCGAGCGGGGTCGGCGAGGCATCAGCGCTGCGACGGCCCCCAATATCCCAGGTCCTTGCGGATCTGCAGGTCGCGCACCCAGCTGCCGAAGGGCTTGCGCCGCAGCACGCCCATTTCACCGGACAGGAAATCCTCGGTGGCGGCGATCACCCGCTCGCTGGACAGGCCATCGCGGTACGGATGGATGGCGTCGGCGTAGCGCACGATCTCCGCCTGCAGCGCGGCGTCGGGATGCAGCGCGCGCTGCAGCATCGCCGGCAGCTGCGCCGGGTCGTCGAAGTCGATCATGTGCGGCTTGGGCACGCGGTTGCGGAAGGTCACCACCGGCTTGTGCTGGACGATGAACTCCGAAACGATCGACGAGGTGTCCGACACCAGCACATCGGCGGCGCGCTGCGCAGCCATCACCTGCTCCGGCTCGATGAAGCGGGCATGGGCACCGGCCAGCGCGCGGTAGCGCTCGAACAGTTCCGGTGGGCACTTCGGGTGCAGGGTCAGCAGCCAGTAGCGCTCACCGCCAGCGATATCGGCGGCGATCTGCGCATGCAGGTGGGGCGCTGCGCTCAGGCGCTCGGTGAAGGTCGAACCGAACAGGATCACCGGGCGCCCGCCCGCCGCTGCGCGCAGCGCGGCGCTCTCGCCACCGTCGTCGCGGAACAGCGGGTCGAGCTTCGGCCAGCCGGTCTCGGCTACGGCGAAGTGGCCCTGCAGGGCGGCGATCTCACGGAACGGCGCGGTGGTGGCCGGCCCCTGCGTGCAGTACAGGTCGAACATGCCGCGCACCCGGAAGTGGCCGCGCGCACTGTCGCGCTTCTCCACGTTGAAGCCATGGAACAGCTGTACCTTGGCGCCGGACAGGAAGGTCGGCACCCAGTTGGCGGCGCTGAACACGGCACGCGGCCGCATCGCCAGGGCCTGTTTCAGTCCGATGTTGGGCACACCCGGCAGGCTGCTGGCGGCCGCGCCGTCCTCGAACCAGGCCGCCACCTCCTGCCCGGAGGCGTGCAAGGCCTGCGCCAACGGGGCGAGAATAGGCAGCGCATAGCGCTCCGTCGCAAACAACAGGTACCCGGCCATCATGTCCTCCACGACCGCTCCCATCGAACGGCCTCGCATCTCGGCCTGCATTATCGCGTTCAACGAGGCCGGCCGCATCGGCGACTGCCTGGCCTCGCTGGCCTTCTGCGACGAAATCATCGTCGTGGACTCGTACTCCACCGATGCCACCCTGGCCATCGCCGAGGCCGCAGGCGCCCGCGTGCTGCAGCGCGCGTTCGATGGCTTCCGTAGCCAGAAGGCCTACTGCGTCGAGCAGGCAAGCCACGACTGGGTGCTGTGCCTGGACGCCGATGAGCGGATCAGCCCGGAACTGCGCGCAGCCATCGAACGGGCCCGCGACGGTGGCTTCGCCGGCCATGCCGGCTATCGCTTCGCGCGCCTGTCGGAGTACTTCGGCAGGTTCCTGCGCCATGGCAACGCCTACCCGGACCGGGTGATGCGCCTGTTCGACCGCCGCCGCGGCGGCTGGCGCGGCAAGCGCGAGATCCACGAGGCGGCCAGCGTCGACGGCAGCGTCGGCACCCTGCGCGGCGACCTGGTCCATTACCCGTACCGCTCCCTGCAGCAGCAGCTGGCCAAGACCGAGAAGTACGCGCGGATGATGGCCGAGCACGAGTTCGCACGCGGCAAGCGGGCCACGCTGGGCAAGCTGGTACTGGCGCCGGCCTGGCGGTTCTGGCGCGGCTTCGTGTTCCGTGGCGGCTTCCGCGACGGCTGGCACGGCCTGGTCTACGCCTACGTGCGCGCCAACTACGTGCGGCAGAAGACCATCATGCTGTGGATGCTGGGCAACGGCCAGCCCGTGGCCGACCCGCCGAACCCCTGATCGCCGGGGCCCGCCCGGCGCGCCGACGCATCACGAGCCGGTGATCGCCCGGTGGCGCGCGCCTTCGACGATCGACAGGCCGGTCAGCAGGCCGACCAGGGTCACGTAGAAACTGGCCGTCATCTGGTGCGCGAACATCGACTGGGTCAGCCCGCACAACGCGTAGGTGATCACCAGCATGACGCCGGCAGCGGCCGGCCCGCGGAAGGTCGCCCGTCCGCTGCGGCGATGCAGGCGCACGAACAACCACAGCGGGATGCCATACACCGCCAGCAACAGCAGCAGGCCCGGTACACCCTGGGTCGCCGCCCATTCGGCCACGTCGTTGTGGGCATGCCCCAGGTGGCAGCGCAACTCTTCCGGGTTCTCCCGGCAGACCGGCACGCGCTGCATCGCGCTGTCGAAATGACCGATGCCAACACCCACCAGCGGATGATCGAGGAAGGTCTGCCAGGCTACCTGCAGGCGCTCGACGCGGGCACCGGCGGAAGAATCACTGTCGCCCAGCTCCATCCGCTGCACGTCGCTGTGCAGCTCGCTCAGGCGGACCTGGTGGCGCAGCTCCGGCACCGACAGCAGCAGCGTCGCACCGATCGCCAGCATCCCGGCCAGCACCGACAGGCGCGCCGCACCGGTACGCCAGCGCAGGCTCAGCGCCAGCACCACCAGCAGCGCCAGCAAGGCGGCGAACACACCGCGGCTGCCGGTCAGCACGATGGTGCCGCAACCGGCGGCCATGCCGAGGATCACCAGCGACCAGCGCCGCGACGGCCGGCAGAACACCAGCAGCACCATCAACACCATCACGATGTCGGCCAGCACGATGGCGTTGGTGAACAGCTCCGCGCGCGGGGCGCCGCCCAGCACCTGCCACAGCGACATCACGAAGGTGGCGAGCAGGCCGGTCAACGAGCCGTACCAGAGCCACCGCAGGCTGGGACGCAGCGCGCAGATCCACAGCGCGATCCATGGGATCACCACGAACCGCGAACGGTTGTCGACGTCACGCAGGCCCTGTTCGAACAGCACCACCGACAGTACGCCGAGCGCCAGCACCGCCAGCATCAGCCAGACCAGCACTTTCACCGGCTGGCCGGCCATGCCCCGCGCGCGCCACAGCAGCTCCGGCGCCAGCAGGGTGCTGAGCAGCAGCAGAAGACCATACGGCAACAGGTTGATCGGCACGGTCAGCACCAGTGCCGGCAGGCAGAACAGCCCCAGCTGGGCCAGCCCGTGTGCAACCCCGTGACGCCCACCGACGGGAACGCCCAGCGGGTCGCCGGCCATGAGGTTCAGGTTGTCCGGTGAAGCTGGCACGTCGGGAAGTATCGCTGCAATCTGCTGGAAGAATGGGACGGGCCAACGCGGCCCGTCCCAGCCTGCTGTTTTACTGCCTTTGGACCCGCTTGGGCAGACTGGACAAGCGGAAATCGTGCTGGCTAGTCATGTTCCTGCAAACGCCGTTCACGTTCCCGCTCCTCGGCAGTGACCACGCACGGCACCGTCACCGCCGCCGCCGGCACCAGCCACCAGCGCCGCCGGTTGGCCACGCCGGCCAGTTCGGAGCGGTTGCGGTCGACGCACGACAGCATCGCGTACTCGTGGACCAGCAGCCAACGGCGTCCGGGCGCCAGCCGCTGCCAGCGCGTGGCCGCCACCAGCTGCTCGTCCCAGTCAGTCTCGAAACCGAAGGTCGCTGCGGGACGGTCGGCCAGCAGCAGGTGCTGTTCCTTCCAGGCCACCAGCCCCAGCTCGGCATCGGGGCCCAGGCGGGTACCGACCGCGCGCATCAGGCCACGGGCCGAACTGGAATCGTTCAGCAGCGGGTAGCCGACCAGGCTGTACAGCACCCAGACCACCGCCAGGGTCGACACCAGCGCAAGCTGCCGGCGACGGCCACAGGCCAGCAGGCTCAATCCGCCCCACAGGCCCATCGCCAGGATCGTCCACGCCAGCGCGTCGACGGCCCCGGGGGCGAGCCCGCGGCTATGGGTCAGGCGCAGCTCGAAGGCCGGGTCACCCAGCACCGCCATCGCGCCAGCCACGGCCAGGCCCAATGACAGCAGGCCGGTGAACAGCCCCACCACGGCCTGCACATCGCGTCGCTTCAGCAACCCCGGCAACAGCGGTGCCAGCACCAGGCAGAACATCGGCAGCGCCGGCAGGATGTAGACGTCGCGCTTGCCGGCGGGAATCGAGAAGAACAGCACCACCATCAGCCACCAGGCCAGCGGCAGCAGATAGCGCGCGTCGCGGCGTTGCAGCCGGCGGCGCCAGGCCGGAATCGCCCAGGGCAGGGCCAGGAATGCCGGGATCCACATCAGCGGCATCGTCGCCAGGAAGTACCAGGCGGGCTGGTGGTGATCCCAGGAATGGGTGTAGCGCCGCGCCGTC
Organism: Stenotrophomonas sp. YJH_SMC_123; assembly: GCF_059368215.1. Taxonomy (NCBI): domain Bacteria; kingdom Pseudomonadati; phylum Pseudomonadota; class Gammaproteobacteria; order Lysobacterales; family Lysobacteraceae; genus Stenotrophomonas; species Stenotrophomonas sp. YJH_SMC_123. The sequence goes on from NZ_JCAFRM010000003.1 coordinate 73,812, forward strand.
TGCTGGAACAGGATATCGTCCATGTAGGCGCGATATTCGTCCGAGCCGGTGGCGAAGCCGGCCAGCAGCATCGGCGCCAGCCACAACGACACCGCCAGCAGGAAGGCCAGCGGCGCCAGCCAGAAGCGCGCGTCGCGCGCGTGCAGGCCCACCCGTGGCCACCGCAGCGCCGTGGCGACTGCCGCGGGCACGATCATCAGCAGCGCCAGCATGCCCACGCCCTTGGTGATCACGCCGATGCCGGCGAAGAACCAGCCCAGCCACCACCAGCGCCAGGCAGGCCCCAGCAGCAGGTGGCGCAGCAGGCCGTAGTTGGCCAGGGTGATGAACAGCAGCAGCAGGGGATCGATCTGCGCCTTCTTCGCCTGGAAGGTGAACTGCAGCGCGAACAGCAGCGCCCAGCCGGCATACAGCCCCACCCGCCGCGTCCACAGCCGCCGGCCCAGGTCGACCACGCACCACAGCGTGCCCAGTGCCGCCAGCAGCGACGGCAGCAGGAAGGCCACGCGCCACTGCCCGACCAGGCTGTACAGCGTGGCCTGCCACCACATCAGCATCGGCGGCTTGTCCGAGTACAGCTCGGTCCCGCGGTGCGGGAACAGCCAGTGGCCGCTGTCGAACATCTGCTTGGCCACCAGCGCGAAGCGCGGCTCGTCCGACGGCCACGGATCACGAAGGCCCAGCCCGGCCCCCAGCACCAGCAGGGCCATCACCACGAACAACCACGTCTCGCGCGACGCGCGGGATTTCAGCATGGGACTCGCAACGTCAGCGGGGGTCAGGCCGTTTTTAGCAGACGCGCGTAAAAGAAACCGTCAGCATCGCTGTCACCCGGCAGTCGCTGGCGCGCGATCCCCTCGCAGTCCAGGCCGAATCTGTCATCCAGCGGCTGTGCCACCGCGTCCGGATGCCACTTCAGGAAGGCCCGCACCTGATCGATGTTCTCGGCGCGCAGGATCGAACAGGTGGCGTACAGCAGCACGCCGCCCGGGCGCAGCATCGACCAGCAGGCCTCCAGCAGGCGGGCCTGCACGCCGACCAGCGCATCGATATCCTCGGCGCGGCGGTGGAACATCACGTCCGGCTGGCGGCGGATCACGCCGGTGGCCGAACACGGCGCATCCAGCAGGATGGCGTCGAACGGTGTGCCATCCCACCACGCACCGGGGTCGCTGGCATCGGCCACCCGGGTCTGCGCGCCCTCACCTACACCGGTGCGGGTGTAGGTATCGCGGGCACGCGCCAGGCGACGCGCATCGATATCCAGCGCCAGCAGGCGCAGGCTCGGGTCACGCTCCAGCAGGTGCGCCGACTTGCCACCCGGTGCCGCGCAGGCGTCCAGAACGCGGGCGCCGGACGCCGGTGCCAGCGCGTCCGCCGCACATTGCGCCGACAGGTCCTGCACCGACAGCGCACCGTCGGCGAACCCCGGCAACTGGTTCACCGCGATGGGCGCCACCAGGCGCAGCGCGTCGGCGCTGAGCGGGCTGGCTTCGGCAGCAATGCCGGCCTCGGCCAGCGTGGCCAGCGCCTTGTCACGCCCCCCCTGCTGGCGGTTGGCACGCAGCCACAGCGGCGCCGGCTGCAGGCTGGCAGCAAAGATCGCCTGGGCCTGGGACGGCCAGTCGCGCTCGACGGCATCGGCCAGCCACGCCGGAAAGGCGTCACGCGCAGGCTGCTCCGGGAACCCCTCGCGCTGCGCGCGGCGCAGGATCGCGTTGACCAGCCCGGCCTGGCGCTCACGGCCCAGCGCGCGGGCGGCGTCGACCGTGGCCGACAGGGCCGCATGCGCCGGCAGTTCCAGCACGTCCAGCTGCGCGAAGCCCACCATCAGCAACGTGCGCAGGTCGGCATCACGCGCCGACAGCGGCTTCTGCATCCACGACTGCAAGGCAGCGTCGTAGGTACTGCGGCGGCGCAGGACTGCAAAGCACAGCGCTTCCAGCAAGGCCCGATCACGACTGTCGGCCAGCTTGGGCAGTGCCCAGGCCAGTTCCGCCTTCAGCGAGCGGCCACGGGTGAACACCTGCGCCAGTACGCGTGCGGCCAGCATGCGGGTGGCCGCGCCCGGCGCCGCCTTGGCGACGGAGAAATCATTCTGCTTCGACACCGCTTATGCCCCCACGTGCAGGTCGCGGCGGGCATTGAGGTAGTCGGCGGCGGTGATCGCCTTGCCGCCTTCGCGCTGCAGCGTGCGCAGCCGCAGCGCGCCCTGGCCGCAGGCGATGTCGATACCATCGCGGCTGGCCGCCAGCACCGCCCCCGGCGCCTGGCCGTGGGCCAGGTCAAGAGCGATCGCGCCGTGGATGCGCACGCGCTCGCCGGCCAGCGTGGCCTCGGCGATCGGCCACGGATTGAAGGCGCGCACGGTGCGGGCCAGTGCATCGGCGTCCTGCGCCCAGTCCAGGCGGGCTTCGGCCTTGTCCAGCTTGTGCGCGTAGGTCACGCCCTGCTCGGGCTGCGGCCGCGCGATCGGCTTGATGCCGGCACGCAGCAGGCCCAGGCCGTCGGACAGCACCTGTGCGCCCAGTTCGGCCAGCTTGTCATGCAGCTGGCCGCCGGTATCGGTGGCCGCGATCGGCAGCTCCTGGTGCAGCAGCACCGGGCCGGTATCCAGGCCGGCTTCCATCTGCATCAGGCACACGCCGGTCTTTGCGTCACCGGCCTGGATCGCGCGCTGGATCGGCGCGGCACCGCGCCAGCGCGGCAGCAGCGAGGCATGCACGTTCCAGCAGCCGTGGGTCGGGATCGCCAGTACCGCCCTGGGCAGGATCAGGCCGTAGGCGACCACCACCATCAGGTCCGGCTGCAGGTCGCGCAGCTGCCGCTGGGCAGCTTCATCCTTCAGCGATTCGGGCTGGTAGACCGGAATGCCACGGGCCACGGCTTCGAGCTTGACCGGCGACGGTGCCAGGCCACGGCCGCGCCCGGCCGGGCGATCAGGCTGGGTATAGACGGCCACGACCTCGTGGTGGCGCGCCGCGGCGCGCAGCGACGACACCGCGAATTCCGGCGTACCGGCAAAGACAATCCTCATGGCTACCCCACTTGCAGGATGGATTCGTGCAGGAAAGAAAACGGCGCCGTCGGCCGGCGCCGTACAGCCCGCGCGCGTCGCGCAGGCACGGGCCACCCGGAGGGCGGCCCGGATTGGCGATCACGCCACGTGCTTGCGCTGCTTGGCCAGCTTCTTGCGGACCATCTCGCGCTTGAGCGGCGACAGATAGTCGATGAACAGCTTGCCGTCCAGGTGGTCCATCTCGTGCTGGATGCAGGTGGCCAGCACTTCACCGGCCTCCAGCTGCTGCTCCTGGCCGTTGCGGTCCAGGTACTTCACGGTAATGGTGTCAGCGCGGGTCACGTCGGCGAAGATGCCCGGGACCGACAGGCAGCCCTCCTGGTACACCCGGCCCCCGTCCTTGGCGACGATTTCCGGGTTGATGAACACATGCGGTTCATTCTTCTCTTCGCTGACATCGATGACCATGAAGCGCTTGTGCACGTCCACCTGGGTGGCGGCCAGGCCGATGCCCGGGGCGTCGTACATGGTCAGGAACATGTTGTCGATCAGTTCCTGGAAGGCCGGCGTGGTGACTTCGGCGGCGTCGATCAACGCAGCCTTGGTACGCAGGCGCGGATCGGGGAACTCGAGAATGGGGAGAAGGGCCATGGCTGTTTCCGGGTAGGGGGCCGGCACGCCGGCATACGTCGCAGATTCTAGCTCCAACGCTTGCCTTGCGCCCCGGTTTCTGGACTATAGTGCGTGGACCTGTTGGGGAATCAGGGCTTCACACCTATGTTGCTTCGTTTTCGTACGGTCGTCGCCGCGGCGATGCTGACCGTGGCTGCCTATGCTACCGCCGTGGAAGTGAATGGCGGGCACCCGGACACCTATGTGGTCCGAAAAGGGGATACGTTGTGGGATATCGCCGCACGTTTCCTGCAGAAGCCTTGGCTGTGGCCGGAGATCTGGCAAGCCAATCCGCAGATCGCCAACCCGCACCTGATCTATCCAGGTGACGTGCTGAGCCTGGCCTACCTGGACCGGGTGACCGTGTCCCAGGCCGGTCCGCGCCAGGAGGCCCCGATCGACGCCATTCCGCTGGTCCAGGTCGAGCCGTTCCTGAAGCAGCTGAGCGTTGTCGACAGCGTCAAGCAGCTGCCCTACGTCGTCGGCCTGGAGGACAGCCGCCTGCGCGTGTCCGGTGGCGACACCGTCTACGTGCGCCTGGCGGATGCCCAGGTGGGCCAGCGCTGGGCCGTGGTACGCCCGACCGTGCGTTACGCCCAGCCCAAGCCGACCGAGGACCTGACCGCCAATGGCGACGTCACCCCGGGCAGCGGCAACCTGTGGAAGGCCTACAACGCACCCAACGCACGTCGTGGCGTGCTCGGCTACGAACTGGCCCAGGTCGCCACGGGCACCATCACCCAGATCGCCGGCGGCAAGGTCGAGGCCTCCACGCTGGTGCTGGACAAGAACGTCGGCGGCCGCGAAGTGCGCGCCGGCGACCGCCTGGTGCCGGTCGAAGCCCGGCCGTACGACCTGCAGTTCGTGCCCCACGTACCCGCTGCGGGTGTCGAGGGCGTGGACGTGCGCGTGCTGGCGGTCACCGACATGTTCACCGCCGGTGGCCCACGCGACGTGATCGCGATTTCGGCCGGCCGTGCCCAGGGCGTGGACAACGGCACCGTGTTCTCGCTGTGGCGCCCGGGCCGCCATGTAGCGCACCGCATGAAGTACCCGACCTCCTCGCGCATGGACGACTCGCTCAGCACCGGCGCAGGCCGGGTCTCGCTGCCGGATGAATATGCCGCGCATGCGATGGTGTTCCGCACCTTCGACAACGTCAGCTACGCGCTGGTGATGCAGGGCGTGAAGCCGGTGCAGGTGGGTTACAACGCGCTGCACCCGGACGCGAAGTAACGGTTGCCGGACTGCCCCGGCCACCACTGGAGTGCCGGCCGCGGGCCGGCAGGCACCTCCGGCAAAACCTGACAGCCACATGCGAAGGCGCCCTAGGGCGCCTTTGTTGTGTGCGGCCGATAGTGGGGGATGACCACACATGCATACGAGGCGCTGCTGCGCCTGTTGATGGCGGGAGGCGCACTGGCGTCCCGACGGGCCCTGCTGCAGGCCGCGGGCGATGCGGAAACCGCCATCGCGCAAGGCACTGCGACCTGGCGTGCGCACGGTTGCACGCCGGAGCAGTGCGCCGCCCTGGAACGCCCCGATACCCGGGCCTGGACATCCGCCCGGCGCTGGCTGGAACAGGACAACCATCACCTGCTGCCGTGTACCGATCCGGCCTTTCCGCCATCACTGCTGGAGGTACCCAACCCGCCGCTGGCGCTATTCGTGGCCGGTGATCCCTGCCTGGCCTGGCGCCCTTCGGTGGCGCTGGTCGGCAGCCGCTCGCCCACCCCGGGCGGGCGTGCACTGGCCGCGCGTTTTGCCGGCTGCTTCGTCGAGGCCGGCCTGGCGGTGACCAGCGGCCTGGCCGCAGGCATCGATGCGGCCGCGCACCAGGCTGCGCTGGAGGCCGGCGGCTGCACCATGGCAGTGATCGGCACCGGCCCCGACCGGGCCTATCCGGACAGCCACGCGCGGCTGCAGGCGCGGATCGCCGCCGAAGGCGTGGTGCTCAGCGAGTACCTGCCGGGCACGGCTGCCCGTCCCAGCCACTTCCCTGCGCGCAACCGGCTGGTGGCCGGACTGGCGCTGGCCACCGTGGTAGTCGAGGCCGCGCAGCGCTCGGGCGCGCTGATCACCGCGCGCCTGGCCGCCGAGGCAGGCCGCGAGGTCTGTGCCCTGCCCGGGTCGGTGCTCAACCCGCGCGCGACCGGCTGCCATCGCCTGATCCGCGAGGGCGCGGCGCTGGTCGAGCGCCCCGAGGAGGTCCTGGAACTGCTCGCCCCCGCCCTTCGCCAGCAGCTGCCGGGCTTGCAATCGCGGTTGGCCACCCCCACTGAACAGGCACCGCCGGCGCTCCTGCCGGCGCGCTGGGCCGACGACCCTGACTACCAGTGCTTGTGGCGGGCGCTGGACCACAACCCAAGCGGTATGGATTCACTGATCACGCGTTGTGGATTGACGGCGTCACAGGTGTCCTCCATGCTGCTGGCCATGGAACTGGCGGGAATCGTGGTGTGCGTACACGGCCGCTACTGTCGAACTCCCTAGTTTCTTCACCTCCACAGCGTCGCGCGACGCAGGCCGAGGGGCAATGAAAGAGAGCATCCTGGATGTACTGCTGTACCTGTTTGAACACTATTTCAGCGAAGATGCGGACCTGATCCGTGACCGCGATTCGCTCCAGAACGGCCTGATCCAGGCCGGTTTCAGCCCCACCGAGATCAACAAGGCGTTCGACTGGCTCGATGCCCTGGCCGCGCAGCGGCCGAGCGTGGCCCAGGCGCGGGTCGATGGCCCCGTGCGCATCTACCACGGCCCCGAGCTGGACAAGCTGGACGTGGAATGCCGCGGCTTCCTGCTGTACCTGGAACAGCACGGCATCCTCGACGCCGACCAGCGCGAGCTGGTGCTGGACCGGGCGATGGCCCTGGACCAGGACGAACTGGACCTGGACGACCTGAAGTGGGTCGTGCTGATGGTGCTGTTCAACCAGCCCGGCTCCGAAGCGGCCTACGCCTGGATGGAGACGCAGATGTTCATGGACGAGCCAGAACCCCTGCACTGACCGTACACTTGGGGGCATAGCGCATTCAGGAGCGTCCCCGTGAGCGAGTGGTTCCACGCAGAAGGCAACCGGCAGCAAGGCCCGCTGCCGGCGGAACAGTTGGTCGAGTTGTTCCGCAACAACCAGATCTCCCTGGACACCCTGGTCTGGCGCGACGGCCTGCCGCAATGGCAGCCGTTGCGCAGCGTGGTCGATGAGCTGGGCCTGATCGTGCCGGCGCTGGACGTCGCCGCGCCGGCCGTGGAACCCGAGCCGGAGCCCGAACCGGAACCGGTTGCGCCGCCGCCGCCGCAACCACCGGTGCTGCCACCGTCCACGCCCTATGCCACGCAGACCCCGGCCGGGGTGCTGCCGCCGCAGAAAAAGAAGCTCTCCGGCTGCGCCCTGACCGCGATCATCGGCGGCGGCCTGCTGCTGGTGCTGGTGCCGGTCATGGCCATCCTCGCGGCGATCGCCCTGCCTGCCTACAACGACTACACCGTGCGTGCCAAGGTTGCCACCGCGGTCAATGCCCTGCAGCCGCTGAAACAGCAGGTGCAGCACTTCGCCGACGACGAAGGCCGCTGCCCCGGTGCCAACGATGCCGGCTTCCCGGCGCCGGGTGATTTCACCCAGGCCGGCCTGTCGGCGGTGAACATCGGCCGCTTCAACAACGGCCACTGCGGCATCGAAGCAACGCTGGCCGTGCCCGGCAAGAGCCTCGATGGCGACCTGCTGTGGCTGGAATATGATCGCGACAGCGGCCGCTGGGAATGCAGCGGTGAAAGCGACGACAAGTACCTGCCGCCGTCGTGCCGCGGCTGAGCCACGTGCACGGCAGCACCTCCAAGGACGATCCAACAGGGAACATGCAATGACCGAGTGGTACTACGCCGAAGGACAGCAACGCCAGGGCCCGCTGCCGGTCCAGGAAATCCGCCAGCGCTTCCAGCGGGGCGAACTGAACCTGGACACCCTGGTCTGGCGCGAAGGCATGGCCCAGTGGGCTGCACTGCGCCAGGTGGTCGATGAGCTCGGCCTGCAGACACTGGCCGATGCCAGCACGGCCACCGCCAGCGGCGGCTTCGACCTGCGCGGCGACTACGCCGCCATCGACAACGGCACTGCACCGCTGCCTGGCACGGGCGCGCTCAGCAGCTCGCCCTACAGCGCCCCGGCCGCTTCCGGTGCCGGTGGCCCGCAGCCGGTGATCGGCGGCGAGGTGGTCTACGCAGGCTTCTGGAAGCGCGTAGCGGCGTACATGATCGACTACTTCGTGCTGGCCATTCCGGGCGGCATCATCGGCGCCATCATCGGCGTGGTGCTTGGCGCCAGCATGGGCGCGGTGGGCAGCGGCGAGACCTCCATCGAAATCGTCGCGCAGGTGGCCAGCGCGCTGATCAACATGGCCATCGGCGTTGCCTACTACACCTGGTTCCATTCCTCGCAGGGTGGCGCCACGCTGGGCAAGATGGCGGTCGGCATCAAGGTCGTGCGCAGCAACGGCGATCGCCTGACCAAGGGCCGCGCCTTCGGCCGCTACTGGGCCATGCTGCTGAGCAGCTTCACCCTCGGCATCGGCTTCCTGATGGCCGCCTTCACCGAGCGCAAGCAGGGCCTGCACGACATGATCTGCGACACCCTGGTGGTCGACCGCTGGGCCTACACCGACCAGCCGCACCTGCAGCGCCATGAGCTGGGCACGGTCACCATCGTGATCCTGGTGCTCACCGGCCTGCTGGTGCTGGCGGGCCTGGTGCTGCTGGTGGCCGCGGTCGGCTTCATCGCCAAGATGGCCTCATGAACGGCCATCCTCACGTCTGGCTGCTTGACAGGGGCTGGCCGGGCGTGATTCCTCTAATAAGGTGAAACCTGAACGCCCGGCACACTACCGGGCGTTCAGCGTATTGATTTGTCCGTGGCCGCTTCACTAATGCGGCCGTTTGCTCCACCCTAGCGGCCCCTCCCCTGCGGCTCGCCCCACAGACACTGCTGCCATGCCCAAGCACCTGCTCATCGTCGAATCGCCGGCCAAGGCCAAGACGATCAACAAATACCTCGGCAAGGACTACACCGTCCTGGCCTCGTATGGGCATGTGCGTGACCTGATTCCGAAGGAAGGCGCGGTCGACCCGGACAACGGGTTCGCCATGCACTACGACGTGATCGACAAGAACGAAAAACATGTCGACGCGATCGCCAAGGCCGCCAAGGGCGCCGACGACATCCTGCTGGCGACCGACCCGGATCGCGAAGGTGAAGCGATCAGCTGGCATATCGCCGAGATCCTGAAGGAACGCGGGCTGGTCAAGGACAAGCCGATGCAGCGCGTGGTGTTCACCGAGATCACCCCGCGCGCCATCAAGGAAGCGATCAGCCAGCCGCGCGCGATCGCCAGCGACCTGGTCGATGCCCAGCAGGCGCGCCGCGCGCTGGACTACCTGGTCGGCTTCAACCTGTCGCCGGTGCTGTGGCGCAAGGTCCAGCGCGGCCTGTCCGCCGGCCGCGTGCAGAGCCCGGCGCTGCGCATGATCGTCGAGCGCGAGGAAGAGATCGAAGCCTTCATCGCCCGCGAGTACTGGTCGATCGCCGCCGAGTGCGCACACCCGTCGCAGCACTTCAACGCCAAGCTGGTCAAGCTGGACGGGCAGAAATTCGAGCAGTTCACCATCACCGACGGCGACACCGCCGAAGCCGCCCGCCTGCGCATCCAGCAGGCCGCGCAGGGCTCGCTGCATGTCACCGACGTGGCCAGCAAGGAGCGCAAGCGCCGCCCGGCGCCGCCGTTCACCACCTCCACCCTGCAGCAGGAAGCCTCGCGCAAGCTCGGTTTCACCACCCGCAAGACCATGCAGGTGGCGCAGAAGCTGTATGAAGGCGTGGCGATCGGTGACGAAGGCACCGTCGGCCTCATCTCGTACATGCGTACCGACTCGGTGAACCTGTCGCAGGACGCGCTGGCCGAAATCCGCGACGTGATCGCCCGTGATTACGGCATCGCCTCGCTGCCCGACCAGCCGAACACCTACCAGACCAAGTCCAAGAACGCCCAGGAAGCGCACGAGGCGGTGCGCCCGACCTCGGCCCTGCGCACTCCGTCGCAGGTCGCCCGCTTCCTGACCGACGACGAGCGCCGCCTGTACGAACTGATCTGGAAGCGCGCCGTCGCCTGCCAGATGATTCCGGCCACGCTCAACACGGTCAGCGTCGACCTGTCGGCTGGCAGCGAGCACGTGTTCCGTGCCAGCGGTACCACCGTGGTGGTGCCCGGCTTCCTGGCCGTGTACGAGGAAGGCAAGGACAACAAGAGCGCCGAAGACGAGGACGAAGGCCGCAAGCTGCCGGCGATGAAGCCGGGCGACCGCGTGCCGCTGGAACGCATCCAGGCCGAGCAGCATTTCACCCAGCCGCCGCCGCGCTACACCGAAGCGGCGCTGGTGAAGGCGCTGGAAGAGTACGGCATCGGCCGTCCGTCGACCTACGCCTCGATCATCCAGACCCTGCTGTTCCGCAAGTACGTGGAAATGGAAGGCCGCAGCTTCCGCCCGTCCGACGTCGGCCGCGCGGTGTCCAAGTTCCTGTCCAGCCACTTCACCCAGTACGTGGACTACGACTTCACCGCCAAGCTCGAAGACGAGCTCGACGCCGTCTCGCGTGGCGAAGAAGAGTGGATCCCGCTGATGGCCCGCTTCTGGGAGCCGTTCAAGGAGCTGGTGGAAGACAAGAAGGAATCGGTGGACCGCGCCGAGGCCAGTGGCGCGCGCGAGCTCGGCACCGACCCGAAGACCGGCAAGCCGGTCAGCGTGCGCCTCGGCCGCTTCGGGCCTTACGCCGCCATCGGCAGCACCGCCGAGGACGCCGAGGAGAAGCCGAAATTCGCCTCGCTGCGCCCCGGCCAGTCGATGCACACCATATCCTTGGAAGACGCGCTGGAACTGTTCCTGATGCCACGCGCGCTGGGCGAGGACAACGGCGAGCCGGTCAGCGTCGGCATCGGCCGCTTCGGCCCGTTCGCCAAGCGCGGCAGCACCTATGCCTCGCTGAAGAAGGAAGACGACCCGTACACCATCGACCTGGCCCGCGCCGTGTTCCTGATCGAAGAGAAGGAAGAGATCGCGCGCAACCGGATCATCAAGGAGTTCGAGGGCAGCGACATCCAAGTGCTGAACGGCCGCTTCGGCCCGTACATCAGCGACGGCAGGATGAACGGCAAGATCCCCAAGGATCGCGAGCCGGCATCGCTGACCCTGGCCGAAGTGCAGCAGCTGATGGAAGAAACCGGCAAGCCCGTGCGCAAGGGCTTCGGCGCCAAGAAGGCTGCCGCGAAGAAGGCACCGGCCAAGAAGGCGGCGGTGAAGAAGGAAGCGGCGCCGAAGAAGGCCGCAGCCAAGAAAGCGCCTGCCAAGAAGGCGGCGAAGAAGGCCGTGGTAAAGAAGGCCGCTGCAAAGAAGGCACCGGCGAAGAAGGCCGTCAAGAAAGCCGCGAAGTAGATTCACGCCATGCGTGGATAAGGGGTAGTGCCGGCCGCTGGCCGGCAACATCCAGAAGCACCCGATGCCGGCCAGCGGCCGGCACTACCGGGCCAGGGTCCACCCCTTCTGCACGCCGCAGGGGGATAATGGGGGCCCACGTCGGGCCGGTCGCCGCCATGAAAGAACTCACCCTGGACTCTGCTGTCGCCACGCTCCGCGCCGGCGGCGTGATCGCCTATCCGACCGAAGCGGTCTGGGGCCTGGGCTGTGATCCCTCGCATGAGGCGGCGGTGCACATGGTGCTGCGGCTGAAGCAGCGCCCGATCGAGAAGGGCATGATCCTGGTCGCCGCCGAGTTGTCGCAGCTGGAGGGCTGGGTGCGCCTGCAGGCGTTGCCCGATGCCCGCCAGCGCGCGGTGCTGGCCAGCTGGCCGGGTGCCAACACCTGGATCCTGCCGGCCGGTCCGCGCGCCCAGCCCTGGATTACCGGCGAGCACAGCGGCATCGCCGTGCGCATCAGCGCGCACCCGCTGGTCGCCGCCCTGTGCCGCGCCTGGGGGGGGCCCCTCGTCTCCACCAGCGCCAACCTGGCCGGTGAACCACCGGCACGCAGCCGTGCCGAGCTGGATCCACGCCTGCTGCGCCTGCTCGATGGCATCCTCGATGGCGAAACCGGCGGCCTGGCCCAGCCCACCCCGATCCGCGACGCGCTCAGCGGCAACGTGCTGCGCTCCTGAGCGGACGATTGCACTGCCACGCACAATCACGCACCCTGCCGCCATGAACCTGCTGCGCACCGCCCTGGGCCTGTGCCTGCTGCTGCCATGGACCGCATCGGCCGCCGAGGACGTGCGCGTCTACCGCTGCGTCGCCAGCAATGGCGCCGTGGCCCTGCAGGACAGGCCCTGCAGCAGCGGCCGGCAGGAGGTGCGTGACCTGCAGCGCCCGCGCGATCCGGCACCCCGGGTGGTGCGCAGCGACGCCCCTCCCGCGGTGCCCAGCGAGGTTCCGGTGATGCGCGATCGCGAAGTCCGCCACGTCTACATCCAGCCGCCACAACCGTTGTACGAGTGCGTGAGCGACGACGGTCGCCGCTACACCAGCGACAGCAACGAGGGCAATCCGCGCTGGGTCCCGTTGTGGACCAGCGTGTGGCTCCCGCACGGGCACCACGGCGCGGTCCATCCCGGTCCACGCCCGGGCTTCGGCACGCCGGTCGGTGCGCCGATCGGTGAAGGCACAGGCTACCGGCCGCCTGCGGTGGGCGTCGGCGTGCAGGTGCCGGCCGGCAGCGTGCTGGTCCGTGACAGCTGCCATGCGCTGCCGCCGCAGGACGTCTGTGCGCGCCTGCGTGACCGCCGCTGGGAACTGGACCGCCGTTACAACAGCGCGCTGCAGAGTGAGCGCACCGCCATCAGCAATGAACAGCGCGGCATCGACGCGCGCCTGTCGCGGGACTGCGAACGCTGAGCGCGATGCCTGCCGGGGCATGTACGCTGTGCGCATGAAGAACCTGATCTGGCTGGCCCTGGGCCTGTTCGCCGGCAACGCGTTGGCCGACGACGGGGTGATCTACCGTTGTACCTCCAGCAGCAGCGATGTGCCCACCCTGCAACGCACGCCCTGCCCTGCCGGCAGCAAGCAGCAGGTGGTGAGGGTGCCGGCCAGTGCTCCGCCGGCGCCGGCGTCAGCGGCACCCGTGCCGGCCGCGCCCGGACCGGCCGCGGCCACTGCGCCGTCCGTTCCCGCACCCGCGCCTCGTCGCCCCGGCGAAGGACGCACGATCATGGAAGCTGGCATGGTCGAACGCGAAGGCGGCGATCTGATACTCGACAGTGCATCGCTGCCACGCCAGGCCGATGCCGCGCCGGACAGCAATGCGCCGCCGAAGCCGCCGCTGCCACCGATCTTCCAGTGCACCGACAGCCAGGGCGGTGGCTACCTGCACGAATACGAAGCCGCCCCCGGGCGCTGCGAACTGATGACCGTGCAGGGACTGGGCGGCGCCACGCCGGTCAATGCCGCCGGCTGCGAAGTGGTGCGCGACCGCTGCGAGGAACTGCCGGACGCGCAGCGCTGCAGCAGCTGGCAGCAACGCTTCCGCGACGCACGTGGCCGTGAGCGGTTCGCCTCGCCGGAAAACCGCGACAATGCCCGTGCGGAACGCGAACGGCTGCAGGGCGTGCTGGAGGCCAGCAACTGCCCGGTACCAGGGTGACGGCCACCCGGTAGTGCCGGCCGCTGGCCGGCAATCGCAGGATCTTCAAATGATTCCAGTTGCCGGCCAGCGGCCGGCACTACCTTTTGGAAGATCAGAACCCGTAGCGCAGGAAGCCGCCATCCACCGCGATGCATTCGCCGGTGACATAGCTGGCCGCCGGCAGGCACAGGAAGCCAACGGCTGCGGCCACTTCCTCCGGCTCGCCGATGCGGCGCATCGGCGTGCGGTTGATCACTTCCTCGTAGTAGTCCGGGTCCGACAACGGACCGGACGTGCGCCGCGTGCGGATGTACCAGGGCGCCACCGCGTTGACCCGGATGCCATCCTCCGCCCACTCGACGGCCAGGTTGCGGGTCATCTGGTGCATCGCCGCCTTGGTCATGCCATAGACCACGCCACTGCGCACATGGGTCAGCCCGGACACGCTGCCGACATTGACGATCGACGACGACGCGTGCCGGGCCAGCAGCGGATGCGCGTAGCGCGACAGCTCGAAGGCCGAGAACAGGTTGGTCTCGAAGATCTTGCGCCATTCGTCCTCGGAATATTCCGTGGCCGCCTTGGTGACGTTGCCACCGGCATTGTTGACCAGGATGTGCAGGCCATCGCTGTGATCTTCCACCCAGTCCAGGATCTGCCGACGGTCCTCGTCATCGGAGACATCGGCCGCCAGCGCGTGCACCTGGTGCTGCGGATAGACATCCAGCAGTTCGTCGCGCGCCGTTTCCAGCATGTCGATGTCGCGGCCGACGATCATCAGGTCGGCGCCGAGGCCAGCCAGTTCGTGCGCAATGGCCAGGCCAATACCGGCGCTGGCACCCGTGATCAGGGCCGTCTGGCCGTCCAGGCGCCACCGTTGCTGGGTCATGAGTCCTCCGGGGCCGCGCCCGCTGTGTTTCGATGCCGCAAGGATACGCGCTCACGGCAGCGCTCGGCCGGGGATGCGACACTTGCCATACGCCCACCGCGGAGAGCCGCCATGCGCATCCTGATCCAGTCCACGTCGCTGCTGGCCAGCCTGCTGCTGGCGGCCTGCCAGCGGCCGCCCACGCCGAACCCGGAGAAGCCACCGGTGCCACGAGCGATGTCGCGTGCGATCAACGACCCGCTGGACCGCGCCAAGGACGTGCAGAAAACCGTCGATGATGCCGCTGCGCGTGAGCGCAAGGCCGAAGCCGACGCGACGCAATGACCTGTGGGGTCAGAGACCTTTGTGCTGCCAAGGAATCCGACCCCATGAACGAAAACGCCCGGCCAGAGCCGGGCGTTTTCATTCGGTACCGTTGCCGATCAGAATCCGCAGAAGCAGTACGCCAGCGCCTTCACCGGAGCGCCATTGCCCTTCTCGCGGGCCGCGTTCTCGACGAAGCGCAACTGAGTGTCCACTTCCGGCATCGTGCGTGCCAGCATCATCCGCGCCATCCCCGAATCGGACAGCATCCAGGCACCGGCGCGGCTGCCGGCGAAACCGCTGACGAACTGTGCGAACGGCGTGGCTGCCTTCTCGATGTAGCGCACGCGATAGGCATCGGCCTTGCCCAGCTTGGCGCGGCTGGCCGCATCGGCCACCGCGTCCTTCAGGCCACCGAAGGCGTCGACCAGGCCGCGTTCCTTGGCCTGTGCACCGCTCCACACGCGGCCACGGGCGACCTCGTCCACGGCCTCGACCGGCTTCTTGCGGGCGTCGGCGACACGGCCGGTGAAGTCCGCGTAGCCCTTGTTGATCACCGTCTGGATGACCTGGCCGACGGCCGGGTCCATCGGGCGGGTGACATCGAAGGCGCCGGCGAAGCGGGTGGTGCCGACACCGTCGGTGTGCACGCCGATCTTGTCCAGCGCGCGGCTGAAGTTCGGCACCATGCCGAAGATGCCGATCGAACCGGTGATGGTCGACGGATCGGCATAGATGCGATCGGCGTTCATGCTGATCCAGTAGCCACCGGAAGCGGCCAGATCACCCATCGACACCACGACCGGCTTGCCAGCGGCCTGCAGGGCTACCACTTCACGACGGATCTGCTCGGAGGCGAACACTTCACCGCCCGGCGAATCCACCCGCAGCACCACCGACTTCACGTTGTCGTCGTCGCGCGCGGCACGCAGCAGCGCCGACGTCGACTCGCCACCGATGCGGCCGGCCGGCAGGTCACCGCCACTGATTTCGCCGGCGGCCACCACCACGGCCACCTGCGGACGCGAGTCCACCGGGTTGCGGCGCGCGTCGAGTAGGGCCAGGTAGCGGCCGAAGTCAACGTTGCGGAAACCACCGTCGGCATCCTCGTCGGCCACGCCGCGCTCGATCATCAGATCCTCGAATTCCTCGCGGGTCTTCAGCGCGGTCACCAGCTTCTGCTGCAGGGCGAACTTGGCCAGGTCACCACCGGCGGCAGCGATGCCTTCCGGCAGGGTGTCGATGCCGGCGGCCAGCTGTGCCGGATCCAGGCGGCGGGCCTTGGCGATGTCGCCCAGGTAGCGCTGCCACACGTCGTTCATCCAGAACAGGTCGGCTTCCTTGGAGGCCGGCGACGCCGCGTCGAGCACGTACGGCTCGGCCGCGGACTTGTACTCGCCCACCTTGAACAGGTGCACGTCCACGCCCAGCTTGTCCTGCAGGCCGGTGCGGAAGTACTGGCGGTAGCGGCCGAGGCCTTCGAGCACGACCGAACCCATCGGGTCCAGGTAGACCTCGTCGGCCTGCGCGGCCAGCAGGTACTGCGACTGGCCCATGCTCTCGCTGTAGGCCACCAGCTGCTTGCCGGAGGCGCGCAGGTCCTGCAGCGCGGCGGCCACCTCACGCAGCGAGGCGAAACCGGACGGCTGCAGCTTGTCCAGCTCCAGCACCACGCGCTCGATCTTCTTGTCTTCCTTGGCCGACTCGATCACCCGCAGCAGATCGCGCAGCTGGATCTCCTCGGCGCCGTTGTCACCCACCGCCTTGGCCAGCGCGCGGCTGACCGGGTCGGCGCTGAACTGCTCGACCAAGCGGCCTTCCGGCGCGATCACGAGCGTCGTGCGGTCCTGCAGCGACTTGCTGGCACCGGCACCCATGCCGGCGGCGATGACGAACATCACCAGCAGCAGGAACAGCAGGCCGAAGAACACCAGGTTGAGGATCAACCGGCGGGTGAAGTTCATGACGTCCCACAGCCCGATGAAGAAACTGGCGACGGGGTTGCGACGCGCCGGGGGCAGCGGGGGCACGGGTTGATTCATGGAACGCTCCGGATGGCTTCTTGCCGTGGTACCAGCATAGCCGGTGCCGCGTGATGCAGCATCGGACACAAGTCAGGGGATCGCCCGTCACGGGTGAACGTGGCGGGCGGGAAGATCAGGACAGCGCGGATTGCCCGATGCGCTGGCTGCTGCGGCGCAGGCGCCAGCCCATCAGGATGGCAGCGGCGGTCAAGCCGACGATCAGGCCGATCCACATGCCCTGCGGGCCCATGCCCAGCCCCAGGCCGAGCCCGGCGCCGAGCGGCATGCCCAGGCCCCAGTACGCGAACATGGCGATGAACATCGGCACGCGGGTGTCCTTCAGGCCGCGCAGCGCGCCGGCCGACAGCACCTGGATGCCGTCCGGGAACTGGAAGGTGGCCGCGTACAGCAGCAGGGTCGAGGCCAGGCCGGCCACCGCCAGGTCGTTGGTGTACACACCGACGATGGCATCGTGGCCGAACAGCAGCACCGCCGCCGACAACGTCTGCGTGCCCATGATGATCGCGTAACCGGCCCAGGCCGCACGCCGCACGCCGAAGCCGTCACCACGGCCGACCGCATGGCCGACGCGCACGGTGGTGGCCTCGGCCACGCCCATCGGGATCATGAAGCACAGCTGCGCGACATTGATCGCGATCTGGTGCGCAGCGGCTTCGTTGGCACCAAGGCGGCCGATCAGCAGCGCGGTGACGATGAACAGGCCGCCCTCCATCAGCACGGTGATGCCGATCGGCAGGCCGGTGCGCAGCAAGTCCCAGATCGCCTTCCAGCGCGGCCCTTCGAAATGCGAGAACAGCTGCAGATGGGCGAAGCGCCTGGTGAACCACAGGTAGGTGGCGAAGGCGATCGCCTGCAGCCACATCATCACCGCCGAGGCGATGCCCAGGCCTTCGGCGCCCATTTCCGGGAAGCCGAGCTTGCCGTTGGCCAGCACATAGCCCATCGGTGCCAGCACCAGCAGGCCACCGAAGCCGAGCAGCATCGTCGGCAGCGTCCAGTGCATGCCTTCACTGAGATAGCGCATGCAGAAGTACAGGGTCAGCGCAGGTCCGCCCCAGCGCACCGCATGCAGGAACGCGGTCGCCCCCGGCACGATGTCCGGCGCGATGCCGAACGACGGCAGCAGCGGCGGCACCACGGTGAGGAAGGTGAACATGATCAGGCCCAGCCCCAAGGCCAGCCACAGTGCCTGGCGGAACAGCGGGCCGATCTCGCGCTCGCGGCCGGCGCCATGCAGCTGCGACACCGAGGCGGTGAGCGAGATCAGGGTGCCGATCGGAATCAGCATCGGCAGCCACAGCAGCGCCGTACCGATGGTGACGGCGGCCAGTGTGGCCGTGGCGTGGTGGCCGGCAATCACGTTGTCGACGAAGGAGATCAGACCGGTGGACACATGGCCCAGCACAAGCGGCAGGGCGAGCAGACCGGTGGCGCCGACTTCCTTGCTGAAGCGCGGCGTGGAGGTTGCAGTAGACATAAGGTGCTTGAAGCGAACTGCGGTTGCGCGCGAAGGGCACAGGCACCGGGTTGCGGGCGCCCATCTTACGCGGGCGGCGCGTGCATTCCCATGACATGGCGTGAATGCTGGGTTTCAGCCGCCCCACACAAAAAGGGGACGGAGGGGATTAAGTCGTTTCAGGCCCGCTAGTGCCGGATGCGACTTAATCCCCTCCGTCCCCTTTTTTACTGGCCGGCCTGGCGCTTGAGCCAGCTGTCGCGCTCGGCGGCGGGCACGGCGAGGAAGGCGCTGCGCACTGCGTCGCGTTCCTGCGGTGGCGTTCGCTGCGCGACCAGAGTCAGCTGGGCCAGCTGCGCCGGGCTGAGCTGGCGCAGTACGGCCAGCGCGGTCTCGCGCTGTTCCGGCGGCACGAAGCCGAACAAGCCATGCAGCTTGGGGAATTCCAGGCCCAGTTGCGGGCCCAGCCGCCACCCGTCGCGGAACGCCTGGTCCTGGTCGCGGAACTGTTGGCGCAGGCGCTGCTGCTGGTCCGCAGGCAGCGCATTGAATCGCGCAGCCGCCTGGCGGATGCGCTCGCGCTCTCCTTCCGGCAGCGCCCGCCAGGCGGCGTAGTCGGCGCGGCGCTGGCGCTGCTGCTGCGCATCGAGCTGGGCGAAGCCAGAGGGTGCTGCCGTCGACGGTGCTGGCGAAGCCACCGGCGTGGTCGGCGACGTCGGTGGCGGCAACGGCACGTTCAACGATTGCGGCGCGGCAGACAGCGACAACGGCAGGGCCAGCAGCAGGCTGGCGAACACGGACTTATTCATCGGCAGCAGCGGTTTCCAGCGTGGCACTGGCCGGCTCCGGCCGGCTCGGCCTGGATTGCGATTCATCCACCGGCAGCGGGCCGCCCGCGGCAGTCCACGCGTACAGGTCGGCATCGGCAACCAGCGGGTAGTCACGATCGGCCAGCATCGCTGCGTCGTCCGTGGCCTGGGCCGTGGTCGCATCCGGCGTGGCGTTGACCTTGCTGGGTGGCAGGGCTTCCACCGTAACCGGACCGGCTTCGCCCACCACCCCCTCCGGCAGCGGTGCATCACTGCCGAAGGAATGCCCCTGCCAGTGGCGCCAGCCCAGCGCTGCGGCCAACAGTACCGCCACGGTCGCCAGCAGGATCAGCGGACCGCGCCAACGTGGCTTGGCGTTCGTGCGACGGCGCTTGCCATTGGCGGCCGCCCGCTCATCGCGCTGCGGTGCGCGCCAGCTCGGGGTCGGGGCTTCATTGTGGGCGGTCGCGGCGGCGGGTTGTTGCAGCTGCTGCAGGCGCGCGGCCGGCAACTCACGGATACGCGCCTGCACCTGTTCGGCCAACTGGCGCCAGGCCGAGGCATCCGGCTGGCCGTGGGCATCACGCGGGCAGGCGTCGGCCAGCAGGTGCTGGTAGCCGGCCTCGTCCTGGTCGAGCACGCGCATGGCGATGCCCTCGTCCAGGCTGCCCCCCACCCGCAGCAGCAGCGCAAGGCGCGGCAGCGGCGGCATCGCGCCCAGCACGGCCAACGGCGGCAGCCACTGCCCGCCCACCGGCTCGCGCAGCGCCTGGCGCTGGCCCAGAAGGGTCCAGAAGCGGGTCGGCCACTGCGCCATCGGCAGGTCGCTGGCCACTGCGGCAAAGGCGCGCATCACCGCCACCAGGGTCTGCTCGGCACGCGCGGCATCGCCGCACTGCAGTTCAGCGACCACCAGGGCACGGCGCTCGACGCCACGCAGGAACGCCGACAGCGCGCCGGCCGCGGTCGAGGAAACAGGGGCGGGCACAGCCGTCATCGGTCACTCCAAAGGTCTGCCGGCATGATAGCGGCAGGCCATCGACGCCCGTAGGACTTGCGCCCACAGGCACTTCGTGCTGCAGGTTGTGCACAGCACCACGCCCCCTCCGGCGAAAACTGTGGCTTCGGGCTGAATTCACTCTGTTTCAGCATTGTTTCACACTTAAGATATTGATTTTATTGTCTTTTGTCGTGTGGCGATTTTTTGACCAACCCAAGCGTGAGGCCGTCGCCATCGGCCTTCTACGTTTCCGATGGCCGTTAACGCACAACGTTATCCACAGAACATGTGGATAAGACTGAATCTCCAATGGACACCGATATTTAGGTGACATTTATGATTCAACGGGCGCCGCCCCGCCGCTCCCGCTGCTGCCGTTCGCGCGCGCATGGCCCGTTACACTGGCCCGATGCTTTCACCGATTCCGACCCTGCAGGTCGCACTGCCTGTCCCCCTGCCCCGCCTGTTCGACTACCTGTCGCCGGAGGGCGATGCACCGGCGGTCGCGGTCGGCTGCCGCCTGAAGGTGCCGTTCGGCAACCGGGAGCTGGTCGGTGTGGTGGTGGGGCACGGCCAGACCGACGACGGCCAGGGACTGCGCCAGGCCTTGGCCTGGTGCGACCCGCAGCCGCTGCTGCAGGGGGAACTGTGGCAGAGCCTGCAATGGCTGGCGCGCTACACCCATGCGCCACTGGGCGAGGTGCTGAGCACCGCCCTGCCCGGCCCGCTGCGCCATGGCGAGGTCCTGCCCGACACCCACCACTGGGGTTGGCAGCTGACCACCGAAGGCCACGCCCAGCGTGAAAAGCTGCGCGCCGGCAGCCGTCCACGGCAACTGGCCGAGCTGCTGGCCGAAGCCATCGTGGATGAGGACGTGCTGGGCGAACGCATGCAGGACTGGCGCACCGCCGCGCGCAGCCTGGCCAAGCGCGGGCTGGCCGAGCGGGTTGCGCTGAGCGTGGCCCCCCAACACGCGCAGCCACTGCCCGGTCCCACGCTCAACCCGGACCAGGCCGAGGCGGTGGCCGCGATCAATGCCGCCGACGGCTTCCGGCCGTTCCTGCTGGATGGCGTGACCGGCAGCGGCAAGACCGAGGTCTACCTGCAGGCGATCATCCATTGCCTGGCGCAGGGCAGGCAGGCGCTGGTGCTGGTGCCGGAAATCGGCCTGACCCCGCAGACCCTGGCACGCTTCCGTGGCCGCCTCGGCATCGCCGTGCATGCGCTGCACTCGGGGTTGAACGACAACGAGCGCGCGCGCGTCTGGGCAGCGGCCTCACGCGGCGAAGCGCGCGTCATCGTCGGCACCCGCTCAGCGGTGTTCACGCCGCTGCCCCAGGCCGGCCTGCTGATCGTCGACGAGGAACACGACGGCAGCTACAAGCAGCAGGACGGCATCCGTTACCACGCGCGCGATTTCGCCCTGGTCCGGGCCAAGTCGCTGGGCGTTCCGGTGTTGCTGGGCAGTGCCACGCCCTCGCTGGAAACCCTGCACAACGCCTACGCCGGGCGTTACACCCACCTGCGCCTGAAACAGCGCGCCG
Organism: Stenotrophomonas sp. YJH_SMC_123; assembly: GCF_059368215.1. Classification (NCBI taxonomy): domain Bacteria; kingdom Pseudomonadati; phylum Pseudomonadota; class Gammaproteobacteria; order Lysobacterales; family Lysobacteraceae; genus Stenotrophomonas; species Stenotrophomonas sp. YJH_SMC_123. The sequence continues at coordinate 95,210 of NZ_JCAFRM010000003.1, forward strand.
GCGATGCGCGGCCACCGCGCGTGCGCATCCTCGATGTACGCAAGCGCCCGCTGCATGACGGCCTCTCGGCCGATGTGCTGGCCGGCATCGGGGAGCATCTGCAGCGTGGCCAGCAGGTGCTGGTGTTCAAGAACCGCCGCGGCTACGCACCGGTGCTGCTGTGCCACGACTGCGGCTGGACCGCGCCATGCCAGCGCTGCGATGCGCCGATGACCGTGCATGGTGGCGGTCGTCGCCTGCAGTGCCACCACTGCGGCGCGCGGCAACCGGCGCCGCTGGCATGTCCGGCCTGCGGCAGCCTGGCGCTGCAACCGCAGGGCATCGGTACCGAACGCCTGGAAGAACATCTCACTGCGGCCTTCGCCGACTTCCCGGTGGTGCGCATCGACCGCGGCACCACCTCACGGCGCGACGCGCTGGAACAGCAGCTGGCGAAACTGGGCGACCAGCCCGGCATCCTGGTCGGCACGCAGATCCTGGCCAAGGGCCACGACCTGCCCAAGCTGACCCTGGTGGTGGTGGTGGGTATCGATGAGGGCCTGTTCTCAGCCGACTTCCGCGCCAGCGAAAAACTGGCGCAGCAGCTGATCCAGGTGGCCGGTCGCGCGGGACGTGCGCGCGACCCGGGCGAGGTCTGGCTGCAGACCCATCACCCCGGGCACCCGCTGCTGGAAACCCTGGTGAGCGGTGGCTACCATCCGTTCGCGCAAGCCGAGTTGAACCAGCGCCAGGCGGCCGGATTCCCGCCCTTCGCGCATCTGGCGCTGATGCGCGCCGAAGCGCAGCAGGTGGAGCATGCCAATGCATTCCTGCTGGCGGCCCGGCACCTGCTGGGCGAACAGAACGTGGTCGAGGCCTACGGGCCGATGCCGGCGCCGATGCCGCGGCGGGCCGGTTACCAGCGCACGCAGCTGCTGCTGTCTGCGGTGCAGCGGCCGCCGCTGCATGGCGTGCTTTCGCAACTGGTTCCGCAGCTGTACGCGCTGCCGGAAGCACGCAAGGTGCGCTGGTCGCTGGATGTGGATCCAACGGATCTTTATTGAGGGGTCAGAGCCCACCCGTCGAGTGGGATCCGACCCCGATGCCCTGGGGTCGGATCCCTTTTCGCAGAAAAGGGCTCTGACCCCGGACGCCTTCGCTTACGTCAGCGGCGACATCACGCCGCGCTGGTAGGCCGGTCGCTCACGCAGGCGCGCATACCACTCGGCCAGGTGCGGCAGGTCCGGGCGCTGGATCGGCAGTTCATACCAGGCGTACACCAGCGAGCCGAGCGGAATGTCGCCCATCGCGAACGTCCCGCCCGACAGCCATGGCTGCGTGGCCAGGGTGGCATCGGCCATCGCCAGGTAGTCACCGGCACGGACGATGGCCGCGCTGATGCGCGCTTCGTCACGGTCGGCCGGCGCGGTGCGCATGATGCCCCAGACCAGGTCGCTGTACAGCGGCGCCATCCGCGAGGTGCTCCAGTCCATCCACTTTTCGGCCTGCGCGCGCTCCATCGGGTCCTCGGCGTACAGCGTGCCCAGCGCATAGCGCGCGCTCAGGTAACGCACGATGGTGTTCGATTCCCACAGCGGCAGGCCGTGGTCCTCGATCACCGGCACCAGGCCGTTGGGATTCATCGCCTGGTACTCCGGCGTCTGCGTGCCGCCATGGCTGCCGCCGACTTCGATGGATTCGTACGGCAGGCCGATCTCCTCGGCACACCACAGCACCTTGCGGACGTTGCTGGAATTGCGGCGGCCCCAGATCTTCAACATGCGGGTTTTCCTTGCTGGCAATGCGAGCGGCAACGATACGCCTGATTGGAGTGGAGATGTGCGTGCCGGATGCGGGATCGGGCGCCTGCGCGCTGCCGGCCAGCGGCCGGCACTACCGGTTCTTTTTTGGCAGCGCGCGCACGTAGGACGACTTGCCATCCTTCTTCAGCTCGAACAGGCCGATCGCCGCCAGCAGATCGCTGAGTTTGCCGTAGCCATAGTTGCGCGGATCGAACGAGGCCTGGTTGCCGATCTGGCTGCCGACCGGCCCCAGGTGCGACCAGCCATCCTCGCCCTCGGCCGAGGACACCGCGCGGCGCAGCATCTTCACCAGCCGGGTGTCGCTGCGCATCTCCGCCCCGCTCTTGCGCGGGCGTGCATCATCATTGGCGACGGGCTCGTTCGATGCCTGTTCGCTCGATGCCTGCTCGGCATCCGGCACGCTGGCGTGGGTCTGGCCCAGCGCTTCCAGGTAGGTGAACTTCGAGCACGCGTTGACGAACGGTTCCGGCGTCTTCTTTTCGCCGAAGCCGTACACCTTCACGCCGTCGGTCAGCAGGCGCATCACCATCGGGGTGAAATCGGCATCGCTCGACACGATGGCGAAGCCATCAAGGTTGCGCGCGTACAGCAGGTCCATGGCATCGATCACCATCGCCATGTCCGACGCATTCTTGCCCTTGCTGTAGGCGAACTGCTGGATCGGGCGGATCGCATACTCATGCAGCACCGCTTCCCAGCCCTTCAACCGCGGGCTCTTCCAGTTGCCGTAGGCACGGCGCACGTTGGCCACGCCATAGCGGGCGACTTCGGCCAGGACCTCGTCGATCTTCGAGGCCGGCGCATTGTCGGCGTCGATCAACAGGGCGATGCGCTTTTCCGGTTCGCTCATGGATTCCTCGCGGGCGGTTGCCTGAACCCGAGTATCGCCGATCCACCCAGGCGCTGACGTGACAGGTGGCCGCCGTGCGAAGATGCCAGGCGCTTCCCCCAATGCCCCCACTGGAGTGAGTCGATGAGTCGCGAGCGCGTTCCCCACCTGGTCGTTGTCGGCGGCGGTTTTGCCGGTCTCTGGGCCACCCGTGCCCTGGCCCGCGAGCGCATACGCATCACCCTGGTCGACCGCCGCAACCATCACCTGTTCCAGCCGCTGCTGTACCAGGTGGCCACCGCCGGCCTGTCCGCGCCGGATATCGCCGCACCGCTGCGCCACATCCTCGGCCACCAGCGCAACGTGGAAGTCCGCCTCGGCGAAGTGGTGGCCATCGACAAGCAGGCACGGCAGATCGGCATGGCCGATGGCAGCACGCTGGACTACGACAGCCTGCTGCTGGCCACCGGCGCTACCCACGCCTACTTCGGCAACGACCAGTGGGCCGAAGATGCCCCCGGCCTGAAAACGCTGGACGATGCCATTGCGCTGCGCCGCAAGCTGCTGCTGGCGTTCGAGCGTGCCGAGGCCGAACCGGACCCGACCAGGAAGGCGGCGTGGCTGAGTTTCGCCATCGTCGGTGGTGGTCCCACCGGCGTCGAACTGGCCGGCACGCTGGCCGAGATCGCGCGCCACACGCTGCGCAACGAATTCCGCCACATCGATCCGGCCAGCGCCAAGGTGCGCTTGGTCGAGGCTGGGCCGCGCGTGCTGTCCTCGTTCCCGGAAGTGCTTTCGCTGAAGGCGCGCCGCCAGCTGGAAAAGCTGGGCGTGGAAGTGCTGACCGGTACCCCGGTGAGCGACATCGACAGCCAGGGCTTCAAGCTCGGTGAGCAGTTCGTGCCGGCCCGCACCGTGGTCTGGGCCGCCGGCGTGGCCGCTTCACCACTGGCGCGCACGCTGGACGTGCCGCTGGACCGCGCCGGCCGCGTGCAGGTGCAGCCGGACCTGACCCTGCCCGATCACCCGGAGCTGTTCGTGGCCGGCGACCTGGCCGCACTGAGCCAGGCCGACGGCAAGCCGGTTCCCGGCGTGGCGCCCGCGGCCAAGCAGATGGGCAAGTACGTGGCCGAGGTGGTCCGCGCGCGCCTGCATGGCAAGGCGGCACCGGGGCCGTTCAAGTACGCCGACTACGGCAACCTCGCCACCATTGGCCGCATGGCCGCGATCGTGCACCTGGGCCGGCTGCAGCTCTCCGGCGTGCTGGCCTGGTGGTTCTGGCTGGCCGCGCACGTGTTCTTCCTGATCGGCTTCCGCAACCGCATCGTGGTGCTGCTGAACTGGGCGGTCGCGTACTGGAGCTACCAACGCAGCGCGCGCATCATCTTCGGTGATGATCAGGACGACCGGCGGCCGAGGCGGTAAGGCCGCACGCAACGGGGTCGGATCCCTTTCCGCAGGAAAGGGCTCTGACCCTTGCAGTAGATCCACGCCATGCGTGGATGAGCACCCGCACATCCCCCATCTTCATCCATGCGTCAGCCCCCTGCATTTTTGAGAAGCCGCAGTCAGGAATGGTTGCTGTGCTTCCCGCCGCTCTCGTCAAGCAACGTATCGAATCACTTTTCCGTTGCACTTGAAGCCCAATTCAAATGCCATGTCGATAGCACGCTCAGCGCTACCCACGAAGTAATCCTGCAGCCCTGCGTAGTCTGCAAACTGCGGATTGATGACGTGGGACTTCGCCTCATTCACGGGATGGAAGAAGCCTAGTCCACACATGGCATGGTCGGGCAGGCCGTACCCCACGACCTCGATGCTGGGAACTGGAATCGAAATACTGACCAAGAACTCCATGTCGGAGGGGTATCGCCTCGTGCGTTTGAAGACTCCAATGGAATCGGTGTTCCGGATGACGACGTACATCAGCAATCGCCAACCTCCCAGATCCGCAACGTTCACTTGATCGATCTTCGTCTGCAGGTAGCCGTCCAACATACGGTTGATTTCAAAGATATCGAGCGTTCTGCTGACACCAGGAGATTCGCTCGACACAATGCATCTGATCTGCTTTTCCATGAGCGTGCTGTCTGTCTGATGGCATCAGCCTTCCGCAATGCAACTTTCGTGGCAACTATCCCACCCACTGTGCCTGGCCACAGACCGGGATGAAATCAAGCCGGGCGTCTGGGATAAGGTGGTTTTTCGCAGTCGCGACTTCCAGACAAGTTGCTCGGCGGGAAACGAGAGGTTTCGTGCTACGAATTTACTTTAGTGCCGTATACGACACTGCGTAGCGGAGAGTAGGACCATTCACAAACCGCGTGGCTCTACTTCTTCATCGGGCCACCGGGCACTCGCCGTTTCGACCCGGTCCGGCAGAAGTCCTCCTTCCTCGCGGTGTCCGCAATCTGCGCGGTACTCCAATGCCGGGTGATCCAGATCGCCAACGCGGTGCTGCTGAGATGCCAGCGCAGCATGCCGCGCCGAGGTTGCCGCCACAGGTGGCGCCGGGCAATCCAGAAGGCCTCCCGCTCCACTTCAGGCACCTTGTTCTTCATCCCGTCCTTGTCGAAGAACTGGGCGGTGAAGCGCCAGGGGTTCATCGGCTGGTATCCCGCCCGTGGCTCACCGCTGCACGCAGCCACGCCACTGGGCGCGCGGTCGGCCGGCTTCGGCCGACCGTCCACCAATGCCAGCCCGAGCAGATACAGCAGGCCAGGCAGCAGCGCGATGCCGGCGACCAGCACGATGACGGAGATCCATGCGTTGCCGGCGGCACGCATCGCTCAGTGCGCCTTCGGTTTCGGGTACCACAGTGCGTTGACGATGACCCAGCGCTGGTCGAAACGCCCCATGTGGAAGTAGTCGACGAACCACGGGGTTTCCAGCCGCACCGAGGCCGCGTTGCCGGTCACGTCCAGCACCGTGCAGCGGCGATCCCATTGATCCTTCGGGGTCTTCAGCGCGCCCTGTTTCGTCAGCGAGACCAGCTCTTCCTTCGACATCCGGCGCAGGCCCAGGCGCTCGTCGGGTGTATCGCCGAGGACCGCGCGCTTGGCCAGGTCCGGGTGCAGCGAACGGGCGACGCGCTGCGGATCGGCCTCCAGCTGGCCATCGACGTAGTCGTGGCAGGTGGCTTCGACGGCCGCGATCGTGGCGGGGTCGGCGGCAGGGCTCGTTGCTGCGGAGAGAGCGAACAGCAGGGCGATCGTGGACATCCGGGTCTCCAGCTCTGGGCGCGGGGCGATCATCGCATGGACCGAATGGCCCATCCACGCATGACGTGGATCTACTGTAGAGCCGAGCCCATGCTCGGCTCCCGCATCGGGCAGACGGAACAACAGCCGAGCGTGGGCTCGGCTCTACAGAAGCGCAGGATCCGTTGCCTGCAGCCAGGCCAGCTTGCGTTCGCGGGGCTGCTGCTTGAGTTGCCACTCGGCCCGCGAGGCCGCGGCCCGGTCCGGGTACTCGCGCACGGCCAGCACGCGCAGCGGCGGCCGGGCCCGGGTGTAGCGCGCGCCCTTGCCGGCCTGATGGGCGGCGAAACGCGCCTCCACATCGGTGCTGATGCCGGCGTAATAGCTGCCATCGCGGCATTCGAGCAGGTACAGGAACCACGGGCGGAGGGATGGGGCCATGCCTGGATTATGCCGTGCTGCACTGCAGCGGATATACTGGCGACCGAATGCAGGAGAGAGGCGCCGCGCTGGCGCCCGCCGAAGGCGCAGGCTCCCATGATCGCTCAGGCCGGTGGGCTGGAATCCCACCAACCATGCATTCGACTCGCCGAGCTGGAGAGAGGTCACCGGGCATGCCCGGGACGATCCGCCGAAGGGGCACGCGGCCCATGCCGCTGAACTCTCAGGCAAAAGGACAGCGGGAGCGGCACCGGTCATCGTCATCCCGTCATTGCGCAGGCAGTGGCGGTGGTCGCGCATGGCCGGCCCCACCGCGCCCGGAGCCTGTCCCATGCTGCTGTCCATCATCTACCTGATCGCCATTTCCGCCGAAGCCATGACCGGCGCACTGTCCGCCGGCCGCCGCCGCATGGACCTGTTCGGCGTGGTCATGATCGCCTGCGTCACCGCCCTCGGTGGCGGCTCGCTGCGCGACATCCTGCTCGGCCACTACCCGCTGGGCTGGGTGAAGCATCCCGAGTACCTGGGCTTCACCGTATGCGCGGCGCTGATCGCCACCTGGGTGGCGCGCTGGATGCACCACTTCCGCCGCACCTTCCTGGTGCTCGATGGCCTGGGCCTGATCGCCTTCACCCTGATCGGCTGCTCGATCGCGCGCGAAGCCGGCCATGCAATGCCGATCGTGCTGATCGCCGGCATGCTGACCGGCGCGTTCGGCGGGGTGCTGCGCGACATCCTCTGCAACGAGGTGCCACTCATCTTCCAGAAGGAGCTGTACGCGATCATCGCGCTGCTGACCGGCGCGGCCTATCTGCTGCTGCTGCACTGGGGCGTGGCCGATGCCACCGCGATCCTGTGCTGCCTCGGCGGCGGCTTCGCGTTGCGCCTGCTGGCGATCCACTACCGCTGGGAAATGCCGAAGTTCGTGTACCACGACGAAGTGCATTGAGCCTCTTCGTAAAGTCGAGCCATGCTCGACTGCTCTTTGCAGGAAACCAACGCGCTTCGCGCGCAGGTCGGGCATGGCTCGACGCTACAGGAAGCGGTATCACCACCCCGGCGATGTACCTGGCGCTGTCGCTCATGCGCAGCGCCAGGCGCATCGCCGGTGCAGATGGGCCGGCCTCCAACTCCGACCGGCCCTGATCGCGGCCGCACCCCCGCAGGCGCTGGCCGCCATCCACACACGTGCCGCACTCAGGCGGCTTCCATCAGGCTGCTTCGGACACCTTCACGTCGCGACGGGCGCGCACGGCCGCAGCCAGACGCTCCAGCACCGTCACGGTGGTGTCCCAGTCGATGCAGCCATCGGTGATGCTCTGCCCGTAGACCAGCGGCTGGCCTTCCACCAGTTCCTGGCGGCCACCGACCAGATGGCTCTCGATCATCACGCCAACGATGCGCTGTTCGCCGTCTTCCAGCTGAACAGCGATGTCCTCGATCACCTTCGGCTGGTTCTCGGGGTTTTTCAGGCTGTTGGCGTGGCTGGCGTCGATCATCAGGCGCGTCGGCAGCTTGGCCTTGGCCAGCACCTGGCAGGCGTCGGCGACGCTGCCGGCGTCGTAGTTCGGCTGCTTGCCGCCACGCAGGATCACATGGCAATCCGGATTGCCGGTGGTCGACACGATGGCGGTGCCGCCCTGCTTGGTGACCGACAGGAAGTGATGCGGATTGGACGCCGCACCCACCGCGTCAGCGGCGATCTTGACGTTGCCATCGGTGCCGTTCTTGAAGCCGACCGGGCACGACAGCCCCGAGGCCAGCTCACGATGCACCTGGCTTTCGGTGGTACGCGCGCCGATCGCGCCCCACGCCACCAGGTCGGCGATGTACTGCGGCGAGATCACATCGAGGAATTCGACACCGGCCGGCAGGCCGAGCTTGTTGATGTCGCGCAGCAGGCCGCGGGCAATGCGCAGGCCCTTGTCGATCCTGAAGCTGCCGTCCAGGTCCGGGTCGTTGATCAGGCCCTTCCAGCCCACCGTGGTGCGCGGCTTCTCGAAGTACACACGCATGACGATTTCCAGTTCGCCGGCCAGCGCGTCGCGCAGCGGCTTCAGGCGCTGGGCGTATTCGATGGCGGCCTTCGGGTCGTGGATCGAGCACGGGCCCACCACCACTGCCAGGCGGTCGTCACGGCCGTGCAGGATCTGGTGCAGGGCCGCGCGCGAGGCGCTGACGGTGTCGGAGGCTTCATCGTCACAGGGCAGCATCGCCAGCAGCTGGGCAGGCGGTGTCAGCGGTTCGATGGTGCGGATGCGCAGGTCGTCGGTGTGCGGGGGCATTGCAGGAGATCTCCGGAACGTTGGGGTCCCCAGCGTGGCGGCATGAAAAAAGCCGCCAGGTTCGCTGGCGGCTTTCGGGAATGCGTCTGAAGCTTTCTTCAGGGTGAGCGCAGTCCTTCCTCCGCCAGTGGCTTCGGAAAGTAATACCAGTAAAAGCGGGTGGCGGCTGCGTTCATGGGGTGTATTGATAGCACAGCTTTTGCGCAGTGCAAAATGTTTCATCCGCAACCGGGGGTGCGGTTCAGCGAGGCGCGCGCCAGCGCTGCCTACGCGGCAGCAGCCACGCAAAGCTGCTCATTTGCCATGCACTTCCACGTCCAGCAACAGGCCTTCGTGGATGTCGGCCCAGCGCTCCAGCACGCGGTCCAGCTCCTGCCTGGCCTCGTCCAGCTGCTCGGGATTGAGCAGGGAACGGGTGGTGTAGAGGTCGGAGACCAACCGCCGCAGGGCCGCCTCCGGGATGGCCACCGACGGCCCTTCCCGCCCCGGCAACTGCAATGCCGGGCTGTCGCCAAGCGGGCCGAACAGCGTGACCTGGAGCGTGCTCTGCATGATCAACTTCCCTGCGGATGGACATGGGCAATGTCCTGTTTACCGCGTCCGGGTGACAGGCGCATGTGCCATGCGCGTCCGGAGACGCTGCTACAAGGCGGCCAGGTCGGCAAGGTGCCGCCCCATCCCATCGTCTGCGCCGACGGCGTTGATGGTGGCGAAGTACTGATGCCAACCGGTGGCGGCAATGCCGGCCACCAGCGCATCGGCGTCCGCGCGGCTTGCACAGCGCCAGGCCGCATAGAACTGCTCATCGCTGCCGTGCTGTACGCCCCTGGCAATGCGGCCCATCGCCAGCAGTGTGATGCGGACTGGATCGAACTGCTGCATGCCTGCACCGATACGGGCGAAGAAGGCATTCCGCTGCTCGGGCTGGAGCGTGGTCCAGGCGGGGGTGGCGGTATAGAGCTCGATGAAGGTGTGCGACATGCTGCTTCTTCCTTGAAGGTTTGGGGGGTTGCCGGCCAGCGGCCGGCACTACCGGAGCGAGCGCATGGCGCGTTTGCGGATGTAGGCATTGGCATCGCCACGGTGCTGCTGTTGCCAGCGCGCGCACAGCGCACGCAGCCACTGCGGCTGTGTCTTGCCGGCATCATTGAGCCAGTTGCCGACCGAGTCCTGCACATAGCGCTCCGGGTCGTCGGCGAGTGCTTCCAGCATCGCCTCTGCAAGTTCCGGCTGCCGCTTGAACAGCGCGACATGTGTGGCCCACACGCCGCGCGGGCGCAGCGCTTCGCAGGCGAAGCGGCGCAGGTACGGCGATCCTTCCTGCGTCCATGGTTGCAGGTACTCCAGCGCCTGCAGTGGTGCGGCAACAATGTCGGCACGCAGCGCCAGCCACGCCCATTCGCGCACGCCGAAGTGCGGGTCGTCAGCCAGTGGCCGCATCGCCTGCAGCTTGGCCGGCAGCGTCGCGTCGGCTTCGCCGCCGATCAGGTAGCAGGCCCAGCCACGCACCGTGTCTGACGCATGCGCCTGCCAGCGCGCAGGCTCCCCCTGTCCGGCTTCGTGCAGCAACCGCGCCGCTAGCGCCATGCGCTGGGTGATGCCCTTGCCTGAGGCGTCGCGCATGCATTGCAGCGATTCCGGCTCAAGGGCAGGCGCCACCACCTGCAGCAGCGCGGTGAAATCCACGGCCAGGCATTCGGCCAGATGGGTGGCAGCGGCGCTGCCACTGTTGAGTGCACGCAGCCTTTGCGCAGGAACGGGCGTGCTCATGCTGCCGATTCCCGCCCGCCGTCCGTGTGCTGCCAGACCTTGTGCAGCAGCTGCGACAGCTGCTGCTGTTCACCCGCGTCCAGGCCGTCGAACAGGCCGCTGATCCATTGCGTGTGCTGCTCGAACAACGACTCGGCCAAGCGCTTTCCCGGTGCGGTCAATACGATCTGCAGACGGCGGCCATCCCCGTCATCGCTGCGACGCTGCAGCAGGCCTTCACGCTGCAGGCCATCGAGCAGGCCGCTGATGGTGGCACGGGTCACGCCAGCACGCTCGGCCAGCAGGTGCGGCGGCAGCGTGCCACCGGCCCCGTGCAGCAGGAACAGCACGACGAAGCGGCCCTCGCTGAGCCCATGCGGTGCCAGCCGCGCGTCGCAGTCGCGATCGATCGACGAGGACAACGAGAGCAGCTGGAAGCACAGGCGCAGTTGCGCGATGTTGGCGTGGCCGCGTCGCTGCGATTCCTCCAGCAGGGCCTGATGCTTGGCTTCGATCATCTCACGAACGCGATATGGTTAGGCGCCTAATCATATCAGCGAATAGCCGCTAACTGTAAATCACAGCCGATATCAGGGGAGCTTTCCCAGCAGCAGGCGCGCGATCAGCCCGCCACCCTCGCGGTGCAGCAGCTGCAGTTCGCCTGCGTGACGCCTGGCCACGTTGGCGGCCATGGCCAGTCCCAGCCCGGTCCCACCGGTAGCGCGACTGCGCGAGCTTTCGCTGCGCTGGAACGGTTGCAGCAGGCGGACACGATCAGCTTCGGCGATGCCCGGCCCGCGATCCATCACATCCAGCTGCACCCCATGTCCCCACACGGCGACATGCAGCTCCACGGCGCCCGCGTAACGCTCGGCGTTGTCGATGAGATTGTCGACCGCGCGCCGGAGCAGCAGCGCATCGCCATGCCACGGCAGCGTATCCGGGCACTGAAGCGAAATGTCGACCCCGCGCAGCAGCGCCCCTTGCAGGCATTCCTGCAGCAGGGCAGCCAGATCCAGCGAGCGCATCTGCAAGGGCTGCAGCTCGCCGCGTGCATAGTCCAGCACCTGCTCGATCATCGCGTCCATGCGTTCGATGTCCGCCACCATCCGGGCGGCCTGTGGTGCGGGAGCGAACTCGGCGCGCAGGCGCAGGCCGGTCAGGGGCGTGCGCAGGTCATGCGCCACTGCCGCCAGCATATGGGTCATGTCCTGTGCCTGGACCCGCAGGCGTTCGCGACCGGTGCTGATCGCGGCGGCCAGCATCTGCACTTCGCGTGGGCCATCGTCGGGCAATGGCGATTCGGCCTGCAGGTCGACCCGTGCGCTCGCTTCGGCCAGGCGCCGCAGCGGGCGCCCCAACCGGATCGACGCCCACGCCGCCAACGGCGCCAGCAGGATCGCACCGCCCAACAGGGCGAGCATCACCTGGCGGCGCCAGGCCGCCAGGTCACTATGGTCGCTGCCGACCACCCGCCAGCGGCCGTCGGCCTGGCGCATCCCCAGTTCAAACGGCGGCCACTGCATCGCGGTCAGCAGCGCGGCCTGTGATTTCAGCACGCCAGCACGACCGGAGGCGTCCAGTACCGCGCCACCCTCGATGACCTGCACATCGGGCGCCCTGCCCTGCCCCGTCCATGCCAGGCGTACATCCTCGGCCGGCATGCCCATCTGCGCAGCCGCCAGCTGCGCGAGCCAGTCGCTGGCGCTACCTTGGGGAGGCGCGTCCTGCGTCGCCCTGCGCAATCCCAGTGACGCCGGCGCCTGTTCCCCACGCAGTACCTGCATCGCATGGTCCAGCCGCATCGGTGGCGGCGCGGGCCGGGGCATCCAACCCACCACTGCAACGCTGACCAGGGTTGCCAGCAGCAGGCTGGCCAGCGCCAGCATCGCGATCCAGCGTGTGGTCGACCACCGGCTGCTCACAGCACCTGTACCTCAGCGTCGAAGCGATACCCTTCCCCGCGCAGTGTCTGCACGAGGGCTTCTGCCCCGGACGCGGCCTGCCCGAGCTTGCGGCGCAGGCGGCTGATCGCGAGGTCAATGGCACGGTCCACGCTGTCACTGGCTTCTCCGCGACTCAACTGCAGCAGCTGCTCACGCCCCAGCACCCGCCCGGGACGTTCGGCCAGCGCCAGCAACAGGGAAAACTCGCCACGACTCAGCACCAGCTCGGCACCGTCCGGTGCGAACAGGCGACGCTGGTCGGGCAGCAATCGCCAGCCATCAAACCGCAGTTCGCTGGCCACCTGCGTGCGCAGCTTGTCCTGACGGCGCAGCAGTGCGCGTACCCGCGCCAGCAGTTCACGCGGATCAAAGGGTTTGGCCAGGTAGTCGTCCGCGCCCATCTCCAGGCCGATCACGCGGTCCGGTGCAGCCCCCATCGCCGACAGCATCAGGATCGGGATCGCCCTCGCCTGCAGCCTGCGGCAGACCGACAGCCCATCCTCACCGGGCATCATCCAGTCGAGGATGATCAGGTCCGGTCGTTCGGCCTGCAGCAGCACGTCCAGTGCCGCCGCATCCGCCGCCAGGCGTACCTGGTAGCCGTGCAGCAGCAGGTGGTCGGCGATGGCGTCGCGGATGCTGGCATCGTCGTCGACGACGATGACACGGATGGGAGTACTCATTCGGACAGTATCCAGCACCTGTGTATCAGGACGGTATCAACGCCGATATTCCGGCGATACGCCGCCGTGCGCCAATGGTCACCCACGATCACTGCGGAGTCTTCCCTTGCGCCTCTTCCTGTTGCCCCTGTTCGCCGCTCCCTTGCCTGCGCTCGCCTCCAACGCCGCCGCGCACATCCTGCCGATGTGGATGCAGGGCGGTCATCCGGCGGTGGCCGTCTCGCTGGACGGGCGCGCCGAACCGCTGCGCTTCTTGGTCGACAGTGCCGCGGGGGCAACGCTGGTCGATGCCCGCGTCGTGCGGCGCTATGGCCTGGAGGATGCGGATGCAGAGGTATCACAGGCGCAAGGGGCGAGTGCAGCTTCGGCGCGGTTGCAGCGCATGCGCAGCACGTCCTGGCAGCTGGGCAGCTGGCAGCTGCAGGCCCAAGCCATGAACGTGGATCTGTCATCGTTGCCGAAGGATGATGATCCAGCCATCGACGGCTTGATCGGCAACGATCTGACCGGGCGCTGGGACACCCGTTGGGACTTCGGCCGCAATCAACTGGCGCTGTGGACACCCGGCGGATTGAACCTGGAAGGACCGGGTTGCCAGCCCAATGCGCTGCCCGGCCGCACTGGCGGCCTGCGCCAGTTCGGCTTCATCACGCTTGCACTGGGCGCGCCTGCGGTGGACGCCATCGCCGTGGTCGACACCGGTGCCGCACAGACCGTCCTCAACGCCGAAGCCGCCCGCGCACTGGGGCTGCGCACCGACGGCAGCGACGCGCGGGTGCGGGTGCGTGAAAAGGGCACCGAAGGCCTGGGCGGCGGCAAGCAGGCAACCTGGCTGTACACCCTGCCCGGCATGACCGGCGGCGGCTGGCAGCACCCGTCGATGGAGGTCCGCATCAGCGAACTGCCGGTGTTCAAGGCGATCGGCCTGGAGGGCCGGCCGGCGCTGATCCTCGGTGCCGATGCAATGCGCGGCGGCCAGGTGGACATCGGTGCCGGCGCGGCGCGGATCTGCCTGCGCCGGCCGCAGGCCGGCTGACATCTGGCGATGACGCCAGCGGCAGCCCGGCGTAGCATCACCGTGCGCCCCACCAGGAGTTCCACGCATGTGCCGTGCCACCCTGATGTTGCTGACGCTGCTCCCGCTGGCGGTACTGGCCGCGCCGCCACCCGTGCCCTCGCCCACTCGCATCGATGCCGAAGCACGGCGGCTGATGCAGGCGGCCCATGCGCGCGGGATGGCGCTGGCGGTGATCGATGACGGCAAGGTGGTGCATGTGGCCGCCTACGGTGAACGCAACGCCGCAGGCGAGCCGCTGCGCACCGACACCGTGATGTATGCCGCATCGCTCACCAAGATGGCCTTCGGCCACCTGGTCGCACAGCTGGCGCAGGACGGGGTGATCGATCTGGATGCCAGCATCGCCACAGCTCTGGACGTGCCGCTGCCAGACTACCCGCCCGAACCGAAAAAGTACGCCGACTACAGCGTGCTGGCGAGTGATGCACGCTGGCGCCGGCTCACGCCCCGAAAGCTGCTGAATCACGCCAGCGGCTTTGCCAACTTCGGCTTTCTCGAACCGGATGGCCGGTTGAAGTTCCACTTCGAGCCCGGCAGCCGCTACGGCTATTCCGGCGAGGGCCTGATCCTGCTGCAGTTCGTGATCGAACGTGGGCGACTGGGCGAGGATGTGGGTGCGTTGATGCAGCAGCGCGTGTTCGATCGCTTCGGCATGGCGCGCACCAGCATGTCGTGGCGCGCGGATTTCGCCGGCAACCTGGCCGATGGCTGGACCGTCGAAGGCAATACAGAGCCGCACGATCAACGCAGCCGTGTGCGGGCGGCAGGATCGATGGATACCACCATCACCGACATGGCCCACTTCGCCGCCGGTTATGTGCGCGGCGATGGGCTGTCTGCGGCAATGCGCAGGGAACTGGTGCGGCCGCAGCTGCCGATCACCACCGCCAGCCAGTTCCCAACGCTGCAGCCGGAGCTGCCCGTTGCGCAGCAGCACCGGGATCTGGCCGCGGGCCTGGGCGTGGTGACCTTCCGTGGCCCCCAGGGTGCAGGCTTCTACAAGGGCGGCCACGACGATGCGGTCGGCAACACCCTGGTGTGCATCGAGCGGCACAAACGCTGCGTGGTGATCCTGGGCAACGATGTACGGGCCGAGGCCACCTTCCCGGCACTGGTGGCGTTCGTGCTGGGTGATACCGGCGTGCCATGGCAGTGGGAGTACGGCGCGGCGAAGGCCTTCGTCGAATGAAGGCGCGATGATCCCTGGGCGGGGAGTGCGGAGGGATGGGAGCAACCATGCATGGCGTGTGGATCCACCTCACGCGTGGATGCCTGCTCCGCTCAGCGCGCCTGCTCGAAGAACATCAGGTACACCAGCCGGCCATTCTCCGGGCGGTCGCCGAACGCTGGCCCGGCGGTATGCCAGAACCAGGGCCGCAGCAGCACCAGCCGGTTGAAACGCATCGGGATGCGCATGGTCATTTCCCACTGGCTGTCGTCGTTGCTGTCGCGCTCGATGATGTCACGATGCATGTCGCCGCCGTTGGCATAGCCCAATGCGGCCAGCTCCGCTGCATCCAGGGCCATGCGCTCGGTGCCGGTACGGCGGTGGCGGAAGAACTCGGTGCCGCCCTCGCAGTGCTCCGGTGCACTCAGGTAGAGGATGCCCGACCAGTGCGAGTGATCGGCGTGCACCTTGGCGCGGCCGGTGTCACCGGCCAGGGTAAGGCGGAACTTGCCATGCGACTGCAGTGGGTTGACCGGCCGCAGCGGTTCGTTGACCAGCCGCGAGACCGCGCCGGACAGCCCATCCAGTTCCAGCCGCTGCTGCGAATTGCGGCCGGGGAATGCACCCTCCTGCACCGGATAGGTCAGGCCCAGCGCCGCCTGGCGCAGCCCCTGCGCATCGGCAGGAGAAAGGAAGTCGTCGACGACGATGAAGGAGGTAGGCATGGCCACCGAGCGTAGCGATGCGCTGCTGCGGCGGCAACCGGGCAACGAAAAACCCCGCCTTGCGGCGGGGTTCTTCCTTGCATCGGGAGGGCGTGCCGACCAGGGTCGGCAACGACCGCCCGGGGGATGTGGACTTAGAAGTCCATGCCGCCCATGCCACCCATGCCGCCCATGCCACCGGCGCCACCCATGGCCGGCTCGTCCTTCTTCGGAGCTTCGGCAACCATGGCTTCGGTGGTGATCATCAGGCCAGCGATCGAAGCGGCGTTCTGCAGCGCCGAACGGGTCACCTTGGTCGGGTCCAGGATGCCGAACTGCAGCATGTCGCCGAACTCGCCGGTGGCGGCGTTGTAACCGAAGCTGCCGGTGCCTTCCTTGACCTTGTTGATGATGACCGACGGCTCGTCGCCGGCGTTGGCCACGATCTCGCGCAGCGGGGCTTCCATCGCACGCAGGGCGATCTGGATGCCGTGGTTCTGGTCTTCGTTGGCGCCCTTCAGGCCGGCCAGCGCGGTGATCGCGCGGACCAGGGCAACACCGCCGCCCGGAACCACGCCTTCTTCAACGGCCGCACGGGTCGCGTGCAGGGCGTCGTCGACGCGATCCTTCTTTTCCTTCATTTCGATTTCGGTCGAGGCGCCGACCTTGATCACGGCAACACCGCCGGCCAGCTTGGCCACGCGTTCCTGCAGCTTCTCGCGGTCGTAATCCGAGGAGGTGTCCTGGATCTGGGTCTTGATCTGCGCCACGCGTGCATCAACGTTGGCCTTGTCGCCGACGCCGTCGATGATGGTGGTGTTCTCCTTGGAGACCTGCACCTTCTTGGCGCGGCCCAGGTCCTTGATGGTGGCCTTCTCCAGCGACAGGCCGACTTCTTCGGAGATCACGGTGCCGCCGGTCAGCACGGCCATGTCTTCCAGCATCGCCTTGCGACGGTCGCCGAAGCCCGGGGCCTTGACGGCCACGACCTTGACGATGCCACGGATGGTGTTGACCACCAGGGTGGCCAGCGCTTCGCCTTCGACTTCCTCGGCCACGATCAGCAGCGGCTTGCCGGCCTTGGCGACACCTTCCAGCACCGGCAGCAGGTCACGGACGTTGGAGATCTTCTTGTCGTGCAGCAGGATGAACGGGTCATCCAGGTCAGCGGTCTGCGACTGCTGGTTGTTGATGAAGTACGGCGACAGGTAGCCGCGGTCGAACTGCATGCCCTTGACCACGTCCAGTTCGTTGTCCAGGCCCGAGCCTTCTTCAACGGTGATGACGCCTTCCTTGCCGACTTCCTTCATCGCGTCAGCGATGATCTGGCCGATCGACTCGTCCGAGTTGGCCGAGATGGTACCGACCTGGGCGATCGCCTTGTCGTCGGCGGTCGGCTTGGAGATGTTCTTCAGCTCGGCGACGGCGGCCGAGACGGCCTTGTCGATACCGCGCTTGAGGTCCATCGGGTTCATGCCGGCGGCAACGGCCTTGGCGCCTTCGCGGATCAGGGCCTGGGCCAGCACGGTGGCGGTGGTGGTGCCGTCGCCGGCATCGTCGTTGGTGCGCGAAGCAACTTCCTTCACCATCTGCGCGCCCATGTTCTCGAACTTGTCAGCCAGTTCGATCTCCTTGGCGACGGAGACGCCGTCCTTGGTGATGGTCGGCGCGCCGAAGCTCTTTTCCAGCACGACGTTGCGGCCCTTCGGGCCCAGGGTGGCCTTGACGGCATTGGCGAGAACGTTGACGCCGCGCACCATGCGCGAACGGGCGTCTTCACCGAAACGAATATCCTTGGCAGCCATTGCATTTACCTCATTGGTAGCGCCGGACGATGCCCGGCGGCTGGGAGTTTGGGATCAGGTTGAAACAGGTCGCGCCGGGGCTCAGCCGATGACGGCGAGCACGTCGTCTTCGCGCAGGACCTTGTATTCGACGCCTTCGCTCTTGTACGAGCTGCCGGCGTACTGGCCGTAGATGACCTTGTCGCCGACCTTCAGCGACGGCGCGCGCACGTTGCCGTTGTCCAGCGGCTTGCCCGGGCCGACGGCCACGACCTCACCCTTGGTGGACTTTTCCTTGGCCGAGTCGGGGATGACGATGCCACCGGCGGAGATTTCGTCGGCTTCGATCGGCTTGACCACAACGCGGTCGTGCAGCGGCTTGATGCTCATAGGAGACCTCTTAAGTGATTGATTGGTCTAAAAAAGTCCGGCGATGTTAGCACTCACCCCAGGCGAGTGCCAGAACCGCACGTGAAGAAACCCGACAACGTCGGGAGCAGGGCAGAGATGGAGCCCCGCCGCCCCCTTTCAAGGGCGGAATGAAAAAATTTTTCCGCCCGCGCGCCTCGGCCAAGGCGTCGGTCCTGGACAATTTCGGTGACAAGCGTCGCACTGTCAGATATCTGACGTTCATTTACGACAAAGTGTCACTGGATCGGCCTTAGGCTCGGTCAGGCATTCCCAATCACAAGGAGTAGTCGATGCGATTGCTGTCCCCGCTTGCCGCCGCCTGCCTGCTGGCACTGGCCGCCGCGCCGGCCCAGGCCGAGGTTTTCATCAACGAACTGCACTACGACGACAGCACCGCCGCCGGTGACGTCGGCGAAGCCATCGAAGTGGTCGCCACCGCCGGCGAGGACCTGTCCGGCTACCGCCTCTACCTCTACAACGGCAGCAATCCTTCGGCGGCCGCGGTCTACGCCAACAACCCGGTCCCGGCCGGCACCGCCGCCGGCTGCGGCAGCGCGACCATCGCCGTGGTCAACTACCCGACCAACGGCATCCAGAACGGCCCCAACGACGGCATCGCCCTGGTCGATGCCAGCGGCAAGGTGGTCCAGTTCCTCAGCTACGAGGGCGCCATCACCGCCTCCGGTGGCCCTGCCGCCGGCATGACCAGCCAGAACATCCCGGTGGCCGAGACCAACAGCACGGCCGCGGGCACCTCGCTGCAGCTGACCGGCAGCGGCAGCCAGTACACCCACTTCACCTGGGCCGAGTCGGCCAGGCAGACCTTCGGCAGCTGCAACAACGGCCAGACCTTCAGTGGCGGCGGAACCCCGGGCCCGAACACACCGCCGTCGGTCTCCACCACCACCCCGGCGCAGGGCAGCAGCACCTTCCCGGCCGCCGCCGACCTGGAAGTGGTGTTCAGCGAGACGGTGAACCTGGCCAGTGGCGCCTTCGCCCTGAGCTGCGGCACCTCCGGCAGCGTGCCGTTGACCTTCCCGGCCAGCGGCCGCAGCGTGAAGCTGTCCACCAACACTGCGCTGGTGGCCGGTGAGGCCTGCCGCTTCGACATCCGCGCCGCGCGCATCACCGACCTGCAGGGCGCGCACCCGGCCGCCGACAGCCGCATCGCCTTCACCGTGGCCAGCACCGGCGGCAATCCGGACCCGGGCAACCCGGGCGTGCCGGCCGGCTATTACTCCAAGGTCAACACCAGCAGCCCCAGCCAGCTGCGCTGCTCGCTGCATGCCACCATCAAGGGCCACACCGCCTACCCTTACAGCGGCTCGGGCACCAGTACCTGGACCATTCTGGAAATCGCCGACGAGGATCCGAACAATTCCGGCAGGATCCTCGATGCATATCGCAACCACAGCTACGCCAAGGTGACCGATCGCGCCGGCAGTGGCAGTGGCCTGAAGTACAACCGCGAGCACACCTGGCCGAACTCGCTGGGCTTTGCCACCACCACCGGTGACAAGGGCCTGCCGTACGCGCCGTATACCGACACCCACATGCTGTACCTGACCGACGCGCAGTGGAACGCCGACCGTGGCAACAAGCCGTTCGGCAAGTGCGACGCCAACTGCGGCGAGCGCGCCACCGAGGCCAACAACGGCCAGGGCGGCGGCAGCGGCGGCTATCCGGGCAACTCCAACTGGGTGCGCACGCCGGACGGCAACACCGGCACCTTCGAGGTGTGGGGCAAGCGCAAGGGCGACATGGCGCGTGCGGTGATGTACATGGCGATCCGTTACGAGGGCGGCAAGGATGCGGCCACCGGCCAGTCCGAGCCGGACCTGGAGCTGACCGACGACCGCAGCAAAATCGTCAAGACCAGCAGTTCGCCGGCCTACATGGGCCTGCTGTCCACGCTGATCGACTGGCACCTGTCCGATCCGCCGGATGATGCCGAGCGTGCGCGCAATGACGTGATCTACAGCTTCCAGGGCAACCGCAACCCGTTCATCGACCACCCCGAGTGGGCAACCCCGGCCCTGTTCACCTCGGCCAAGCCGGCCACCTGCCAGCTGGCCAACTGACCGCGCAACGCAGCGGTCCACTGCCGCCGCCGGGCCCTGACCCGGCGGCGGCCCTATACTCGGCGGTCATGTCGACCGTCGATCCCGTCCTGCTGCTGTTGACCACCTGCCCGGACCGGGCCAGTGCCGAGCGCATCGCGCACGCGCTGGTCGGCGAGCGCCTGGCGGCATGCGTGACCCGCCTCGATGGCGCGCAGTCGACCTACCGCTGGCAGGGGGAGGTGACCACCGACGCCGAACTGCAGCTGCTGGTGAAAACCACCGCGAGCCGCGTCGATGACGCAATTGCCCGGATCGTCGCACTGCATCCGTATGAACTCCCGGAGTGCATCGCGGTCGAAACCCGGGCCGGCCTGCCGGCGTATCTGGACTGGATCCGGGCACAGACCCGGGAGGACACTGATTGAAGACTCTGTTTGCGCGCGGCGCCGCCTTGTGCGCCCTGTTGTGGCTCTCGCTGCCGGCCTTCGCGCTGGATGAGAAGGACCTGCTGCCGGTGGACCAGGCGTTCGCGCTGACCGCCAGTGCCCCCGAACGGGGCCAGGTGCAACTGCAGTTCAAGATCGCACCGGGCTATTACCTTTATCGCCACCGCACCAGCGTCAAGGCCGACCCGGCCTTCAATGCCGGCGCGCTGCAGATGCCCAAGGGCGACAAGCACCACGACGATTTCTTCGGCGAAGTCGAGACCTATCGCGAGCGCCTGCAGGCCACCCTGCCCGGCACGCCGTCCGAGGCTGCCGGCACCATCAGCCTGGAAGTGCGTTACCAGGGCTGCGCCGATGCCGGTGTCTGCTACCCGCCGCAGAAGCGCGTGGTGCAGGTCACCCTGCCGGGCGCCGGTGCGGCGGCGGCGGTGCCTGCCGCGCGTGCCGGTGCGGCCAACCCGTTCAACAACCCGCTGGCCGGTGCCGGCAACAGCGGTGGCCTGCGCCTGCCGGGCGCGGCCAACAACAGCCAGGCCCTGCCGCTGCCGTCGGAACAGGCGTTCGGCTTCGATGCCATCGCCAGTGACGGCAACACCCTGCTGCTGCGCTTCAGCCCAGCGCCCGGCTATTACCTGTATCGCGACCGCACCTTGCTGAAGCTGGAAGGCAGCGCCGGCGTGCTGGCCGGCAAGCCGCGCTGGCCGGCCGCGCAATCGCATCGCGACGAGCACTTCGGCGATGTCTCGGTCTACTTCAACCAGGTGGAAGTGCCGCTGCCGCTGCGCCGCACTGTCACTGATGCCGTCGACAGCACCTTGGTGGTGACCTTCCAGGGCTGCCAGACCGATGGCATCTGCTACCCGCCGATGACCCGCCGGGTGAAGCTGTCGATTCCCGCTGGCAAGCTGTCCGCCAGCATTGACCAGGCGCCAGCGCGCAACGAGGTGATCAGCCCGCTGCCCGCCGCCGGCGTGCCACGTGAATCCGCCAACGGCGCACCGTTGCGCCTGCTGCCGACCGTCCCCAACGACGGCATTGCCACTCCCGCCGCCAGCGGCAGTGAGGGTGCGCGCAATGAGTTCGCCGCCGACGCGCGCGATGGCAACGCACTGCGCACGCGCCCACCGGCGACAACCCCGAACCCGGACCGTTCGTTCGTGTGGGTGCTGCTGCTGGCGCTGGCCGGTGGCCTGGTGCTGAACCTGATGCCCTGCGTGCTGCCGATCCTGTCGCTGAAGGTGCTGAGCCTGGCGCAGAGTGGCGAAAGCCCTGAGCGGGCACGCAGCCATGCCCTCTGGTACACGCTGGGCGTGCTGGTCGCGTTCGCGGTGATCGGCGCGCTGATGGTGGGCCTGCGCGCGATCGGCAACGCCGTCGGCATCGGCTTCCAGCTGCAGCACCCGGGCGTGGTGGCGGCGCTGGCCTACATCATGTTCGCGGTGGGCCTGAGCCTGTCCGGCGTGTTTACCCTCGGCGGTGGCATCGGCAACCTCGGCCAGTCGCTGGCCAGCCGCAGCGGGCCGGCCGGCGATTTCTTCACCGGTGCGTTGGCCTGCCTGGTCGGCAGCGCCTGCGTCGGCCCGTTCATGGGCGGGGCGATCGCCTACGCGTTCATTGCCCCGCCGCTGAAGGCGATGACCGTATTCCTGTTCCTCGGCCTGGGCCTTGCGCTGCCGTTCCTGCTGATCGGCTTCGTGCCAGCGCTGGCACGCCGCCTGCCCAAGCCCGGCCCGTGGATGGAAACGCTCAAGCACGTGCTGGCCTTCCCGATGTATGCCACCGCGCTGTGGCTGCTGTGGGTGCTGGGCAAACAGCGCGGCGTGGACGGCATGGCACTGGTGCTGGGTGGCCTGCTGCTGTTCGCCTTCGGCCTGTGGCTGTTCGAGCGCAATCGCTGGACCGGCTCGCGTGCGGTGACCCTGCTCGGCGTGCTGCTGGCGATCGGCGCGCTGGTTCCTGCCTGGGGCGTGACCCAGCTGGCACCACCGGCGCGGGCCGCACAGGCCGCCAGCGAGAACGTGGTCGAGTATTCGCCGCAGTTGCTGGACCGCCTGCGTGCGGACAACCGCGTGGTGTTCGTCAACATGACTGCCGACTGGTGCGTGAGCTGCAAGGCCAATGAACGTGCCGTGCTGTCGCGGCCGGAGTTCAAGGAACTGCTCAAGCGCACCAACGCGGTGTACATGCGCGGTGACTACACCAACGTCGACCCGCAGATCACCACGTTCCTTGAAGAGCACAAGGCCGTGGGCGTGCCGCTGTACGTGGTGTACGGCCCGGGGGCGCCGCCGACCGTGCTGCCGACCCTGTTGACCCAGGCGGTGGTCGAGGAAGCGCTGCTGCGCACCGCACGATGAAGTGGCAACGGCCAGCGCTGCTGTGGACAGCGGTGCTGGCCGCCGGCCTCGGCCTGTGGGCCGGGCATCGATTCTCACCCGGCCCGTCTGCACCGGCCGCGCCAACGACGGCTTCCACAGCGACGGCCGTGAAGCCTGCCCTGCAGGTGGGTGATCCCTTGCCGGCGCTGATCCTGCCGGACCTGGCGGAACAACCGCTGGACCTGCGCGCCCGCTTCGCCGGCCGGCCGCTGCTGATCAATGTCTGGGCCAGCTGGTGTGCGCCCTGCGTGGAAGAGATGCCCGAACTGGCCCGCTTCGCCGAAGCCCAGGGCAACAACGGTGTGCAGGTGCTGGGCATTGCGCTGGATGCCCCGGACGACGTGCGCGCTTTCCTGCTGCGGGTGCCGGTGGACTACCCGATCGTGGTCGAGACGCCGGGGCCACGCGATGCCAGCGTGCAACTGGGCAATACGCAGGGCCTGCTGCCCTACAGCGTGCTGTTCGATGCACAGGGGCGGCGGGTGAAGGCAAAGCTGGGACCGTTCGCCCACGGCGAGATCGACGGCTGGGTGAAGTGAGGGTGTTTTTTGCAGGGCTTGCAGCCCTGCACCCTGCTCAATGCAACGGCAACAGCCAAAGCCAAAGCCAAAGCCAAAGCGGGCATTCCGTGGGTTGGCGGGGCGGTGTCGGAGTGCGGGGACGCTGCAAGTACGTCCCTGTAAGCTTGGCAGCCGCATCCATGCGGCTGACACCCCGCACTCCGACACCGCCCCACCTCTGACAGATCTTCGCGGCCGTTGGTAGGTGTCGACCTTGGTCGACACATCTGTCAGATATCGATATTCAGAACGGAATCAGACCCCGTGCCGACCAACGGTCGGCACCCACCAAAGCAGAACGTCGTTCCGACAGATCGCAGGAACTGTCGAAGGCGGGGTGGGTCCGGTTGAGGGGGTGTCCGCGGCATGGATGCCGCGGCCAAGGCTACAGGGACGTACTTGCGCCGTCCCCCGCAACCGGACCCGCCCCGCTTCCTCACAGGAAACCCGCTGTTGCTTCGGCTGTTGCTTCTGAGGTTGCCGGCCAGGCCGGCACTACCGCGGGTGCCGGGCGCAGCCCGGCCGGCAACCCCTGCTTGACCGCAGGCAGGGCGCCACGGAGAATTCCGCGACTAATTCTCATTTGCTGTTGCGCAGGATGCGGGCGGCAGCCTTCCTGGCCCTCCTCCTTCGATGTTCAAGAACGTCCTGTTCCAACTTCATTGGCTGCTGGGCATTACCGCCGGTGCCGTCCTGGCCCTGATGGGCCTCAGCGGCGCCATGCTGTCCTTCGAGGACGAGCTGCTGCGCGCGGCCAATCCTGGCTTCGCTGAGATCGCCGAGCACCATGCGGACGGCCAGCATCCCCTTGCACTCAGCGAACTGGTGCCGTTGCTGCAGGCTGGCAGCGAGCGCCCCCTGCAACGCCTGCGCGTGGATGCGACCGGACAGCGGCCGTCGGTCGCGCGCTTTGCCGGCGGCAAGGAACACTGGGTGTACTTCGATCCGTACAGCGGCGAGCGCTTCAGCGCCCTGCGCGGGCAGGCATTCTTCGACGTCGTCGAGGACCTGCATCGCCACCTCGCTGCCGGTGAGCGCGGCAAGTGGATCACCGGCAGCTGTGCAATCGCGCTGCTGTTCTTCACCCTGTCCGGTCTCTACCTGCGCTGGCCACGACGCTGGTGGCACTGGCGCAGCTGGCTGGCGGTGGAGTGGACGCGCAGCGGCCGAGGCTTCCTGTGGAGCCTGCACTCGGTGGTCGGCACCTGGGTGCTGCTGATCTACCTGATGAGTGCGCTGACCGGCCTGTGGTGGTCGTTCGACTGGTACCGCAACGCGGCCAACACGCTGCTCGGTGTGGCGCCGGCGGCAAAGCACACGGTTGCCGCCGACGCGGCACTGGACGTCCATCGCATCGAGGCCACGCTGTACGCGCTACCCGGCGTGCGCACCGGCTTCATCGACCTGCGCCTGCCGGAGAAGCCGGGGCAGGCGCTGAACGTGCGGGTGATGGCCGGTGATCCGTCGCAGCGCGGCGGCCACCACGACCGTGCGCATGACCTGCTGCAGCTCGATCCGGCCAGCGGCGCGGTTCTCGATGCCCGCCCGTACGCACGCCAGGGCGCGGGCGGACAGCTGGCCACCAGCGTGTTCGCGCTGCATTCGGGCAGCTACTTCGGTGTGCCCGGGCGCGTGGTGGTGATGCTCAGCAGCCTGGGCATGAGCCTGTTCTTCATCACCGGCTGGATGCTGTACCTGGACCGCCGCCGCAGCCAGCGTGCGGCGCGAGGGCTGCGCCGCGCGCTGCCGGCCACGACCACCGATGGCCGTGGTCCGCCGTGGCTGGTGGTGCATGCCAGCCAGAGCGGACTGGGCGAACAACTGGCGTGGCGTGCGGCCGCGCAGCTGCAGGCGTCCGGTCATGCGGTGCAGGTGCAGTCGCTGGCCCGCGTCGATGCCGCGACGCTGCAGGCCACGTCCCAGGCGCTGCTCGTGCTGAGCACGTTCGGCGACGGCGAGCCACCGGATGCCACGCGCCGCGCGGCACGGCTGCTGCTCGCACAACGCCTGGACCTGTCGCGCCTGCAGTTCGGCCTGCTCGCGCTGGGCGACCGCCAGTACCCGCATTACTGCGGCTTCGGCCGCCAGTTCAATGGCTGGCTGATCGGCAACGGCGCGCGCCCGCTGTTCGAGCGCATCGATGTCGATGCCGCTTCGGTGCCGGCATTGCGCCAATGGCAGCAGCAGCTGGGTACGCTCACCGGCATCGTCACCGATGACAGCGTGCTGCCTGCGGCTACGCAGATGCATGAGTGGCGCCTGCTCGGCCGCGACCACCTCAACCCGGGCAGCGTCGGCGGAGCCATCTGGCGTATCCGTCTTGCCGCACCGGCCGACGTGCAGTGGCAGGCGGGTGACATCCTGCACATCGCACCCCGCCACAACGCGCGGCATGCCGGTGCCGTGCTGAAGGGCCACGGTCTGGATCCGCTGCAGCCCCTGCTGGTCGATGGCCATCCGCGCACGCTGCTGGCGCTGGCCAGTGAACGCGAGCTGCCCGAGGCCGATGCCGCGCTGGCGGTGCAGGATGCCTGCCTGTGGCTGGCCGGGCTGCCGCTGCTGCCCAGCCGCGAGTATTCGATCGCCTCCTGCACGGATGACGGCGTGGTGGAGCTGGTGGTGCGGCTGGTGCATGACGCCTCCGGTCGCGCCGGGTTGGGCTCGGGCTGGCTGTCGTTGCATGCACCGATCGGTGCCGGCATCGTCGCCCGCGTGCATCGCAACCCCGGTTTCCATCGCGTCAGCGGCGCGCCGATGGTGCTGATCGGCAACGGCACCGGCATCGCCGGGCTGCGCAGCCTGTTGCGCGAAGCTGCCCACGCAGGCGAGCGCGGGCACTGGCTGCTGTTCGGTGAACGCCAGCGCGCACACGACTTCCTGTTCGCCGACGAGATCGAAGCCTGGCAGGCCAATGGCCATCTCACGCGGGTGGACCTGGCGTTCTCGCGCGATGGCGAGGGTGGTTACGTGCAGGATCGCCTGCGTGCGGCCGTCGATGCGCTGCGCGACTGGATGCAGCGCGGTGCGGTGATCCATGTCTGTGGGTCGTTGCAGGGCATGGCCGAAGGCGTGGACCAGGTGCTGCGTACTGCGCTGGGTGATGAAGCGGTGGAAACGCTGCTGGAAAACGGGCGCTACCGCCGCGACGTGTATTGATTCCTGCCGCCGAACGCTGGTGTGAGCCGAGCATGGGCTCGGCTCTACAGTGTTCGTGCAGCCGATGTAGCGCCGAGCCCACGCTCGACTGACTAGGCCGCCGCGCGCGCCTGCGGCATCGACTGCAAGCGGAACGCGCCCACGGCTTCTGCCAAGGCACGCACCTGCGCCTGCATCTGCGCCGTGGAGGCACCGGCCTCTTCCACCAGACTGGCGTTGCGCTGGGTGCTGGCTTCCATCTGCACGATGGTCTGGTTCACCTGTGCGATGCCCGCATGCTGGTCCTGCGACGCACTGCGGATACCTGCCAGCAGCTCGGCCAGCTGCTGCACGCTGCCGACGATCTCGCCCATCGTGGTGCCGGCCTGCGCGGCCTGCTGGTTGCCCTGGCCGACACGCGCCACCGAATCCTCGATCAGCCCCTTGATCTGCTTGGCCGCCTCGGCACTGCGCTGCGCCAGCAGGCGCACTTCGGCGGCCACCACGGCGAAGCTGCGGCCCTGCTCGCCGGCACGCGCCGCTTCCACCGCCGCATTGAGGGCAAGGATGTTGGTCTGGAAGGCGATGCCGTCGATCAACTGGGTGATGTCGCCGATCCGTCGCGAGGCTTCGCTGATGCCATGCATGGTCGCGACCACCTGGCCGACCGCCTCGCCACCCCGCTGGGCCACCGCCGCCGCGCCCTGCACCAGGGCATCGGCGCGGCCTGCGGCATCGGCGTTGCGGCCGACGGTATCGGTCAGCTCCTGCATCGACGCCGCGGTCTCTTCCAGGTTGGCGGCCTGCTGCTCGGTGCGCCGCGACAGATCGTAATGGCCGGCGACGATCTCGCCAACGCCGGTATCCAGGCTGGAGGTGGCCTGCTGGATGCGGGTGACGATGCGGCCCAGCTGCGCGACGGTGGCATTGGCATCGTCGCGCATGCGCGCGAACACGCCCTGCAGGTCCCCCTCCATGCGCACGCTGAGGTCGCCGCAGGCCAGCGCAGCCAGCAGTGCCTGCAGGTCACCAAGGTTGGTTTCAAAGGTGGCCAGCAGGCGATTGATGCTGGTCGACAAGGTGCGCACGAAGCCCTGCTTGCCCTCCAGCACGATACGGCCATGCAGGTCGCCGCGTGCTGCAGCATCGACCAGGGCAGCGACCTCGGTTTCCAGCAGCGTCTCCAGCGCACGACTGCGCCATTCCACCGCTACGCCGAGGAACTGCCCTTCGTCGATGATGGGGTTGGCAATCAGCTGGTAGCGCACGCCGGCATGGCCGATCTCGCGCTCCTCGCGCTGGCGCGCGCCGGCCAGGCTGGCCAGCGCCGGATGCAGGCGCAAGGCATCGCTGCCCACCAGATCTTCGGCCTCCCGCTCGAGTTGCTGCAGCAGTGCCGGATTGACGTAGGCCACCTGGCCCTCAGCATCGATCACCATCAGCCCGGTCTGCGCACTGTCCAATGCCTGCCGCACACGGGTGTTGCCGCGCGCCACGGCACGCTCGGTCTCGATGCGCGCGCGCAGGCGCTGCTGCATGTCGACCAGGCGCTGCGCCAGCTGGCCGATTTCATCGTTGGCGTTGTAGACGCGCAGGGTGGTGTCGAGTCGGTCGTCGGCGATGTCGCTGGCGAAGCGCAGGGTGTCCTGGATCGGCTGGCGCACCGCACGCCGCACCAGCACCAGGCTGGTGATCAACACACCGGCGACCAGCAGCAGGGTCACCGCGAACAGCACGCTCATGGTGCGTGCGCCGGCCTGCTGGCGCGCCTGTGCCTTGGCCAGCGCCGCCACCTGGGCCTGCTGGAAGGCGGCCAGCGCCGGCGCCACGCCGGCGGCGGTATCCAGCAGCGATTGCGCCTCTACATCCAGGCCCACGCGGGCGGCGGTATAGCCCAGCAATGCGGCCTGATAGGCCTCCATGCCGTTGCGAAGGGCATCCTGCGCATCGGTCGGCAGGCCCACCAGTGCGAGATCGAACGGCAGCTTTTCTTCGCTCGCACGGTCGGCATGGGTGGAGTCGCCATCGAGCAGCAGCAGTGCCTCCTGTCGGCGCATCTTCTGCAGGGACAACGCCAACGAAGGCCGCTGCAACGCATCCACCTGCGCCTGCAGGGCGTCGGCGGCCTGCTGCAATTGCGCGGCGAGGCCGGCATCGCCACGACCCATCTCATCGACGCGTTCGAACAGGGCGGCCACACCCTGCGAGAACGCGCCGGCGGCTTCGGTCAGTGCCTGCAGCGCCTCGCGCCGGCCGGGATCCATCGGCATCGCGCGCAGCGCCTGAAGATCGGCCTGGAGCGCCTTCTGCGTCGCCAGCAGCTGCGCGCGGTCGGCATCGTCGAAACTACGTGCATACTGGGTCTGCAGACGACGCGCCTCGGCCACCCGCGTGGCCACGCTCGCGGCCAGATCGCTGCCGTGCTGGTAGCTGGCCTGGCTGCGCGCCGCCTGCGTGCTGGCATGGCCGGTCCAGGCGTAGACGGCGGCGATCGCGATCAGGCCCAGCCCACAGACCCACAGGGTCGCCTTGAGCTTGCTGGCCACACTGAGCCGATGCGGCTGCAGCCACAGCAGCAGGCCGGGGGACGCCGAGCGCAGTGCGGCAAGCCGCATGCGCAGGGACCGGAGGTGGGGGACGACGGCCGACATGACAGGCTCCAGGCGGAAGGACGCACCTGTATCGGCGGGAAATGGCGCAACTTTAGGGCGCTCCTGGTTCACTCCCACCGATTGCTGGCGGACGCGGCCTTTGTACCCGGCACAGGCGACGGGGGGATGACACCCGCGCAATGCTTGACCTCAACCCCGGTTGGGAGAGCACAGTAGATCTCCCTCCCCCGCCCGGCGCGCGCATGACGACGCTCGATGTCCCCCGCTACCTGCAACGCCTGAAGCTGGATGCACCGCCACCGCTGACGCTGGCGGGCCTGACCCTGCTGCAGCAGCGCCACAACGCACTGCTGCCGTTCGAAACCCTCAGCTGCCTGCTGCGCGATGCAGTACCGATCGACCTGGACAGCGTGCAGCGCAAGCTGCTCGACGACCGTCGTGGCGGCTACTGCTTCGAACTCAATGGCGGCCTGCTGGCACTGCTGCAGGCGCTGGGCTTCGATGCACAGCCGTTGAGCGCGCGCGTGCTGCTGGCCGCCCAGGACGGCGAACTGACCGCACGCACCCACCTGCTGCTGCGCGTGCAGGTGGACGGCGATGACTGGCTGGTGGATGCCGGTTTCGGCAGCCTGACCCCGACCGTGCCGCTGCGGCTGCATGATCCGCAGCCGCAGGCCACGCCCCACGAGCGCTTCCTGTTGCAGCGCCTGCCCGGTGAGGGGGATTTCGTGCTGTCCGCCGAGTCCGGCGATGGCTGGCGGGCGATGTATCGCTTCGACCTGCACGCGCCGGCACCGATCGACAACGTCGTGGGCAACTGGTACGTGTGCACCCATCCCGATTCCAGTTTCCCCGGCCAGCTGCGCGCATCCCTGACCGGGCCGGACTGGCGACGCACCATCGGCAGTGGCAACTACACCGAGTACCGTCCCGGCCAGGCACCGGACAAGCGTCCGCTGCGCGATGTGGGCGACGTGCGCGAGGTGTTGCAGCAGCGCTTCGGCATGCAGCTGCCGGACGACCCACGGCTGGACCCGGCGATCAACGACTGGCTGCAGCGCTCACGCTCGGCCACGGTGTAGAGCCGGGCCGATGCTCGGATGAGCGTTGGCGGCTGGGTCAACAGCAGCCGAGCATGGGCTCGGCCCTACAGAATCACGCGCGCCTGCAGCGCAATGCGATTGCCTTCGCTGTCGGCGATCTCGGCCACGCGCCAGTCACCGGCATCGGCCGGGCCGAAGCGCAGCTCGGCCCCGGCCTGCAGCGCACGCTCGAGGCTGGCATCCAGGTCATCAACCCCGATGTAGATGCGCGCACCGTGGACGGAAGGCAGATAGTCGGCCCCCCGCACCAGCGCCATGCTGGCACCGGTGGCCTCATCGGCAAACGGCAGGTAGGCCATCCTGCAGTCGTGCAGCAGGATCGGTTCGTCCACCGCCACCTGCAGCCAGTGCTGGTAGAACGTGATGGCCCGGCCCAGGTCAGTGACCGGTATCTCGACGTGCAGGATGGGGTTCATGTCCGCAGGATAACCGGATGCTGACACTGCCTTGCAGGTCCGTACTGGCATGCTGGACCGCCCTTTCCCCGCGGAGTCCTGCATGTCCCTGGCCGATCATCGTGGTGCGCTGGCACCGCTGGGCTTCCTGCGCGTGGCCATCAACCTGGGCAATCCAGTACTGGCGCAGGGGGACGCGCGCTCACCGCGCGGGCCGTCACTGGAACTGGCCACGGCATTGGCGCAGCGCATGGGCGTGCAGGCACGCTTCACCTGCCACGACGCCGCGGCCGCGGTGGTCGCTGCAGCCAGCAAGGATGCCTGGGACCTGGCCTTCCTGGCCATCGATCCGGCGCGCGCCGACCGCATCGCCTTCAGCGCCCCCTATGCGGAGATCGAAGGCACCTACCTGGTGCGCGAGGACAGCCCTGCGCAGCAGGTGGCCGACCTGGACCGCGATGGTCTGCGCATCGCGGTCGGTCGTGGCGCCGCCTACGACCTGTTCCTCAGCCGCGAACTGCGCCACGCCATGATCGAGCGGGCCGAGACGTCGGCCGCTGCCATCACCCTGTTCGATCTGCAGCGCCTGGATGCCGCCGCCGGCGTGCGCCAGCCGCTGGCCGCCTGGGCGCAGGCGCATCCCGGCCACCGCGTGCTGGCCGACCGTTTCACCGTGATCCAGCAGGCGGTCGCGGCGCCGGCCTCGCGCCCGGCCGATGCATTGCAGGCGCTGTTCGAGGAAGTGGAGGCGATCAAGGCAGGCTCGTTGCTGGGCGAAGCCTTCGCCCGTGCCGGGCAGGCGGTTACGTTGGTACGGTGACTGCGGGACACACGCAGTCGGGCATGGCTCGACGCTATAAATGCGCGTCTGCCATGTGCCGGACGTGCTCGGCCGCCTGAGCGTGCAGCCAGTCGCGGAAGGCCAGGAAGCCGCGATGGCGGGCCGAGCGCTGCGGGTAGACCAGCCAATGCGGCCAAGCGGTTTTCAGTCGCAGGCTGGACAGCGCCACCAGTTGGCCCGAATCCAGCAGCAGGCGCGCCCGCGTCACCCGTCCCAGCGCTACGCCCACCCCGTCCAGCGCCGCACGGTGATGCGCCTCCGAATCATCCAGCACCGCCACGAAGCGCGGCGGCGGGTTCTGCCCACTCAGCGCGAACCAGGCGCCCCACGCGCCATCGGCATCCCCCAGCAGCGGCCACTGGTTCAGCGGCACGCGGTCGATCCCTCCCATGCGTTCGATCAGCGCCGGGCTGGCCATCGGCAGCAGCCACTCGTCGAACAGCGGCTCCACCACCAGGCCCGGCCACTGCCCGCTGCCCAGCCGCAGCGCGGCGTCGAACTGGCGCTGTCGCTCGAAGTCAATCAGGCGTTCACTCGACTGCAGGTTGATCTCGATCTGTGGATGCTCGGCAACGAAGTGCCCCAAGCGCGGCACCAGCCACGCCGACGCCATCGACGGTACCGCGCTGATCGTCAGCACGTGCTCGGCGCGTGCGGCATAGGGCTGGAAGGCCTCGTTGATCGCATCCAGATGCGGGCCGACCTGGTCGAGCAGGCGCTGCCCTTCCAGGGTGAGGGTGACGCCGCGTGGCTGGCGGACCAGCAGTGGCTGCCCCAGCCGCTCTTCCAGCTGGCGCATCTGATGGCTGAGCGCACTGACGGTCAGGCTCATCGACGCCGCTGCGCGTGACAGGTTGCCCAGCCGCGCGGCGGCCACGAAGCCCTGCAGGGCGTGAAGGGGCGGACGGGACATCAGGCTTGAATTCCTCTCAAGGCATGCTTGCGGAAATGTCGCTTTTTCCCGGTCAATGCTGCCCGTATCGTGCAATCCACTCAAGTGGAGGGACGCTCATGAACATCTACGGCAGCCTGTTGTTCCTGCAGGGCCACGTGGCCAACGCCGAACTGGCCCGGCAGCTGGCCTGCCCGTCCACCGGCTCCCCCACGGGTGCGCCGCAACCGGCCGCGCCGGTTCAGAAACCGCGTGGCCGTTGAACACGGCTCAACCTGCATACCAACGCTGGACGTGTTCAGGCAGCCATGGCATTGGGTCGATATCCAGCGCCCGGCAACCGTCGAGGGTGTCACGCAGCACGCGCTCGCCGGGGCCACCGGGCATGCGCAGGCCATCCTCTTCCGGAAGCTGCACCGCCGCCCAGTCGTGCAGCCGGTCCATGCGCAGGCGCTGGGCGGCCTGCAGCCAAGCCTTGAGCTGGAAACAGCGATAGCCCTGTGCGCCCAACGCATCAACCGCGAGCGACAACGCCTGGTTGGCACCACGCACCCATTCGGTGCGACCTCCGGCCTTGTCCTGGACCGTCATCGGCGCCGGCGCGCGGTGCGCCTTGAACGGCGAACGCAGCTGCAGCTCCAGATCACGCGCATCGCGCTCGCTCTCCGCTTCCACCAGCGTACCGGCATCAAGGTCGAAGAACTCGAACCAGCGCCGGTGCAATGCGCTGATGCGCCCGAGCGGATCGCGTGAAAAGCCGATCTTCGCGTAGTCCTCCCACGCACAGGGGAAGACGTAGGCGAAGACACGACCGTCGATGCGGATATGCGACTGCATGTGCGCAGGCTGCCTCCACTGCAGCCCGGGCGCAACCGGGCGTTGCGGTGGGCGCCGCAGGGCTTTGGCAGTACGGCTTCATGCAGCCGCTTCGGACTATCCTTGCTGGTTGTCGCTGTCATCACCGCCACCATGCCTGCTCCTGCGCCTGCCCACCTGCCGGTCTCGTCCATCACCCTGGACGCGGCAACCTTCGCGGTGGTCCACCAGCACAACGCGGACATCGCGCGGCAACCGGCCTCGCTGACCAAGCTGATGACCGCCTACGCCGCTTACGGATGCGTCGAAGAGAACGGTGGCACGTGGGACCAGGCGGTCACCATCGCCGCCGAGGATGTGCATGCCGTAGCCGATGATGAAACACGCATGGGCCTGGTGCCCGGCGAAACGGTCACGCTGGCGCGCCTGCTGGAAGGGTTGATGATCGTCTCCGGCAATGATGCGGCGCTGGCCATCGCACGCCATCTGGACGGATCACAGCCTGCGTTCCTGGGCCGCATGAACTGGCACGCGCGCCAGCTTGGCCTGCGCAGCACGCGGTTCGCCAGCGTGTCCGGCATCACCACCCCGCACCATGCCTCCAGCGCGCGCGACATGGCGGTACTCGCCGCCTGCCTGCTGAATGACCATCCGCAGATCCTGGCAATCACCGCGCAGCGCACGTTCGCGCATGGCCGCTTCAGCCGCAGCAACCAGAACGCCCTGCTTGGCGAAGACGGCGTGGATGGATTGAAGACCGGCTACACCCAGGCCGCAGGCTTCTGCCTGGCCGCCACTGCCTGCCGGGCTGTGCCCGGGCGGAACCTGCCGGTACGCCTGATCACCGTGGTGCTGGGCGCTGAAAGCCGCGACGCACGCGATGCCCTTGTGCGCGAGCGGCTGGCCGCCGGGTTTGCGGCGCTGGACGACACCACCGCCGACGCCTGAGCGGATCAGCGTCGCTTGACCGTCGCCACGATCAAGCGCTGCAGCTCGGCCTCGGCGCCGACCTTGTCCAGCGCGCCTGCCGCCACGGCTTCGGACAGGGCTTCGGCCGCACCGAGAATCGCCCAGCGTCCGGCCAGGGGGACCGTGCCATCGGCCGCAAACGGGCCCAGCCAGGTGTCGCAGTTGTCGATGAAGTCCTGCTGGTAGCGCAGACGCACTTCATGGAGTTCCGGCGCGCCCACCAGCGCAGCGAGGATGCCCTGCACTTCACTGCCCTGGCTGAGGACGCAGTCGATGTAGCCGGAGGCGATGGCCGCTGCACGATCGGCCAGCTGCGCCCTGGCACGGCCGATACGCTCGTGGAAGACCACCGTCTGCCGCCCGTCATAGTCATCGTAGAGCGCGGCCAGCAGCCCGTTGCGGGTCACGAAGTGATCATAGGCCACCGGTTTGGTCACACCGGCCGCCTCGGCCAGCCGCCCCAGCGTCAATGCGTCGGTGCCTTCGTCGCCGACCAGCGCCCAGGCCACGTCCAGCAACTGGCGGGCGCGTTGCTCGCGGGTCAATCGGCGGCGCGTGGGAGCGGCGTTGGCAGGCATCGGTGGAGCACGGCGGTCAGCGCATCGGAGCACCGATTTTACGGCCGATCGCCAGCGCGGTCTGCAGATGCGCTTCGGCTGCACCGGAATCGGCGTCCAGCAGCAGGTCGGACGACAGCACGCGCGCGCCGCAGTAGTCGAAGATGCCCATGTCGATCTGGGTCTTCATCGCCGCACCGTAGCCGCGCCGTTCGATCATGTCCGCGCCAGCCCCGCCGATGCCGACCAGATGCACGCCCAACCGCTGCAGCTTTTTCTGCACCTTGCCATCGGCGCCGTCCTGGTAGGCCCAGCCTTGGGTGAACACACGATCGATCCAGCCCTTCAGCAGCGCGGGGAAGGACCACCAGTACAGGGGATAGACCAGTACCAGCGTGTCGGCAGCCTGCAGCCGCGCCTGCTCGGCGGCGACGTCAGCCGGAGTCGCGCCGGTGCCACGGAACAGCGCCTGGTCCTGCATGTTGAAGCGCGGATCGAAGCCTTCAGCCATCAGATCGGCGTGGGTCACGCTGTTGGCGGCATCCGACGCGGTGATGGCTTCGCCGATGCGCCTGGCGATGGCATGGGTCAACGCGCCGGGTTCAGGGTGGGCGGTAACGATGAGGGTGTGCATGGGGCATGTCCGGAGTTCACTAACTACCAATAGTAAGTAGTGTCGCCCGGGATACCAGCGCCATGCGTGGGACGCTGTTTCCGCATCCACCGTATAGTGCGGCGGTTCCCACTGAGCTGCCCGACGATGCACCGGTATCTGCTTGCCCTTCTGCTGGCCCTGCCGATGGCAATGGACGTTACGCCCGCGCTGGCCGGTGAACTCAGTCCGGAAGACTCGGCCGCATTGCGCAAGGAGGTGCAGGCGATGATGGGCGCCTTCGCCCGTGGCGATACCGAGCTGATCATCGCGCGTACCCATCCCAGCCTGAAGCAGCTGGCCGGTGGCGACGAGGCCTATGCGCGGGCGACCCGCGACACCGTGAAGGCGCTGCGCAGGGCCGGCGTCAGCATCATCAGCGACGAGGCAGGCGTGCCGGGCCGCACCTATGCGGCCGGTGACGAGGAAGTCTGCTTCGTACCGCGCCAGTCACTGCTGCGCGTGCGCGAAGCGCCGATGCGCAGCACGTCATTCATGGTTGCCGTGCGACGCGTCGGTACAACGCAATGGCGCTATCTGGACGGCGCGGCGATGCTGGACAACCCGGCACTGCTGCGGCAACTGCTGCCGGCGCTGGAGCCGGGCGTGACGCTGCCCAGGGGCGGGATGGAAGCGCTGTAGTCGCAGGCGCGCGTCCATCCACGCCCGGGCTCGATCCATTGCAGGCCTGGGCGTGTGTCAGCGGAACAGCGCGTTCAACGCCGCGCCCGAAGCCGCCTGCTGCAGGCCATCGAAGCGGCCGTCCTGCATGATCGGCTCGATGGCCTGCATCAGCCCACCCCACGCGGCTCGCGCCAGCGCACCGCCCAGGCTGACCCGTCGCACGCCGAGTGCGGCGATGTCCTGCAGGCTCAGCGGTGTCGGTCCACCGACCAGCAGGTTCACCGGCTTCGCCCCCGCAGCGGCAACCACCGCGCTGATCTGTTCGGGCGTGCTGATGCCCGGTGCATACAGCACATCGGCGCCGGCCTCGGCATAGGCGCGCAGGCGCTGCAGGGTGTCCTGCAGATCCGGCACGCCAACGAAGAAATTCTCGGCCCGCGCGACCAGCAGCACATCGCCCCCCGCGCGGTCGATGGCCGCACGTGCCGCACACAGTCGCTCGACCGCCTGCCCGATCGGCCGCAGCGGCGCATCGGCCACGCCGCTGGCGTCCTCGATCGACAGCGCCGCGATACCGGTGTCGATGGCCGCCGCCACCGCCTCGCCCACTGCCTGTGGCGTGGCGCCGAAGCCATCACCGAAATCGGCGTTCAACGGCAGCGGTGTCGCGGCCGCCATCAGCCGCAGATGTTCCAGTGTGGCCTGCAGCGAAACCGCCCCATCCGGCCGCCCTTCACTCCAGGCGCAGCCGGCACTGGTCGTGGCCAGTGCCTGGAAGCCCTGCCGCTGCAGGTAGCGGGCGCTGCCCACGTCCCACGGATTGGGCAGCACGAAACAACCTCGCGCATGCAGCTGGCGGAAACGCGCGCGCTTGCGCTGGGTGTCGGCATCAAGCGGGGTCATGGCGGGGTCCCGGGCGGCGGACCTGCACCCTAGCCCACGCTGCGGCGGCACTCAATCACGGCGTGGGCCAACGTGCATGAGGTGATGCCGGCTGCTTATTGGACACCACCGTGCACGCTGCCCGAGCGTGCTTGCCTGCCACACAGTGCCCCACGGAGCCCCAGATGCACCCGGACCCGCAGACCCTGATCGACGCCGGCGACGATGACGCCCAATGGGCCGACCTGCTTTCACCCGCGCGCCGTCGCCTGATCGCGTCGGCCGGGCTGGCCGCTGGCGGCCTGGCCAGCGCGTCGGCTGCCACCGCAGCCGCGCGCAGCGACAACGCCGTGAACACCACCGAACCCGGGCGACCCGGCTTCCGAGCCATCGTTCCGCCAGCGCCCGAGGGCCGCAGCCCATGGGGCCAGGCCACGGCCAGCGAGCCTACCCCGCGGCCGGCCAGCGTGCGCCCCGGCGAGGCCACGCTGCCCACCCGGCCACGTGCCTACACCGCCATCAAGAGCTACCACGCCCACATCTACTTCGACGAGGACAGCTTCGAGAAGGCCGCGCTGCTGCGGCGCTGGGCCGCCGAGCGCTTCCCTGTGGAGCTGGGCAACTGGAACCTTGAGCCACGCGGGCCGCACGTCACCCCGTCGTTCTATTTCGGCTTCACCAACGACCTGTTGTCGGTGCTGGTGCCCTGGCTGCAGCTCAACAGCCTGGGCCTGACCATCCTGATCCACCCCAATACCGGCGATGGCCGCGCTGACCATCTGCATTACGCGTTGTGGGTGAACCGCGCGCAGCCGGTCAATGCCTACAACTGGCCGGCGCCGAAGCCCGGGCAGCCGGAACCGCTGGAAGAGGTGTTCCCGAACGTGGTGCCGACGGTGCCGCTGGAGATCTGAGCGGCCGGGGTGCCGGACAGCTCCATGTGGAGGCGCAGTGTGCTGCCCACCGAACCCCGTCTCCCCGCATGGCGTGGATGCCGGCATCGTCGGCCTACGTGCACGCATCCCCGTCCAGCACCACGTTCAGCGCGCCTTGATCCAGCGCCCGCCATACGGCCGCAAGCGCTCCGGCAGATTTCAAACATACGATTGAAACGCTGCAAACTTCGCCGAACTGGACAGCATCCGCCGGTTCCGCCAGACTGCCGCCCTTTCCCGTCTTCCGGATCCCATGGCGAAGCTGCTGGTCCTGCACGGCCCCAACCTCAACCTGCTCGGTACCCGCGAGCCGGAGGTCTACGGCCACACCACGCTGGCCGACATCGACCAGGCCCTGGCTGCCCAGGCATCGGCCGCCGGACACACCGTGGAACGGCTGCAGTCCAACGCCGAGCATGTGCTGGTGGGCCGCGTGCAGGCTGCGCGCAGCGACGGAACCGCTTTCATCCTGATCAACCCCGCCGCCTTCACCCACACCTCGGTCGCCCTGCGCGATGCGCTGGCGGCGGTGGCGGTGCCGTTCATCGAGATCCACCTGTCCAACCCGCATACCCGTGAGCCGTTCCGCCAGCACAGCTACTTCAGTGACAAGGCAGTGGGCGTGGTATGCGGTTTCGGTGCCGACAGCTACCGCTACGCGATGGACGCGGCGCTGCTGCGCGTGCAGGCGGCCAGCGCGTGAAGATGCCGCCGCGCGTGCTTGCCGGCATCCTGCTGTGGGCCGGTCTGTGCGGCGCCAGTGTCGCTGCCGAGCGCGCGGCCGCGGGCATCGACTGCGCACAGGCAAGCGGCGGCTACGAGCGCGACATGTGCGATTCCGATCGCCTGGATGATGCCGACAGCGCATTGAACGCCGTCTACGCGCAGGCGCGTGGCGAACTGAAGGCGCAGGCAACCGATGGCAGCTGCAGCCGCTGCGCGGCGGCCGAACAACAGCTGGTGAAGGCCCAGCGCATCTGGATCACCTTGCGCGATGCAGATTGCGAGGCGGTGTATGCCTTCAATGCAGACGGCACCTCGCGCAACCCCGCGAAGATGCAATGCCTGATCACCCAGACGCGCGACCGTACGCGGCAGCTGCGCGAGTTCTACGAACTGCTTTGAACCGAGTGCAACCGCACTCTCCACCACACTGACATCACGAGCAAAGAGGCCACCATGGATCTCCGCAAAATCAAGAAGCTGATCGACCTGCTGGAAGAGTCGAACCTGGCTGAAATCGAAATCAAGGAAGGCGAAGAGTCGGTGCGCCTGTCGCGCGCCCCGGTGGCCGGCTATGCCGCCCCGGTCGCCGCGCCGGTGTATGCCGCTCCGGCTGCCCCGGCGCCGCAGGCGATGCCGATGCAGTCGCCGACCGAAGCCTCCACCGGCGGCAGCGCCAAGCCGGGCCCGGCACTGCCGGAAGGCCACGTGCTGCGCTCGCCGATGGTCGGCACCTTCTACGCCTCGTCCGCCCCGGACAAGCCGGCCTTCGTCACCGTGGGCCAGCAGGTCAAGGAAGGCGAAACCCTGGCCATCATCGAAGCGATGAAGATGTTCAACCCGATCGAAGCCGACACCTCCGGCACCATCGTTGCCATCCTCGGCGAGAACGGCCAGCCGGTGGAATTCGACCAGCCGCTGTTCGTGATCGGCTGAGGGGCGCGCCATGCTCGACAAAGTCGTCATCGCCAACCGAGGGGAGATCGCGCTGCGCATCCTGCGCGCGTGCCATACCCTCGGCATCCGCACGGTGGCCGTGCACTCCACGGTCGACCGCAACCTCAAGCACGTGGCCATGGCCGACGAGTCGGTCTGCATCGGTCCGGCGCCGTCGCCGCAGAGCTACCTCAACATCCCGGCCCTGATCGCGGCGGCGGAAGTCACCGATGCCCAGGCCATCCACCCGGGCTACGGCTTCCTGTCGGAGAACGCCGACTTCGCCGAACGCGTGGAAGAATCCGGCTTCATCTTCATCGGCCCCAAGGCCGACACCATCCGCATGATGGGTGACAAGGTCGAAGCCATCCGCGCGATGAAGGCCGCGGGCGTACCGTGCGTGCCCGGCTCGGGCGGCCCGCTCGGCGAGGACATCGTCGCCAACACCAAGATCGCCCGCGAGATCGGTTACCCGGTCATCATCAAGGCGGCCGGCGGTGGCGGTGGTCGCGGCATGCGCGTGGTGCACGCCGAAGCGTCGCTGAAGACCTCGATCGAAACCACCAAGAGCGAGGCCAAGGCCGCGTTCGGCAATGGCGAGGTCTACATGGAGAAGTTCCTGGAGAATCCGCGCCACGTGGAAATCCAGGTGCTGGCCGATGGACAGGGCAATGCCATCCACCTCGGTGAGCGCGACTGCTCGATGCAGCGCCGCCACCAGAAGGTGGTGGAAGAGGCACCGGCGCCGGGCATCACCGCCGAGCAGCGCGAGCAGATCGGCAAGGTCTGCGTGGAAGCCTGCATCCGCATCGGCTACCGCGGCGCGGGCACGTTCGAGTTCCTGTACGAGGACGGCCGCTTCTACTTCATCGAGATGAACACCCGCATCCAGGTGGAGCATCCGGTCACCGAAATGGTCACCGGCATCGACCTGGTGGCCGAGCAGCTGAAGATCGCCGCCGGCCAGAAGCTGTCGATCAAGCAGAGCGACGTGGTGCTGACCGGCCATGCCATCGAGTGCCGCATCAACGCCGAAGACGCCGAAACCTTCGTGCCGAGCCCGGGCACCATCACCGGCTTCCATCCGCCGGGTGGCCCCGGCGTGCGCGTGGACACCCACATCTACAGTGGCTACCGCGTGCCGTCGAACTACGACTCGATGATCGGCAAGCTGATCGTGCACGGCCCGGACCGCGAAACCGCCATTGCCCGCATGCGGGTGGCACTGAGCGAAATGGTGGTCGATGGCATCAAGACCAACATCGCCCTGCAGCAGCGGATCATGCGTGACAAGGGCTTCCAGGCCGGTGGCCAGAACATCCACTACC
Organism: Stenotrophomonas sp. YJH_SMC_123; assembly: GCF_059368215.1. Taxonomy (NCBI): domain Bacteria; kingdom Pseudomonadati; phylum Pseudomonadota; class Gammaproteobacteria; order Lysobacterales; family Lysobacteraceae; genus Stenotrophomonas; species Stenotrophomonas sp. YJH_SMC_123. Next base: position 136,137 of record NZ_JCAFRM010000003.1, read on the forward strand.
TGGAAAAGCGCCTGGCCGAGCGCAAGAACAAGCCGATCGCATTGACCTGATCGGCGCCAGGTGCCGGACATGAAAAGGGCGGGGATATCCCCGCCCTTTTCTGTTCCTGTAGAGCCGGGCCCATGCTCGGCTCCACAGCGAGCACGTCAGCGCTTGTCGGCCACGTCGGCCGGAATCTGCGAATGGGCCAGCGGCCGCACGCCATTGGGCGAGGTCGGATCGACGATCACCATGGTTTCGGTGGAACCATCGGGCCACACCACCTGGAAGGTGCTGCCGGCCGGCAGTGAAGCGAATGGCATGCCACTCTGCGCGCGGTAGACCGCAGCGACCTGGCTGGCACCGGCGCGGCGCACGTCTTCCTGCGCCTTCACCGTGGTCAGCTCCACCTTCGACAGATGCCGGTAGCGGTCCTCGTAGGTATCGATCATCAGCAGGCCAACCGCCCCAGCCGAGTAGGCCACGAACAGCGCCACCCAGAACCAGAACTTGGCCCCATGCAGGAATCGACGGTAATTCATCGCCCGTCCCTCTTTCCAACCAATCGCTTGATCCATTCCTTCATTTTCCCAGCACCTTGCCGCGATACCGCAGCGTCATACACGAAATCCCGGAAATCCTGCGCTCCATCCTGCGAACAGATCCCTCCGTTCGCACAAAAATTGTTGACCAGCACGCTGTCCGCTCCACAGGCCAGGCCGAGTTCACAGGCCGCAAGCCGCCATGCAAGTTCACTGAGCTGCTCGCCCGCCACCAGCCCGTCAAGCGCGCGGTCACCGGCCGCACGCACGCCCATGCCTGGCGCGATGGCCATGTAGGCCTCGGGGTCGCGCGAGGTGCGCACGCGCTCGACCAGGTCGCGGCGGTACTCGGCACTGTCATGCAAGGGCTCGCCCTCGGCGAACAGCGACGCTTCCGCGGCCAGGTTGCCCTGCGCGGCCGCCTTGCGGCGTTCGGCCAGCACCAGCGCCGCGCCCAGCTTGTCGCCCGGCACGAAACCGCCACACCGCTGTGCCACGCGCTCGCGTGCCTCGATCATCGCCGGCGCCGCAGTCAGGCCCAACCCGCTCAGTACGTTGTTGTCCAGGCGGTAGCCACCCGGATCCAGTGCGTACTGCGCGCAATAGTCATAGACGCGGCTGAGCATCCAGCGCGCCTCGTGATTGCCGTTGTCGGCCTGTGCGCGCAGGCGCTGGGCGTAGGCATACAGGTCGCTGGCGTCTTCGATGTCGGCGCGCAGGTCCAGCGGCAGGCCCGACGGCAGCGTGTTGCCGCGCTCGAAAGCCGCCAGCCGCCGCGCCAGGGCTTCCGACACCACCGGCAGCGGCGCTCCGCCGTCACGGCTGGCCATGGCCAGCGGCAGGTCCGGCGACGCCGACGTCGACGCCACGCCCGCAGCATGGCCGCTGGCCCGATACCCGGCCACGCCCAGCACGGCCACCGCCGGCAGCACGAGCAACCAGGTTTTCAGGGTCGGAGCGAAGGCCATCGGCGGTGGTGAGCGTTCACGGCACACAGGAAAGCGCCGAGTTTAGCAAGGCCCGGCAGGCCTGTCTGAACTGCCCCCATTCATCTCGAAGCGGCATCTCAGGCAATACGGAGACGCGCCGATGGTCTAGCATTGCCCCCTTTCCCGCGACTGTCCCCACCGCCATGCCGTTCCTGGAACTGACCCTGCGCTGCACCGAAGCCACCCAGCCCCGCTATGAAAATGCGCTGGAGGACGTCGGCGCACTGGCCGTGACCCTGCTTGATGCCGAAGCCGACACCAGCAACGAACAGGCCATCCTCGAACCCGGCGTGGGGGAAACGCCGCTGTGGGACACCCTGGTGCTGAGCGCGCTGTTCCCCGCCGACAGCAATGCGCTGCTGCTGCTGGCCGCCCTGGAATCCTTCGACCCGGAACTGGACTGGAGCAATGGCAGCTTCCGCGCGGTCGAAGACGAAGACTGGGAGCGCGCATGGCTGGACCAGTTCCAGCCGATGGATTTCGGCAGCCGCACCTGGATCGTGCCGTGGAACCATGAACTGCCGGACGCTGCACAGGCCGCCGATGCCGCCGTGGTGCGGCTGGACCCGGGCCTGGCCTTCGGCTCGGGCACCCACCCGACCACTGCCCTGTGCCTGCGCTGGCTGGACCAGCTGGCCGTGGACGGCCAGCTGCAGGGCCAGCGCGTGCTCGACTTCGGCTGCGGCTCGGGCATCCTCGCGCTGGCCGCGCTGAAGCTGGGCGCCGCCGAAGCGATCGGCGTGGACAACGACCCGCAGGCGCTGGTCGCCACCGCCGACAATGCCGAGCGCAATGGCGAGCAGGCCCGCATGCAGGTGTACCTGCCGCAGGACGAACCGGTCGCCACCTACCCGATCGTGGTCGCCAACATCCTTGCCTCGGCGCTGGATGCGCTGGCCGAGCTGCTGGCCGCACGCGTAGCCGCCGGCGGTCGCATCGCCCTGTCGGGCATCCTGCAGGGCCAGGAAGGCGAACTGCTGCAGCGTTATGCCGCGTGGTTCGACGATCTGCAGGCCACCCAGGATGGCGACTGGATGCGCATCACCGGCACGCGCCGCGCCTGATCGTGATTGAATGACCGCTGGATCCGAGCCCGCGCCCTGAGCATGTCCGAGCCGAACCCGCCGCGCCGCCCTTTGGCCACCTTCCTGCGCCCCGCGTCGGAAGGCGAGGCCGCACCTGCGACCGACGCGCGCACGCCCGACCCGTCGGCGCATGACATCCCTGCCGCGAAGTCCGGGGACCCGGTCGACGCGGCGCTGCCGCCGATGGCGGAGACGCGACAGCTCGATGACACCGTCATCCTCGACGAAGCGACCGTGATCGAACCCGTCCTTGCCGTCCCGGCCGCGCAGGCGGTGGCCGGCGATGCGCCGAGCTTCCTGGGCACTTCGCGGCCGCGCGCGCTGCCGACGCCGCGCTGGCACTGGGTGCTGGTCGCCGGGCTGGCACTGCTGCTGGTACTGCAGAGCGTGCTGGCCGATCGTGCGCGACTGGCCGCCGACGCCGGCAACCGCACCTGGCTGGGCGCACTGTGCGCCGTGCTGCGCTGCAGCCTGCCGGCCTGGCACGAGCCGACCGCGTTCACCATGACCAGCCGCGAGATCCGCCCCCTGCCCGGCCAGGCCGGTGTGCTGCAGGTGCAGGCCAGCATCCGCAACGATGCGCGCTGGGCACAGGCCTGGCCGGACCTGCGCCTGTCACTGTCCGATGCCGATGGCCGGGTGATCGGCAGCGGCGTGTTCACGCCCGCGCAATACCTTGGCGAAAGCCCGGCCACGACCGTGCTGGAACCGGGCCAGAGTGCGCGCATCGCGTTCCGCGTGCAGGAACCCGCCGCGTCCACCGTCGCATTCACCTTCGACTTCCTCTGACCAGGGTAGAGGCGACCAGCCGTGGCAGGTCGGGCACGCTCGCGCTAGACTGGCCGCCACCACCTCGTCCGGCCGCGCGCTCCGCGCGCACGGGCCAACCGAATCGGGAACCCCCTTGAACGCTGTCCTCTCTCGTCCTGACAACAGTCGTGGCGCTCCCCGGCCACCGCTGCGTGAACACGTCGCCCAGTCCGTGCGCCGCTACCTGCGTGATCTTGATGGCTGCGACGCGGACGATGTCTACGAGATCGTGCTGCGCGAGATGGAAATCCCGCTGTTCGTGGAAGTGCTCAACCACTGCGAAGGCAACCAGAGCCGCGCCGCCGCGATGCTGGGCATCCACCGCGCCACCCTGCGCAAGAAACTGAAGGAATACGGCATCAGCGCCTGAGCGCGCGCGGGTAGTGCCGGCCGCTCGCCGGCAACCCCATGAACGATGGCAGGATGTCGCAGTTGCCGGCCAGCGGCCGGCACTACCGGTAGATCCACGCCATGCGTGGATGCAGCCCCGGCGGGATCACCCGCCGCCGCCCGCCTTCCAGTAGTACCGCACCACATGGAAGAACACCGGCGCGGCGAAGCACACCGAATCTAGCCGGTCGAGCATGCCGCCATGGCCCTCGATCATGTGGCCCCAGTCCTTGATCCCACGGTCGCGCTTGATCGCCGACATCACCAGGCCGCCCCAGAATCCCATCAGGTTGATCAGCAGCGACAGGCCGAACGCCTGCAGCGGCGTGAACGGGGTGATCCACCACAGCGCCGCCCCAAGCGCGCTGGCGCTCAGCACGCCACCCACGAAGCCCTCCACCGTCTTCGACGGCGACAGCTTCGGCGCGATCAGGTGCCGGCCCAGCAGCTTGCCCCAGATGTACTGCAACACGTCCGAGGACTGCACCACGATCACCAGGAAGGCGAACAGCAGCACGTTGCGCGAGGGGTCGTGACCGGGCACGTGCAGGTTCAGCAGCAGCGGCACGTGCGAGATGCAGAACACGCAGATCATCAACCCCCACTGCACCTTCGCGGTGCGCTCCAGGTAGTGCGTGGTATCGCCACCGATGGTCGACAGGATCGGCAGGAACAGGAACGCATAGACCGGGATCAGCAGCGTGTACATGCCGTACCAGTCGATCCACACCAGGTAGTACTGCCACGGCAGCACGATGTAGAACGCAGCCAGCAGCGCGTAGTAGTCGCCTGAACGGGTCGGCGCCAGGGTGATGAACTCGCGCAGCGCGAACAACGAGATGATCGCGAACAGCACGATCACCCCGGCGCGGCCGAAGAACAGCGCCAGCCCGACCACGATCGCCATCACCCACCATGCACGGATACGCGACACCAGGTTGGCGATCACCGCGCTGGGCTGACCGCGCTGGCGCCAGCGCAGGGTCTCGGCCACCAGCGTGGCCAGCACCAGCACCGCGCCGACGCCGGCAAACAGCAGGCCGGTCTGCTGGCCGACACTCTGCGTTGCCAGATCGCCAGATACATCCAGCACGAAACTCATGCACGACCTCCATTCGGCGCCAGGTCCAGCAGCGCCTGCCGGCTGCGGGCCAGGAATGCGGCCTTGTCCTCGTCGGCCTGCAGCCGCAGCGGCGTGCCGAAGGTAGCCGTGCACAGCAGCGGCAACGGCAGGAACCGCCCCTTCGGCATCACCCGCTTCAGGTTGTCGATCCATACCGGCACGAACTCCAGCTCCGGCCGTTGCCGCGCCAGGTGGTAGATGCCGCTCTTGAACGGCAACAGCGGTTCATCGCCGATATTGCGCGTGCCTTCCGGGAACAGGATCAGCGAGCAGTCTTCGTCCACCGCATCGCGCAGTACCTGCAACGGGTCCTGCTGGCGATGGCCGGCCTCGCGCTCGACCAGAACACCGTTGAACACCGCATCGATCAGGTAGCGACGCAGGCCATCACGCTGCCAGTACTCGGCCGCGGCCACCGGGCGCACCTGGCGCCGCAGTGCCGGTGGCATCGATGACCAGATCAGCACGAAGTCACCATGGCTGGCGTGGTTGCCGTAGTACACGCGGCGCTCGCTGGACGGCGCGCAACCGATCCACAGCGCGCGTGCGCCGGTCACCACATGGATCGCGCCACTGCAGGCGCGGGCAATCAGTTCGGCAAACATCGGTCACTCCCATTCACGTCTGCGGCCACACCACGGCCAGCACCAGCAGTGCGAACTGCACTGCGGTCAGCAGGTACTGGCGCAGCAGCAGGCGGCGCATGCCGGACCAGCGCGCATCCCAGCCACGCAGTGGCGCATCGGGCGACGCGCGGCGCAGGCCACTGTCGTGCAGCAGCTGATCGATGCGGCGCGCGGCGGCTTCGCCCTCCAGGCCTTCATCGCGCAGCAGCTGCAGCAGGCTGGCATCCAGCCCCACCCGCCACGCGTGGTAGGCCTGTGCGATGCCCGCGGCAACACTGAGCAGCAACAGGCCGGCAGCGATCATCGCCAGCCCCGGCTCGGTGCCGAGCAGCAGCAGTGCCACCAGCAACATCCCCAGCGACAGCAGCGCCGGCCAACGCCCCTGGCGCAGCAGCAGCTGCATGGTCACCAGATCGGGAACCGTGCTCATGCGCGCGCTCCTGCCGCAGCAGTGATGGCATGCAGATGCGCCGCGTGCAGCACGATGCCGGGGCGTGCAGCCCGCACGATCGCCACTGCCGCGTTCGCATCGGCGGCACGACCACTGCGCAGCAGCCAGGTGGCGACGCTGGCGGCACTGCGCGAATAGCCCAGCGCGCAGCACGCCAGCAGCGGCCCCTGCACGCGCAGACGCTCGATGGCATCGGCCGCCTCGCGCAGCTGTTCCGGCGTGGGCACCACCAGGTCCAGCATCGGCACGCTGGCATACGCCGCGCCCGGCGCGCGGCAGGACAGTTCAGCACAGGTATCGACCACGCCGACCAGCGGTGTTGGCAACGCAGCACAGGGAATGCGTCCCAGCCACACGTCATCCATCACCGGCACCGGATGCGGCGCACGCCGCGTCCACAGCCGCGAATTGACCCAGGCTGCGCCCAGGTACGGCGCCAGCAGCCAGCGTGCCGCCATGGTCAGGCGACCATCGGCGCGCTTCTGGAACACCGCGGTACCCAGCCCGGCATAGGCCAGCGCCACCAGCAGCAGCGACACCACCGGCCACAGCAGCCACAACGCGGCGCCACGCAGAAGCACCACCGGCACCAGCAGTACAGCGGCCCCCAGCAGGTACACCCCTGCCAGGCGCCAGCGCTTGGCATCACGTGCCGTGCGCCATGCACGCAGCGGTGGCGTGCCCTGCTCCGGCCACAGCCAGACGCACAACCAGCCGGCCAGCAGGCCGGTCGGGATATCGATGAAATGATGCTGGAACGTGGTCAGCACCGATACGCCGATCAGCAGCGCCCACACATGCAGCACCCAGCGCCACACGCCGTGCAGGTACTGTGCGAACTTCACCCACAGCACGATCAGCAACACGATGTGCAGCGACGGTGCCTGGTTGAACGGCTTGTCGAAGCCTAGCAGCACATCGAACAGCCAGCCGAACACACCGCCGATCTGCGGACGCTCGAAGCTGAAGCGCAGCGGCCACAGCAGGAAGCAGCTCACGGCGATCAGCTGTGCGCTCAACAGCCGCAATGCGTGCCGGTCCAGCTCCAGCCGTTGCCGGCACAGGAAGAACGAGACCGCGTAGAACAGGTCGATCGACCAGTACGGCACGATCGTCCATGGCACGAACGGGATGCGGGTCTCCCAGCCGAACGCCATCACCGGCAGGGTAGCGTGGCGGCCGGCCATCCAGTTGGCGAAGCCATAACTGGCGAAGAAGAACGGACCCAGCAGGGCCAGCCACAACAGGGCGCGCCGCCAGGGGCGCCCCTCTGCGGCCAGTGGGGATGCGGCGAGCGTCGCCATCACGCGGTCCGGCGCGCCAGCGATACGGTGAAGATGCCGAAGTCGTCGATACGCTGCGCCACCTTCTCGAACCCGGCCAGGCGCACCAGTTCGTCCATCTCCTGCTGGGTACGGCGGCGCATCACCCACGCCGCGCCACCGCGGTGGCTGGTCAAGGCACGGGCAATGAATTCCAGCTGCGGGTGCCAGGGCTGGCCGGTATAGGCCAGGTAGCCACCCACCGGCACCGCTGCGGCAATGCCCTGCAGCGAGCGCAGCACGGCGTCGTTGTCGGGGAACAGTTCGTACAGGCCCGAGACTACCGCCAGCGTCGGCGCTGGATCGACCTTGGCCAGCTGTGCCGGGTCGAACGCATCACCCTGCTCGAAGCGCGCGATGTCGGCCGCGCCCAGGCGCTGGATCAACGCCTGGCCCTGGGTCACGTTCAGATCGCTGAAGTCGCGCAGCACGATGCGGTCGGCGCGCTGCTCGCCCTGGCCCAGTGCTTCCAGCACATAGCGGCCATGGCCGGCGGCCACGTCCAGCACCCGCACCGGCGTGCCCTGCCCGCGCAGGCGCTGTGCGGCGTCGCGCAGCAGTTCCTGCAGGTGCTGGCCACGCACGCGGATGCCACGCCAGCCGATCGCATCCAGGTAGTTGCGGTCGACCATCCGCCCCAATGGGCCCTTGCCGCGCGCCTCATTCCGGTAGATGTAGTCCAGCGTGCTACCGGAATCGAAACCGGTCTGCAGGCCCAGCGCGATGCCTTCGGACAGCGTGCCGCCGAAGCGCAGGCCGCCACGTACAACGCGCCAGCGCAGGTCGGCCAGGCTGTTGCGTTCCGGTGGCCAGGCCAGGATCTCCGACTCTTCGAAGGTCGGCCCATGGCGGTGCGCGTCGCGCCGTGACAGCTCGCGCAACGGTTCGGCGAAACGCGCCTGGATGAAGCTGCGGATGCGCGCCAGTGCCGGTGCCCGATCGCGCTCGCCCAGCGTGTCGTGGAAGAAGCCCGGCAGGTGCACCCGCTCCTTGATCGGGCTGGACAGGCGCTCATAGAAGCGATCCTGCGGGCCACGGTGCACCACGAAATCCGAGCCGGACACCAGCAGCTGCACCGGCACGCTGATCGCCTGCGCATCGGCCACGATGCGGTCGGCCGCTTCGTACAGGCCCAGCAGCACGCGCACCGAGATCGGCCGGGTGATCAGCGGATCGGTACGGTAGCTTTCCACCCGCGCCGGGTCATGGGTCAGCCACTGCGGCTTGACGTAGCTGTTGACGAAGAAGTTGCCGCGCAGCTTCTGCATCAAGGCCAGGCCCGGCCGCGCGAACGGCACGTACAGCTTCACCTTGAACGCCGGTGAAGCCATCACCAGCGCACGCAGGCGTGGCGCGTAATCGTGCACCCAGGTCGCGGCGACCACCGCCCCTACGCTCTGCGCGATCACCACGATGTCTTCCACCGCAATGCCGTGCTCGGCGCCGATGTGGGCGATGAAGCTGTCCAGGTCGCGCACCAGCGCCGGGAAGCCCGGTGCATCGCCACGCGCACCCGGCGAACGGCCATTGCCGCGCGCATCCCAGGCGAAGAAGGCGGTGTCGGACAGGTCCAGCTCATCGACCAGGTGGGTGACACGCCCGGAGTGCTCGTGGCCGCGGTGCAGCAGCACGATGGCCCGGGTGGCCGGGGTTGCGGTGGTGCCCGCCCAGTACCGGTAGAACAGCGGTACCTGGTCGAAGCTGTGGAATTCCCGTTCCTGCGCCTGACGCATGCAATCTCCTGATTGTCTTTCTGTATCTGCTTGATTAATTCGACGAAACCGCCGTTTCCCGCAGTCCGCGACGGACGCGGTTGATCATGGTCAGCATGCACAGCACCGCCATGGCCGCAGCCACGCCAGTGACCGTCATCGCGCCAACCCACTCAGACGCCAGCAGCAGACCCAGCACGCCGACGACGAAGGCGCGGTCACTCTTGCCCATCGGGCCGTCATAGCGGCGGCTGGCACCGACCATCAGCCCCAGCACCCCGGCGTACTCGCTCAGCGCCGCCGTCCAGGCCACCAGCCACAGCACTTCCGGGCGCACGCCCGGCACGCTGAGCAGGCTCAGGTACAGCGCCGCGTCGGCGATCACATCGCACAGCTCGTTCAGATAGGCGCCCAGCCGCGACTGCTGGCCGAACTCGCGGGCCAACATGCCGTCCACGGCGTTGAGCGCCATGCGCAGCAGCATCCACAGCGGCAGCAGCAGGTACAGCAGGGGCTGGGCCGGCGCGCAGCACCAGACGGCGGCAGCGACCAGCAGCGAGACCACGGCCGCGGTCACGGTCACCGCATTGGCGGTGATCCCCATGCGGTACAGACCGCGTACGGCCGGACGCAACAGGTCCTGAAAACGTCCTTTCAATGCATAGATCGACACGATCCGAACCCGCTGATCCTTGGCAGTTCCGGCACAGCCTACCCGATTGGAGCAGCGCGCCCCATCGAATTGCTTGCGGACCGCCCCCGGCCAGGCTGTGCTGAAGGCGGCCACAGGCCGTGGGTGCGGGTCGATTTTCCCCGCCGGCGCCCGCCACCGGCCCCCACCGCCTACAATATCGGCCCCGCTCCGCTGCCGATTCTGTCCCATGACTGCTGATCTGTTGCCCGTCCGCCGGGCCCTCCTCTCCGTTTCCGACAAGACCGGCCTGGTCGAGCTGGCCACTGCGCTGGCGGCACGCGGCGTGGAGCTGTTGTCCACCGGCGGCACCGCCAAGGCGATCCGCGATGCGGGCCTGGCCGTGAAGGACGTGGCCGAGGTCACCGGCTTCCCGGAAATGATGGACGGCCGGGTCAAGACCCTGCACCCGATGGTGCACGGCGGCCTGCTGGGCCGCTCCGGCCTGGATGACGCAGTGATGGCCGAGCACGGTATCGGTGCCATCGACCTGCTGGTGCTGAACCTGTACCCGTTCGAATCGGTCACCGCCCAGGCCGACTGCACCCTGGCCGACGCGGTCGAGAACATCGACATCGGCGGCCCGGCCATGCTGCGCTCGGCGGCCAAGAACTTCGCCCGCGTGGCGGTGGCCACCGATCCGTCGCAGTACGCCGAGCTGCTGGCCTCGCTGGAGGCCAACAACGGCCAGCTGACGGCAGCCACCCGCTTCGCATTCTCGGTGGCCGCGTTCAACCGCGTCGCCCAGTACGATGCGGCGATCAGCAACTACCTGTCGGCGGTCACCGCCACTGACGCCGCCGTGCCGGCCCGTGCCGAGTACCCGGCGCAGATGAACTCCACCTTCGTGAAGGTGATGGACCTGCGCTATGGCGAGAACCCGCACCAGAGCGGCGCGTTCTACCGCGACCTGTACCCGGTGCCGGGCACGCTGGCCACCTTCCAGCAGCTGCAGGGCAAGGAGCTGAGCTACAACAACCTGGCCGACGCCGATGCGGCGTGGGAATGCGTGCGCCAGTTCGATGCGCCGGCCTGCGTCATCGTCAAGCACGCCAACCCGTGCGGCGTGGCCGTCGGCGCCGGCAACGGCGATGCCTACGAGCTGGCCTACGCCACCGACCCGACCAGCGCCTTCGGCGGCATCATCGCCTTCAACAAGCCGCTGGATGCCGCCACCGCCAAGGTGATCCTCGACCGCCAGTTCGTCGAGGTGCTGATCGCCCCGGACTACGAGCCGGCCGCGCTGGAGTACGCGCAGAAGAAGGCCAACGTGCGCGTACTGCGCATCCCGCACGGCGACGGCCTGAACAACTTCGACAGCAAGCGCGTCGGCTCGGGCCTGCTGCTGCAGTCCTCGGACAACCGCGGCATGACCCGCGACGAACTGAAGGTGGTCAGCAGGCTGGCGCCGACCGACAAGCAGTTCACCGACCTGCTGTTCGCCTGGAACGTGGCCAAGTTCGTGAAGTCCAACGCGATCGTCTACGCCAAGGACAACCGCACCATCGGTGTCGGTGCCGGCCAGATGAGCCGCGTGTACTCGGCCCGCATCGCCGGCATCAAGGCCGCCGATGCGAACCTGGTGGTCGAGGGCTCGGTGATGGCCTCCGACGCTTTCTTCCCGTTCCGCGATGGCATCGATGCCGCTGCAGCCGCCGGCATCAAGGCGGTCATCCAGCCGGGCGGTTCGATGCGCGATGCCGAAGTGATCGCCGCCGCCGACGAACATGGGCTGGCCATGGTGTTCACCGGCGTGCGCCACTTCCGCCACTGATCCGCATCACCAAGCCGGGCCCTGCCCGGCTTTTCTCTTCCGTACCCGAGAACCCTGTCCCATGAAGATCCTCGTCATCGGCTCTGGCGGCCGCGAACACGCCCTGGCATGGAAGCTGGCCCAGTCCTCCCGTGTCACCGAAGTGATCGTGGCGCCCGGCAACGCCGGTACCGCCAGCGAAGACACGTGCCGCAACGTGGCAGTCAAGGTCACCGATATCGACGGCCTGCTGGCGCTGGCCCAGGCCGAAGGCGTAGCGCTGACCGTGGTCGGCCCGGAAGTACCGCTGGTGGCCGGCGTGGTCGACCGCTTCCGCGCCGCCGGCCTGCGCATCTTCGGGCCGACCGCCGCCGCCGCGCAGCTGGAAGGCAGCAAGGCCTACGCCAAGGACTTCCTGGCCCGCCACAACATCCCCACCGCGTACTACGCCGTGCACAGCGACGTGGACGCCGCGCTGGCGTATGTACGCGAGAAGGGCGCACCGATCGTGGTCAAAGCCGATGGCCTGGCCGCCGGCAAGGGCGTGATCGTGGCGATGAGCCTGACCGAGGCCGAGGACGCGGTGCGTGACATGCTGTCCGGCAACGCGTTTGGCGATGCCGGTGCGCGCGTGGTCATCGAGGAATTCCTCGACGGTGAGGAAGCCAGCTTCATTTCGATGGTGGACGGCGTGCATGCATTGCCGATGGCCACCTCGCAGGACCACAAGCGCGTCGGCGACGGCGACACCGGCCCGAATACCGGCGGCATGGGCGCCTATTCGCCGGCCCCGGTGGTGACGCCGGAGGTGCATGCACGGGTGATGCGCGAGGTGGTGAACCCCACCGTGCAGGGCATGATCGCCGACGGCATCCCGTTCACCGGTTTCCTCTACGCCGGCCTGATGATCGATGCCAGCGGCGCACCGAAGGTGATCGAATTCAACGTGCGCTTTGGCGACCCGGAAACCCAGCCAGTGATGCTGCGCCTGCAGTCGGACCTGGTCGAGCTGGTGGAAGCGGCTATCGATGGCCGCCTGGATGAGGTCGAAGCGCAGTGGGACGCGCGCCCGTCGCTGGGCGTGGTGCTGGCGGCCAGGCCGTACCCGGAAGCGCCGATCACCGGTGACGTGATTTCCGGCCTGGACGACGTGCCGGCCAGTGCCAAGGTGTTCCATGCCGGTACGGCATTGGATGCGCAGGGCCACGTGGTCAGTGCGGGCGGTCGCGTGCTGTGCGTGGCCGCACTGGGCGACAGCGTGCGCGACGCGCAGGCCAATGCCTATGCCGGCGTGGCCAAGGTGAGCTGGGCCAACGAGTTCCACCGCAACGACATTGGTTGGCGCGCGATCGCACGCGAGGGGTGAGGCACCCCCCCGCTTCCATGCATGGCGCGGATTGAATACCACAGTAAAGCAAAGGCCCGGCATTGCCGGGCCTTTGCTTTACAGGACTGCTTCGAGACCCTTCCGATCAATCAGGTTCAAAAGCTTCAGCGACGGCCCGCTCGGCTTCTTCCCGCCCTGTTCCCAGCTACGGACCGTCGAAACGCTGGTGTTGAGCACACCTGCGAACACCGGCTGGCTAAGTTCCAACGACGTGCGAAGTGCACGGATCTGGGCGCTGCTGTATTCGGGCACAGGCCCAAGACAAAGCGCCTCGTACATGCTCATGCGCCGCTTGTCGATGAAGCCGCTGGCGTAAAGGCCCGCCGCGCCTTCATGCACCGCATCGAGGATCGCACTCTTTGCACGTCCATGTTCAACCGTCTTTGTCATGGCAAATCTCCTGCAGTTCTCCGCAGATAACTGCCCTGTCCAACTGTTCAGGGCTCATTCTCAAGAACTCAGACGCATACAGCTGAAGGGCGTCCCGTTCCGCACCACTGATGGTCGCGCGCGCGTTCTTCTCGTAGCAGAAGAGAAAGAACCAGTAGCGCCCCACCCTAGTTGCGACAATAACGCGGGCGCTACCGCGCTTTCCGCGGCCCGGCAGCGCAACCCGCTTTTTGAGAAGGCCGCCCCCTATATCTGCATCAATCAGTCCTTGACGCATTTCCACCGCTGCGCGGCACAAGGCTCTATCGGTCAGTGAAGAACGTCGTGTACTGCGGTTGAAGCTTCGAGTGCGGAAGACACGTGACATGATCATACCGTGCCACCGAGTGGTACGGCGTGAAAATCAGCGTCCAGCGCATGCTCCGGTCGGCGCAGCTGCCGCCCTGGCGTCAGGATTGATCCACGCCATGCGTGGATGCGCTCCAGAAACAAAAAGGCCCGGCATCTCCGCCGGGCCTTTCTTCATTCCAACGCCACCCCGCTTACGCGGTGAACAGCGCCTTCATCTTCTTCAGCGCGTTCGCTTCAACCTGGCGGATGCGCTCGGCCGACACGCCGTACTCGTCGGCCAGTTCCTGCAGCGTCACCTTGCTGTCCGCGTCCAGCCAGCGGCGGCGGATGATGTCGCGCGAGCGGGCATCCAGTTCCGCCAGGCCTTCGCGCAGCAGCTGCATCTGGTTGTCTTCGCTGTCCTCGCGCTCGTAGGCCATCGACGGGTCTTCGTCATCGGCAACCAGGAACGCAGCCGGCGACGGCGGCGCGTGCTCGTTGTCCTCGTCGGTCGGCGCATCGAACCCGATATCGCGACCCGACAGGCGCGACTCCATTTCCATGACCTCGCGCTCGGACACGTTCAGGTCCTTGGCCACCGCGCTCACTTCCGCCGCGTTCATCCAGCCCAGGCGCGTCTTCGACTTGCGCAGGTTGAAGAACAGCTTGCGCTGCGCCTTGGTGGTGGCGACCTTCACGATGCGCCAGTTCTTCAGGATGAACTCGTGCATCTCTGCACGGATCCAGTGCACCGCGAAGGAGACCAGGCGCACGCCCATGTCCGGGTCGAAGCGCTTGACCGCCTTCATCAGGCCGATGTTGCCTTCCTGGATCAGGTCGCCCAGGGCAAGGCCGTAGCCGTTGTAGCCGCGGGCCACGTGCACCACGAAGCGCAGGTGCGAATGCACCAGCTCGCGGGCAGCGTCCAGATCGTTGCCGTCGCGGAAGCGACGGGCCAGGTCCTGTTCGTCATCGACCGACAGCACCGGGATCTGGTGCACGGCACCGATGTAGGCGTCCAGCGAACCGAGCGCACTGGGAATCGGGAGATTGTTTGCCACAAGGGCAGTAGAGGTGTTCTGGCTCATAGGCACCCATCTTAGCAGTCCGGGATTTGGACTGCTAAAGGAGGAAAAAGTTCCAGCATCCCATTGATGCAACACTGGTCCCAAACAGAGCCCTACCGTAGCGCGATTTGATGACAGTGGCGAGCATGCTTTTCGGGATTCACAATCCCTTGGAATTCAAGCAATTACCTGCCGTAAAGCGGCCGATTCCGGTCAAGCGGAGCTGAACGGGCCGTTCTGAAGGCCCATTCAGGCCCGGGAACGTTGCCCGGTGTTCAGGCCCAGCGGCCCGCCGGCCCTCAGAGTGCCGAGCGCGGCGGCAGCGACCAGTCGATCGGGGCCTGGCCGCGGCGCTGCAGGTACTCGTTGGCCATCGAGAAATGACGACAGCCGAGGAAGCCCCGATGGGCCGAAAGCGGCGACGGATGCGGCGACTTCAGCACGCGATGGCGGCGGGTGTCGATCACCTTGCCCTTCTGCTGCGCATAGGCGCCCCAGAGCATGAACACCAGCCCTTCGCGCTCGCGGTTGAGCACATCCACCACGTGGTCGGTGAAGCCTTCCCAGCCACGACCCTGGTGCGCACCGGCCTTGCCCTCTTCCACCGTCAGTACCGCATTGAGCAGCAGCACGCCACGCTGCGCCCACGGAATCAGGCAGCCGTGGTCCGGACGCGGGATACCGAGATCGCTCTCGATCTCCTTGTAGATGTTCAGCAGCGACGGCGGCACCGGCACGCCCGGCGGCACCGAGAAACTCAGGCCATGTGCCTGGCCGCGACCGTGGTACGGGTCCTGCCCGAGGATCACCACCTTCACCTGCTCGAACGGCGTGGCGTCGAACGCGGCGAAGATCTGCGGGCCGGGCGGGAACACCGCCGCGCCACTGGCCTTGCGCTGGCGCAGGAAGCTGGACAGCTCGCGCATCTGCGGCTGCAACAGGTAATCGCCGACATGCTGCTTCCAGCTCGGTTCCAGCTGGATCGTCGGGGTGTCGGCTACTTCATCCATCATCGCAACAGAGGTCCATCGTTCAATCGGGCCAGCCTCAGCTGGAACAGCACCTTGGTGACCAGCAGCCGTTCTTCGATCGGCTTGAGCACCAGGTCGTTGGCACCGGACTGCAGCAGCCCGGTCTGGTTGTGCGGGTTGCCATCGCCGGTCATCACCAGCACCGGCAGGCGGCGCTTGCCGTAGCCGAAATCCACGCGCACGCGCTGCACCACGTCGCGACCGCTCAGTTCGCCCTTCAGGGTGACGTCGGTCAGCACCAGGTCGATGCGGTGGCGACTGCGGCCCAGCGACTCGGCGGTGAGCAGGGTGAACGCTTCTTCGGCGCTGACCACGTGCAGCACGTTCAACTGCTGGCGTTCCAGCATGCGCTTGGTGGCCTCGGCCACCACGCGGCTGTCCTCGATATAGAGGATGGTGGCACCGGGGATGGTCTGCGGCTGCACGTAGCCGCGGATGAAGGTCGCCAGTGCTTCATGGCCGAGCGATTTGTCGAAATAGTCGGTGACGTACTCGGTGAAGCGGCGCTGCTCCAGGTGCTGCTGGGCATCGCCGGAGACCACGATCACCGGCACATAGGCCTGGCCGGCCGCTTCGCGCACCATCCGCGCCAGCGCCAGGCCGTCGCCATCGCGCAGGGTCAGCGAGGTCGTCACCAGGTCCACCGGCCCCTGTGCCAGCGCCTGCTGTGCGTCCTCGATGCTGTCGCAGCCGATCACCTCCACGCCCGGCAGGTCACGCTGCAGGACGTCGGCGATCAGCTTGCGCACCAGCTTCGAGCCATCGACCACCATCACCCGCGTCGCGGGCCCTTCAAGGTGTTTCAGCGCTTGCGGTTGCATGCCGGTCTCAGGTGTCGGTCGGGCGGGTCTGGCGGAGGAAGTGGCCGGTGACCAGCCAGGCGCCCAGCCAACCCAGCAGCAGCGTGCCGAGCAGGACCAGGCCGCCGTGCAGCAGGTCCAGGCCGTGCAGTACGAACGGGCTGCCGTAGCTGCGCGAGAGTTCGGCCAGCGGCATGCGCAGGGCGGCACCCGCAGCGCCGATCAGGGCCAGCGCCACCGCGCCGGCGCCCAGGCCGTACCACGCGCCCAGGTACAGGAACGGGCGGCGGATGAAGCCATCGCTGGCGCCGAGCAGCTGCAGCACGCCGATCTCTTCGCGGCGGGCCTGGATGTCCAGGCGCACCGTGTTGCCGACCACCAGCGCGGCACCTGCGCCGAGCAGGACCGACAGCACCTGCACCAGCCGCGCACCGAAGGCAAGCCAGGCATCCAGGCGCTGGCGCCACAGCGCATCGTGCTGCACCAGATCGGCCTCGGGCAGGCTTTCCAGCGCGCGCGCCAGGCGTGCGTCGTCCTTGCCCTGGCCGGGAGTGATCACCAGCAGCGAAGGCAGCGGATTGTCGTTGAGTGCGTCGATCGCCTCACCCAGGCCGGCATCGCGCAGTTCCTGCAGTCCCTGCTCGGGCGTGCGCACGTTCACTTCGGCCACGTCGTCGCGGTCGCGCAGCTGGCCGGCCAGGCGCAGCGCGCCGGGTGCATCGACGTTGCCCTTCAGGAACACGTTGATGTCGCGCGACTGCTGCACGCTGCCGGCGAACTGCTTGAGGTTGTCCAGCGCGATCGACAGGCCCAGCGGCAGCGCCAGCGCCAGCGCCATGACCATCACCGTCAGCAGGGTCGCCCATGGCTTGCGGCAGGCGCGGCCCAGGCTGAACACCACGCTGTGCACGTGGTGCTGGAACCAGACGCCCACGCGCGAGGGGGCGGCGGCTTCGCTGTTTTCGTTCTTCGCCATCGGTTACTCCGCCAGGTCCTGCGGCGAGATGTCATCCACCAGCCGGCCATGGTCGAGGATCAGCACGCGCTTGCGCATGCGGCGCAGCAGCGGCAGGTCGTGGCTGACCACCAGCACGCTGGTGCCGCGCGAGGGCAGCTCGGCGAACAGGGCCATGATCTCCGCCGCCAGGGTCGGGTCGAGGTTGCCGGTCGGCTCATCGGCCACCAGCAGCTTGGGCTCGCCGACGATGGCGCGGGCGATGCCCACGCGCTGCTGCTCGCCGGCCGACAGCTGCGAGGGCAGCGCCTTCTCGCGATGGCCCAGGCCCATCCGCTCCAGCACCGAGCGCACGCGCTTGCTGATGTCGCCACGGCGGGTGCCGCGCAGGATCAGCGGCAGCGCCACGTTCTCGGCAATCGAGCGGTCCATCAGCAGCCGGTGGTCCTGGTAGACCGCGCCCACCGCGCGTCGGTGGCGGGGCACGTCGCCGCCGCGCACCTTCAGCAGGTTGCGCTCGTCGAACACCACCGCGCCGCGGCTGGGCCGCTCGTCGAGGTGGATCAACTTGAGCAGGGTGCTCTTGCCCGCACCGGAATGGCCGGTGACGAACAGCATCTCGCCCGGCGCGACCTCGAAGCTGACATCGATCAGCGCCTCGTGGCCACCGGCGTACTGTTTGCTGACATTGTCGAAGCGCAGGACACTCATGCCCCGATTATGCAGGAGCGGCGCGACCTCGTGGAGACGGTGGCGCCGATCGGTAGTGCCGGCCGCTGGCCGGCAGCCATGTGGGTTGCCGGCAGCGGCCGGCACTACCGTTCAAAGCCACCCGACCAGCGGTCGGGGGCTTCCCGCTGATCGGCAGCGCCGATCAGCTGCCCGACAGCATCCGGCGGATCTTGCGGCCGATGCGGGTCAGGAACGAATCGCCGCTGTCGGCCGCCGTGCGCACCGGCTTGGCCACCACCTGCACCGGGGTCACCGGGCTGGCGCCGTTGCCGGCGTTGGCCTGCACGCCCTCGCCACCCTCGACCGGACGGCCGTGGCGACGACGACGGCGCTTGCGCGGCTTGCGCTCGCCATCCACGGCACCTTCCGGCGCGCCCTCGGCGCGGGGCGGGCGCGGCGGACGCGGAGCCTGGGCGACAGCGGCTTCAGCACCTTCGGCCGGGGCAGCTGCAACCTGCTCGCCTTCCACGCGCGGCTTGCGCGGGCCACGCGAACGGCGCTCGCCGCTGCGCTCACCGTCGCGACGCTCGCCACGGCCACCGCCGGAGCGGCCCCCACTGCGACCACCACCACGGCGCTCTTCTTCAGCGGCGCGGGCTTCGCGCGCTTCACGGAAGATCTGGCCGACGCTCTCGTTCTCCTCACCTTCCTCGCCAGCAGCCGGGGCCGGGCGTTCCGGGCGCGGCAGCGGCGTCAACAGTTCCTTGGTGACCGGCTCGGACGGGATCTTCTGCTCGATGTAGGCCTCGATGTCCGGCAGGCCCATCGCGTAGCGTTCGCAGGCGAAGCTGATCGCATCACCCTCTTCGCCCAGGCGCGCGGTACGACCGATGCGGTGCACGTAGTCTTCGGCGTCGAACGGCAGGTCGTAGTTGTAGACGTACTTGATGCCGTCGATGTGCAGGCCACGCGCGGCCACGTCGGTGGCCACCAGGATTTCCAGCTGGCCCTTCTGGAAGCGGTTGAGCAGGCTCTCACGCTTCTTCTGCGGCACGTCGCCGGACAGCACGCCGACGCGGTAGCCGGCCTTTTCCAGCGAGCGGGCGACGCGCTCGACGAACACCTTGGTATTGACGAACACCATGGTGCGCGCGCCTTCACTGCGCGACAGCAGGCCCAGCAGCAGCGGGATCTTCTCGTCGTCGGCCGGGAAATAGATGCGCTGGCGCACGCGCGCAGCGGTGATGGTCTCGGCTTCGACCACCAGCTTCTGCGGCTCGTTCATGTGCTCGTAGGCCAGCTCCAGCACGCGATGGCTGAGGGTGGCACTGAACAGCAGGGTCTGGCGGATGGTGCGTTCCGGCATGCGGCGCAGCAGGAAGCGGATGTCCTTGATGAAACCCAGATCGAACATGCGATCGGCTTCGTCCAGCACGCAGATCTCGCAGGCATGCAGCGAAACCACCTTGTGCTGCTTGACGTAGTCGATCAGGCGGCCCGGGGTGGCGATGATCACGTCCACGCCCTGCTGCAGCAGCTCACGCTGCTTGTCGTAATCCACGCCACCGTAGACCAGCGCGAAACGCAGGCCCAGGTCGGAACCGAACTTCACCGCATCCTTGTGGATCTGGATGGCCAGTTCGCGGGTCGGGGCAAGGATCAGCGCACGCGGATCCTCCGGCTTGCGGTCGGCCAGCGCCGGGCGGGTCAGCAGGCGGTTCACGACAGCGACCAGGAAGGCCAGGGTCTTGCCGGTGCCGGTCTGGGCCTGGCCGGCAACATCACCG
Source organism: Stenotrophomonas sp. YJH_SMC_123 (assembly GCF_059368215.1). Classification (NCBI taxonomy): domain Bacteria; kingdom Pseudomonadati; phylum Pseudomonadota; class Gammaproteobacteria; order Lysobacterales; family Lysobacteraceae; genus Stenotrophomonas; species Stenotrophomonas sp. YJH_SMC_123. The sequence continues at coordinate 156,029 of NZ_JCAFRM010000003.1, forward strand.
CCGGGCAGCGCGACCGGCAGGGTCAGCGCCTGGATCGGGGTGCAGCGGGTGAATCCGGCTCCTTCAAGGCCGGCCTGCAGGGCCGGATGCAGCTCGAAGGAGGAGAAGGTCAAATCGGTCAGCGGTTTGTCGCTCATGAGTCCGTCTTGGTATGGCCGCCGGCCCGTGGGGCGGCTGGCACTTCATCGTCTAGGGGCACCGTCGCAAACTGCGGCCCCTGCGGCGGGTTGGCAGGCTGGGACCACCGGTCCGCGCGCCGCACAATGCCCCAGTTTACCGCACTCGGGCAGGCAAACCGGAATGCGGCGTCTCATGGCATCCAGAGACGCCACCTTCACCCAGCCACACCGGACTTGAACGGCCTGCCCGGGTTCGCTGGTGTCGCCCACTGCCAGCCCCATGTACAGGAAGACAGTGAAATCCGACACATACCGGCCATCGAAGCGATCACGATACGCTGGGTTCCAACCGGCGCCTGTCCCTGCCCTGCGATAGGGGTACACTGCCGGCCGTGAGCGTCCAGGCATCCCGCCGAACGCACCGCGGCAGTGCGCCGCGAGGCAACGACGAGGGTCGCGCCACCGGGCATGGCCCAGTTCACCCACCTCCGGCATGGCCGGGTGCAATCCAAGACGAGAAACCAAGATGAGCGACAAGGTTGTACATGTCGGCGACGCCGACTTCGATAGCGCAGTGCTGAATTCCAAGGAACCGGTGCTGGTCGATTTCTGGGCCGAGTGGTGTGGCCCCTGCAAGATGATCGCCCCGGCGCTGGACGAACTGGCCGATGCCTACCAGGGCCGCGCCAAGATCGCCAAGGTCAACGTCGACCACAACCGCGCACTGGCCGCCAAGTACCACGTGCGTTCGATTCCGTACCTGGTCGTGTTCAAGGACGGCGAGAAGGTCGGCGAGCAGATCGGTGCGGTGGGCAAGGCCCAGCTGGCCGGCCTGCTGGACAAGGCCCTGGCCTGATCCTGCTGTTCCCGGCAGCCGCCGCCCGCGGCTGCCGGCGGGCGCCCCGCGTCCATCATGAATGCTGTTCCCGGCGACCCTTGCATGCCGCCGCAGGCCGATGATAGTGTCGGCATATCCGGCCGCGCTCGCGTGCCGCACCCTCTGGACGCAGTTTCTTCCAGACCCATTCCCAACGTTCGCCGCCCCAGCCGGGCGCTCGCACCTTCAAGCGAGGAATAACGCTCTTGTCCGATAACACTTCCGAAACCGGCAGCGCCGATGCGCCCGCCGAAAAGCGCGTGCGCAAGCCCCGCGTGAGCAAGGCCGCCGCCCCGGCAGCCGCCGAAACCAGTGCCGCTCCGGCGCAACCGACCCTGCCGCTGGCAGCCGCGCCCGAAGCGCCGGCACCGGCTGCAGCCGCCCCCGCGCCGAGCGCGCCTGCCACTGAAGCCCCCGCCTCCGGCGGCGGTGAGGGTGGCGAAGGCCGCGAATCCGGACAGCGCCAGCAGAACCACCAGGGCGGTGGGCAGCACCAGGGCCAGGGTCAGAACAACAACCCCTACAACCAGAACGGCCAGCAGGGCCAGGGCAATCGCCGCGACCGTTTCCGCAACCGTCGCGACCGCGACCGCAACCGCGGTGGCCGCGATGACGGCATGCCGCAGGACGGCGGCGAGCAGCAGCCCTTCGTGCCGCGCCCGCACGCCAACGTGCCCGAGGGCTTCCCGGTCTACTCGCTGAGCGACCTCAAGCGCATGCCGGCACAGAAGCTGCTGGAGATCGCCGAGCAGCTGCAGATCTCCGAAGGCGTGGCCCGTGCCCGCAAGCAGGACGTGATCTTCGCCCTGCTGAAGGTGCTGACCCGCCACGGCGACGGCGTTGCCGCCGATGGCGTGCTGGAAATCCTGCCGGACGGCTTCGGCTTCCTGCGCGCGGCCGAAGCCAGCTACCTGGCCGGCCCGGACGACACCTACATCTCGCCCAGCCAGATCCGCCGCTTCAACCTGCGCACCGGCGACCACATCTCCGGCCGCATCCGCTTCCCGAAGGACGGCGAGCGCTACTTCGCGCTGAACATCGTCGACACCATCAACGGTGAGCCGATCGAAGCGTCGAAGAACAAGGTGCTGTTCGAGAACCTGACCGCGCTGTTCCCGCGCCGCCGCTTCACCCTGGAGCGTGGCAACGGTTCGTCGGAAGACATTACCGGCCGCATCCTCGATCTGATGGCGCCGCAGGGCAAGGGCCAGCGCTCGCTCATCGTGTCCCAGCCGAAGGCCGGCAAGACGATGATGATGCAGCAGGTCGCCACTGCCATCACCACCAACCATCCGGACGTGCACCTGATCGTGCTGCTGATCGACGAACGCCCGGAAGAAGTGACCGAAATGCAGCGCACCGTGCGCGGCGAGGTCATCAGCTCGACCTTCGACGAGCCGGCCGCGCGCCACGTGCAGGTGGCCGAAATGGTCATCGAGCGCGCCAAGCGCCTGGTCGAGCACAAGAAGGACGTGGTGATCCTGCTCGACTCGATCACCCGCCTGGCCCGCGCCTACAACAACGTGGTGCCGAGCTCGGGCAAGGTGCTGACCGGTGGCGTGGACGCCAATGCCCTGCACCGCCCGAAGCGCTTCTTCGGTGCCGCGCGCAACGTGGAGGAAGGCGGCAGCCTGACCATCATCGCCACCGCGCTGGTCGACACCGGCTCGAAGATGGACGAGGTGATCTACGAAGAGTTCAAGGGCACCGGCAACAGCGAAGTGCACCTGAGCCGCCGCATTGCTGAAAAGCGCGTGTTCCCGGCCATCGACATCAACCGTTCCGGCACCCGCCGCGAGGACCTGCTGATCGAGCCGGAACTGCTGCAGAAGATCTGGATCCTGCGCAAGCTGCTGCATCCGATGGATGAAATGGCCGCGATGGAGTTCCTGCTCGACAAGATGAAGAACACCAAGTCCAACGACGAGTTCTTCGGTTCGATGAAGCGCTGATCCAGGCATTGCATCGAAAGGAACCTGCCGCTCGCTGCGGCAGGTTTTTTTTTTGCCTGCAGGGCGACCCACTTCACTTTGCCGCCGCCGACTTTTGGCGATAATCCGCCCGATACCCTGCCCGGCCCTGCGGGCGTGGCCACCGATTCCGCTGTCGCCCCTTCCGGAGAACCGGTCGGGTCCAGCCTCCTGCCGGATCCGTCGACGCATGCGAACGCTGTCTCCCCGCCTCAACCTGGGCAAGCTGATCCTCGCCCTGGCCCTGCTCAGCGCCATCATCGCCCTGGCCAATACCCTGCTGGCCAGCTACCGCGTGCAGCGCGACCAGCTGGTCGGCAATACCCTGGAAGCCAACCGCGTCTATGCCACCAAGCTGGCCGAGACCACCCAGAACTTCCTGCTGGCCGCACAGCAGGAGCTGGCCTACGCCGCCACCCGGCTCGGCCAGAGTGACCTCGATCCGGCACAGGCGCAGGACGAGGCCAGCCGCCTGCAGCTGCAGACCAACAGCTTCAATTCCTCGCTGGTGGTGGACGCCGACGGCCTGGTGATCGCCACCTCGCCGCAGACCCTGCAGCTGCAGGGCGAGATCCTGCACAGCGTCGGCAACAATGCCGCATTGGCTGCACGCCAGCCGATGATCAGCGACCCGTACCAGTCGACCACAGGCAAGCTGCTGGTCTCGCTGTCGCACCCGATCTTCGACCGCCAGGGCCACTATCGCGGCTACGTCAGCGGCACCCTGTACCTGCGCCAGCGCAGCGCGCTGCATACGCTGCTGGGCAAGCACTACTACCGCGACGGCTCCTACCTGTACGTGGTCGACCGCCATGGCCGCCTGCTGTACCACGCCGACGGCAAGCGGGTCGGCGACTACGTGGTCGGCAACCCGGCGGTGAAGGCGGTGGTGCGCGGTGAGCGCGGCGCGCAGCAGGTCCGTAACAACCTGGGCGTGTCGATGCTGGCCGGTTACGCGCCGGTACCGGCCACTGGTTGGGGCATCATCGCCCAGCGGCCGACCGAGGCCACATTGCAGCCGTTGTCACGGTTGATGACCGCGGTGATCTGGAACGCGATCCCGCTCGGCCTGCTGTCACTGCTGATCACCTGGTGGTTCGCCCGGCGCATCTCGATGCCGCTGTGGCAGCTGGCGCGCAACGTGCAGGGTGGCGAGGACACCGGCAGCGCGATCAACCACGTCAGCGGCATCCGCGCATGGTACTTCGAGGTTGCCCAGCTCAAGCAGGCGGTCCTGCACAGCTTCAACGCCCTGCAGGACCGCATTGGCACACTCAACCGCGCCAACCGTACCGATCCGCTGACCGGCCTGCTCAATCGCCGCGGCCTGCAGCAGGCGCTGGATGCGCTGCAGGTGCAGGGCATTCCGTTCGCGATCCTGGCGCTGGACATCGATCGCTTCAAATCGATCAACGACAGCCACGGCCATGACGTCGGTGACGCCGCCATCGTCCATATCGCCGACCAGATGCGCCGCTACTCGCGCGACAGCGACATCCTCTGCCGTGCCGGTGGCGAGGAATTCCTGCTGCTGCTGCCGGGCATCAGTACCGACTCGGCGCGCCAGGCCGGCGAGCGGCTGCGCCAGCACATCGCCGATCATCCGTTCGAGCCGGTCGGCACCATCACCGTGTCGCTGGGCGTGGCCCACTTCCCCAGCTTCCATGTCGATGCCGAGCAGGCGCTGCGGCTGGCCGACAAGGCCCTGTACATGGCCAAGGAACAGGGCCGCAACCGCGTGGTGGTCTACCCGTACGCGGACTGAAAAGCGGCCGGCCTGGCCGACCGCTCCATCGCACCGGGCTCAGCGCTGCGCCAGCGGCGTCAGCAGGCGCAGGCCGCGCTGGGTGCCATCGACCATGTACACGCCGCCGGCCGGCAGCAGATCACTTCCCGCCTGTCCGGCGCCATCCGGCGTGCGCCAGGGTGCGGCCTGGCGCGGGCCGGGGATGAAGGCACGCCAGCGGCCGTAGCGTTCCGGCTGGCCGTTGTCGCTGTTGTTCAGGGCGAAAGTGACCGGCACGCGCACGGTCCATGAATCCCGCGTGCTGTCCTCGCCGGTGGTCGGCGGCGAGAAGGTCCACTTGCGGGCCGCACTGATACTGGCCTTGGCGAAGATGTCGCGCATCCTGGCCATGGTCCGTTCCGGTGCGACCACGGTCATGTTCACCTGCTCGGCAATGACATCGGCCACGGTGCCGTCGCGTGCGACCTTGACCAGCAGCAGTACGTCACCCTGCCCGCCATTGCGGAAGGCCTCTTCGGGGTAGCGCGGCGGCGGCATGCGCTTCTGGGTGATCGAATCGGTAGCCTTCGGATCATATTCACTGAAGTCGACGCTGGTCATGCTGATCTGGTAGTTGCCGTCTTCCTGCTCCTTGCCACGCAGGCGTACGCGCAGCGGCGCGTGGACGGCCACCGGCGTACCATCACGCAGCGTCGGTTCGAACTGCCAACCGCGGATGGCGCCTTCCACGAACGACACGATGCCGGGTGCGAGCATGGCACGCTGGTCCAGGACCAGCGTGCTGACCGAACCATCGGCCGCCACGTCGATACTGCCCGACAGCACCATGCTCATCTCGGCAGTGGCGCGCACGGCGCGCGCGTTCTGGGCCACGGCATCGGCCGGCAGCAGGGGAGCACCGGCGGCGAACGCCAGGGCCAGCGCAAGGAACAGGGGGGAACGCATCATTGCCGGATCCATGGTGATGAGGTGAACCCCGAGCGTACCGCAGTCCGAGCGGGACCGGCAGGCAGTCCACGCCACGCCGTTCAGGCCAGGCGATGGACCGCCGCATAGGGCGGGGTATCCGGATAATCACCGCTGGCGAAGCGCGCCTGCAGGCCCTGCCACCACGCGGGATCAAACAGGTGCCGGTAATGTTCGCGCACCGCCGCCAGCTCGCCCGCCGGCAGGCCCATGAACGGGCCGAAGCGCTCTGGAAACACGTCGCGTGGCCCGACGTGGAACCAGGGTTCGTCGGCCATGGCTTCCTCCGGCGTGCGCGGCTGCGGCCAGGCGCGGAAGACGCAGTCGCTGACCAGGCACAGCTCGTCATAGTCGTAGAAGACTGCCCGGCCATGCCGCGATACGCCGAAGTTCTTCGGCAACATGTCGCCGGGGAAGATGTTGTTGCGCGCCATGTCGGTGATCGCCTGCGCGTAGTCGAGTACCGCCGCACGCACCGCATCGCCGCCCTGCTCGCGCAGGTACAGGTTCAATGGACGGAAGCGACGCTGCACGTAGCACAGTGCGACTTCCACCTGATCGCCATCGACGCGCACGCTCTGCGCGCACTGCGCAAGCAGCTCCTGCAGCAAGGCCGGTGCGAAGCGGTCGCGCGGGAAACGCAGATGGCGGTACGGCTGCGCATCAAGCAGGCGACCGACACGGTCGAGGTTGAACACCAGCGCATACTTCTCTTCCACCTGCTGCCGCGACATCGACTTCGGCCACGCGAAGCGGTCGCGGATCAGCTTGAACACCAGCGGATAGCTGGGCAGGGTGAACACCGCCATGACCATGCCCGGCGTGCCTTCGGCATGCACCAGCCGCTCCTGCGGATGTTCGTTGAAGTGGCGGAAGAAGGTACGGTAGCGCTCGGTCTTGCCCTGCTTGGCGCGGCCCAGCACCGTATAGATCTCATCGATGGGCTTGCCCGGCAACAGGCTGCGCAGGAACACCACCGCATCGCCCACCGTGGCAAGGTCGGCCTGGAAATAGCTGCGCGACACGCCGAACAGATGGGCGACATCGCGACGCCGGGTCAGCACCGCATCTGCACGCAGGCCCTGCCCATCGTTGACCAGGGCGATCACGCACGGTGAGAAGCGGTGTTCGCCGAACACGCGACCCACCAGGTAGGCGCGGCGCTCCCGGTAGAACACGGTGTCGAGCAGCTCGATGCTGCGCACCGGCGTATCACCCCAGTGGGCCAGATCATCCTGCAGGCGCACAGCGATGGCCGCCGCGCAGCGCAGCTGGTGCGCATACGGAATGTCGAAGCGGTAATCGGCCAGCACGCGCTGGAGAGCCTCCACCGGCCGCGTCGGCGAGACCGCATAGGTATGCCGTGCGACCGGGTGGGTGATCGCATCGGACGGCTCGACATCGAAGGCGATGAACTCCAGCGCCGGGTCCACGCCGCGGGTGGAGAACAAGCGCCGCGACAGCGTGTTGTAGAAGGTCTTGTACAGCTCGGCGTCGATCAGCCCCCGCAGCAGTGCGCTATAGCGCGCATGCACCTGCAGCCACAGCGCGCGTTCCCCGATCGCTTCGCCGGCGAGGCGCCGCAGCGCATCCATCTGTTCGGCGATGCACAGGTCGTACAACGCGATGCGCTCGACTGCATCCCGGCGCGCGCCCACCCAGTCGCGCTGCTCGAAACGCTGCCGCGCACGGGCGGTGATCGCCGCAAAGCGGGCGTGATACTGCTCGAAGCCGGCGTGAATGGCGCCGGCGATGCGCGACGCCAAGTCGGCAACGGTGTCAGGCTCGGACATGCAGGGCTCACCCGGGAGGACCTGCCTCACCATACGCTGGCGTGGGGTGGCTTGTGTAGGGCCACTGCATGCCGCGACAAACGCAACGATTCCTACAGACCTGATGCCTCCCTGCTGCCTACCCTTTCAGGCCCAACAACGGCACGAGGTGACGCATGCAGCAAATGACCTTTATTCCGCGCGTGGAGGAAGGCAACGTCATCCCGCAGCGCGCCCGCGACGGCTACATCAGCGCGACCGCCCTGTGCCAGTCCGTCGGCAAGCGCTGGTCCGACTACCGGGCACTGAAATCGACGGAGGAGTTCCTGCAGGAGCTCATGGCGCAGACGAAGCTGTCCGAGAATGAGCTGATCCACGTGGTATCCGGTGGGAACCCGGCCATGCAGGGCACCTGGATCCACCCGTACCTCGCCATCCACCTCGGCCAGTGGCTGTCGCGCAGGTTCGCAGTGAAGGTCTCGCAGTGGGTGGTGGAATGGCAGCAGGGTCGCGCCAATGCGTTGCTGCCCGTGCACATCGACCGCTACATGCAGAACCGTGCCAAGGTGCCGTACACCCATTTCTCGATGCTCAACGAGCTGACGTTGAACCTGATCGCACCGCTGGAGCAGGCGGGCTATACGCTCCCGCAGGCGCTGGTGCCGGACATCTCCGAAGGCCGACTGTTCTGCAAATGGCTGAGGGATCATCGCGGCGTCGACACCGATGCGCTGCCCACGTATGACCACGCCTACCCGGACGGCCGCACGGTGCAGGCCAAGCTGTATCCCAACGAGTTCTACGAGGACTTCCGCCGCCACTTCAACGAAGTGTGGCTGCCAGATCATGCGCCCAGGTACTTCGCCGCACGCGACAGCAAGGCTCTCTCGTTCGTCTCTGCACTGCTGCTTCCAGCAGCCTGAAGGCAGCGCCGAACGTGCTCGGCTGCTTCGGCTGGAAGCAGCCGAGCATGGTCCGGCGCTACGGAGGCGGCCGCTCAGATCGCCAGTTCGGCCTCCACGTCCTGCACCTTGCGCCGGGCCAATGCCAGGTTGGACTTGGTACGGTCCAGCACGATGTAGAAGAACAGGCCCTTCTTCTTCGCCACCGGGCGCATGATGTGGTACGCCTTGCCCAGCGAGATCAGGATGTCCTCGATGCTGTCGTTGAGGTTCAGCGATGCGGCGGTCTTCATCTTCGCGCGGATCACTTCGGTATTGCCGGCGGCGGCCACTTCCATGTCCATGCCAGCACCGGCTTCGCCCAGCAGCATGCCGCTTTCGTAATCGACCAGCGCCACTGCCTGCGCGCCGTCGATGCCCATCAGTGCGTTCAACGAATCATTCAATCCAGCCACGTCGCACCCCTTGTCGATGTTGGTCCGAGCCCCTTGTTCCCCTGCGGCCGGGCTCACGATCCGCCGAGTTCGGCCAGGATCGCCTGGCCACATTCCCTGCTCTGCCACAGCACCTGGCCGATCACGCTGCGCTGGTCGCAGGCCGCCATCAGCAGCAACGGTGCGCGCCCTTCGGCCTGGATCGCCAGCATCAGCACCTTTCCGCCCGCCGCTTCCAGCATCAGTGTCTGCAGATCGCCCAGCACCAGTTCGCGCCCGACCGCCGCAGCCAGCGCCAGCATCGCGCTGGTCATCGCCGCCAGCCGTTCGCCGCGCCCTTCGGCGCCGGCGCTGACCAGGGCAAAGCCATCGACGCTGGCCAGCACGACCGTGCGCACGCCTTCGACCCGCTGCTGCAGGTCCTGCAGCAGGGGCTGCAGGCGCTCACGCTGACCGGCGTCGGGCAGTACCGCCAGCTGCCCGTCAGCCATGTGCAGCCACCAGTGCGTGCGCTTCCATTTCGCTCATCAGTACATCCATCAGCAGCAGTCCCTGTCCTCGGTCACGGGCATCCACGGCCAGCAGCGGCAGCGGCTGGTCGTCAAGGCAGGCACGGATGGCCCAGTCATCCAGTGCGGCCTGCGGTGCCTGGTCCAGGTGGGTGACCGCCACGACCAGTGCCAAGGATGATGCGAACGGCTGCAGCACCTGCAGATAGCCTTCCAGCTCGCTGGCCAGGCCGGCGCGGCGCGCATCCAGCAGCAGCACCGCGCCACGCGCGCCCTGCAGCAGGATCGGCCACAGGAAATCGAAACGCTGCTGGCCGGGTGTGCCGTAGAGACGCAGGCGTTCGCCGTTGGGCAGGTCGATGTCTGCATAGTCCAGCGCCACGGTGGTGGAGGCCTTGTCGGCGCCGAGGCGATCACTGTTGGCCACATCCGTGTCGACCACCGCGCCAGCCGCGATGCTGCGTACCAGCGTCGACTTGCCGCTGCCCATGCCGCCCAGCACGACCACCTTGTGCTCACGCATTGCGCTCGCTCCCGCGCAGGTGCCGCCACAGGCGGGCGAGCAGTCCGTTGTCGGTGCGGGTGCCACCTGCCGCCATCATCAGCGTCGCCGGGGCGGCCTGCAGCTGCGCGTAGCCACACAGATAGGCGGCATGGATGAAATCGCGAACGGCCGCCGCCGGCAGTTCGAGCAGCATCGTGCATTCCTCAACCGTACACGCACGCTTGAGCAGCAGCGAGCACAGGCGGAAGCCATCGTGGTCATGGCCCAGTACGCGGAAGTCCGGCCAGCGCAGCAGCTTCACCGAGGCGCCGCGCAGGCGCTCGTCCAGCGCCTGCCAATGGCGGCTGCGTTGCGCCCATTGCCACAGCAGTGGCCGCAGCGGCTGGCGTGGCCGCTCGCCGGCCAGGGCCTGCAGGCGCGCCGGTGTCAGCGCGTCCAGCTGCAGGCGCTCAAAGGCATCGGCCAGCCGCTCCACCAGCGCCGCAGCCGGCTCCTGCAACAGCACGGCCTGATCGTGCTCCAGATCCATCAGCAGCAGAGGCTCGCCTGCATCACCCAGCAGTGCCTGGCCCTGTCGCAGCGGCAGCCGCTCGCGCAGCAGACGGGTGATGGCGTGCGCGCCATCTGCCAGGCGGATCGGCGCAGGTGTCTGCATGACCAGGGGCTCCGGTGCCAACTGCATGCGACGCAACGCGCGACCGATGGCACCGTCATCAAGCACGTCCTGATGCCCGTCGCCATCACGCAGCTGGCCGCCGATGTCCTCGATCCAGCACTGCAGGCGCGGACGTTGCTGTCGCATGCGCTGGGCGGCGTTGCGCAGCGCCGGGGTATCGCGGATGACCAGCAGATCACAATCGTCCAGATCCTGGCTGCGGCGGACCTGGCCATCCGGCAGCGCCGAGGCCAGGCGCAGCCGTTGCAGCAGGGCCTGCTCGCCCTGGATATCGGTTCCCACTACCAGCACGCGTGCCATCCGTGTTCCCCGTGCGGCCACCTCCCCGGTGGCCTCGCGTCGCCAAGGCTAGGGCATCGCCAGCGGCGGCCGTCGTGATCGATTGCTCAGATTCAAGGCGACTGCGAAACCGCGCCGATCCATTCTGCGACCGCCATCGCGGGCAAGTTTCATGCCCCGTTGACGGCATTCCGACGACCGACGGATGTCACGGTTCTGGACACGGGTCGAATGGGGTCAGATCCCTTTTGCTTGCAAAAGGGATCTGACCCCAGCGCCATAAAAAGAAACCCGCGCCGAAGCGCGGGTTCCGGTGTCACGGCCGAACGGCAGTGGATCAGCCGCGCAGCTGTTCCAGCGCGGCGTTGAAGGTCGCGCTCGGGCGCATCGCCTTGCTGGCCTTGGCCACGTCCGGGCGGTAGTAGCCGCCGATGTCCACGGCCTTGCCCTGCACTGCGATCAGCTCTTCGACGATCTTCTGCTCGTTGTCGGTCAGCGTCTTGGCCAACGGGGCGAAGCGCGCCTTCAGGGCGGCGTCCTCGTCCTGCGCGGCCAGGGCCTGGGCCCAGTACAGCGCGATGTAGAAGTGGCTGCCACGGTTGTCGATGCCACCCAGCTTGCGCGATGGCGACTTGTCGTTGTCCAGGAACTGGCCGTTGGCTTCGTCCAGCGCCTTGGCCAGCACGCGGGCAGCGGCGTTGTCGTAGCGGTTGCCCAGGTGTTCCAGCGACGCGGCCAGGGCCAGGAACTCACCCAGCGAATCCCAACGCAGGTAGTCCTCTTCAACGAACTGCTGCACGTGCTTCGGGGCCGATCCACCGGCACCGGTCTCGAACAGGCCGCCACCGGCCATCAGCGGCACGATCGACAGCATCTTGGCGCTGGTGCCCAGTTCCATGATCGGGAACAGGTCGGTCAGGTAGTCACGCAGCACGTTGCCGGTCACCGAGATGGTGTCCTCGCCCTTGCGGATGCGGTCCAGCGAGAACGCGGTGGCTTCCACCGGCGGCAGGATGCGGATATCCAGGCCGGTGGTGTCGTGGTCCTTCAGGTACTGCTCGACCTTGGCGATGACCTGCGCGTCGTGGGCGCGGGCGGCGTCCAGCCAGAACACGGCCGGGGTGCTGCTCAGGCGGGCGCGCTCGACGGCCAGCTTGACCCAGTCCTGGATCGGCGCGTCCTTGGTCTGGCACATGCGCCAGATGTCACCAGCTTCCACGGCGTGCTCGAACACCACGGCGCCGGCATCATCGGTGACCTTGACCACGCCATCGGCGGCGATCTGGAAGGTCTTGTCGTGCGAGCCGTACTCCTCGGCCTTCTGCGCCATCAGGCCGACGTTCGGCACCGAACCCATGGTGGCCGGGTCGAAGGCACCGTGCGCCTTGCAGTCGTCGATGACGGCCTGGTACACGCCGGCGTAGCAGCGGTCCGGAATGACCGCCTTGGTGTCCTGCAGCTTGCCTTCGGCATTCCACATCTTGCCCGAGTCGCGGATCATCGCCGGCATCGAGGCGTCGACGATCACGTCGCTCGGCACGTGCAGGTTGGTGATGCCCTTGTCCGAATTGACCATGGCCACGCCCGGGCGCTGCGCGTACTCGGCGGCCAGGTCGGCCTCGATCGCGGCGCGGGTGGCTTCAGGCAGCGACGGCAGGCGCGCAGCCAGGTCACCAATGCCGTTGTTGGCATCGAAACCGGCCTGCTTCAGCACGTCGGCGTGCTTGGTCAGTACGTCCTTGTAGAACTCGTTCACCGCCACGCCGAACATGATCGGGTCGGAGACCTTCATCATGGTCGCCTTCAGGTGCAGCGAGAACAGCACGCCCTGGGCCTTGGCATCGGCAATCTGCTCGCCGATGAACGCGGCCAGTGCCTTGCGGCTCATGACGGCGGCATCGACGATCTCGCCCGCCTTCACTGCGGTCTTTTCCTTCAGCACCACGGCGCTGCCGTCCTTGCCGTGGAAGGTGATCTTCAGCGAACCGGCGTTGGCCAGGGTGGCCGACTTCTCGCTGCCGTAGAAGTCACCGGCGGCCATGTGCGCGACGTGCGACTTCGAATCCGACGCCCAGGCGCCCATGCGGTGCGGATGCTTGCGCGCGTAGTTCTTCACCGACAGCGGTGCACGGCGGTCGGAGTTGCCTTCGCGCAGCACCGGGTTCACCGCACTGCCCTTGACCTTGTCGTAGCGCGCCTTGTAGTCGCGCTGCTGGTCGTCGGCCGGGGTTTCCGGGTAATCCGGCAGCGGATAGCCCTGGTCCTGCAGTTCCTTGATGGCCGCCTTCAGCTGCGGCACCGAGGCGGAGATGTTCGGCAGCTTGATGATGTTGGCGTCCGGGGTGGTCGCCAGCTGGCCCAGCTCGGCCAGGTCGTCGCTGACCTTCTGCGCGTCGCTGAGCAGTTCAGGGAACAGCGACAGGATGCGGCCGGACAGCGAGATGTCACGGGTTTCCACCACGATGCCTGCGGTGGCGGTGTAGGCGCCGACGATCGGCAGCAGCGACTGGGTGGCCAGGAACGGTGCTTCGTCGGTCAGCGTGTAGAGGATCTTGGACATGGGGGACTTGGACTCTGTAGCAGTGCTCAGGGGAAGGCCGGCGCCAGCGCCGGGCCACGTGCAACCGTGTCGCGCGCGGGGCCGGGCCCCACGCTTTCCCCCGTCGCCGTCAGGGTGGGCGCGCGGCGGGGAAACCCCTGCATTGTCGCGTTTTCAGCCGCGCGGGGCAAAGCTGTGCCATACGCGGCGGTACTGCACGGCGGCAACGCTGTGATCCATCCGCGCCAGGATGAAGCCCCCCACCGCATCAGCAGATCCACGCCATGCGTGGATGAAGCCAGCCATCGCCCAACAAAAAAGGACGCAGCCTCGCGGCTGCGTCCATCGTGAGCCCTGCCGGGAGAGAGTCGGCAGGACTTACTTGACCTCGAACTCCTGCGGCGTTCCGGCCGCCTTGCCATCGACGGTGACCTCGGCGCGGTACTTGCCGGCCGGCCAGCCCTTTGCATTCTTGAACGTGACGTTGGTGGTTTCCGCACCACTGGTGTTCAGGGTGGCGTTCTGTTCGCCGGCTACCTGGCCGTCCTGATAGGTCAGCTTGGCGCCAACGGTGACGTTGTTTGCAGCGCCGTCGGTCTTGACCGAGACGATGATGTCATCCTTCGGTGCGAACAAAGCCGTCGTCGCAACCGACTTGTCGGCGGCGGCGGTCTTGCCGACGGTGACCGACGAGACGTTGACCGCAGCGGCTTCGGCCATCGGCGGCGGTGCGCCGGTCATCGGCGCGGGAGCTGCGGGTTCGGCCGGGGCGGTCGCTGCCGGAGCGGCGTTGCTGTCGGTCGACTCCTCCTTCTTCTTGCAACCGACCAGGGCAACGCTGCCCAGCAGGGCGGCGATCAGGGCGGTCTGTAGCGGGGTGGTCTTGATCATTCGGGGTTCCTCCCAGGGATTGTCGGACGGCGTTCGATGGCCGGCTTACTTCGGCGGCAGTTTCAGGGTCTGGCCCGGGAAGATCTTGTCCGGGTCATCAAGCACATCGCGGTTGGCTTCGAAGATCTTTTTCCAGGCATTGGCGTCGCCCAGATGCTGCTTGGCGATCTTCGACAGCGAGTCACCCTTCTGCACGGTATAGGTGCCGCCGCTGACAACGTCTGCGGTGCTGTCCACCGAAGCGCTGACGCCGGAGAAGTCCGCCTTCGGCACCTGCTCGGCGGTACTGTCGACACTGCCACTGACGCCGGAGAAATCGGCTTTCTTCTCGGTACTCATCCACAACTCCCGTCTGCATGACTACGTGATTCGCACGGTGCCATGGAGGTTGTTAAATGGGGATGGTGCAGATGTGAAGCCGCCCCCCGGGGCGGCTGAACAATCGGGGGAATGGACGCCCGGTAGTGCCGGCCGCTGGCCGGCTGTGCCAGGGGGATCCGGCCTTGGCCGATTGCCGGCCAGCGGCCGGCTCTACCCGTAACCACCTGCGAATCATGGTAGTGCCGGCCGCTGGCCGGCGCTCGCCGGGCATGGCCCGGCGCAACGGGCAACCGCCTATGGCGGTTACTGCCGCAGTTCGCGGTAGGTCGCGGCCGGGGCGGCGATGCCCGGGCTGGCACGCCAGGGGTTGATATCCAGGCCGCCACGACGGGTGTAGCGGGCCTCCACTTCCAGCCACTGCGGCTGGCAGCGCGCAGACACCTCGCTGAAGATCCGTTCAACACACTGCTCGTGGAACTCGGCGTGCTCGCGGTAGCTGACCAGGTAACGCAGCAGGCCGGCGCGGTCGATCTTCGGCCCGCGGTAGCGCAGGCTGACCGTGGCCCAGTCCGGCTGGCCGGTAACCGGGCAGTTGGACTTCAGCAGCGCCGAGACCAGGGTTTCCTCCACCACCTCGCCGGCATCAGCGGCGAGGAAGTCTGCCTGCGGCGGGCCGTAGCAGTCGATCTCCAGGTCCAGCCCATCGATGGATTCGCCGAGCGGCGTCTCACGCAGGCCCGGCAGGCCGAATTCGACCTCCACCGGCGCACCGGCGCAGGCCGACAGATCCGCCACGATGCGCGCGCGCAGTGCCTCGGCGCTGTCGATACGGGTGCTGTTGAGGGAGTTCAGGTACAGCTTGAACGACTTCGATTCGATCAACCGCGGCGAGGTGCACGGCACCTGCACGGTGGCGACGGCGACCTGCGGCTTGCCACGCGCGTCGAGCCAGCTCAGCTCGAAGGCATGCCAGCGGTCGTGGCCAACGAACGGCAGCGCGGCGTCATCGAGGCCGATCTCGGCGCGGGCGCCGCTGCGGGGGATGGGAAACAGCAGGCCGGGATCGTACTGCGACGGGTAACTGACCTCGCGACCGAGGCTGGAATCCTGTGGGGTGTTCATGGGCGCCATTGTATCGCGTGAGTACTCCTGTCCGGGCTCCCATTTCGGGTCAGCGGCCACATCAATTTCTTTTCGGAACAGACACTTGCAACTTTTGTCGCAAATAACTCTACCTCTCTACATTTGGGCGGAGGAAGCTTTGGACCTTTTGGGGGACTCTATGGTCGGCAGCTCATTCAGGAATCTGCAGCGCAAAGTCTCGACCTGGGCTGCCTGGAGCATGACGGATGCATTGAAACGGGAACTCATCCTCGAAGACGCAGAAGGCAAACTTGAACGGATTGCGATCCAGGCCAGCGAAGACTCTTTGCCTTATCTCTGCCAGAGCCTGGAGGATCTGACTCATTGGCACCTGGTCGATTACCAGCATCGCTCGCTCAACCAGCGCGAGCGGCACCCCGAGTTGCTCGTCGCCGCAGCTGCCCACGCCCGTGCACAGGTGGATGTGGCCAGCCTACTGATTGGAAAGGGTCTAGGGGCCCAGTTCAGCTGCATGATGCTTCCAGACACTGCCGCCGTCTCGCTGGGTCTGTGTCTTCTGGCGGCCCGGCGTGCGGAGGTGAGGGTTCTGTTCCATCAATTGCGCGCAGGGCTGGACACGCAGCTTCTTGATCTGCGTAACGATGGCCGTCCCGGGGCAGGGACGATCTATCGCCACTTCTGGTTCCTGATGCTTCTTTGCGCTGCCGCGTTCAAAGAGCGGATTGATCTGCACAACTACTCGACCCCCACCACCATGGGGCCCTACGCTGATGCACTTGCGAGCTGGGATACCGAGAACGTGGGCCAGGTCGATGACCTGGTTTCGGCCTTGGCGGAGTTTCACGTTCAGCAGGCCCGCAATAGATCCGCGAATGACATCCGCGAGTTCGATAGGGAGGATCGGATGATCTTTCCCTACGAAATCCTTGGATGGCTCCGCCTGCGCGAATGGGCCGGCCGGGCAAATCCATCTGCCTTCTCCCATCCCTTAATGAACCAGCCCTTGGCCTGGCTGCCCGCCGAACCAGTACCAGCCTGGACAACCCCGATGCTTGATCAAGCGCTGGCCGCTGCCAAGGGCTTCTGAAATCGCATCATCAGCGCATCAATCCATACCGAT
This sequence comes from Stenotrophomonas sp. YJH_SMC_123, assembly GCF_059368215.1. Classification (NCBI taxonomy): domain Bacteria; kingdom Pseudomonadati; phylum Pseudomonadota; class Gammaproteobacteria; order Lysobacterales; family Lysobacteraceae; genus Stenotrophomonas; species Stenotrophomonas sp. YJH_SMC_123. The sequence continues at coordinate 172,760 of NZ_JCAFRM010000003.1, forward strand.
CTTCGATTTCTTCAGACGTTCATGACGTCCGCCGTGTCGACCAAGGTCGACACCCACCAAAGCAGGATGTCGTTCCGACAGCTCGCGGGAAACCGTCGAAGGCGGGGTGGGTCCGGTGGCAGGGGCGTGAGCGCCATGGATGGCGCGACCGAGGCTACAGGGACGTACTTGCGCCGTCCCGTGCCACCGGACCCACCCCGCCATCCCACTGATCGCCCGCTTTTGACCTTGAGGTTGCCGGCCAGCGGCCGGCACTACCGCTTCAGCGGGTGCAGGGCGCAGCCCTGCCGGAAACCCTCACTCCGCCGGGGTGCCGGCACCGTGCAGGTAATCCAGGCTCACCTGCAGCAGCGCGCGGAACCCGACATCCAGCGCCTTCTCATCCAGCAGGAACTTCGGCGAATGGTTCGCCGGCGCCGTTGCCGGGTCGATGCCCGCGCTGGTGGAGCCGACGAAGAAGAACATGCCCGGCACTTCCTTGGCGTACAGCGAGAAATCTTCCGCACCCATCTGCAGCGGTGGCTCGTATACGTTGTCCTTGCCCACCACCGCCTGCAGGCTCGGCAGCATCTTCGCGGTCAGTGCCGGGTTGTTCACCGTGGCCGGGTTGCCATCGGCTTCGTAGATCTCGGTCACCGCCTTGGCACCATGCGCGGCGGCGGTGTGCTCGGCCACGTTGCGCAGGTCGGCGAAGATCTGCTGGCGCATGCCTTCGTCGAAGGTGCGGATGGTGCCGACCATCTCCACTTCATCGGGAATGATGTTGTAGCGGATGCCGCCGTTGATCGCGCCGAAGGTCAGCACTGCCGGCTGCTTGGACAGGTTGGCGCGGCGGCTGACGATGGTCTGCGCGGTGCCCACCAGGTCGGCGGTGGCGACGATCGGATCAACCCCGTTCCACGGCGCCGAACCATGCGTCTGGCGGCCGATCACCTTGATCCCGAACCGGTCCGAGGCCGCCATCAACGGGCCACCGCGCACCGCGATCTGACCCACCTGCACGCTGGAGAACACATGCAGGCCGAACACCGCTTCCGGCTTGAAATCGGCGAACAGGCCTTCCTTCAGCATGAGTGCCGCACCACCCTCTTCCGGCGGCGGTGCGCCCTCCTCGGCCGGCTGGAAGATCAGCATCACCTGGCCCGGCAGGTCCTTCTTCATCGACACCAGTGCTTCGGCCACGCCGAGCAGGGTCGCGGTGTGCGCGTCATGGCCACAGGCATGCATCACGCCCACGGTCTGCCCGCGGTACTGGTCAGTGGCCTTGGAGGCGAACGGCAGGCCGGTCTGCTCGGTCACCGGCAGCGCGTCCATGTCGGCGCGCAGGGCGATCTTCGGCCCCGGCTTGCCGCCCTCGATGATCGCAACCACGCCGTGGTGGGCGATGCCGGTCTTCGGCTTCAGGCCCATCGCACGCAGGCGCTTGGCGACCTCGGCCGAGGTGCGCGCCTCGCGGTTGGACAACTCCGGATGCTGGTGGAAATCGCGGCGCCATTCGACCACCTTGGCCTGCAGCCGCTGCGCGGCGGCGGTCACTTCCGGGCGCTGCCCGTCCTGGGCGTGGGCAAGGGCCGGCAGGGCCAGCAGCAGGGCGGACAGCAGCAGCGAACGGCGCATCGCAATCTCCACAGCAGAAGGGTTCCAGCTGAATGTAGGGCAACACCGCCGCCACGGGAACCTCCGGCGCTCGATCCGGTCTTAGCGCCCGTCCCATCCGTCATGCAGGAAACGTGATGTGGCACAGGTATGCTTTGCGCATTGCCCCGGCGTCCCGCCTGGTCCAGCCCTCTCGGAGTCCTCGTAATGTCACGTGTTTGGAAGATCGTGCTGCTGGTCGTGGCAGTGCTGGTGCTGGCCGTGGTCGGCCTGCGCGTCATGGGCGGGGGCAAGGACAAGGCCGGTGGTGCAGCTGCGGGGGCGCGCCAGGGCGGCGAGGATCCGAATGCCGGTCCAGTACCGGTGACCGTGGTGGAGGCCACGCGCCAGGACGTGCCGGTGTATGCCAGCGCGCTGGGCACGGTGACTGCGATGAACACCGTTACCGTCAGCCCGCAGGTCGGCGGCCAGCTGATGAGCCTGAATTTCCGCGAAGGCCAGGAAGTGAAGCAGGGTGACGTGCTGGCGGTGATCGATCCGCGCACGGCCCAGGCCAGCTATGACCAGGCCGCCGCAGCCAAGCGCCAGAACGAAGCCCTGTTGGCCACTGCGCGCTCCAACTTCCAGCGCTCGAACGCGCCTGAGTATCGCCAGTACGTCGCCAAGACCGATCTGGATACACAGCGAAACCAAGTGGCACAGTACGAAAGCGCCGTGGCCGCCAACGAGGCCAGCATGCGTTCGGCGCAGGTGCAGCTGCAGTACACCAAGGTCACCGCACCGATCTCCGGCATCGCCGGCATCCGCGCGGTCGACGCGGGCAACGTGGTCAACGCCGGCACCGCGCTGGTCACGCTGACCCAGATCCATCCGATCCACGTGCTGTTCAACCTGCCCGAGCGCCAGCTCGGCGACGTGCGCCAGGCGCAGGCCGCCGGCACGGTGCCGGTGGCCGCGCTGGACCGTGCCGATTCGCATGTGTTGTCCGGCGACGGCAAGCTCGACGTGGTCGACAACCTGATCAGTGCCGACAGCGGCACGTTCAAGGCGCGCGCGATTTTCGACAACACCGACAACGGCCTGTGGCCGGGCCAGTTCGTCAACGTGCGCATGCAGCTGCGCACGATCGCCGGTGGTGTGGTCATCCCCACCCAGGCGGTGCTGCGTGGCCCGGATGGCGAGTACGTCTACATCGTGCAGGGCGACAACACGGTAAAGATGCAGACGGTGCGCAGCGGCGTGGAAGTGGGCGACAGCCAGGTGCAGATCGCCGAAGGCCTGAAGGGCGGCGAGCGGGTGGTCAGTGAAGGCCAGTTCCGCCTGAAGCCGGGCAGCAAGGTCACCGCGCTGAAGCCGGGCGAGACCCCGGCCGCACCGACCGAGGCCGAACTGAAGGCGGCCGAGCAGAAGAACGCAGGCGGCGGTGGCCGTCGCGGTGGTGGCCCGCGCTGAGCGCAGGCCACTGATCTCCCTCGCGCCGGCATACCCGCCGGCGCCGACATTGAAGTGCCAGCAAGGATCAGTCCGTGGGCTTTTCGACGATCTTCATCCGCCGCCCGATCGCCACCTCGCTGTTGATGGCGGGCCTGTTGCTGCTGGGCATCCTCGGTTACCGCAAGCTGCCGGTGTCGGCGCTGCCGGAAATCGATGCGCCCAGCCTGGTGGTCACCACCCAGTACCCCGGTGCCAACGCCACCACCATGGCTTCGCTGGTCACTACCCCGCTGGAGCGCCAGTTCGGGCAGATTTCCGGGTTGGAGCTGATGACCTCCGACTCGTCGGCCGGGTTGTCGACGATCATCCTGCAGTTCTCGATGGACCGCGACATCGACATCGCCGCGCAGGACGTGCAGGCGGCGATCCGCCAGGCCACCCTGCCCTCGTCGCTTCCCTACCAGCCGGTCTACAACCGGGTGAATCCGGCCGACGCGGCCATCGTCACCCTGAAGCTGACCTCCGACACGCGCCCGCTGCGCGACGTCAACAATTACGCCGACTCGATCCTGGCCCAGCGCCTGTCGCAGGTGCAGGGCGTGGGACTGGTGTCGATCGCCGGCAACGTGCGCCCTGCCGTGCGCATCCAGGTCAATCCGGCGCAGCTGTCGAACATGGGCCTGACCCTGGAGCAGCTGCGCAGCGCACTGACCCAGGCCAACGTCAATGCGCCCAAGGGCTCGTTGAACGGCAAGACGCAGTCCTACAGCATCGGCACCAACGACCAGCTGGCCAGCGCCGCCGAGTACCGCGACACCATCATCAGCTACAAGAACGGCCGCCCGGTGCGGCTGTCGGACGTGGCCGAGGTGATCGATGGCGTGGAGAACGACCAGCTGGCCGCCTGGGCCGATGGAAAGCCGGCGGTGCTGCTGGAAGTCCGGCGCCAGCCTGGTGCCAACATCGTGCAGACCGTCGAGCGCATCCGCGCGATCCTGCCGCAGCTGCAGGGCGTGCTGCCGGCCGACGTGCACCTGGAGATCTTCAACGACCGTACCGAGACCATCCGCGCCTCGGTGCATGAAGTGCAGTTCACCCTGATCCTCACCATCGGCCTGGTGGTGGCGGTGATCTTCGTGTTCCTGCGCCGGTTGTGGGCCACGATCATCCCGTCGGTAGCAGTGCCGTTGTCGCTGGCCGGCACCTTCGCGGTGATGGCCTTCGCCGGCATGTCGCTGGACAACCTCTCGCTGATGGCGCTGGTGGTGGCGACCGGTTTCGTGGTCGACGATGCGATCGTGATGATCGAGAACATCGTGCGCTACATCGAGCAGGGGAAGAGTGGCAAGGAAGCGGCCGAGATCGGCGCGCGCCAGATCGGCTTCACCGTGCTGTCGCTGACCGTCTCGCTGGTAGCGGTGTTCCTGCCGCTGCTGCTGATGCCCGGCGTCACCGGCCGCCTGTTCCACGAGTTCGCCTGGGTGCTGAGCATCGCGGTGGTGCTGTCGATGCTGATCTCGCTGACGCTCACCCCGATGATGTGTGCCTACCTGCTCAAGCCCGACGCCCTGCCCGAGGGCGAGGACGCGCATGAGCGCGCAGCGGCCGCCGGCAAGCAGAACCTGTGGACGCGCACCGTCGGCCTGTACGAGCACAGCCTGGACTGGGTGCTGGGCCACCAGCGCCTGACCCTGGCCGTGGCCGGCGGCGCGCTGGTACTGACCGTGCTGCTGTACGTGCTGATTCCCAAGGGCCTGCTGCCCGAGCAGGACACCGGCCTGATCACGGGCGTGGTGCAGGCCGACCAGAACATCGCCTTCCCGCAGATGGAACAGCGCACCAAGCAGGTCGCCGAAGCACTGCGGCACGATCCGGATGTGACCGGCGTGTCGGCATTCATCGGTGCCGGCAGCATGAACCCCACGCTCAACCAGGGCCAGCTGTCGATCGTGCTGAAGGAGCGCAGCCAGCGCGATGGCCTGGACGAGATCCTGCCGCGCCTGCAGAAGGCGGTGGCCGGCATTCCCGGCGTGGCGCTGTACCTGAAGCCGGTGCAGGACGTGACCTTGGATACCCGTGTGGCCGCTACCGAGTACCAGTACTCGCTGTCGGACGTCGATTCGGCAACGGTGGCGACCCAGGCCACGCGCCTGACCGAAGCGCTGCGCAAGCGCCCGGAACTGGCTGACGTGGACAACAACCTGTCCAACCAGGGCCGCGCCCTGGAGCTGAACATCGACCGCGACAAGGCCAGTGTCCTGGGCGTGCCGATGCAGACCATCGACGACACGCTCTACGATGCGTTCGGCCAGCGCCAGATCTCCACCATCTTCACCGAGCTCAACCAGTATCGCGTGGTGCTGGAAGTGGCACCGGAGTTCCGCACCAGCACCGCGTTGATGGAGCAGCTGGCGGTGGCCTCCAACGGCGCCGGCGCACTGACCGGCACCAATGCCACCAGCTTCGGCCAGGTCACCTCGTCGAACTCGTCGACCGCCACCGGCATCGGCGCGCAGAACACCGGCATCACCGTCGGCGCAGGCAACATCATCCCGCTGTCGGCGCTGGCCGAAGGCAAGGTCAGCAGCGCGCCGCTGGTGGTCAGCCACCAGCAGCAGCTGCCGGCGGTGACGGTCTCGTTCAACGTGGCGCCGGGCTATTCGCTGTCCGAAGCGGTGCGTGCAATCCAGGAGACCAAGGACAGCCTGGACATGCCCACCCACCTGCATGCCGAGTTCATCGGCAAGGCCGCCGAGTTCACTGGCAGCCAGACGGACGTGGTGTGGCTGCTGCTGGCCTCGCTGGTGGTGATCTACATCGTGCTGGGCGTGCTGTACGAGAGCTACATCCACCCGATCACGATCATCTCCACGCTGCCGCCGGCCGGTGTCGGCGCGCTGCTGGCGCTGATGCTGTGCGGCCTGAGCCTGTCGGTGGATGGCATCGTCGGCATCGTGCTGCTGATCGGCATCGTCAAGAAGAACGGCATCATGATGGTGGACTTCGCGATCGAGGCCCGCCGCGCCGGTGCCAACGCGCACGAAGCGATCCGCCGTGCCTGCCTGCTGCGCTTCCGCCCGATCATGATGACCACCGCCGCGGCCATGCTGGGCGCGCTGCCGCTGGCCCTGGGCACCGGGATCGGCTCGGAGCTGCGCCGCCCGCTGGGCATCGCCATCGTCGGTGGCCTGCTGCTGTCGCAGCTGGTCACGCTGTACACCACGCCGGTGATCTACCTGTACATGGAGCGCTTCTCCGAATGGCTTGCCCGCCGCCGCGAGCAGCGTGCGTTGCGCGACGGTTCGCTGCAGGAGCCGCAGGCATGATCCACGCCCCGCTGCTGCAAGGGGCCGCACGATGAACCTGTCCGGCCCCTTCATCCGCCGCCCGATCGGCACCGCGCTGCTGGCCATCGGCCTGTTCATGGTCGGCCTGATCTGCTACCTGCGCCTGGGCGTATCGGCACTGCCGAACATCGAGATCCCGGTGATCTTCGTGCATGCCAGCCAGTCCGGCGCCGATGCGGCGACCATGGCCTCCACGGTTACCGCGCCGCTGGAACGCCATCTCGGCCAGCTGCCGGGCATCGACCGCATGCGCTCGTCGAGCTCGGAAGGCAGCTCGCTGGTGTTCATGATCTTCCAGAGCGGCCACAACATCGATTCGGCCGCGCTGGACGTACAGACCGCGATCAACTCGGCGCAGGCCGACCTGCCCTCGGGCATGGGCTCGCCGATGTACCAGAAGGCGAACCCGAACGACGACCCGGTCATCGCCATCGCGTTGACCTCGCAGACGCAGTCGGCCGATGAGCTGTACAACGTCGCCGATTCGCTGCTGGCGCAGCGCATCCGCCAGATCAGTGGCGTCGCCTCGGTCGACATCGCCGGCGCGTCGACGCCAGCGGTGCGCGTGGACGTCAACCTGCGCCTGATGAACGCGCTGGGCCTGACCGCCGATGACCTGCGCAATGCGGTGCGCGCGGCCAACGTGACCTCGCCCACCGGCTTCCTCAGCGACGGCAACACCACCACCGCGATCATCGCCAACGATTCGGTGGCGCGTGCGGCCGACTTCGCCGATCTGGTGGTCAAGACCCAGGGCGATGGCCGGGTGATCCGCCTGAAGGACATCGCCAACGTCTACGACGGCCAGCAGGATGCCTACCAGGCCGCGTGGTTCGACCACAAACCGGCGGTGGTGATGTACGTGTTCACCCGTGCCGGCGCCAACATCGTGGAGACCGTGGACCGGGTCAAGGCGCAGATCCCGACCCTGCGCGACTACCTGCAGCCAGGCACCACGATGACGCCGTACTTCGACCGTACGCCGACCATCCGCTCGTCGCTGCATGAAGTGCAGATCACGTTGCTGATCAGCCTGGCGATGGTGGTGCTGACCATGGCGCTGTTCCTGCGCCGGCTGGCACCGACGCTGATCGCCGCAGTGACCGTACCGCTGTCGCTGGCCGGTGCCGCGTTGGTGATGTACGTGATGGGCTTCACCCTGAACAACCTGAGCCTGCTGGCGCTGGTGATCGCGATCGGCTTCGTCGTGGACGATGCGATCGTGGTGATCGAGAACATCATGCGCCACCTCGATGAGGGCATGCCGCGCATGCAGGCGGCGCTGACCGGTGCGCGCGAGATCGGCTTCACCATTGTCTCGATCACCGCCTCGCTGGTCGCGGTGTTCATCCCGCTGCTGTTCGCCAGCGGCATGATGGGCGCGTTCTTCCGCGAGTTCACCGTCACCCTGGTGGCGGCCATCGTGGTCTCGATGATCGTTTCGCTGACGTTGACCCCGGCGCTGTGCAGCCGCTTCCTCAGCGCCCATGACCACAGCGCGCCGCCGTCGCGCTTCGGACGCTGGCTGGATGCCGGCCACGAGCGCATGCTGCGCATCTACACCGTGTTCCTGGACTTCTCGCTGCGCCACGCGCTGCTGCTGTCGCTGACGCCGCTGATCCTGATCGGCGTCACCATCTTCCTGTTCGGGGCGGTGAAGAAGGGCGCGTTCCCGCCGCAGGACACCGGCCTGATCTGGGGCCGCGCCAATTCCAGCGCCACCGTCTCCTTCGAGGACATGGTCGCCCGCCAGCGTCGCATCACCGACATGCTGATGGCCGACCCGGCAGTGAAAACCGTGGGTGTGCGCCTCGGCAGCGGCCGTCAGGGCTCCAGTGCACAGTTCAACATCGAGCTGAAGTCACGCAGCGACGGTCGCCGCGAAACCACCGCACATGCGTTGGCGCGACTCAGTGCCAAGGCCGATCGCTACCCCGACCTGCAGTTGCGCCTGCGCGCGATCCAGGACCTGCCCAGCAACGATGGCGGCGGTTCCAGCCAGGGCGCGCAGTACCGCATTTCCCTGCAGGGCAACGACCTGGCTGCTTTGCAGGAATGGCTGCCCAAGCTGCAGGCGGAACTGAAGAAGAACCCGAAGCTGCGTGACGTCGGCACCGACGTGGACAATGCCGGACTGCGCCAGAACATCCAGATCGACCGCGCCAAGGCCGCGCGCCTGGGCATCACTGTCGGCGCCATCGACGGCGCGCTGTACGGTGCGTTCGGCCAGCGCCAGATCTCCACCATCTATTCGGACATCAACCAGTACAGCGTGGTGGTCAACGCCCTGCCCTCGCAGACCGCCACCCCGGCGGCGCTGGATGAGGTGTACGTGCGTGCGCGCAACGGCGACATGGTGCCGATCACCGCGGTGGCCACGCAGATGCCCGGCCTGGCCCCCTCGCAGATCACCCACGAGAACCAGTACACGACGATGGACCTCAGCTACAACCTGGCTCCGAACGTGAGCATGGGTGAGGCCAAGGCGATCATCGATGCCACCGTCGCCGGCATGCGCATGCCTGGCGACATCCGCCTGGCCGACGATGCGGGCTTCGGCTTCAATTCAGATCCCAGCGACATGCTGATCCTGGTGTTTGCCGCGATCCTGACCGTCTACCTGGTGCTGGGCATGCTCTACGAGAGCCTGATCCACCCGGTCACCATCCTGTCCACGCTGCCGGCGGCGGGCGTCGGTGCGCTGCTGGCGTTGTTCGGCACCAACACCGAACTGTCGGTGATCTCGATGATCGCGCTGGTTCTGCTGATCGGCATCGTCAAGAAGAACGCGATCATGATGATCGACTTCGCCCTGGTGGCGCAGCGCGAGCATGGGCTGGCGCCGCGCGATGCCGCACGCGAGGCCAGCATCGTGCGCTTCCGCCCGATCATGATGACCACGATGGTCGCGATCCTGGCCGCCGTGCCGCTGGCGATCGGCCTGGGTGAAGGGTCCGAGCTGCGCCGCCCGCTGGGCATCGCGATGATCGGCGGCCTGCTGTTCTCGCAGAGCCTGACCCTTCTCAGCACGCCGGCGCTGTACGTGATCTTCTCGTGCCTGGCCGAGCGTTGGCGCGCACGCCGCGCACGCAGGCGCGAAGCCAAGCTGCTCAAGCGCGCGCAGCGGGCCTAGAAGGGCCCATCCACGCGCGGCGTGGATCTATGGGTAGAGCCGGCCGCTGGCCGGCTTTCTCCGTACCGCAAATCTGCCGGCCAGCGGCCGGCACTACCACTACCGTGGGTGCGGACCGTTGGTCCGCACTCCATATTTCACCCCACACCCGCAATAATGGTCGGAGACCCTTCCACCGAGCCTGCATGTCCGCCCGACAATCCCGCCTCAGCCGCCTGTGGGCCCACGAGAAGGCCAGTTACGGCCTGCGGGTGTTCATCGCCCTGACCGCGGCGCTGGCGGTGTGCTGGCAGCTGGATGCGCTGACCGCCTTGCCCGGCGTGTTCCTCGGCATCATCGCCAGTGCCATCGCCGAAACCGATGACAACTGGTGGGGCCGGACCAAGGCGGTGGCGCTGTCGCTGCTGTGCTTCTGCATTGCCGCAGCATCGGTCATCTGGCTGTTCCCGTGGCCGTGGATCTTCATCGGCGCGCTGGCGCTGTCCACCTTCGGCCTGACCCTGCTCGGCGCGCTCGGCGAGCGCTATGCGTCCATTGCCCAGGCCACGGTGACGCTGGCGATCTACACCATGATCGGCCTGGAACAGCACGGTGCCAGCGACCTGCACAGTGCGCTGGAAGCGGTCAGCCACCTGCTGGCCGGTGCGGTCTGGTACGGCCTGCTGTCGATCCTGTGGACCGCGCTGTTCGCCAACCGGCCGGTCCGCGAGCGGGTGGCGCGACTGTACGTTGAGCTGGGCCGCTACCTGCAGCTGAAGGCCGCGCTGTTCGAGCCGGTGCGCGAAGCCGACCTGCAACGTCGCCAGCTCGACCTGGCCGAACAGAACCGCCGCGTGGTCGGCGCGCTGAACGAGGCCAAGACCGCGATCCTGGCCCGCTTCGGCCGCTCCGGCCGACCCGGCGTGAACTCCGGCCTTTACCTGCGCCTGTACTACATGGCGCAGGATTTCCACGAGCGCGCCAGTTCCTCGCATTACCCGTACGGCGCGCTGGTGGACGCGTTCTTCCACAGCGACGTGCTGTACCGCTGCCAGCGCCTGCTTGACCTGCAGGGACAGGCCTGTGCCCGCCTGGGCGAGGCAATCCGGCTGCGCCGTCCGTTCGTGTACGGCGAAGGCAACCAGCAGGCCGGGCGCGACCTGGCCGATGCGCTGGCCTACCTGCGCGACCAGCAGCGGCCGCAATGGCAGCGCCTGCTGGGCTCGCTGGACCTGCTGGTGCACAACCTGCGCAGCATCGAACGGCGCCTGCTGGATGCCGAGCGCTCCGAAGCCAGCCTGGACAACGTCGATACCCGCCTGCGCGACAGCAACCCACACACCCTGCGCGAGATGGGCGTGCGCATCCGCCAGCAGCTTACGCCCGGCTCGGTGCTGTTCCGGCATGGGCTGCGCATGGCGCTGGCGCTGATTGCCGGCTTTGCAGCGATCCGCCTGTTCAATGCGCAGAACGGTTCGTGGGTACTGCTGACCATCGTGTTCGTGTGCCGGCCCAACTTCGGCGCCACCCGCCAACGCCTGGCCCAGCGCATCGTCGGCACCCTGGCCGGACTGGTGCTGACCTGGGCGCTGCTGCAGCTGTTCCCGCAGCTGCACGTGCAGCTGCTGATCGCCTTGCTCTCTGCACTTCTGTTCTTCTTCACCCGCACCGACCGCTACCTGGTGGCGTCGGCGGCGATCACGGTGATGGCGCTGACCTGCTTCAACCTGATCGGCGACGGCTTCGTGCTGATCGTGCCGCGCATGGTCGATACGGTGCTGGGTTGCACGATCGCAGCGGCGGCCGCGTTCCTGGTCCTGCCCGACTGGCAGGGCCGGCAGCTGCATCTCGTCCTGGCACGCGTGCTGGACACTGCGGCTCGCTACCTGGATTCGGTGCTGGGCCAGTACCGCAGCGGCATGCGCGACGACCTGGCCTACCGCATCGCGCGGCGCGACATGCACAACGCCGATGCCGCGCTGTCCACCGCACTGTCGAACATGCTGCGTGAGCCCGGCCATGTGCGCCGCAATCTGGATGCCGGCTTCCACTTCCTGGCGCTGTCCAACACACTGCTGGGACACCTGTCGGCGCTGGGCGCGCATCGCGACCAGGTGGACAGCTATGCGGGCGACCCGCTGGCATTGGCGGCCGGCGAGCGCGTGCGCAAGGCACTGCAGCAACTGGCCTCGGCGCTGACCGCACGGCAACCGGTCGCCGACGATGACAACGATGCCGACCGCGCGGTGGCCGCCGAGCTGGAGCAGATCGACGAGGCGATGCCGCCGAAACTGCAGCTGATCCGCACGCAGATGGCGCTGGTACTGCGGATGCTGCCGAAGGTGCGGGCAGCGGCCAATGAAGCGGTGACCAGCCTGACCTGACTCCTCATCGCTGATCGGAGATCCCACCCACGCGTGGCATGGGTCAATTGCGCCGTGTGCAACGGCGCGTTGCGCGTGGCGCTGCGGTTCGATCACGCGGCCGCGCGGATACTGGGCAATTCCCCCCGCTCCGGACTATCGCCATGAAAATCGAGCTCAGTGGCCGCACCGCGCTGGTCACCGCCTCCACCGCCGGCATCGGCCGGGCCATCGCCCAAGGACTGGCCAGCGCTGGTGCGCGTGTCATTCTCAATGGCCGCAGCACCGACAGCGTCGAGCGCGCCCGCCGGCACCTGCTCGCCACCGTGCCGGGAGCCGACGTGCTCGGCCTCGCCGCCGATCTCTCTGATGCAGCCGGTGTCGAAACACTGTTGGCCGGCCTGCCCAAGGTCGACATCCTGGTCAACAACGCCGGCATCTTCGGCCCACAGGACTTCTTCGAGACCGATGACGCGACCTGGGAGCGCTACTGGCAGACCAACGTGATGTCGGGCGTGCGCCTGTCGCGTGCGCTGCTACCGGCAATGGTCGATGCCGGCTGGGGCCGCGTGCTGTTCATTTCCTCCGAATCAGCGCGCAACATTCCCGCCGACATGATCCATTACGGGGTCAGCAAGACCGCGCAGCTGTCGTTGTCGCGCGGCCTGGCCAAGCGCGTGGCCGGCAGTGGCGTCACCGTCAACGCGGTGCTGCCCGGCCCGACCCTCTCCGACGGTTTTGCGGCGATGTTCGAGGATGAACGCCAGCGCAGCGGCAAGCCGCTGGAGCAGATCGGCCGTGAGTTCGTGATGGCGCACCGGCCGTCCTCGGTGATCCAGCGCACCGCCACGGTCGAGGAAGTGGCCAACATGGTGGTGTACCTGGCCTCGCCGCAGGCCTCGGCAACCTCGGGTGCGGCGCTGCGCGTGGATGGCGGCGTGGTCGACGATATCGTCTGAGAGTGCTGGCAGGTGTGCGGACCAACGGTCCGCACCCACAGGTCCGCATCCACAGCGGAGGGGAAGGAATGCTAGGCTGCGCCGGTCAAGGAGGTTCCATGTCCGGTCACAACCAGTTCGCCCTGCTGCGCCAGCGCCGTTTCCTGCCGTTCTTCGTGGTCCAGGCGCTCGGTGCGTTCAACGACAACGTGTACCGGCAGGCGATCATCAGCATGTTGCTGTTCATGGCTGTGCCGGAGGAAGAACTGGGGTTGTACGCCACCCTGGCACCGGCCATCTTCATCCTGCCATATTTCCTGTTCTCGGCGCTGGCCGGGCAGATCGCCGACAAACTGGAAAAATCGCGACTGATCGTGATCACCACCACCATGGAGATCGTGATCATGTCGCTGGCGGCCACCGGCTTCCTCACCCAGAGCCTGCCGGTGCTGCTGGTCGCGCTGTTCTGCACCGGCATGCAGTCCACCCTGTTCGGCCCGGTGAAGTACTCAGTGCTGCCGTCGGTGCTCAGGCCAGAAGAGCTGACCGGCGGCAACGGCCTGGTCGAGATGGGCACCTCGATGTCGATCCTCTCCGGCATGATCGTCGGCGGCCTGGTGTTCACCGTGGCTGGCAGTCACGGCACGGTGGTGGCCGCGTGCGCGATCATCGCCCTGGCGATCTGCGGCAACATCGCCGCCCGCCTGATTCCCAAGGTCGATGCCGGCGACCCGAACCTGAAGATCAACTGGAACCCGTTGCCGGAATCGCTGGCGGTGCTGCGCATGGCGCGCCAGCAGAAAGCCGTACGCAACTCGATCCTGGGCGTGTCCTGGTTCTGGTTCGTCGGCACCGTGCTGACCTCGCAGTTGCCGGCCTATGCGGTGACCAACCTGGGCGGCCAGCCGACCCTGTACATCTTCGCGCTGGCCCTGTTCTCGGTGGGCACCGGCGTCGGCTCGCTGCTGTGCGAGAAGCTGTCAGCACGTACGGTGGAAATCGGCCTGGTACCGCTGGGCGCGTTCGGCATGACCGCGTTCCTGCTCGACCTGTACTTCGCCCGCAGCGGCGAAGCGACAGTGCACGGGCTGACCATCGGGCCGTTCCTGCAGCAGCCCGGCAGCATCCGCATCGTCATCGACCTGATCGGCATCGGCCTGTTCACCGGCATCTTCGTGGTGCCGCTGTTCGCACTGATCCAGAGCCGCACGCCGAAGGCGCAGATGTCGCGCGTGTTCGCCGCACTGAACATCCAGAACTCGGGCTTCATCGTCGCTGCGGCGCTGCTGTCGCTGGCCGCCCACAAGCTGCTGCACTGGACCATTCCGCAGCAGTTCCTGGCGCTGGCCATCGCCAACGCGCTGGTGGCGATCTACATCTTCACCATCGTCCCCGAATTCCTGATGCGCTTCCTCAGCTGGCTGATGGTGCGCACCCTGTACCGGCTGCGCCCGCACGGCATCGAAGCCAACGTGCCGGACGAAGGCGCCGCACTGCTGGTCTGCAACCATGTCAGCTACATGGACGCGCTGATCCTGTCGGCGACGATTCCGCGTCCGGTGCGCTTCGTCATGTACTACAGGATCTTCAACATCCCGGTGATGCGCTGGATCTTCCGGACCGCCAAGGCGATCCCGATTGCCGGGGCGCGCGAAGACCCGGCGCTGATGCAGCGTGCGTTCGATGAGATCGACGCGGCGCTGGCCGAAGGCGAACTGGTCTGCATCTTCCCCGAGGGCGCGCTGACCCGCGACGGGCAGATGGCGCCGTTCAAGTCCGGCGTCGAGAAGATCCTCGAGCGGCGGCCGGTGCCGGTGGTGCCGATGGCGCTGCGCGGCATGTGGTCGAGCATGTGGAGCCGCCGCGACAGCCGCCTTGGCCGCATGCGGGTGCCGCGTCGTTTCCGCGCCACGGTCGAGGTGGTGGCGGCACCGGCCGTGGATGGCCGCACCACCAGCGCCCCGGTGCTGGAGGCCCAGGTGCGGGCCCTGCGTGGTGATCACGCCTGATCGACCGCACGGACACGGGTAGACCGTCCCAGCGACAAGCCCCCATCCTCGCCCTCCGATGCATCGCAGAGGTCCGTCAGATGCGTCAGATCAAGGGCCATACCGGCCAGTATCTGACTGTAACCGCATACATGCAGCGCGGGTTGAGGTAGATTACGCACCCACAGGGGGGAGGTTCGGCCGTTTCATCATGGCCGGCCACCAAGGAATGGAGTCTTGCTTTGAATCAACCGCCACCGCTCAGCCGTCCGGTCTACATCCCCAACCATCTGGTCTGGGCGATCCTGACGACGCTGTTCTGCTGCCTGCCGTTGGGCGTGGTGTCGATCGTCTATGCCTCCCAGGTCGATGGCCGCCGCGCCGCCGGCGACCTGCCGGGGGCCTACAGTGCGTCGCGCAAGGCGGGCTGGTGGGCGGTGGCTTCGGCCGTGGCCCTGCCGGTCCTGTTGCTGTTGTGGTTCGGGCTGTTCGGCGGCTTGGCCGTACTGGGCGCTCTTTCCGACCAATGATTCACCACCACCACCCATCAAGGAGCTTGAACCCATGAACACCGCCACTCCGCAGGTCCCGAACAATCTGGTCTGGGCCATCCTGAGCACCCTGTTCTGCTGCCTGCCGGCCGGCATCGTGTCGATCGTCTACGCCGCGCAGGTCAACGGCAAGCTGGCCGCTGGCGACATCGCCGGTGCCCAGGACTCCGCCGCCAAGGCCAAGAAGTGGGCGATCTGGTCGGCCATCGCCGCCGTCGTGGTCGGCGTGCTGTACGGCATCCTGATCGTCGCTGTCGGCGGCATGGGTGCAATGAACAACAGCGGCTACTGATCCGCGTGGACGGATCCGGCGCCTGCGCCGGATCCGTTGCTGCAATGTCCGCACTTCCCGCCCGCTCCCGATTCGCCCGCTGGGCACCGCTGCTGGCCGCCACCGGCCTGGCCGCCGGTGCCGCGGTGGTGCTGCGCAACGTCAATCCGTATGTCGCCGGCAATCCTTTGCCGAGCTGCCCGCTGTACGCGCTGACAGGCCTGTACTGCCCGGGCTGTGGCAGCACCCGCTGCCTGTATTCACTGGTCCATTTCGACCTGCCCGGCGCGATGGCGATGAACCCGCTGCTGGTCATCGGCCTGCCGTTCCTGCTGCTGATGCTGCTGAACGTCGCCGGCATCCGTCCGCGCGTGCTCGACCCGCTGATGCGGGTACTGGCCAATCCCACGTTCTGGCTCTGGGTGCTGCCCGGGTATGCGCTGCTGCGCAACCTGCCTTGGGCACCGTTCACCGCACTGGCACCGATCTAGGTTTTCCAGCCAACGGCGCAGCCCCTCGTGGTGGGCGGCGTTTGAAGGCAGAAGCCTTGGGGTTGGCCGGGCGGGATGGGTTTGCGGGGAACGCCGTGAATCCGTCCGTGGAGGCTTGGCCGCGGCATCCATGCCGCGGACACCCCCGCAAACCCATCCCGCCCGACCACGGACAGTTTCCGTGTGCGTCCACCACGGAAAAGAAAGAGAAGATCAAAAGCGGAAGCGGATCGCTTCGCTGCGCTCGCTCGGAGCCGAGCATGGCTCGGCTCTACAGAACGTCAGTGCGCGGAAAACTGTCGAAGGCGGGGTGGGTCGGATGGCGGGGGTGTGAGCCGCATGGATGCGGCGACCAAGCCTCCATGGACGGATTCACGGCGTCCCCCGCCATCCGACCCACCCCGCCGACCCGCTGCAATCCTGCCGTTGCAGTTGCTGTCGACTCTGCAGGTGCAGGGCTGCAAGCCCTGCAAAGCAACTACGTCACCCAGCCTGCAATCACCAGCAGGGCGAGGACCGCCAGCCACAGCAGCAGCATCCGCCACACCAGGCTCATCGCATCACGCAGGTCCGGCAACCGCTGCCACACCGGCAGCAACCCTGCCTCGGTGTAATCGTGCGCATCCTCACGCAGCTCGGCGTTGACGCTGGCCCGCGCCACCGCGCCAAGGAACCCGATGTTGCCGGCCAGGCGTTCGCCATGGGCCTGGCGCCAGGCCTTCCACGCCGTATCGAAATTGCCCACCAGCGCCATCGAGAAGGCCATCAGCTGCGCCACCGGCCACTCGATCCAGCCCAGCAGGCGCTGCGCCAGCGCCAGCGGCTCCACCGGCACGCGTGCGCGCATCGGGCTCTCCGCCATCAGCGCCAGCAGCCGGTAACCGAGCGCGCCAGCCGGGCCCAGCAACAGGAACCAGAACAGCACCGCGAACCAGCGCCGCAGTGCGTTGAGCACCGTCGCCTCGACCAGTGACGGAATGTCCTCGCGCAGGCTGCCGCCGGCCGACTGCAGGTTGCGCACTGCAGCCTGCCGCGTCGCCGCATCATCGGCATCGATAATGGCCTCGATATCGCGGTCCAGGTCACGCGGGCCCCAGCACCAGGCCAGCACCGCCACGCCCAGCAGCAGCGACGGCAGGCCGAACAGCACCCCGCGCAACAGCCACGCCAGCAGCACCATCAGCAACAGCGGCGGCAGCAGTGCCAAGGCAACGCCGGCCGGTCCCTGCCAGGCCTTGCCACCACGCGCATCCAGCCAGCCCAGCCAACGCCGGAAACCGTCGAAACGGCGCAGCGAGGCAGCAGCGGCCGGAGCAACATGGCCCAGGGCCAGTGCCACCAGCACGGCGGCCAGAGTGGTGAACATGGCAGGTCTCCCTACGAAACAAAACGCTCGGCGCCGCTACCTTACCTGTCGCAGCGGCGCCCTCCGCGATGACCCGCACTGTAACCCGGGCCGTGTTCAGGTGGCGGCAATGCAATCGCCCCAGCCGGCCCGGCTCAGCCCTTCTGCTGCCGGTACCAATGCTCGATCAGGCCGCGCGAAATCGAGATCGGCGGCGACAGGCGGATACCCTGGCCATCGTCCTCCACGTCGCGCGCCAGTGCCGCGCCGACCTCGTCGGCACTGAACCAGCGCGCGTCTTCCAGCTCACCGTCCACGGTCGGCAGGTCATCCTGCGCCTGTGCGCGGAAGCCAACCATCAGCGCACCTGGGAATGGCCAGGGCTGCGAACCGAGGTACTGGCAGGCCGTCACCCGCACCTTGCTCTCTTCATGGACTTCGCGCACCACGGTCTGCTCGAAGGTCTCGCCGGGTTCGACGAAGCCGGCCAGCACCGAGTAGCGACGCGGGGCCCAGTTCGACTGCCGGCCCAGCAGCAGCCGGCCCTGGTTTTCCACGGCGACGATCACCGCCGGGTCGACACGCGGGTAGTGTTCGGTGGAACACTGCCCGCAGCGGCCGACGAAGCCACCACGGGCAAACGCCACGGCGCCGCCGCACACGCCGCAGAAGCGGGTGCGCGAGTGCCAGTACGACATGCCGCGGGCATAGCTGAAGGCGGTCGCATCGGCCATCGACCACAGCAGCGCGGCCTGGCGCAGATCAAGCCGGCGTGGTGCGCTGATGGTGACGTTGGTGGCTTCAACCGAGAACCACGCCTGCTCTCCGCGCAGGCCGAGGAAGATCGCGGCACCCGGGCCGCCGCCGATGTCGGCGCCGGTCAGCGCCAGTGGCTGATCGTCATCGCCGGTGAAGGCGCTGCCGTCCTGATCGAGCACGAGAATGCGCGCGCCCGGCCACAGGCGCGCCAGTGCATCGGCATCTTCGCGCAGGGCATCGGCGCGCTCCAGCGGTTCACCCACGAAGGCGAAACCGGAAAGCGGCGAAGGAGTATTGGGCATCCTGCAAGCGTGCCGCCAATCGATGCGGGTGGCAAGGTCGGCGCTGTGCGCAATCTGCCGTTGTGGATGCAGGAAGGATCATCCACGCATGGCGTGGATCTACCCGCTCTGGCAGGTGCCAACCCTGGTTGGCACATTCCGGCCACAGGCCTTTTACATGCTGAAGCTGCTGCCGCAGCCGCAGGTGGTCTTTGCGTTCGGGTTGCGGATCACGAACTGGGCACCGGTCAGGCTCTCGGTGTAGTCCACCTCGGCGCCCATCAGGTACTGCAGGCTCAGCGGGTCGACCAGCAGGGTCACCCCGCTGGTCTGTACCGCCAGGTCATCCTCGGCACGGTTCTCGTCGAACTCGAACCCATACTGGAAGCCCGAACAGCCGCCGCCCTCGATGTACACACGCAGGGCCAGGTCGGGGTTGCCCTCTTCCTGGATCAGGGATTTGACCTTGGCGGCCGCCGACTCGGTGAAGTTCAGCGGGCGCTCCAGCGATTGGTAATCGGGCGCGGCAACCGGGGTGGCGCCGGGCAGGGAGACTAGCGTGCTCATGGTGCCAGCATGGGGGTGCCGGGGATGGCTTTCAAGCCATCGCCTCGGCCAGCTTGCGGCGTGCGGCGGTGTCGCCCTTGCCGCCATTGGCCTCATCGCCTTCCGGCGCCGGCAGGGCCGCCATCGGGGCGCTGGCATGGATCAGGCGGCCGTTCAGCTGGGCGCCCGCATTCATCTCCACCACCTGGTAATGGACGTTGCCATTGACCCGTGCGCTGGGGGTCAGCTCGACCTTCTCGGTGGCGTGTACATCGCCGTCCAGACGGCCGCTGATGACCACCACCTGGGCCCGGATCTCACCCTCGATCACGCCATGCTCGGCGACCGTCAGGGTCGCGCCGCTGGCGCCTTCGGTGGCGATCACCTTGCCGTGGATGCGACCTTCCACATACAGGCCACCACTGAATTCCACATCACCGCGGATCACCACCTGGTTGCCGATCAGGGCATCCACCACCAGCTGGCCTTCACGGTTGGATTTGCTGCTTCCGAACATCTGCCTACTCCCCTTTGCTGGCCGGCGCGCCGGCCTGTTTCCAGTCGAATACCTGGGTGGTACCCCCCGTACCACTCCCCAATGTCACCCGCACGCGTTGCGGGGTGAAGTCAGCCGGCAGCATCACGCTGCCGGTGAGCTGCTGGAAGTACCGGAACGAGTAATCCTGTCCCGGCACCTTGCTGCGCTGGTGCAGATCATCCCAGCTGATCGTGGCCAGCTTGCCGTTCTTCACGCCTTCCACGGTGAAGCGCATCTGCCCCTGGCTGATGGCGCCGCGGTTGAGGTTCTGGGTCAGCACGGCGGTGTACTGCCAGGTGCCGGCCGCTTCCGGGCTGAACTCGATCGAGTGGGTGTTCAGGCCCTTGCGCTGGCTGGTCGAACCCACCAGGCGCTCATAGAAGGCAACGTCGGCGCGCAGGCCGGCGATTTCCTCATCGCGCTCGGCCAGCGAGGACTGCACCTCGGTATTGGCGGCGCGGCTGATGCGGTCGGAGGCTTCCAGCGTGGCCTGCTTCTGGCGCAGCTCGGTCAGCTGCGCCTGCAGCGTCTCGGCGCGCTTCTCGGCAGCCTGCAGGCGCTGGCCCTGGGCATCGC
Organism: Stenotrophomonas sp. YJH_SMC_123; assembly: GCF_059368215.1. NCBI lineage: Bacteria > Pseudomonadati > Pseudomonadota > Gammaproteobacteria > Lysobacterales > Lysobacteraceae > Stenotrophomonas > Stenotrophomonas sp. YJH_SMC_123. The sequence continues at coordinate 192,896 of NZ_JCAFRM010000003.1, forward strand.
GTGGCGTGGCCATCCAGCAGCCACCCAGCACCGCCAGCACCAGGCTGAGCAGCCAGATGCCGCCGATCACCAGCAGGCGGCGACGGTCGGCCGGCGGTTGCGGCGCGCCGGGCAGGCGTACCTGCACGCGCATGGGAGGACGGTTGGTCATGGGTGGTTTCCGGGGTATCGCGAGGGCGACACCGGTACGGCCCCTGTGGCAAACGACGGGCTAGTGTATGACAGGACGGGTGGGTTTCCTGCGCCGTGGCCGGCCACGGTCTGTGGCGTTCAGGCATGCCATCGTCGATAGTGTGGTCCCCTGCACAGTTCCGTCGCCGGAGCATCGCCATGACCGAAGCCCACTTGTTCGTGATCGGCATCCTGCTGGCCTGGCTGGCCGGCATCCGCGTCTACCTCACCGTGTTCGGCGTCGGCCTTGCCGGCCTGCTCGGCTGGGTCGACCTGCCGCCCGCTCTGCAGGCCACCGAATCCTGGTGGGTGCTGGGCACGTCGGCGGCGCTGGCCATCGCCGAGTTCTTCGCCGACAAGATTCCCGGCGTGGACTCGGTCTGGGACCTGGTGCAGACGCTCGCACGCGTGCCGGCCGGCGCGTTCCTCGCAGCGGCTACCCTGTCGCCGGACGGTCAGCTCGGCGCCGGCGCACTCGCCGCCGGTGCCGGCGTCGCCCTCGCCAGCCACGGCCTGAAGGCCGGTACCCGCGCGCTGCTCAATACCTCGCCGGAACCGGCCAGCAACTGGGTCGCCTCCGCCGCTGAGGACACCGTGGTAGTCGGTGGCCTGGCGCTGGCCCTGGCACACCCGTGGATCGCGCTGGTGGTGGTGCTGGCCTGCAGCCTGGCCGGCGCGCTGCTGGTGTGGCTGGTCTGGCGCGCGCTGTGGAAGGGCGTGCGCTGGCTGGCGCGCGGTGCATCGGCAGCACCGCCGGGGCACAGCAGTACCGGTTGAGCACCGGGCTTGTCGCATAATGGACGCGAACACCAGGAGCACCGATGGCCGCAAACGAATCCCCCGCGGGCGCCCGCCCGGGACGCGCTGAAACCCCTCCGGCCGATCATTGGCAGCGCTGGGCGCCCGAGGCGGCAGGCCCCGCTGTGGCCGCACCGACGGCTGCGACCCCGCCGCCCATCGCGACCGATGCCCCGGCGCCGGTCAACAGCGCACCGCCGCCGCTGCCCGGCCCGATCGCACTGGCCGAAGCCGGCAACAACGATCTGGCCCCGCCGCCCTCGGACTCGCCCTACCGCGTGCTGATCGTTGAAGACGATCGCGCCCAGGCGCTGTTCGCGCAGAGCGTGCTGCACGGCGCCGGCATGCAGGCGATCGTGCACAGCGATGCCGATGCCGCGCTGCAGGCGATCAAGGAGCACCGCCCCGACCTGATCCTGATGGATCTGCACCTGCCCGGGCTGGACGGCATGCGCCTGACCGCGCTGATCCGCCAGCAGCCCGGCCTGCAGCTGCTGCCGATCGTGTTCCTCAGCGGCGATCCGGATCCAGAGCGCCAGTTCGAAGTGCTCGACAGCGGCGCCGACGACTACCTGAGCAAGCCGATCCGGCCGCGCCACCTGATCGCAGCGGTGGCCAACCGCATCCGCCGCGCACGTGCCCAAGCCGCGACCCTGCCGGGCGCCACCGGCGCACCGGCCACCAGCAATCCGGAAACCGGCCTGCCGACGCGCCACCATGTGCTGCAGCAGCTCAACACCGCACTCGCCCACCGCGACCGGGGCGGCGTGTTCTTCATCGAAGTGGCCAGTGCGCTGGGCCTGCGCGAACGCTATGGCTATGCCGCGTTTGAACGGCTGATGGTGCAGGCCGGGCAGCGCCTGGCCGAAGCCGGCCATCCGCACCTGCTGGCGCGGCTGAACGACAACAGCTTCCTGCTACTGGCCCGCAACGCCGACGAGGACGCCCTCGAAGGCATCGCCGCGAGCCTGCGCGAGCAGCTGTCGGCCCGCGCCTTCGTGATCCGCGACGACGAATCCGTGCATCTGCGCGGCGTGGTCGGCTATGCGCCGCTGTCGCCGGGCTTCGAGGATGCCAGCAGTGCGCTGGAAGCGGTTGAGCGCACAACCCTGCAGGCGCGCCTGCTCAGCGCCGGCGTGGCGGGCCATGTGCATCGCCAGGCGGTCACCGAACAGGAACACCTGGCGCTGCTGGAGGGCCAGCTGGAACTGGCCTACCAGCCGATCGTCGCCGTGGCAGGCGGCAACACCGCGCAATACCAGTTGCTGCTGCGCCTGCGCCAGGCCGATGGCACGGTGCTGGCGGCCGGCCAGGTGATCCCCGCCGCGGAAGCCGCCGGGCGCATCGCCGACCTCGACCAGCAGGTGATGGACCACGCACTGGGCCTGCTGGATCTGTACCGGCACGCAACGCAGCCGCTGAGCCTGTTCGTCTCGCAGTCGCTGCGCACCCTGCAGCGCGATGCCTTCGCCGACTGGCTGCTGGAATCACTGCAGCAGCGTGACCTGCCTGGCAGTGCGCTGGTGATCGACGTGCGCCTGCCCGACGCACTGATCCACACCGTGCCGCTGCAGCAGTTCTGCCAGCGCATGGCCAGCGCAGGGGTGCGCTTCTGCCTGAGCCAGTTCGAACCCAGCGGCGAGGCCGATGCACTGCTGACCCAGCTGCCGCTGTCGTTCGTGCGCATGGCTGCGCGCTTCTCCAGCAGCCACTCCAATCCGGCCACGCGCGAGGAACTGCGCAAGACGATCGAACAGGCCCATGCCGCCGGACTGCAGATCATCGGCCAGCAGATCGAGGATCCGCAGGCTGCAGCGGCGATGTGGGTAGGCGGCGTCGACTACATCCAGGGCAACATGGTGCAGTCGGCCGGCAGCGACCTGAACTTCGACTTCCACAACGCGGTGCTCTGACGTGCCGCTGTGGGGCGTGCTGCTGGTTGCCCTTGCTGCGGCCGCCATCGCGCTGCTGCTGTTGGGCCTGCGCCTGCGCGCGCGCAACCATGCGCTGGCCCAGCTGCAGCGCACGCACAGTGCGCTGGCCGCCGAACGCGACCAGCTTCGCCATACCACCGAACGCCAGGGCCAGCTGGAACAACAGCTGCTGCAGGCCAAGCAGGCCGCCGAGGCGGCCGTGCTGGCCAAGGGCGAGTTCCTGGCCACGATGAGCCACGAGATCCGCACCCCGCTCAACGGCATCCTGCCGATGCTGGAGCTGATCGCACGCGGGCCGCTGGGCGAAGACCAGCGGCAGATGCTGGCCACCGCCTCGGCCAGTTCGCAACAGCTGCTGCGCATCGTCGACGACATCCTCGACTACTCCCGGCTGGAAGCGCAGGCGCTGGAACTGGAGATCACCAGCTTCAACCTGCGCGACCTGCTCGATGGCGTGGTACAGCTGATGCAGCGGGCCGCCGACGCCAAGGGCCTGGCCCTGGGCCTGCAACTGGATCCATCGGTGCGCCTGCCGGTGCGCGGCGACCCGGTGCGCCTGCGCCAGGTGCTGAGCAACCTGCTGGCCAACGCCATCAAGTTCACCGCCCGCGGCCAAGTGCAGCTGCGCGTGCTGCGTCTGGGTGAAAGTGCCGCGCAGCACCAGCTGCGCTTCGAGATCATCGATACCGGCATCGGCATCGACGACGCGCTGCAGGCACGCCTGTTCCAGTCCTTCAGCCAGGCCGACGCATCCACCACCCGCATCTATGGCGGCACCGGCCTGGGCCTGGCCATCTGCAAGCGCATCATCGACCTGATGCACGGGCACATCGGCGTGCACTCCACGCCGGGCCAGGGCGCAACCTTCTGGTTCGAGATCCCGCTGCTGAAGGTCGCTGGCGACCTGCCGGCGATGGCGCGCGCACCGGCACCGCTGCTGCTGTTCAGTGCCGATGCAACGCTGCAGGCACGTATCGAGCGCATCGCCGCCCACCATGGGCTGCAGGTGCAGGTGCTGGCACAGCTGGATGCCGTGGTCGAGCGCCTGCGCGCTCCCGCGCGGCCCGGACAACCGGCACCGGCATGGCTGCTGGTCGATGCCCGCGCACGCCGCAACGGTGAGGCCACGCTGCAGCTGGCGCTGAGTGAACGTGGTGACGACGATGTGCTGCAGGTGCTGTGGCTGCAGGAGGGCGCACTTCCACAACGCCAGCGCCAGCGCCAGCTGCCCCCGCACTTCGACGATGCGGCCCTGCATGCACTGCTGGCTGCACCGGTCGCCCCCGCCCGCCCCGCTGCGCTGCTGGCCAGCGCGGACAACGAGCACCCGGCTGCCACGCTGCCGCCGTTGCATCTGCGTGTGCTGCTGGTGGAGGACAATACGGTCAACCGGATGGTCGCCGAACAACTGCTGCGCGTGTTCCAGTGCGAAGTACGCAACGCCGCCGATGGCGAGCAGGCGCTGGCCGCCCTCCGCGAAGGCGGCGTGGACATCGTGTTGATGGATTGCCAGATGCCGGTGCTGGACGGCTACGCCGCCACGCGCCGCTGGCGCGCCGAAGAAGTGGAGACCGGGCGCGCCCGCCTGCCGATCATCGCCATGACCGCCAACGCCATGGCCGGTGACCGCGAGCGCTGCCTGCAGGCGGGCATGGACGATTACCTGTCCAAGCCGATCGCGCGCGCCACGCTGCATGCGCTGCTGCTGCGTTGGGGTGGCGGCAGAGCTGCATCACCTGGACGACTTTCTGTGGAGCCGTCTGTAGAGCCGAGCCATGCTCGGCTGACGGCCAGTTGCACTCCCACTCCATCAGCCGAGCATGGCTCGGCTCTACAGGAGACGACAAGCCAAGCCGCGCCGAAACCGGTGATCGACCGCGACGTGCTGGATGAACTGCACACCGTGATCGGCGACGCTGCCACCCAGATCGTCATGGTCTTTCTTGAAGATGCGCCGGTGATGGTGCAGCAGTTGCAGCTGGCCGCGCAGAACGGCGATGAGCTGCGCTTGCAGGCCACAGCGCACAGCCTGAAGTCATCGAGTGCAAACGTCGGCGCATTGTCGCTGTCGGCGATCGCACAGCGGATCGAGCACGAAGCCCGTAGTGGCAGCCTGCAGCGCCCCGCGGTGGCGGTGGCGCTGCTGGTTGCGGAATTCGCCCGGGCGCGCGTTGCACTGACGGGCTACCTGGCACAGCACCGCGCCGGCCAGGGCGGCTGACTCACTCTTCCAGCTTGCTCAGCAGGTACTTCGGCTCGCCGATACGCTCGATCAGGTCCAGCTGGGTCTCCAGCCAGTCGATGTGCTCCTCTTCCGAATCGAGGATCTTCACGAACAGTTGGCGGCTGACGTAGTCGCCAACCGAATCGGAATAGGCCACGGCCTCGCGCAGGGTGACCACGCCATCGCGTTCCAGCGACAGGTCGCACTGCAGGATCTCGGTCGGGTTCTCGCCGATGCGCAGCTTGCCCAACGCCTGGAAATTCGGCAGGCCTTCAAGGAACAGGATGCGGTCGGCGAGCATGTCGGCATGCTTCATCTCGTCGATCGATTCCTTGTACTCGTGTTCGGCCAGTTCCTTGATGCCCCAGTTCTTCAGCATCTTGGCGTGCAGGAAGTACTGGTTGATCGCGGTCAGCTCGTTGTAGAGGACCTTGTTGAGGAATTCGATGACCTTGGTGTCGCCCTTCATGGGGGTGCTCCTGCACGCTGAAAACGCAGGCACTTTAACGCCTCGCGTGCGCTCGTGAAGGAACGCGAATCGTGTGCATTGGCCTGCGCGGCCGAAGGTGAAGGATGCGAAAGCGCGGCGTCAACGCGCCGCGAAAAGGCGATCAGGCGACCTGCGCCAGGCCCAATACCGGCAGCGGCAGATCGTGGGTCGCACGTGCCTTGGCCAGCAGGTCGCCGGCCATGTCCAGGCAGGAACCGCAGGTGGCACCACAACCGGTACGCATGGTCAGTTCGGCCACCGTGCTCACGCCATGGCTGGCGGCTTCGCGGATCTGGTGGTCGGTGACTCCGTTGCAGATGCAGACGTACACAGGCGGGAACCGGGCTGACAGGCCAGAAGCGGCCTGGTGGCTATTCCAATGGAAACGAGAATGGTTGTCAATCAGAGACCTGAACCATTCTCGAGACCGTTCAGCCGGTCAGCTGGCCGGGCCGTCGCCCGTGACCTTCTTCGGCCAGTACCCTCGGGTCCGCGGGCGCTTGCGCGGGCGGTCGTGCCCGGCGGTGTGGCCCGGCATCCAGGCCTCGGCGGCGCTCTTGGGCATGGCGGTGACGCCCTGCCCGGCCACGCCGCGCGCCAGTGGCGCCAGGTGTCGCAGGGCACGCGCATAGACGCCGCGTTTGAACATCACCACGTGCTCTACCGGGTACCAGAAGTCGACCCAGCGCCAGTGGTCGAACTCGGGCGAGTCGGTGTGGTCCAGCGTCACGTGGGATTCGTCGCCGGTCAGGCGCAGCAGGAACCAGACCTGTTTCTGGCCGATGCAGACCTGCCGCTCGTTGCGGCGGATGGCCCGCGCCGGCAGCTTGTAGCGCAGCCAGCCGGGCGTGGCCCCGAGCACTTCCACATGCTCAGGCAGCAGGCCGGTCTCTTCCTGCAGTTCACGATACATGGCCTCGACAGGCGTCTCGTCGGTGTTCATGCCACCCTGCGGGAACTGCCAGCCATCCCGGCGCACGCGTCGTGCCCAGAACACCTGGCCGTCCTGCCGCATCAGCACGATGCCGACGTTCGGTCGATAGCCGTCCGGATCGATCACGATGCGGACTCCTAAGAAAATCTACTGGTCGGGACTATCCCATGCCCTCTGTCGGCCCACAAGCACGACACAAAAGTGTTGACAGGGTCGATACACATCCGCAGAATAGCGGGCTCACCAAGGCTATGTAGCTCAGCCGGTTAGAGCACAGCACTCATAATGCTGGGGTCGGTGGTTCGAGTCCACCCATAGCCACCACACTGAAAATCAAGTTGTTTTTCAGTGTGAAAAGTGAGAAAATAGTTGCACGTTTTGCCCCGTCGCCAAGCGGTAAGGCACCTGACTCTGACTCAGGCATTCGGTGGTTCGAATCCATCCGGGGCAGCCAAATTAAAAGCAAAAGGCCAGATCGAAAGATCTGGCCTTTTGCTTTTAATTTGGTCGCGCATCCCACCTTATCCCCGCGCCTGTCGGCGCGCCCCCTTGAACATCAAGGGGGCTCTTCTCCAGAGAGAGGCCCGGGGTCGGATCCTTTTCCAAAGGAGAAGGCTCTGACCCCACCCCTTCCGAGATGCGAAACCCCGGGTAGTGCCGGCCGCTGGCCGGCAACCACGAAATGCCTGACTCCAAAACGACAAAAGCCCGGCCGAAGCCGGGCTTTTGCTTTTCCAACCAGCGGGCTCCCGCAGGAGCCCAACCAGGCGCGGTAAATCAGCGCTTGGAGAACTGGGTGGCGCGGCGGGCCTTGTGCAGACCGACCTTCTTACGCTCGACTTCACGGGCGTCACGGGTCATGAAGCCGGCCTTGCGCAGCTCGGACTTCAGGGTTTCGTCGTACTCGACCAGCGCACGGGCGATGCCCAGGCGGATCGCACCGGCCTGGCCGGTGGTGCCGCCGCCAGCGGCGGTGACCAGGATGTCGAAGCTTTCGGTGTTCTTGGTCAGCTCGAGCGGCTGGCGCACGATCATGCGCGCGGTCTCACGACCGAAGAACTCGTCCAGCGGACGACCATTGACGGTGATGTTGCCCGAACCCTTGCGCAGGAACACGCGAGCGGTGGAGGACTTGCGGCGGCCAGTGCCGTAGTTTTGAGTGATAGCCATGATTAGATATCCAGAACCTGCGGCTGCTGTGCGGCGTGCGGATGCTCAGTGCCGGCGTAGACCTTGAGCTTGCGGTACATCTGGCGACCCAGCGGGCCCTTCGGCAGCATGCCCTTCACGGCGATCTCGATCACGCGCTCCGGGTGGCGCTCCAGCGCCTGGGCCAGGGACTCGGTCTTCAGGTTGCCGATGTAGCCGGTGAAACGGTGATACATCTTGTCCTGCAGCTTCTTGCCGGTGACGGCAATCTTTTCTGCATTGATGACGACCAGGTAGTCGCCGGTATCAACGTGGGGGGTGTAGACCGGCTTGTGCTTGCCGCGCAGACGGCGGGCCAGCTCGGTGGCGAGACGGCCCAGGGTCTTGCCCTCGGCGTCGACGAGGTACCAGTCGCGCTGGACGGTCTCGTTCTTGGCAGTGAAAGTGCTCATGAAGAACTCTAGGTTAGGTCGGGCTCATTGCGGCGAAGGACTCGCCGGAACTCTGCCACGCGTTGTGAAAGGTGAAGCGCAAGAGGCGGGATTGTACGCAGGTCACGCCCTCGGTGCAAGCTGGCCCTGCCCCGGGTTGGCAGGGGAGCGGGGGCGGGCGAGAATCGGCGGGTCTCCCGCCCCACCGCGTGCCGCCATGACCGTGCTCCGCCAGACCACCCCGCTGGACCACCTGCTGACCGAGGCGCAGCGCGCCCTGGACACGGTGTTCGGCAACCCTCCGGCGGCCCGCCCCTACCCGGCCGCAGGCACCGGCGAGCCGGGCATGGACCGCGCCGAGCGCCGCCACGCCGCGGGGCTGATGCGGATCAACCATGTCGGCGAGGTCTGCGCACAGGGCCTGTACTTCGGCCAGGCGGCCGTGGCCCGCGACCCGGCCACCCGTGAACACCTGCTGGAAGCGGCCCAGGAAGAGACCGATCACCTGGCCTGGTGCGCGACCCGGCTGGATGAACTGGACAGCCGCCCGAGCCTGTTCAATCCGCTGTGGTACGCCGGCAGCTACACCATCGGCACCCTGGCGGGTCTGCGCGGCGACGGCTGGAACCTGGGCTTCGTGGTTGAAACCGAGCGCCAGGTGGAAGCCCATCTGGACGAGCACCTGGTCGACCTGCCGGCCGGCGATCTGCGCAGCCGCGCGGTCATCCAGGTGATGAAGGAGGACGAGGCCCGCCATGCGGAGCACGCCGAACAGGCCGGCGCACGCCGCCTGCCATTCCCGATCCCGGGCGCGATGGCGCTGGCTTCCAGGGTGATGAAGACCATCGCCTACCGCATTTGAAGGGTCGCCCGCACCAACGGTGCGGGCCTACCAGGAGGTGCGGGGGGCGACGGTGGGGCCCGACCGTTGGTCGGGCCATCAATCAGTTGGGCGAGACCAGCTTCAGGCCGATCACACCGGCTACGATCAGGCCCACGCAGGCCAGGCGGGCCGGCGACGCACTGTCGTTGAACAGATAGATGCCCAGCACCGCCACGCCCATGGCGCCGATGCCGGTCCAGATCGCGTAGGCGGTGCCGACCGGGATGCTCTTCATCGCCTGGCTCATCAGGTACAGGCTGATCAGGGCGGACACCACCGTGGCAACGGTGGGCAGGGGTTTGCTGAAGCCTTCGGAGTACTTCATTCCGAGGGCGAAACCGATCTCGAACAGGCCGGCCAGCAGCAGATAGATCCAGGGCATGGGTGGGGGCTCCTTACCTTTTTGGGAAAAACGAAACGGCCCGGTGTTTTCACACCGGGCCGTGGGTCGGCACATCACCGTGGAACCGTAACGCGTGCGAGGCACTGGTTCCACGGGGCGGGTCGTCCCGCCTGGGCGGCGATGCCTGCGGGCATCGCACATGGGGCTTACTCGGACAGGTTCCGGCCGTGGAACAGCTCTTCGATCTCGCGCTTGAGCAGCGCTTCGATCTTCATGCGTTCCTTGAACGACAGGTTCTTGGCCTTTTCCTCGAACAGGTACTGGTCCAGGTCGAAGTCCTTCAGGTGCATCTTCGTGTGGAAGATGTTTTCCTGGTAGACGTTGACGTCGAACATCTCGTAACGCGACTTGATGTTCTTGGCCAGGAAGTTCTGGATCGAGTTGATCTTGTGATCGATGTAATGCTTCTTGCCCTTCACATCGCGGGTGAAGCCACGGACACGGTAGTCCATGATCACGATGTCCGATTCCAGGCTCTCGATCAGGTAGTTCAGGGCCTTCAGCGGCGAAATGACGCCACAGGTGGCCACGTCGATGTCCGCGCGGAACGTCGCGATGCCTTCCTGCGGATGGGTTTCCGGGTAGGTATGGACAGTGATGTGGCTCTTGTCCATGTGCGCGACCACGGCGTCGGGAATCAGTTCCTTGCCGGCCTGCTTCTTGTCGATCACCGGCTCTTCGGAGATCAGGATGGTCACCGAGGCACCCTGCGGGTCGTAGTCCTGGCGGGCCACGTTCAGGATGTTGGCGCCGATGATCTCGGCGACATCGGTCAAGATTTGAGTCAGCCTGTCGGCGTTGTACTCTTCATCGATGTATTCAATGTAACGCTGACGCTCCTCTTCGGTGCGCGCGTAACACACGTCATAGATGTTGAAGCTCAGCGCCTTGGTGAGGTTGTTGAAACCCTGCAGCCTCAGGCGAGGCAACGGCTTGACCACGGCGGTCGATTCCTGTGTAAGAAGGGAAAGGGGGAATTATGGGGCAAACTGCCCCCGGGGGGAACGTGAAGACGCAAGAGTTCTGGCACACTGTTTGCCCTTAACAATTGCGCTGGTTAAGCTCCGCTATCGACCCCGTGAATCCGTTCATGCGCAGAGGGAGCGCCCCTATCGTGTCAACCGTGCGCCTAGCTAGCAGTCCACTGGCCCTGGATATCGCCACAATCGATCGTTTCCTGGCGCACAGCCACAGGCGGCGATATCCCACCCGTACCGACGTCTTCCGACCCGGTGACCCGGCGGGAACCCTGTATTACGTCATCAGCGGCTCGGTTTCGATCATGGCCGAGGAAGATGACGATCGCGAGCTTGTGCTGGGCTACTTCGGTGCCGGCGAGTTCGTCGGCGAGATGGGCCTGTTCGTCGAATCGGACCGCCGCGAGGTGATCCTGCGGACCCGTACCGCCTGCGAGCTGGCTGAAATCAGCTACGAGCGCCTGCATCAGCTGTTCCTCGGCCCGCTGTCGGCCGACGCCCCGCGCCTGCTGTACGCGCTGGGCCAGCAGATCTCCAAGCGCCTGCTCGACACCAGCCGCAAGGCCAGCCGCCTGGCATTCCTGGACGTTACCGACCGGATCGTGCGCACCCTGCACGACCTGGCGCAGGAACCGGAGGCGATGAGCCATCCGCAGGGCAGCCAGCTGCGCGTCTCCCGCCAGGAGCTGGCACGCCTGGTCGGCTGCTCGCGGGAAATGGCCGGCCGCGTGCTGAAGAAGCTGCAGACCGACGGCCTGCTGCATGCCCGTGGCAAGACCGTGGTGCTGTACGGCACCCGTTGACCGTTGAGCACCCGGTGGGTGCGGACCTTGGTCCGCACTCCTTCGCGCGCTAGGCTCGGGGCATGGAACTGAGCAGCGAATTCTGGTGGTTCATCCTCATCGGCCTGGGCGCACAGCTGGTCGACGGCGCGCTGGGCATGGCGTTCGGCCTGGTGTCTTCGTCGGTGATGCTGAGCATGGGCCTGCCCCCGGCGCAGGTCAGCGCCAGCATCCACACCGCTGAAGTGTTCACCACTGGCGCCTCGGGTGTGTCGCACCTCGCAGCCGGAAATGTCGATAAGCGCCTGTTCCTGCGCCTGGCCCTGCCTGGCGCGGTGGGCGGTGCCGTGGGCGCGTACGTGCTCACGCAGATCCCGGGCGAGATCATCCGGCCACTGATCTACCTGTACCTGCTGGTGCTGGCGATCATCATCCTGGCCCGCGCGGCCGGACGCTGGATGCCCAAGGGCGAGATCCGCCGGGTACCGGTGCTGGGCTTCTTCGCGGGCCTGCTCGACGCCAGCGGTGGCGGCGGCTGGGGGCCGATCGCCACGTCCACCCTGCTCGCCCGGGGTGGCCAGGCGCGCACCACGATCGGCACGGTCAATGCGGCGGAGTTCGTGGTCACGCTGACGGTGTCGGCGACCTTCCTGCTGTCGATGGGGGTGCAGCACCTGCAGATCGTCGCCGGCCTGCTGATCGGCGGCATGATGGCCGCGCCGGTAGCCGCCATCCTGGTCAAGCGGGTGAAGGAGCGCTGGGTGCTGGTGGCCGTCGGCGTGCTGGTGCTGGGGATCAGCCTGTTCCAGATTGGCCACGCGGTGTACGGGCACCTGTACCGCTGAGCGTTTGCCGGCCAGCGGCCGGCACTACCGGGACAGAGAAGCGCCGGCACAACCGCGACGGAGAAGGGTAGTGCCGGCCGCTGGCCGGCAGATCCATCACCGTGCGGCGGGATCAGGCCTTGTCGCCGCCCCGGTCCACGCAACCCCAGTTGAGGATGCGGGTGCCCGCCGGCAGCACGCGGCGGAAGAACGCCACCCGGCCCGGCTTCGGGTTCACCACTACCGGCGCCTTGGCCGCCAGCAGCAGCGGCAGGTCGGCGGTGCTGTCGGAATAGGCGATATCGATGTCGCCGTAGCCGCGCTCGCGCAGCATGCGCATCTTCTCTTCATTGTGGCAGTGGCGGGTCGGGCCGACGCCGCCCAGCCGTGGGCCGACCTCGGTGCCGATCACCGGTACGTCCTGGTGGGCCACGAAAGCCAGGATCGCGCGCGCCAGCTCCGGCGGCGCACCTGTGGCAACCACCACGCGGTCGCCCTTGGCGCGGTGCGCGGCGAACACCTCCAGCGCCTGCGGCAGCAGCTTGGCGCGCATCTGCGCCTGGTTGCGCAGCACATAGGCGTCGATCACCTTGTTGAAGTCACGCGCACGGTGCAGGCCGAAGCTGCCGATCCACACATAGACCGAGATGCCCGCGCGACGGGTCGGCAGCATCGCCACCATCGGCCCGGCGATCGGCGTGACCAGCAGCGCCGCCAGCATGCGCAGCGGGTTGCGCTTGATCAGCGAGGCGAACAGGTGGGTGCCCGAATCGCCGTCGTACAGGGTGTGGTCGAAGTCGAAGACCACCAGCGGCGCATCCTCGCGCGGCGTTGGATAGTGCGTTGTCATGCCGCGAAGAATAGCTGACGCAGGCCCTCGCCCGGCTCTTCCACGCGCATGAAGGCTTCGCCGACGAGGAAGGCATGGATGCCGGCGTCACGCATCAGCGCCACGTCCTGCGGGCCAAGGATGCCGCTCTCGGTGACCAGCAGGCGGTCACGCGGCACCGCGTTCTGCATGTCCAGCGTGGTCTGCAGCGACACTTCGAACGTGCGCAGGTTGCGGTTGTTGATGCCGATCATCGGCGCCGGCACCTGCAGCGCACGCTCCAGCTCGTCGATGTCGTGCACTTCCACCAGCACGTCCATGCCCAGCGACAGCGCCAGTTCGGACAGCGTGGCCAGCTGGGTGTCGTCCAGCGCGGCGACGATCAGCAGGATGCAGTCGGCGCCCAGCACGCGTGCCTCGTACACCTGGTAGGCGTCGATGACGAAGTCCTTGCGCAGCACCGGCAGCGTGCACGCCTCGCGCGCCTGCTGCAGGTAGGCGTCGGCGCCCTGGAAGAAGTCCACGTCGGTCAGCACCGACAGGCAGCTGGCGCCGCCGAACTCGTAGCTGACGGCGATGTCGGCCGGGCGGAAGTCCGGGCGGATGACGCCCTTGGACGGGCTGGCCTTCTTCACCTCGGCGATCACCGCTGGATCGCCGTTGGCCACCGCCGCCTGCAAGGTGCGCACGAAGCCACGTACCGGCGGGGCGCTGGCCACGGCGGCCTGCAGCGCCTCGAGCGGGCGCTGGGCGCGGCGCTGGGCCACTTCTTCGGCCTTGCGGGCCAGGATCGTCTGCAGGATGTCGCTCATCGTCTTCGGTTCGGTGCGGGGGCGGTGAGGACGGCCATTATCGGCCATCGACGGGGTCAGGCTGAACCGCGCGCTCAGGCAACCAGCGCGCGGGTGGTCTCAACATACTGCTGCAGGCGCTGGCGGGCACTGCCGTTGGCGATGGCGGCACGGGCGCGGGCCAGGCCGTCGCCGATGTCGCTGGCCACGCCGGCAACGTACAGCGCGGCGCCGGCATTCAACGCAACGATGTCCAGCGCCGGGCCGGGCTCATTGTCCAGTACCGCGCGCAGCATCTGGATGGACTGCTCCGGGCTGTCCACGCGCAGGTTGCGGCTGGCCGACATGGCGATGCCGAAGTCCTCCGGGTGGATCTCGTACTCGCGCACCTTGCCGTCGCGCAGTTCGCCCACCAGCGTGCCGGCGCCCAGCGAGATCTCGTCCATGTTGTCACGGCCCCAGACCACCATGGCGCGCTCAGTGCCCAGCTCGCGCAGCACGCGGGCCTGGATGCCCACCAGATCGGGATGGAACACGCCCATCAGTACCGACGGCGCGCTGGCCGGATTGGTCAGCGGGCCGAGGATGTTGAAGATGGTGCGCACGCCCATCTCGCGGCGCACCGGCGCGACGACCTTCATCGACGGGTGATGGATCGGCGCGAACATGAAGCCGATGCCGGTCCGGTCGATGGCCGCTGCCACCTGATCCGGCTGCAGTTCGATCACCGCGCCCAGCGCTTCCAGCGCGTCGGCACTGCCGGACTTGGAAGATACGCTGCGGTTGCCATGCTTGGCCACGCGCGCGCCGGCGGCGGCCGCGACGAACATCGAGCAGGTGGAGATGTTGAAGGTGTGCGAGCCATCGCCACCGGTACCGACGATATCAACCAGGTTGGAGGTATCGGCCACCGGCACTGGCCGGGCGAATTCACGCATCACGGTGGCCGCCGCGGCGATTTCGTCCACGGTCTCCTTCTTCACGCGCAGCCCGGTCAGGATCGCCGCGGTCATCATCGGCGAGACGTCGCCGCGCATGATCTGCCGCATCAGGTCGACCATTTCGTCGAAAAAGATTTCGCGGTGTTCGATGGTGCGATGCAGGGCTTCCTGGGGGGAGAAGCTCATGGGAATGCTCCTTGGATCAGGCCGCCGGACGCTGCAGGAAATTGCGCAGCAGGGCGTGGCCGTGTTCGGTGAGGATGGACTCGGGGTGGAACTGCACGCCTTCCACCGGGAACTGGCGGTGGCGCAGGCCCATGATCTCTTCGATCGAGCCGTCGTCGTTCTCGGTCCAGGCAGTCACTTCCAGGCAGTCCGGCAGACTGTTCTTGTCCACCACCAGCGAGTGGTAGCGGGTGGCCTGGTAGCGGTCCGGCAGGCCGGCGAACACGCCCTTGCCTTCATGGCGGATCGGCGAGGTCTTGCCGTGCATGATGTTGCCGGCACGGATGACCGTGCCGCCGTAGACCTGGCCGATGCCCTGGTGGCCCAGGCACACGCCGAGGATCGGCGTGGTCGGGCCCAGGCGCTGGATCAGCTCCAGCGACACGCCTGCTTCGTTGGGCGTGCACGGGCCGGGCGAGATGACGATGCGCTCGGGCTTCTGCGCGGCGATCTCGTCCACGCTCATCGCATCGTTGCGCACCACCTTCACCTCGGCGCCCAGCGTCTGCAGGTACTGCACGAGGTTGTAGGTGAAGCTGTCGTAGTTGTCGATCATCCACAACATGGTCAGGTTCCGTCGCTTATGAGGAAAATGGCGTACACGTTTTCGGTGTAGGTGATGGGGCCGGCTTCCACCGACTCGCGCAGGCGCGAGCCCGTGGTCTCGATGCTGTTCATCGGTGCCTCGGGCGCAGGCGGCGAGGGCGGCGTCACCAGATCCCCACTGCTGGGCCAATTGCCCGCCTGCACGCCATAGGCGAAGTTCGGCGCCACATCGGAGATGCTGTACAGGCCACGCACTCTTGTTCCATAGGCCTTGGCCAGGCCCAGCGCGGACTCGCGGGTCTGGGCCGCTGCCTCGCCCTTGAGTTCGCGGCGCAGCGCCACTTCGCCCGAATAGGTCGGCGCCAGGCTGCTCACCTGTACGTTCTCGTTGGCCTTCAACGCCCCCAGCACATCCTGCATCGCCTTCACGCTGGCGAAGCTGGCACGCAGCTGGCGCGATACGCGGGTACCGATGAAGACCTGCCGGTTCTGCTCATAGCGCGTGGCCGGGCCGATCCGCAGGTTGTCCGCACGCACGCTGCCCTCCACCGCCTTGTGCTGCTTGAACAGTGCCAGCACGCGGGCAACGTTGTCCTGCACGCGGCGGCGCGCGGCGTCGGCGTCCATGTCGGTCTCTTCGATGTTCAACTGCAGGCCGAACCGGTCCGGCATCACCGTGCGGCTGCCCTGCCCCTTCACCAGCAGGTGCGGCTGCGAGGGAATCGTGTTGGCCTGCGCCCACGCAGACGGGGCCATCGTGGCCAGCAGTGACGACCACAGCAATGCGCTCAGCAGCTTCATGCGGTACTCCTTGTCTTGAATGGGAACAGCGGAAGGTGCCGCGGCGCAGGCCACGGCACGGGGAGGATCACAGGCCCTTGGCGGCCTGGGCGACGGCGCGGAACAGCGCGCGGCCCTTGTTCATCGTCTCGTCCCATTCCTTGTCCGGGTCCGAGTCGTAGACGATGCCGGCACCGGCCTGCACGTACAGGCGGCCATCCTTGATCACCGCGGTGCGGATCGCGATCGCGGTATCGGCATCGCCGTGCCAGCCGATGTAGCCGATACTGCCGGCGTAGACATTGCGCTTGATCGGTTCCAGCTCGCGGATCACTTCCAGCGCGCGGATCTTCGGCGCGCCGCTGACCGTTCCGGCAGGGAAGGTGGCACGCAGCACGTCGGCATAGCTCAGGCCCGGCTGCAGCTGCCCGGTCACTTCGCTGACGATGTGCATCACGTGGCTGTAGCGTTCGATCACGAACTGCTCGCCCACCTCCACGGTACCTGCCTTCGAGACGCGGCCGGCATCGTTGCGGCCCAGGTCGATCAGCATCAGATGCTCGGCGCGTTCCTTCGGATCGGCCAGCAGCTCGGCTTCCAGCGCCAGGTCCAGCTCGGGCGTGGCGCCACGCGGGCGGGTGCCGGCGATCGGGCGCACGGTGACTTCGCCATCCTGAAGGCGTACCAGGATTTCCGGCGATGAACCGACCACCTGCAGGTCGCCGACATCCAGGAAGTACATGTACGGCGACGGGTTCAGTGCACGCAGCGCGCGGTACACATCCACCGGGCGCGCCTTGAACGGCACGCTCAGGCGCTGGCTGAGCACCACCTGGAAGATGTCGCCGGCGCGGATGTATTCCTTGCTGCGCTGGACCGCATCGACGAACCCTTCGCGGGTGAAACCGGAGACAAAATCCGATTCGTCCAGCACGTCGCTGTTGAGCGGCGCCGGATAGCCGGCGCCCGGTGCACGCAGCTTGGCAGTCAGTGCATCCAGGCGCGCCTGGGCCTGCTCGAAGGCACCGTCGACGCGCGGGTCGGCGTGCACGATCAGGTACAGCCGGCCCTTGAGATTGTCGAACACCGCCAGCTCGTTGGAGTCCAGCAGCAGGATGTCCGGCGTGCCCAGCTCATCGCGGCCGGCCGGCGGGGCCAGGCGCGGCTCGATGTAGCCGATGCACTCGAAACCGAACCAGCCGACCAGGCCACCGGTGAAGCCCGGCAGGCCGTCCAGCTTCGGCACCGAGTGGGCGCTGCGCAGCGCCTCGACTTCGGCGAACGGGTCGGCCACTTCGCGGGTGTCCACCACCTGGCCGTCTTCGCGCACGGTCAGCGTGTGGCCATGGAAGGCGTACACGCGACGCGCCGGCAGGCCGATGATCGAGTAACGACCAAAGCGCTCGCCGCCTTCGACGGATTCAAACAGGTAGGTATTGGGGCCGTCGGCGAGCTTCAGATAGACCGAAAGCGGCGTGTCCAGGTCGGACAGCACTTCACGGACGACGGGAATATGGGTGTGGCCTTCAGCGGCCTGCTGCTGAAACTGAGCGTGCGAGTTCAAGACGACTTTCCTTCCGGGACACAGCGTTATGGGGGCGGACGACGGCAACGGGCCACCATCGCCACCAACGGCGTGCGGAAGAAAGGGTATGCGGGGTCGTCAGGCTGGACACCCCCTGACTGTATCGCAGCCGGGGCGGGAGGGGAACCCTGTGAAACTGAACCACCGGACGGGCGGGGCCGGCCACGGGAACCAACGACGCGGACCGGTAGAGTCGACTGTTGGTCGACTTGCGCGCGTAGCGCGGGGTTTTACGCCGTCGGAACGAAAAGCAGTCGACCAACAGTCGACTTTACCCCCTACCCGGCCAGCAACGGGCATCCGGTCGGCAGGTGCATCCGCACCCTGCCCGGCACGCACGCGATGCGGAACTGGCGGGCCTGCACCGGTTCGCCGTCCAGGTTGAGGGTCAGCGCCTTCGGTGCGTCGATCTGCAGCCACGGCAGCCGCGCGCGCGTGGCCAGCTGTTCGAGCGCCGCCTGGGTGCCCGACTTCAGCATCTGGCCGAGCGTGGCGGTGACCTCACCTTCCAGTTCCGGAAGCACGGTGACATCCAGCAGCCCATCGTCGATCACGGCCTGCGGGCACAACTGCTGGCCACCGCCGGCCTGCCGGCCATTGCCGATGCCCAGGGCGATGAAGTCGCCTTCCCACGCGAAATCCGGGCCGGACAGCCGCGCGGTGATCGGCTCGATGCGGCCCAGCTTGGCGATGCCGGTGATCACATAGGCCAGCCCGCCCAGCATCTTCTTCAGGCCGGCATCGGTCTCCACCGTCACCTGCGTGCCGAAGCCACCGCTGGCGAGGTTGGCGCACCACCAGGGCGTGCCATCGGCATCCACGCGCAGCAGATCGATGGCACGCGGCGTGGTTTGTCCGATCAACGCAAACGCGCCCTCAGGCTCGGTCGGAATACCCGCAGCCGTGGCGAAATCGTTGGCGGTCCCCATCGGGATCAGCGCCAGCGAGGGCAGCGCATCCGCCGCTTCCTCACGATGCGCCAGGGTTTCGGCCACCGCGCTGAGCGTGCCATCGCCACCGGCGGCAACGATCACGTCCACGCCATGATCGATGGCCTCGGCCACGTAGCGTTCGGCGTCACCGTCCTCCCAGGTCACCCGCACGTCCAGCTGCACGCCCTGCCCGCGCCAATGGCCGACAGCCTCGCGCAGTTCCTCGTTGCCTGCGGATTTGCCATTGAGGATCAGGCGCCAGCGCGGGGTGGTCATGCGGTACTTCCAGGAGGGGGTGGCACAGGCTAGCAATGCGCTGTTTGCCCGCGGTGAATGTCACGCAGGTGTCATTCAGTTGCTGGAGAATGGAAGGCCATAGCAGGGACGATGGATGGAGGCAGGATCAGCCTCCCACGCATGCAGCGAGGCCACGCCAGTGATTGGCGTGGCTTTTTTTTTGCCCAGCAGTAGATCCACGCCAAGCGTGGATGCACGTCATCTCACCCGTTGGCGAAATCGTGCAGCGCCTGGCCCTGCAACCGGTACACGGTCCACTCGTCCTGCGGTTTGGCACCGGCAGCGGTGTAGAACTCGATGGCCGGGATGTTCCAGTCCAGCACCGACCATTCGAAACGGCCGCAGCCCTCGGCCACGGCCTGGCGCGCGATGTACTTCAGCAGTGCCTTGCCGGCGCCCGCACCGCGCTTTTCCTGGCTGACGTAGAGGTCTTCCAGGTAGATGCCCTTGCGGCCCAGCCAGGTGGAATAGTTGTAGAAATACACCGCATAGCCGATGGCCTCGCCGTCGGCTTCGCAGATCAGTGCGCGTGCCGTGGCATCGGGACCAAACAGGCTCTCGGCGATGCCGATCTCATCGGTCTGCACCGAATGCTCGGCCTTCTCGTAGATGGCCAGCTCGCGGATGAAATGCAGGATCAGTCCCGCATCGGCGACGGTGGCCGGGCGGATGTTCAACACGGCCACCGTACTCATGGCTCAGCCCCGTGCCGCAGCGACGTTGGCGCGCATCTGCGCGATCACATCCTGGTAGCTGGTCCTGGCGTTGAAGATGGCCGAACCGGCGACGAAGGTGTCGGCGCCGGCAGCGGCGATCTCGCCGATGTTGTCGGCCTTCACGCCGCCATCGATCTCCAGGCGGATGTCCTTGCCGCTGGCATCGATCATCTTGCGCACCACGCGCAGCTTGTCCAGCGCCGAGGGGATGAAGGCCTGGCCGCCGAAGCCCGGGTTGACCGACATCAGCAGCACCAGGTCCAGGTCATCCAGCACCCAGTCGAGGATGTCCACCGGAGTGGCCGGATTGAGCACGATGCCCGGCTTGCAGCCCAGCGAGCGGATCAGCTGGAGGGTGCGGTGCACGTGGCGGCTCGCCTCCGGGTGGAAGCTGATGTAGGTGGCACCGGCCTCGGCGAAGTCCGGGATGATGCGATCCACCGGCTCGACCATCAGGTGCACGTCGATCGGCGCGGTGACGCCATGCTTGCGCAGCGCCTGGCAGACCATCGGGCCGATGGTCAGGTTCGGCACGTAGTGGTTGTCCATCACGTCGAAGTGGACCCAGTCCGCGCCAGCGGCGAGGACGTTGTCGACTTCCTCGCCGAGGCGGGCGAAGTTGGCGGACAGGATGGAGGGGGCGATGAGGCAGTTGGACATGGCCGGGGCCTTCGGAACGGGGAAAAGGTTCTCCCGCCCGCAGGCGGGACTCTGGAATCAGCGCTTGCGCAGGGTCTTGATGCGGTCGTAGGCGGCATTGATCCGCCGCGACTTCTGCTCGGCCTGCTGCTGCAGCTCGGGGGCGGCACCGCCCAGCTTGTCGGGGTGGTACTGCGAGATCAGCTTGCGGTAGGCGCGCTCGACCTCGGCATCGGTGGCCTCGGAGGTCAGCCCAAGCTCCCGGTACGGGTTCTCCTTGTTCAGGCGGAACCAGTCCGAATCGAAGGCGTGGCCGATCAACAGGCCGACCACCGCGCCGAACAGCGGATTGGGCCGGAACAGCAGGGCGCCGGCGATGAATCCGAGCAGTTTTCCGTACCAGCGCATGGCGCTCCGGGGTCGACCGACGAAATGGACGCTCATTTTACGTCACAGCGGGCCCGGACCGCTTTACACTAGGCCGCCCGCTGGTCAGCGGGCCCGCCGGGTCCGTTGGGCAGCAGCCGTATCGACAACGCCCCAGGAGTGCCCGTGCCAACCACGCTGTTGCAATCCGATCTCCCCGGCCTGCCCTTGCGCCATCGCGGCAAGGTGCGTGATGTGTTCGATATCCCGCGCGAGCGGCTGCCAGCCGGAACCCCGCCGGGCGAGTACCTGCTGATGGTCGCCACCGATCGCCTGTCGGCGTTCGACGTGGTGCTGCCTGACCCGATTCCGGGCAAGGGCGAGATGCTCTGCCAGGTCTCCAACTTCTGGTTCGCCAAGACCGCGCACCTGATGCCCAACCACCTGACCGGCATCGACGTGGCCAGCGTGCTGCCCGAAGGCGTGGACCCAGCCCTGTACGCCAAGCGTGCGGTGGTCACCCGCAAGCTGAAGCCGGTGCCGGTGGAAGCGATCGCCCGCGGCTACCTGATCGGCAGCGGCTGGAAGGACTACCAGCGCACCGGCAAGGTCAGCGGCATCGACCTGCCCGACGGCCTGCGCCAGGCCGAGCAGCTGCCGGAGCCGATCTTCACCCCCTCGACCAAGGCCGCCGTCGGCGACCATGACGAGAACATCGATTTCGATGCGATGGTGAAGCAGGTCGGTGCGGAACTGGCCGAGCGCGTGCGCGACGCCACCCTGCGCATCTACAAGTTCGCGGCCGATTACGCCCGCGAGCGCGGCATCATCCTGGCCGATACCAAGTTCGAGTTCGGTACCGACGCCGATGGCCGCCTGTACATCATGGACGAGATGCTGACGCCGGATTCCTCCCGTTACTGGCCGGCCGACGAATACGAAGTGGGCACCAGCCCGCCGAGCTACGACAAGCAGTTCGTGCGCGATTACCTGGAGACGCTGGACTGGGGCAAGACCGCCCCGGGCCCGAGCATCCCGGCCGAGATCATCGAGCGCACCCGCGCCAAGTACGCCGAGGCGCTGCAGCGCCTGGCCGGGATCAGCGTCGACTGATCCCCCCGCGTCCCCCCGGCCGGAAAGGCGGGGGGCGCTCTGATCGCGGTAGTGCCGGCCGCTGGCCGGCAACCTCGCGAACTCGGCTATGCTCTGGAGTGCCGGCCAGCGGCCGGCACTACCGTTGCCCGAGGAAGCGACGCAGCATGCAGACATCCACCCAGCTTGCGCGGCCGATCGACCGCTATTTCGCCAGCTACTCCGACGACCACCGCAATGTGATCAACCAGCGCATCCACGTGGTGGCGGTCCCGGCGATCCTGTGGTCGGTGGTGGCCCTGCTGTGGTGCCTGCCGCCGCTGATCACCTGGTTCCAGTACGGCATCTGGTCGGCGTTGGCGATGTTCAGCGCGTGGTGCTTCTACAACAAGCTGTCGCGCCCGCTGGGCATCGGCATGCTCATCCAGTTCTTCGTGTTCGGCTGCCTGTGCCGGCTGCTGGAGGCCGAGATCGGCCTGCAGGCCCTGCGCTGGCTGGCGGTGGGCGTGTTCGTGGTGGCCTGGATCGCGCAGTTCATCGGCCACAAATTCGAGGGCCGCAAGCCCAGCTTCCTGACCGACCTGACCTACCTGCTGATCGGCCCGGCCTGGGTGATGGCCAAGTTCTACCGCAAGCTGGACTGGCGCTACTGACCTGGCGGCGGCCGACAGCGGCCGTCGTTTCCTGAACGGGCGGATTCCGTCACCCGTAGTCCACGGGAGCCCTGCCAGCCTGCGCCGGTGATCCGCTCCCCATTGCCCGCCCGTCGACGGCAGCCCCTGTGCGACAGGGCCTGCGGTCTCCCTGCGTGGGCGTAGGGTGTCCCCCGAGGGCAGCCAGGGAAGGGATGCAGGAATGTGATGTTGCATCGCAGAAAAAATGAATCAGCGAACGTTACATGCAATTGATCGCTGTTCGATGGGTTTCGGCGACATTTCGCAGCCTGTTATCCTCCCTGACCTGCTCGTGAATCATGGATTCCCTGCATGCTCCCCAGCCTGCCCCTGCTGCTGGCCCTGCCGTTCCTGATGGCAGCGGCTGTTGCGGCCTTCCCCCGTAGTTCGCGCTCGACTGCTGCCTGGCTGGCGGCGCTGGCGCCGTTGGGCGGGCTGGCCATCCTCGGCTGGCTGACCCCGTCGGTGCTCGATGGCCAGGTGGTCCGCACCCTGGTGCCCTGGCTGCCGCAGCTCGGGCTGGACTTCACCCTGCGACTGGACGGGCTGGCCTGGATGTTCGCCGGGCTGGTGCTCGGCATCGGCGCGCTGGTGGTGCTGTATGCGCGCTACTACCTGAGCCAGCAGGACAACGCGCACCGCTTCTACTGCTACCTGCTGCTGTTCATGGGCGCCATGCTGGGCATGGTGCTGTCGGGCAACCTGCTGTTGCTGATGATCTTCTGGGAAATGACCAGCATCAGTTCGTTCCTGCTGATCGGCTTCTGGTCGCACCGCCAGGACGCCCGCGAAGGCGCACGCATGGCGCTGGTGATTACCGGTGGCGGTGGCCTGGCCCTGCTCGGTGGCGTGCTGCTGATCGGCCGCATCGTCGGCAGCTTCGACCTGGACGTGGTGCTGGCTGCTGGCGAGCAGATCCGCGCCAGCGCGCTGTACCCCTACGCCCTGTTCCTGGTACTGGCCGGCATCTTCACCAAGAGCGCGCAGTTCCCGTTCCACTTCTGGCTGCCGCACGCGATGGCGGCGCCGACCCCGGTCTCGGCCTACCTGCACTCGGCCACCATGGTAAAGGCCGGCGTGTTCCTGCTGGCGCGCCTGCATCCGGCACTGGCCGGCAGCGACCTGTTCTTCTACACGGTCAGCGGCATCGGCGCACTGACCCTGCTGATCGGCGCCTGGAATGCGATCTTCCAGCATGACCTGAAGGGCCTGCTGGCGTACTCGACCATTTCCCACCTGGGCCTGATCACCCTGCTGTTCGGCCTGTCCACGCCGATGGCGGTGGTGGCCGGCGTGTTCCACATCCTCAACCACGCCACCTTCAAGGCCTCGCTGTTCATGGCCGCCGGCATCATCGACCACGAGACCGGTACCCGAGACATGCGCAAGCTGGGAGGCCTGCGCAGGCTGATGCCGTTTACCAGCGCGCTGGCGATCATCGCCTCGCTGGCGATGGCTGGCATCCCCCTGCTCAATGGCTTCCTGTCCAAGGAAATGCTGTTCGCCGAAGCGATCACGGCCGGCGGCCCGGGAATCATGCGCACGGCGGTGTCGATCGCAGCGTTGCTGGCGGGCGTATTCGGGGTGGCGTACAGCCTGCGCTTCGTGCACGACACCTTCTTCGGCCCCGGCCCGCACGACCTGGACCGCGTGCCCCACGAACCGCCGCGCTGGATGAAGGTGCCGGTGGAACTGCTGGTGGTGATCTGCGTGGCGGTGGGCGTGGCACCGGCACTGACCGTAGCGCCGGTGCTGCACGCCGCTGCGGCCTCGATCCTCGGCGACGCCATGCCCGAGTACAGCCTGGCGGTATGGCACGGCTTCAACCTGCCGCTGGCGATGAGCGCGATCGGCGTGATCGGCGGCGTGGCGCTGTACTTCGGCCTGCGCAAGCTGATCAACCTGCACGCCGTGACCAACGTCAGCACTGGCCGCAATGTGTTCCATGCGCAGCTGGACGCGATCTCCGCACTGGCCATGCGCCTGACCAACGGCATCGCCAACGGCAGCCTTCAGCGCATGCTGCTGGGCCTGGTGCTGGTGGCGATCGTGGCCGCCGCCGCGCCGTTCGTGGCCAACCCCGCCTCGCCGAACTGGACCAGGCCACAGCCGATCCCGCTGCTGGGCTGGGCGCTGTGGCTGGTGATGATGGCCTGCGCGGTGGCTACCCTGCGTATCTACAAGCAGCGCCTGCTGGCGGTGCTGCTGGTCGGCGGCGTCGGCCTGATGGTGGCGCTGACCTTCGTGTTCCTGTCCGCGCCGGACCTGGCCCTGACCCAGCTGCTGGTGGAGATGGTGACCCTGGTGCTGATGCTGCTGGGCATGAACTACCTGCCTGCGCAGTCCGGGCCGGAGCGGCCGCGCTGGCGCAAGCGCCGTGACGCGGTGATCGCGATCATCGCCGGTGCTGGACTTGGCGCCTTGGCCTATTCCGCGATGACCCTGCCGCCGAACACCATGGCCGGCGAGCTGCTCGCCCGTGCCCTGCCCGAGGCCTATGGCCAGAACGTGGTCAACGTGATCCTGGTCGACTTCCGCGGCTTCGATACCTTCGGCGAGATCACCGTGTTCGGCATCGCCGCGCTGGTGGTGCATGCCCTGCTGCGGCGCACGCGGATGGCGCCGGAGCAGATCATGCCCGGCCCGCCGATCAAGCTGCCGGTGCCGGCCGACCTGGCCCAGATCATGTTCCCGCTGACCCTGACCGTGTCGATCTTCCTGTTCCTGCGCGGCCACAACGCGCCGGGTGGCGGCTTCATCGCCGGCCTGGTGCTGGCGGTGCCGCTGCTGATCCAGTACGTGATCCAGGGCACTGCGTCGGTGGAGTCGCGCTTCGGCTTCGACTACATCCGCTGCATCGGCATGGGCCTGCTGATCGCCCTGCTCAGCGGCAGCGCGTCGATGCTGTTCGGCGTGCCGTTCCTGACCAGCGGCCACCTCGACCTGCACCTGCCGCTGATCGGCGACGTGCCGCTGGCCAGTGCGATTGGTTTTGACATCGGCGTCTATCTGGTGGTGTTCGGCGGTGCCATGCTGATGCTGTCGATGATGGGCACGATCAAGCCATCGCGTACCCGTACCGCCCGCAAGGGTGAGATCGACCTGCAACGCCGCTCGGCACGCACCGGGGAGATGCACTGATGGAACTGGCCCTGGCTACCGCGATCGGCGTGCTGACCGCCATCGGCATCTACCTGCTGCTGCGTGCGCGCAGCTTCGATGTGATCCTCGGCATGACCTTCCTGTCCTATGCGACCAACCTGCTGATCTTCGCCGGTGGCCGCGTGGTGCTGGGCAAGGCGCCGGTACTGCAGGACGGCGTGGACAGCCACCTGGGCAACTACACCGACCCGCTGCCGCAGGCGCTGGTGTTGACCGCGATCGTGATCGCCTTCGCGATGACCGCGGTGAGCATCGTGCTGGCCATGCGCAGCCGCAGCGACAACCACAGCGACCATGTGGACGCCCACGAGCCGGATGACGACCTGCAGGATGAGCGCGTTCCACCACGCCAGGGCGAGGACCGCGCATGAACCACCTGGTGATCCTGCCGATCCTGATTCCGCTGCTGGGTGCGGCACTGTCGCTGTTCGTCGAACACCGCCGCTATGGCCCCAGGGTGCAGCGCGCGGTGGCCTGGACCGCGCTGTCGGCGCTGGCGCTGGCGGTGGGCCTGCTGTTTGCCACCACCGCCAGTGGTGAGATCAGCGTCTACCTGCTGGGCGACTGGCCGTCGCGGCTGGGCATCGCGCTGGTGGCCGACCGGCTGTCGGCGTGGATGCTGCTGACCACCCTGCTGCTGGCCATTCCCTGCCTGCTGCACGCCTGTTCGGGCTGGGACCGCCGCGCACCGCACTTCCATGCGCTGTTCCAGTTCCAGCTGGTCGGCCTCAACGGTGCGTTCCTGACCGGCGACATCTTCAACCTGTTCGTGTTCTTCGAGGTGATGCTGATCGCCTCCTACGGCCTGCTGCTCAGTGGTGGCCGCGGCCTGCGCATGCGCATCGGCCTGCACTACGTGGTGTTCAACGTCACCGCCTCGACCCTGTTCCTGATCGCGCTGGGCCTGCTGTACGCCACGCTGGGTTCGCTGAACATGGCCGAGCTGTCGCAGCGCATCGCCGAGGTACCGCCGGCGCAGCTGACCCTGGTGAAGGCGACGATGGGCCTGTTGCTGCTGGTGTTCTGCGCCAAGGCCGCCCTGATGCCGCTGTACCTGTGGCTGCCGGAAGCCTATTCACGCGCACCAGCGGCGGTGGCTGCGCTGTTCGCGATCATGACCAAGGTCGGCCTGTACTCGGTGCTGCGCATCCAGATGCTGTGGTTCGGCGACGATGCCGGCGCGATGGCCGGCTACGGCCGTGACTGGCTGCTGTGGGCCGGTGTGGCGACGCTGGTGCTGGGCGGCCTGGGCGCCCTCGCCGCGACCCGCCTGCGCGTGCTGATCTCCTACCTGGTGATCGTGTCGGCAGCCACGCTGTTCATCGCCTTCTCGGTGGGCACGCCGCAGGTGCTCTCGGCCGGCCTGTACTACCTGCCGCACAGCAGCTTCGTCGCCGCCGCGCTGTTCCTGATCGCCGACCTGATCCGCCGTCGTCGCGGCGGTGCCAGCGACCGCAAGGAAGTGGTCGCGCCGATGCCGGGCAAGGAGACACCCGCCGTGCTGTTCCTGATCGGCGCGGTGTCGGTGGCCGGCCTGCCGCCGCTGTCCGGTTTCCTGGCCAAGGCCGCACTGCTGGCCGGCATGCCGGCGCAGTACACCGCTCCGGTCTGGACCGCGGTGCTGGTCAGCAGCCTGCTGGTGATCATGGGCCTGACCCGCGGCGGCATCCGCCTGTTCTGGCGCGTGCCGCCTGTCGATCCGGAGGCGCCGAAGCCGCGCAAGGCTCCTCTGCGCCGGGTGGAGCTGTACGCCGCGTGCATCCTGCTGGCCTACGGTATCGCCATGACCCTGGCCGCTGCACCGTTGATGCGCTACACCGACGCCACCGCCGCACAGCTGCTGCAACCCAGCGAGTACGTGCAGCAGCTGCGCGCGACCGCACCGGAGATCCGCCAGCCATGACCGCCCAGCGCTCCCTGTTCCGTCGCCTGATTCCCTCGCCGATGCTCAGCATCATGGTGGTGGCATTCTGGCTGCTGATGTCCGACAGCTTCACCCTCGGCCAGATCGTGCTGGGGCTGGTGCTGGGCGTGGTGGTGCCGCTGTTCGCCGCACGCCTGGACCGCGAGTTCGCGCGCATCGGCACGTTGCGGCCGCTGCCCAAGCTGGTATGCGTGACCCTGTGGGACATCCTGATGTCCAACATCCGCGTG
This sequence comes from Stenotrophomonas sp. YJH_SMC_123, assembly GCF_059368215.1. Lineage (NCBI taxonomy): Bacteria > Pseudomonadati > Pseudomonadota > Gammaproteobacteria > Lysobacterales > Lysobacteraceae > Stenotrophomonas > Stenotrophomonas sp. YJH_SMC_123. The sequence goes on from NZ_JCAFRM010000003.1 coordinate 220,625, forward strand.
GCCCTGCAGGTGCTGGGCCCGGAGAAGAAGATTCACCCCGGTTTCATCTGGCTGCCGCTGGACATCGCCAACATCCACGGCATCGCGGCGCTGACCAGCATGATCACGCTGACCCCGGGCACGGTCTCGGCCGCGCTCAGCGACGACCGCAAGTTCCTGCTGGTGCACGTGCTGCACCTGGAGGACCCACAGGACCTGATCGATACGATCAAGCGCCGCTACGAGGCGCCGTTGATGGAGATCTTCCCATGACTGGATTCCAGATCATCCAGACCACGCTGGTGGTGTGCATGCACGTGGTCGGCCTGGCCATGCTGCTGGCCACCTGGCGCCTGCTGCGCGGACCGACCGTGCCCGACCGCATCCTCGCACTGGACACGTTGTCGGTGACCGCCATTGCCGAGCTGATGCTGTTCGGCATGTACCTCAACTCCGCGATCTACTTCGAAGCCGCACTGGTCATCGCCATGCTCGGCTTCGGCAGCACCGTGGTGCTGAGCAAGTTCGTGCTGCGCCGGGACATCGTCGAATGATCACCGCGATCCAGATCGGCCTGTCGATCCTGCTGCTGTTCGGCTGCTTCTTCATCCTGGTCGGCGCACTGGGGCTGGTGAAGCTGTCCACGTTCTTCAAGCGCCTGCACGCGCCGACCAAGGCCAGCACGCTGGGCGTGGGCTGCGTGCTGGTGTGCTCGGTCTGCTACCACATCTTCCTGGGCCAGGACCCGCAGCCGCGCGAGCTGCTGATCACCGTATTCCTGTTCATCACCGCGCCGATCAGCGCCCACATGATGGCCAAGGCGGCGCTGTCGCTGCTGATGGAAACCCGTCCCAGCCTGCCGGGCAACGAGCCGGCTGCCGAGGAACAGCTTCCGCCGCCGGAACCGGCGCGGGAAGAGGAAGCCACACAGAACCGGTAGTGCCGGCCGCTGGCCGGCAGTGGCAAGGGTTCCGTCAGAGGCAGTGAGGTTGCCGGCCAGCGGCCGGAACTACCTCATGCCGCGCCGACCAGCAGCAGCTCCAGCACGAACCAGCCGTCGAACGCGACCAGCAGGATTCCGCCTTCACTGCGGCTGATCTTCAGATCGCCACGCAGCATCGGGTACAGCACCAGGGCGAACGCCAGCAGTGCCGGCAGTTCCAGGCGCACGAACGAGGCCGGCAACGCCAACGGCTGCAACACCGCCATCGCCCCGATCACCAGCAGCAGGTTGACCACGCTGGAGCCCAGCACGTGGCCAAGCACCATGTCGCCGTGGCCGCGACGCGCGGCAGCAATTGCGGTTGCCACCTCCGGCAGTGCGGTGCCGATCGCCACCGGCAGCAGGCCGACCAGCAGCGGTGTCCAGCCCAGCGCGGCACCGAAGTCAGCGGCGGCGCCCACGACCAGGCGCGCGCCCCAGTACAGCGTCAGCGCTGCGATCAGCACCCGCAGCACGTTCAACGGCAGGCTGGTGCGGCTCAGGGCGGACTCGGCGATGGCCGCCTGCACCTCGGCACGCTCAACGCGACCGCGGCGCAGCAGCAGCACCTGCATGACGATGAAGCCTGCCACCAGCACGCCGCCTTCCCAGCGCGCCAGGCGACCATCCAGCCCGAACAGGACCAGCAGCACGCCGGCCACCAGCAGCGACCACCACAGCACCGTCTGCAGGCGCGCGCGCAGCAACAGGGGCGCGGCGATGGCTGCCACCGCCAGGGTGAAGCCCAGGTTGACGATGCTGCTGCCCACGGCATTGCCCAGTGCCAGCTCCGGTTGGCCGACCGCCAGCGCGCGCGCATTGACCGCCAGTTCCGGCAACGAGGTGGTCACCCCGAGCAGCAGCAGCCCGGCAGTGAACGGGCTGGCCCCGAAGCGCTGGGCCAGGCCGGACACGGCCTTGACGATGGAATCCCCGCCCAGCGCCAGCAACAGCAGGCCGAGCAGGAACCAGGCAATGGCAATGGCGATCATCGAGCACTCCCCAGCAGTGGTGGCGCGATTCTACGCTTGGCCCGAGCGCATGGCTGGGCGGTGGATCAAGGATCAGCCACAGCCTTCGGCGTAATCGACCTGCGGGGTCTGGCCGACGCGCCAGGCGCTGACCCGACCATCGGCGCCGAGCGCGAAGTCGATGACCGCCCCGCCTTCCTGCGCCGGTCGCACGCGCAGGTGCTGCGCCTTCTCGTCGTACTTGTCAGGGCCGACGTCGGCGCGCTCGGGGTACAGCACCTGCAGCTCGCCCAGGGTCATGCCGACCTTGCCGCCACCCGGAGCGACGATCGCCGCACTGCGCACGTCGTAGCGCACCAGCTTGCGTGCCTCGATCATCAGGCGAGGGTCTTCGGCGCCCTGCGGACGCAGGAAGTAGCAGCCGTCGTTGCTGTCGTCGGCCGGCAGGGGCTTGCCATTGGCGTCGGTGCCCAGTCCTTGCAGCGGCGTGCCGAAGCCGCTGCGGACCTCGGCGATGCCGGCGCCCAGCGTTGCACCGCCGAAGCCGTCCAGGCGCGCTGGACTGTCCTTGCGGAGGTCGTTGGCCGGGCGGGCGGCCAGGTCGGGATCCGCCGACTGCGCGGGCCCGGTCGCCGAGGCGGTTTCGGCCGGGGTGTCGCTGCCACTGCCGGCCGCCCCCTGCTTGTCGGGGCCAGCACTGCAGGCGGTGAGCGAAAGGAGCAACAGACCAGCAAGCGGAAGGTGCTTCATCGGTGCGGTTCCCTGGCACGAAGATGGCTGCACGCTAGCCCATCCCGTGTGCAGGCGCTGCATTGTCATCGCGGTTTCATCGCCTTCGTTCAGGCTCGGCGTGCACCGACTTGGCTGTCCCTTCCATGCAACCGCGCAAGACCGAACTCGCCCGAACCGCGCTGCAGGCCCATCGCGCGCCGCTGGACATGCGCCAGCGCCGGCTGCTGATCCTGTGCGACGGCCAGCGCAGCATCGCCGACCTGACCGGCCTGCTCGGCCAGGACGCGCCCGCCATGGTCATCCAGCTGGTGCAGGCCGGCTACCTGAGCACCGGTACCGGCGCCACAGCCGCACCGCCACCACCCGCAGACGCGGCAGCACCGGCACCCACCACGCCGGCGGCGGCACCGGCTGCACCCGCAACCGGCAGCGAGCGCCGCCGCTCGCTGGTGGCCGCGCGCATCTATGTACTGGGCATCCTGGAAATGCAGCGCCACCCGCAGGCGGCGGCGCTGTTCCGCGACCTACAGCAGGCGCGCGCCGAAAGTGAAGTACTGCAGGTGCTGCACTCGGCGATGCAGATGCTGCCCGGGCTGACCTCGGAGGGTTATTGCCAGCGTGTGCGGCAACGCCTGCTGGAAGCGCTGCCGCTGGAGCATTGCGACGCGTTCACCGAGGCCGCCTGAAGAAAAAGGGGACGGAGGGGATTAAGTCGTTTCAGGCACACGCGTGTGCTGATTGCGGCTTAATCCCCTCCGTCCCCTTTTTCCGTCCCCTTTTCCGGGTCAGCGGTAGTTGTTGCGCAGGCCGTTCCAGCACTGCTGGTAATCGCCCTGGCGATGGCCGGCGGCCAGCGCCTGCGCGGTCGGGCGGATCACCGCGCGGGTCTCGAACATGAAGGCCATCGTGTCCTTGATCACATCGGCCTTGGACAGATCGGCATTGGAGGCCTTGTCGAAGGTCGGCGCATCCGGGCCATGACCGCTCATGCAGTTGTGCAGCGATGCGCCACCCGGCACGAAGCCTTCGGCCTTGGCGTCGTAGGCGCCATGCACCAGGCCCATGAACTCGCTGGCGATGTTGCGGTGGAACCACGGCGGGCGGAACGTGTTCTGCGCCACCAGCCAGCGCGGCGGGAAGATCGCGAAGTCCATGTTGCTGGTGCCGGGTGTGTCGCTGGGCGAATGCAGCACCAGGAAGATCGATGGGTCCGGATGGTCGTAGCTGATCGAACCGATGGTGTTGAAGCGACGCAGGTCGTAGCGGTACGGCGCGTAATTGCCGTGCCAGGCCACCACGTCCAGCGGCGAATGGTCGATCGGCGCGCGCCACAGGCGGCCCTCGAACTTGGCGATCATTTCGAAATCGCCATCGACATCCTCGAACGCCGCGTGCGGGGTCTCGAAGTCACGCGGGTTGGCCAGGCCGTTGGAACCGATCGGGCCAAGGTCGGGCAGCTTCAGCAGCGCGCCGTAGTTCTCGCAGATGTAGCCGCGGCTCGGGCCATCGGGAAGTTCCACGCGGAACCGCACGCCGCGCGGGATCACCGCGATCTGCTGCGGCTCGATCTCGATCACGCCCAGCTCGGTCAGCAGGCGCAGTGCGCCCAGCTGAGGCACGATCAGCAGTTCACCGTCGGCGTCGTAGAAGTAGCGGCCGACCATGTCGCGGTTGGCAGCATAAAGGTGGATGCCCACGCCGGCATGCGCGTCGGGCGAGCCGTTGCCACCCATCGTGTACAGGCCTTCGACAAAGTCGGTCGGCAGCTCCGGCAACGGCAGCGGGCTCCAGCGCAGCTGGTTCGGTGAAGCCGGCTGTGCGCCGAAATCACACTGCAGCTGCGACTGCGCGAACGGAGTGAACTCGCCATGGGTCACCGCCGGGCGGATCCGGTACAGCCAGCTGCGGCGATTGCTGCCGCGCGGCGCGGTGAAGGCGGTGCCGGTCAGCTGTTCGGCGTACAGGCCGTGGGCCACCTTCTGCGGTGAGTTCTGCCCGACCGGCAGCGCGCCGGCGACGGCCTCGGTGGCGAATTCGTTGCCGAAGCCGGACTGGTAGCCGCGGGCGGTGATGGCGGGGGACATGGGAACTCCAGAGATTGCCGGCCAGCGGCCGGCACTACCATTCGGACAGGCAATGCCGGCGGGACGCCGACATTGCCTGCGGACCTTACAGCACGCCGCGGCGGATCTGGTCGCGCTCGATGCTTTCAAACAGCGCGGTGAAGTTGCCTTCGCCGAAGCCTTCGTTGCCCTTGCGCTGGATGATCTCGAAGAAGATCGGGCCAATGCAGTTCTGGGTGAAGATCTGCAGCAGCTTGCGCTGGTGGGTTTCCGGATCGGCGTCGATCAGGATCTTGTTCCTGGCCAGGCGCGCCACGTCTTCACCGTGGTTCGGCACGCGCTGGTCGATCACGTCGAAATAGGTTTCCGGCGTGTCGAGGAAATCCACGCCCTGCGCGCGCATCGCTTCGACGGTCTCGTAGATGTTCTCGGTGAAGCAGGCGATGTGCTGGATGCCCTCGCCCTTGTACGCGTCCAGGTACTCGTTGATCTGGCTCTTCGGGTCGGACGATTCGTTCAGCGGGATGCGCACGATGCCATCCGGCGCGGTCATCGCCTTGGACACCAGGCCGGTCTTCAGGCCCTTGATGTCGAAGTAGCGGATCTCGCGGAAGTTGAACAGGCGCTCGTAGTAGTCCGACCACTGCTGCATGTTGCCGAAGTACAGGTTGTGGGTCAGGTGGTCGATGAAGGTCAGGCCGAAGCCGAACGGGTGCAGGTCGGCCCCTGCGATCGGCTCGTAGTCGCCGTCGTAGATGCTGCCGGCGCTGCCATAGCGGTCGACCAGGTACAGCATGCAGTCGCCGATGCCCTTGATGACCGGCGCGCTGACCGCCTTGCTGTCCGGCTTGAAGGCGATGGCTTCGGCGCCGTTGCCCAGCGCGGTCTGGTAGACCTCCTGGCCCGGCTTCTTGAAGCGGATGGCAAAGCCACAGGCGCAGGGGCCATGCTTTTCGGCGAAGTCGGCGGCGAACGAATCGGGGTCTTCGTTGACCAGGAAGTTGACGTCGCCCTGGCGATAGACGGTAATCGGACGCTGCTTGTGCTTGAGCACCGCGCTGAAGCCCATCTTCCGGAAGTACTCGTGCAGCTCCTGGCCACGGCCGGCCGGGGCGGCGAATTCGACGAACTCGAAGCCGTCGATGCCCATCGGGTTCTCGAAGGTGGTGACCTGCATGCCGGGGTTGGGATGCGAGGCGGTCGGGACTGCGGTATTCATGGCGTGGCTCCGAATCGGTACCGCATCGGTACAAACCAGGTGCGGGCAGGTAGGGACCCGGCGAGAATGCAGGGTCTGGACCCACCCCTTATAGTTACACTTGAAACCACCAGCAAGGTGCACCGCAACATGAGCCCCGCCGATCCCGTTTCGACCCGCCTGCGTGCCTCGCACGTCCTGCTCGACCTGGAACAGTTCCTGCCGTACCGGCTGAGCGTGCTGTCCAACCGGGTCAGCGGCAACATCGCCAAGCTGTACGGCGATCGTTACGGTCTGGCGATCCCCGAGTGGCGGGTCATCACCATCCTGGCGCTGTACCCGGGCTCCTCGGCCAGCGAGGTCTCCGACCGCACGGCGATGGACAAGGTGGCGGTCAGCCGCGCCGTGGCCCGCCTGCTGGAGCGCGGCTTCATCAAGCGCGAGACCCACGGCGACGATCGCCGCCGCTCGGTGCTGGCGCTGTCGGCCGCCGGTTTCGAGGTGTACGAGACCATCGCGCCGATGGTGATCGAGATCACCCGCAAGCTGATGTCGGTGCTGAGCGAGGAGGAAGAGCAGGTGCTGGAGAAGCTGATCCTTCGCCTGGCCGGCGAAGGCCTGGAGCGGATGGGCGAAGGCGTCTAGAAGAAAAGGGGACGGAGGGGATTAAGTCGCATCAGGCACACCTGTGCTGATTGCGGCTTAATCCCCTCCGTCCCCTTTTTTCAGCTGAGGTGCTTGCGGCGTGCGTGGATCCACGGCACGGCCAGTGCTGCGATGGCGCCGCCGGCGAAGCCCAGCGAGGCGGCCACCGTCGCTGCTTCGACCGCCCCCGGCAGCGCCAGCGCCGCCGCCACCAGCAGCAACGACGGCAGGCCGACGAAGGTGCCCAGGAAGAAGTGCCAGCGCGGTGACCAGGTGTTGAGCTGCAGCAGGCTGACCGGCTGCCAGGCGTCAGAGGCGGCGTCCTCGGCGATCTTCGCCACGGCTTTGGCCAGGTCCACTTCCGGCAGCGCGCGCCCCAGGCGGGCGGTCGCCAGCAGCTCGGCCACCGCTTCCACCGGCGGGAAGCTGGACGGCCACGCAACCGGCGCCGGCACGCCGTAGGCGGTCAGCAGCAGCACGCTCAACCACGGCGCCACCAGCGGGCGCATGCGGCGGCGCCCGTGCACGCACCAGATCTGCGGCTGGCCGTGCGCAGTGACGCTGTACAGCGCCAGTTCGTTGGCCGGCGGATAGCCGAGCATGGTCACCCGCGCGGCCAGGCTGTCCTGGCCCATCGCGCGCAGGAAGCCGGGGCGGCTGCGACCTTCCTGCATCCACGCCAAGCCCAGTGCGCCCACCAGATACGCCTCGGCGACGTCCTTGCTGCCGGCCGTGGCGCGCTCGTCACTGGCCAGATACCACGCCAGTGATTTCGGTTCGGCCACATCGTCCAGGCCCCAGCGGCTGTCGTCACCCAACACATGGCGCACCGGCAGTCGCGCGGGGGCGGTCTCGCCACGCTCGCCGGTCTGCAGGAAGGGCAGCACGCCCTGGATGAAGGTGGACAGCTCGATCGCGCGCGCGCCGTGGCCCTGCCATTCGGGCGGCAGCAGCCCGGCCAGCTGGCCTTCGGCGGCCAGCGCATCAAGCCGGGACTTCTGCTCGACCAGCTTCTGCACCGCCCCCTTCAGCACCACGTTGTCGGGCAGCGCGATCTGCGGCAGGCGATGGCGTGGCGGCGCCAGTTCAACGGCGTCCTCGCCGGTGCCCGCGTCGTCCAGCAGGGCCTCCTGCGCTGGCAGGGTCACGCCCTCGCCTGCCCCACCCTCGGCCAGGTCGCTGGCGGGTTCGGGCAATCGTTCGGCGTGGTCGCTGTGCATGGGCGTTCTGGAAGGTTGCATCGACGGGATGTCGACTGAGGTCCTTGCCGGTAACGGCGTGCTCACGGTGAAGTTGAGACGCCGATTCAGAGAGTGTGACGGTGCGCGCAGTAGATCCGCGCCAGGCGTGGATGCGCCTCAGTGCCGACCAACGGTCGGCACCCACCGGGGTGGGCGGTCAGCGGTCGGCACCCACCAGAGCATGCCGGCCAGCGGCCGGCACTACCCTATTCCGGTTTGTCAGGCGCCCACTGCTTGAGGAAGGCACTCACCCGCGCAGGCTGGAACGCCTCGCCCCTGCGCAGCTCGCCGGTGGCCTGCGATACCAGCAGGCCGCCATCTGCATCGAGCACCAGCAGGTACGGGTAGTCGCGCGCCATCACAGGGTACTGGGCGAAGAAGGCGGTGTTGGGCTGCTCGTCGCTGGCGTTGACCTTCACCCACACGTAGTGGGCATCGCGGAAGCGACGCAGGTCGCCGTTGCCTTCCACCACGTCGTCCAGCGCCCGGCAGCGCTCACAGGCGGCGTTGCCGACCTCCAGCAGGATCCGCTTCTTGCCACGCTGGGCTTCCACCTTGGCGGTGGCCAGGTCGTCGGCGGGGTTGCGGGCCGGGTCGAACTGCGCGCCGAGCCCGGCGATGGCGGCGATGTCCGCCGCCACCGGGGTGTTGCCCGAGGCCACCGGTTCGCTGGGGTCAGCAACCGGTGGCTCGGTGGGTCGGGTATCCAGGGGCTGCGTGGGCTCGGCGGCGGCAGGCGGTTGCGGTTGCGAACAGGCGCCGATCAGCGCCGCACAGACCACCACCATTGCACCACCGAGCTTGCTGCGCATGCCTTCTACCCTCTCATCATTACTTGACGCCGTGCATCAGCTTGTTGATCAGCGGGGCGATCAGGAACAGCACCACGCCGGAGCCGATCAGGGCCCAGAACCCGAAGGTATACCCCTTCAGGGCCGACTCGACCGTCATGCCGCCTTCACCACTGACCACGCCGGCGAAGATGCCCGACAGGTTGTTGCCGATGCCGGTGGACAGGAACCAGCCACCCATGCCGAAGCCGACCAGGCGCACCGGGGCCAGCTTGGTCACCATCGACAGGCCGATCGGCGACAGGCACAGCTCACCCACCGACTGGATGACGTAGACCATGAACAGGGTCCAGAACGGGATCTTGCCGTCAACGACCATCTGCGACAGGGCGAACATCAGCAGCGCGAAGGCGGCGCCGTTGAACAGCAGGCCCAGGCCGAACTTGCGCGGGATGGACGGATTGGCGCGGCCCATGGCCACCCAGATCCAGGCAATGACCGGGGCCAGGGTGATGATCGCCACCGAGTTGACCGACTGGAACCACGCGGTCGGGAAGGTCCAGTCACCGAACTGGCGGTTGACGATGTTCTCGGCCAGGAAGGTGAACGAGCTGCCGGCCTGTTCGAAGAACATCCAGAACATCACGTTGAAGGCGAAGATGATCAGCATGGCGATCACGCGGTCGCGCTGCACCTTGCCTTCGCGGATGCCCTCGACCAGCAGCAGGACGGCCAGCGCGGTGAACATCGCGCCCAGGATCCAGGCCAGCGCGGTGGCGCCGGTAGCCAGCAGGAAGTACGCCACCGGGATGGCGACCACGGCACCGGCCAGCACCATGATGATGCGGCCGAAGCCTTCAGCGCCGGCCGGCGGTGCACCGATGCCCTTCAGGCCGGCGCGACCGATGTAGAACCACACCAGCGAGATCAGCATGCCCACGCCCGAGGCGATGAACACGACCTTGTAGGACGGCATCGCGTCGGTACCGAACACCTTGCGGGCCAGGTACTCGGTCAGCACCGGGGCGATCATCGCGCCGATGTTGATGCCCATGTAGAAGATGGTGAAGCCGGAGTCGCGGCGCTCGTCCTTCAGGCCGTACAGCTTGCCGACCATGGTCGAGATGTTGGGCTTGAACAGGCCGTTGCCTACGATGATCGTGGCCAGGCCAAGCTTGAAGATGTGCTCCTGCGGCAGCGAGATCATGAACAGGCCTGCGGCCATGATGATCGCGCCGGTCAGGATCGAGCGCTGGTAGCCCAGTACCCGGTCGGCCACGTAGCCACCGAAGATCGCCGCGGCGTATACCAGGGCCAGGTAGGCGCCATAGATGCGGCTGGCGTCGCCTTCACCGGCAGCGCTGCCGTTGTAGAACTGGGCGACGATGTACAGCACCAACGCCCAGCGGATGCCGTAGAACGCAAAGCGCTCCCAGAACTCGGTCATGAACAGCATCCACAACGGGCGCGGGTGGCCCAGCGTGGTCTTGAAGTCCGGCAGCGCCGGCTCTGGGGTGTTCGCAGTGGCGTTTACGCTCATGCGGATTTCCTGGTTCGGTGGATGACGAGCACGTCCGCTGTGCAGTTGGAGCAACGCGCGAGGATCACCGACTTCTGCCGTTCACGTCAAATACACGCCGTTTGAGGCAGGTGCCAGCCTGCTCGCTGAACTTGCATCCGAAACGATCCAGCCAATGGCCGGGGTCCAAGCTGAATGGGGCTCAGCCCAGTTCTGCCGGGGGTGCCGCCTGCAGGCTGGTGCGCACCTGGAACAGTTCGGGGAAGAAGGTCAGCTCCAGCGCCTTGGCCAGGAAGCCCACGCCGGACGAGCCGCCGGTGCCGCGCTTGAAGCCGATCACGCGCATCACCGTGCGCATGTGTCGGAATCGCCACAGCTGGAAGGCGGTCTCCAGGTCCACCAGGTCCTCGCACAGCGCGTACTCGCGCCAGTAGCGGTCGGTGTCCTGGTAGATGCGCTCGAAGACCGGCTGCAGCGCGTCGTCAGCCACGTGCGGCTGGGTCCAGTCGTGGGATTCGTACACCGCCGGCACGGCATGGCCGAAGCGGGCCAGGTACTTCAGGAATTCCTCGTACAGGCTCGGCGCCTCCAGCACGGTGCGCAGCTGCGCCTGCCCGGCCGGGTCGTGCTCGAACACCTGCAGCATCTGCGCGTTCTTGTTGCCCAGCAGGAACTCGATGTAGCGGTACTGCAGCGACTGGAAGCCCGACGATGGGCCCAGCACGTCGCGGAAGCCCATGTATTCGGACGGGGTCAGCGTTTCCAGCACCGACCACTGCTCGGTGAGCTGGCGCAGCACCTGCTTGCTGCGCGCCAGCACCTTGCGGCACTGCCAGACTTCATCGCGCTGCAGGAAGCCGATCGCCGCACGCAGTTCGTGGCCGAGCAGCTTCAGCCACAGCTCCGAGGTCTGGTGCTGGATGATGAAGAGCATCTCGTCGTGGTGCGGCGGGTTGGACAGCGGCTGCTGCGCGCTGAGCAGCTGGTCCAGCCGCAGGTAGCCGCCGTAGGTCAGGCGTCCCTGCAGGTCGGTGTGGATGCCGGCTTCGAGATCGCGTTGGTTGTTGTCGACGGACATGGGCGGGACCAGATCGGGGGCGGCAAGGGTAGCGCGTTGCCGCCGCGCTGGCAGCCGCCGGGTCCATACCGGGGCGTGCGGTGCCCCGTGGAGCATTGGCCGATGCGGGGCCTGCGCGTGGAACCGATCGGGTCGTTGCGCCAGCAGTCAGCCAGAGGCGTATTCTGATGCTTTGCAGCAACGACTGAATACGTTGTTGTTATTGGCCCCCCACCCGCCGGCAGGGGTAAAACAGGGCGTTGCCGTGTTGCGGCGCAGGAAGGCTATTCCGTACGCGTTCCTTAACATGGCGATTCATATCATTTGTAACTTCTCTGTCGAAGGTGCAGTACGCAATGACGGTTGCCGCTGAATTCAAGATCGAATACCTGCAGTACCTGGATACGGACGGCAAACTCGTCCGCGATGACCTGCCCGCGTCGCTGCGCGACCCCAAGGTCCTGGTACCGCTGTTCAAGCAGATGCTGTTCGTACGTACGTTCGACAGCAAATCCATCGCACTGCAGCGCACCGGCAAGCTGGGCACCTATGCCGCCTGCCTGGGCCACGAAGCCGCGCACGTGGGCATCGGCGCGGCGATGCAGAAGGACGACGTGTTCGCGCCTTCGTACCGCGAGTATGGCGCGATGTTCATGCGTGGCGTGCGCCCGCACGACGTGCTGATGTACTGGGGCGGCGACGAACGCGGCAACGATTACGGCGGCAACGCGGCCAAGGACTTCCCGTTCTGCGTGCCGATCTCCACCCAGTGCCTGCATGCCGCAGGCGCCGCGCTGAAGTTCAAGCTCAACAAGGAACCGCAGATCGCCGTGGCGGTGTGCGGCGACGGCGGCAGCTCCAAGACCGACTTCTACGCGGCACTGAATTCGGCCGGCGCCTACAAGCTCCCGCTGATCCTGTGCATCGTCAACAACGGCTGGGCCATCTCGGTCCCGCGTTCGGCCCAGACCGGTGCCGAAACGCTGGCGCAGAAGGGCCTGGCTGGCGGCCTGCACTGCCTGCAGGTGGACGGCAACGACCTGATCGCCGTGCTGGCTGCCATGGAGCAGGCGCGCGAACGTGCGCTGGCCGGCGACGGTGGCACCGTGCTGGAACTGATGACTTACCGCCTGTCCGACCACACCACCGCCGATGACGCGCGCCGCTACCGCGACGACGCCGAAGTGAAGGATGCCTGGCAGCGCGAACCGATGCTGCGCCTGCGCAAGTACCTGATCAACGCCGGTGCGTGGAGCGAAGAAGAGGAAACCGCCTGGGTCGCCGAGTGCGGCGCGCGCGTGGACGAGGAAGTGAACCTGTACCTCAACACGCCGGTGCAGCCGGTCGAGGCGATGTTCGACTTCCTGTATGCCGATCCGCCGCCGGACCTGCTGGCCCAGCGTGCCCAGGCGATCGCCCTGGAGAAGCGCCATGGATGAGATCAAGAACGGCGCGCCCGGCGCGCACACCAACGCCGCCGACAGCGCCGCTGTCGCGCGCGGAGATGACAGCATGACCACCACCCCGATCACCCTCATCGAAGCCATCACCCAGGCGCTGGCCTGGGAGCTGGAACACGACCCGTCGGTGCTGGTGCTGGGCGAAGACGTGGGCGTCAACGGCGGCGTGTTCCGCGCCACCGCCGGGCTGCAGCAGCGCTTCGGCTCGGACCGCATCCTCGATACCCCGCTGGACGAAACCACCATCGCCGGCCTGACCATCGGCCTGGCCGCACAGGGCATGAAGCCGGTGGCCGAAGCCCAGTTCGACGGCTTCATGTACCCGATGGTCGACCATATCGTCTGCCACGCGGCACGCCTGCGTTACCGCACGCGTGGCCGCCTGCACTGCCCGATGGTGCTGCGCGTGCCGTGGGGCGGTGGCATCCGCGCGCCGGAACACCACAGCGAAGCCAACGAGGCGATCTTCACCAACGTGCCGGGCCTACGCGTGGTGCTGCCGTCGTCGCCGCAGCGTGCCTATGGCCTGCTGCTGGCCGCGATCCGCGAGCCGGATCCGGTGATCTACATGGAGCCCAAGCGCATCTACCGCCAGTACAAGGAAGTGGTCGTCAACGACGGCGAAGCCTTGCCGCTGGACGTCTGCTTCGTGCTGCGCGACGGCACCGACGTGACCCTGGTGACCTGGGGCGCGCAGGTGAAGGAAGCGCTGGAAGCGGCGGACAAGCTGGCCGGCGAAGGCATCAGTGCCGAAGTCATCGACGTGGCCACGCTGCGTCCGCTGGACTTCGCCACCATCGCCGAATCGGTGGCCAAGACCGGCCGCTGCGTGATCGTGCAGGAGGCCCCGAAGACCGCGGGCTTCGGCGCCGAGATCGCCGCGCGCCTGGCCGAGGAATCGATCTACGACCTGCTGGCACCGGTCGAGCGCGTCACTGGCTACGACACCCACATTCCGCTGTTCCGCCTGGAAATGAAGTACCTGCCGAGCGTTGAGCGGATCGTGGCTGCGGCCAAGCGCGCGGTGGCGGCCGGCTGACATGCGGGCCCGCCTTCTGGGGGCTTACCGCAGCCAGTATCCCAACCCCCTCCGGTTCCGCACCGGCCAGATCGTCGAAGTAGGTGTCCGTGACGAGGAATGGCCGGCGTTTGCCTGGGTACGCACCAACGATGGGCGCGCTGGATGGGCGCCCATCGCCTGGTTGCAGCTGCTGGACGAGGGTCGCGCCGAAGCACTGTGCGACTACGACGCCCGCGAGCTGGATGTGGAAAGCGGCGAGATGGTGAAGCTTCATCACGAACACGGCGGGTGGTGGTGGTCCGAGCGCGCCAATGGCGCGACGGGCTGGCTGCCGGCCCGCGAACTGGAACTGCTGGAAGAGAACTGCAAATGAGCCAGACCAAGAACTTCAACCTGCCCGACCTGGGCGAAGGCCTGCCGGACGCGACCATCGTCGAGTGGTTCGTCAAGGAAGGCGATGTGATCAAGCTGGACGAGCCGCTGGTGTCGATGGAGACCGCCAAGGCCGTGGTGGAAGTGCCCTCGCCGTTCTCCGGCAAGGTGCTGAAGCTGTCCGGCGGCGCCGGCGACATCATCCCGACCGGCTCGGTGCTGGCCAGCTTCGAACTGGACCCGAACCTGCCGCAGCGAGCCGATGGCCAGGACACCGGCCACAGCCATGGCCACGCTGCACCGGCGGCCGCACCGACCCCCCCGCCGCTGCCGGCTGCGGCCGCTCCGGTTGCCGCCGAGGAGGCCAAGCCCGCCGCGGCCGAGCGCGATGACGCCGGTACCGTGGTCGGCGCGATGCAGAGCTCCAATGCCGTGCATGCCGAACAGGCGCTGGCCGTCGGTGGCGTCAAGGCCGTGCCGGCCGTGCGTGCGATGGCCCGCAAGCTGGGCGTGGACCTGAGCCGCGTGGCCGCTACCGGCACCGATGGCGCGGTCACCATGGCCGACGTCAAGCAGGCCGCCGCCAATGGCACCGCCAAGCTCGGCGCTGCTCCGGCACCGGTTGCCGCTGCTGCCTATGCCGCGCCGGCCCCGGCGCAGGTGTCTGCCCCCGTGCAGAGCGAAGCCCGCACCCCGCTGTCCGCCGCCGGCAAGCCGATGCGTACCCAGCCGCCGGGCGTGGTCGCCAAGGGCCAGCCGGAACCGCTGAAGGGCGTGCGCCGCAACATGGCCCGCGTGATGGCCGATGCGCACAGCAAGGTCGTGCCGACCACGCTGAACGACGACGCCGACATCCACGCCTGGCTGCCGGGCAACGACGTCACCGCGCGCCTGGTGCGTTCGATCGTGGTCGCCGCGCAGAAGGTGCCGGCGATGAACGCCTGGTTCGACGGCGAAGCACTGACCCGCACCCTGCACGCGCAGGTGGACATCGGCATCGCCGTGGACACCGACGACGGCCTGTTCGTGCCGGCCCTGCGCAACGCCGACATGCTCGACGCACGCGGCATCCGCGAAGGCGTCAACCGCCTGCGCGAGCAGGTGGAATCGCGTTCGATCGCGGCGTCGGAACTGAGTGGCTACACCATCTCGCTGTCCAACTTCGGCATGTTCGCCGGCCGCTACGCGACCCCGGTCGTGGTGCCGCCGTGCGTGGCCATCGTCGGTGCCGGCCGAGCCCGCCACCAGATGACCCCGGTGATGGGCGGCGTGGAAGCGCACAAGGTGATCCCGCTGTCGGTCACCTTCGACCACCGCGCAGCCACGGGCGGTGAAGCCGCCCGCTTCCTGCGCGCGATGATGGACGACCTGGCACTGGCCAGCTGATCGGCCACCTGACCGGTGGGTGCCAACCGTTGGTTGGCACATGACTTGGAGAGAACGCCGGGCATTGCCCGGCGTTTTTTTTCCGGCATCCACGCATGGCGTGGATCTACACAATGCGGGCGATCAATCGCGCGCGACCATGCCTTCGGCGCGGCTGTACACACGCAGCCGGTGGCCATCAGGGTCGGCACCGACGAAGGTGTGGCCGAACTCCAGCGTCACCGGCGACTGCAGGATCTGCACGCCGAGCCCACGCCACGCATCGTGCATCTGCTGCACGGCCTCGGGGTTTGCGACCACCATCGCCAGTTCGGCGGCGCCTGCCTGCGCAGACACCGGCGGTTGCACGTCATCGCGTTGCCACAGGCCGAGTGCGGCGCCATCGCCGAGCAGGAACAGGGCGAAGCCAGGCGACTGCTCGACCGGCGGTTTGCCGAGGATGCCGCTGTAGAAGGTGGCGCTGGTGGCGACGTCGCGCACGTACTGCAGCAGGGTGCTGGGCGTGAACATGGGGAAGCTCCGTTGTTGGGAGCGATCATGGTGGTACGGCCCTGCTGACAGATTCTGTCAGTAGCGGCGAGCGTGCTCTACTGCTGTCGCTCCTGCCCTGGTAGAGGTCGAGCTTGCTCGACTGCCGTTGCCACTGCCCTGGTAGAGGTCGAGCTTGCTCGACTGCTGTTCGCGAAGATCAAAGGCGGTCGAGCAAGCTCGCCCCCTACCAGGAGCAAAGATCGAAGAGCAAAGAGCAAAAGCCGCCAACCCATCGCACCAGCAGCAGAAAGCGAAGCGCAATGACAGTCGAGCAGGCCCGACGCTACGAACGGTCCAGCCAGTCCGGCGCGATGCCCTGCGCCTTCTGCCAGCGCCGCAGCAGCGTGGCGCGTGGTACGAGGTAGTGCTCCTCCAGCACGCGCACCTGGCGGATGCGATCCAGGCGGAAATGGCGAAAATCCTCGCGGCGCTCACACCACGCCGCCAGCATCGGCACCTCATCGAAGTAGCCCAGCGCGAACGGCCAGACGATGCGCTCGCTGCGCTGGCCGTGCGCGTCCTCGTAGCCGAACTTCAGGCGCTGCTGTGAACCGACAGCCTCTCGCACGGCCTGCAGACGAGCAGGGCGAACCTTGGCCGCCGCACGCGAAGGGCCCACCCGCAGGCCACTGTCACGCAGGGCCTCGCGCCGCGCTGCGGGCAACACATGGGCGATGCGCGCCAGGGCATCGCGTGCGGCTTCGGCCAACGCGGGTTCGGTACGGGCCGCAACCCAGCGCAGGCCCAGCACCAGTGCGTCGATCTCGGCCGGTGGCAGGGTCATCGGCGGCAGGGTATCGCTCGGCGTCAGCTGGTAGCCGACGCCGGCCTCGCCGCGCAGGTCGGCGCCCTGCTCGCGCAGGGTTTCGATATCGCGGTACAGCGTGCGCAGGCTGACTCCCAGCGCGTCGGCCAGCACCTGGCCGGCCACCGGCCGCCGATGGCGGCGCAGCAGCTGTTGGAGCTGGGTCAGGCGCAGCGCACGCGACATCAGCCGGCCAGTGCGCTCGATGCCACCACGTGCTCACCCGGTTGCGGGGCCAGCGCGGCCTCGACCAGCGCCTTGGCGATCTCGCTCGCCGGGTTGATCCGCCACGCCCGCGGTAGTACCGGCCCCAGCACGCCCAGCACCTTCAGCGCGAGACGCTCACCGCGCCGCACCTCGTTGCGCTCGCCGCCGATCAACCCTGGGCGGACCAGGGTCAACGAGGTGAAGCCCAGCGCGCGCAGATCGCGCTCCAATTCACCCTTCACCCGGCTGTAGAAGATCGACGACCGCGGATCGGCACCGGCTGCGGAATTCAGCACATAGGTCTGCGCACCCTTCGCCTGCGCCAGACGGGCGAACGCCAGCGGGTAATCATGGTCGATGCGATGGAAGGCCTCGCGGCTGCCAGCCTGGGCAATGGTGCTGCCGAGCGCGCAGATGACCGCGCCCACGCCCGCCCACCCGGCGGCGGCGGGCAGCGCATCGAAGGCCAGTACCGGGTTCTCCAGCTTCCCGTGGGCTGCGCCCAACGGGCGACGGGTCGGGGCGATCACGGCGCTGCAGCGCGGGTCGTCCAGCAGCCGGGGCAGGGTCAGCCCACCGACCAGGCCGGTCGCCCCCAGCAACATCACGCGCATCACCACCTCCACTGCGGCATCCTGTCGCCCATCCTAGCCGTTCAAGCCGTCGGCGGCCGCGCCGATATGCTGGAACCAGTCCCTGCCAGCCCCCAGGATTCGCTCCATGACGGACCAGCCCGACCACCGCCCTGCCCCCGGTACCGCCCTTGGGCCGCCGGCACGCGTGCGCGCGGTGGTGGACGATGGGCTGGGCGACCGCGTGGTGCTGCAGGGCGGCGGTGGCGTGGCGCTGCAGCAGCTGTTCGCAGGCGCCGACGCGCCGGAACCGCTGCTGGCCGCGTTCGCCAACGGCATGGCCACCCTGCCCGGCGAGCTGGGCGATATGGGCGACCGCCTGCAGTCGGCGCAGGCCAGCGCCGATTGGCCGCGCTACGGGCGCGCGATGCGGCAGTTGATCGACAAGTACATCCGTACCATCGAACAGCATTCGCCGGATGGGCAACCCGAAAGCCTGCGCCTGTCCGAGCAGCTGCGGCTGCTGCTGGGCGGCGCGGTGGTGGCGCTGCTGCAGCACGACCCGGACCTGCGCGAACAGGCGCAGGCACTGGCCATGCACCTGCGCCAGTGGCAGCCAGGCACGGCGCTGGAACCGATCGAGCAGGGCGTGCGCGAACTTGGCCACCAGGTCGGCGTGCGTGCCGAGAGCTGGCAGGAGCAGCAGGCACTGCTGCTGGAGCTGTTCGCGCTGCTGCTGGAGAACGTGAGCGAGCTGCTGGATGACCGCAGCTGGCTGCAGGGCCAGATCGCCGCGGTACGCCAGCTGCTGGACGGGCCGTTGGAAGCTGAGGCGGTCGAGCGCACCCGCGCCGAACTGCGCGAAGTGATCTACAAGCAGGGCCTGCTGCGCCAGGGCATCGACGATTCGAAGGCGGCGATGCGCGGGCTGATGGGCGAGTTCATCGAGCGCATGGATGGCATGGCCACCAGCACCGGCGAGTACCACGATCGCATCGGCAGCTACGCACTGCAGCTGCGCGAGGCGCGCAGCATCGCCGACCTCAACCAGCTGCTGCAGGACGTGATGCGCGACACCGGCAAGGTGCAGCAGCAGGCCGCGCAGGCGCGCGATCACCTGGCCAACGCACGGCAGGAAGTGGAGCGTGCCGAGCAGCGCATCGCCGAGCTGGAGCAGGAACTGCGCGCGGCCGGTGACCTGGCACGCATCGATCCACTGACCCAGGCGCTGAACCGCCGCGGCCTGGACGAACTGCTGCAACGCGAGCTGGCCCGTGCCGCACGCAACAACTCGCCGCTGGGCGTGGCGGTGATCGATCTGGATGATTTCCACCAGACAAACGATGCACATGGTCATGCCGGTGGCGATGCACTGCTGCAGCACCTGGTGGCCGTCTGCAAGCTGCTGCTGCGCGCCACCGATGGCATCGCGCGGCTGGGCGGCGACGAGTTCGTACTGGTGCTGCCGGAAACCCAGGGCGCCGACAGCATGGCCACGGTGCAGCGCCTTCAGCGTTCACTGGCGCATCGCGTGCTGACCGTGCAGGACCGGCGCGTACCGGTGCATTTCAGTGCCGGGCTGGCGCAATGGCAACCCGGCGACGACACCGAAACCCTGCTGCGGCGCGCGGACGACGCGCTGTATGCCGCCAAGCGACAGGGCAAGAACCGCGTGCAGGCAGGCTGACCGTCCGGCCCGCAGCAAACTACGTTGGTAGGTGCCAACCTTGGTTGGCACACGCAGAAACAAAGCGCCGACCAAGGTCGGCCTCTACCCGGCGACCCGCCGGCGATGATCCCGACCACCCTGAACCGCTTTGGTGGGTGCCAACCTTGGTTGGCACACGCAGGAAACAAAGCGCCGACCAAGGTCGACCTCTACCGGGGAACCCGCCGGCGACGATGCCGACCACCTTGAACCGCTTTGGTAGGTGCCAACCTTGGTTGGCACGCGTGGGAAACAAAGCGCCGACCAAGGTCGGCCTCTACCGGGGAACCTGCCGGTGACTACTTGCCGCGCAGCTTCTGGAACCCGGTCACCGCCGCCAGCACGATGGCGCCGGCGATGATGCCCACCACCATGTTGCCCGCCGCGCTGACCAGCCAGCCCCACTGGCCCTCGCCGCCCAGCGCCTGCACCGCGTGGTGCAGCGCCGGCACGTTGTGCACCAGGATGCCGCCGCCGACCAGGAACATGGCAATGGTGCCGGCCACCGACAGGAACTTCATCAGCCACGGTGCCGACGCGACCAGGCCGCGACCGAAGGCGGCAACAGCCCCACCCTTGCGCGACAGGTACAGGCCCACGTCATCCAGCTTGACGATGCCCGCCACCAGCCCATAGACGAAGACCGTCATCGCCAGTGCAACCACGGCCAGCGTGACCAGCTGGTTGGTGAACGATGCGGTGGCGACCACGCCCAGGGTCAGTACGATGATCTCGGCCGAAAGGATGAAGTCGGTGCGGATCGCACCCTTCACCTTGTCCTTCTCCCACGCGACCATGTCCACCTGCGCGTCGGCCAGCGCCTTGCGGCGTTCGGTCTGGCGCTCGGCATCGTCGTCGGCCGAATGCAGGAAGCGGTGCGCCAGCTTCTCCACGCCCTCGAAGCACAGGAAGGCACCACCGATCATCATCAGCGGCACGATCAGGGGCACGTTCCAGCCGCGGCTGTGCAGCCAAGCTTCCAGCGCACTGATCGCCAGGGCCGCCGGCACCAGGATCACCTTGTTGACCAGCGAGCCCTTGGCCACCGCCCACACCACCGGCAGTTCGCGGTTGGCGTTGACCCCGGTGACCTGCTGCGCGTTCAGCGCCAGATCGTCACCGAGCACGCCGGCGGTCTTCTTCGCGGCGACCTTGGTCAGCACCGAGACATCGTCGAGCAGGGTGGCGATATCGTCGAGCAGGGCGAACAGGCTGGCACCGGCCATGGGGCGTCCAAGAAAGGGAATAGGCGGATTCTGACCGATCCGGTGTGGACTGCGGAAGACACCGGGTTCACCGCATGCCCACCGCCCCCCGGCGACACTGCGGAATCCGGACATTGCCGGCCCGCAGCCGGCGCTACCTGTCTTCGTCGCATGGGAGTCCCGCTTGAGCAATCCGTCCGCCGCCAATGGCAATCCCCCGCTGGTCAAAGGCATGAGCCGGCGCAGCCAGATCCTGCGCCTGCTGATGCGCTACCGCCATTCGGGCGTGTTCTCGGGCATGAACCTGGATGCGGCAAGCAACCAGGCCGACGTGCCCGCCGACGGCAATCCGGAACAGTTCGTCAGCGACCTGGAAGCGTTGGGGCCGACCTTCGTCAAGCTGGGCCAGATGCTGTCCACGCGGCCGGACATGGTGCCGGTGGAGTTCGCCACGGCGCTGGAGCGCATGCAGGAGAAGGTGGCGCCGATCCCGGTCGAGCGCATCCACGCGATCATCGAGCAGGAACTGGGCGTAGGGGTGAACAAGCTGTTTGCCTCGTTCGATCCCGAGCCGTTGGGCTGTGCTTCGATCGCGCAGGTACATCGCGCGGTGCTGCACGATGGCCGCCAGGTGGCGGTGAAAGTGCAGAAGCCCGAAGTGGCCGCACAGCTGCGCTCGGACCTGGAGGCACTGCGCAGCTTCGCGCTGGCCGCCGACCACCTGACCCAGGTCGGACGCCGCGTGCGCCTGCGCGACTGGCTCAACGAGTTCGCCAAGACCCTGATGCAGGAGCTGGACTACCACGCCGAGGCCGAGAACCTGGCGCGCTTCGGACGGCACCTGCGGCCGTTCCGCCGGCTGTGGGTGCCGCAGCCGATCTGGGACTACAGCAGCCAGCGCGTGCTGACGATGGAGCTTGCCACCGGCGTGCGCGTGGATGCGATCTCCGGCGTACGCCGCACCGAGCAGGACATGGACCCGTTGGCGGCGGCGCTGATCCGCGGCTACCTGGACCAGATCTTCGTGCATGGCGAGATCCATGCAGACCCGCACCCGGGCAACCTGCGGGTGATGCCCGACGGCCGGCTGGCGATCTTCGACCTGGGCATGGTCGCGCACATGCCGCCGCGCCTGCGCGAGCGTCTGCTGAAGATCCTGTTCGCGGCGGTCGACGGCCGTGGCGAGGAAGTGGCCGATGACCTGATCAGTATCAGCACGCGGCTGGAGGCCTTCGATGAAGAGCGCTACCTGCGCGAAACCGGTCAGCTGATCGCGCGCTATGCGGCCAGTGGCAGCTTCTCCGAAGGCCGCGTGGTGCTGGACATGGTGCGCATCGCCACCGCCTGCGGCCTGCGCACGCCGCCGGAACTGAGCCTGCTCGGCAAGGCCCTGCTCAACCTGGAAACCGTGTGCCGGCTGCTGGCGCCAGAGCTGGACACGCGCCGCATCGTCGAGCGCCAGCTGCAGCACGTGATGCGTGCGCGCCTGAAGAAGTCGCTGTCTGCAGCCAACATCGCCAGCGAGGCGATGGAGCTGCAGCAGCTGCTGCGTGATGGGCCGCGCAAGCTGTCGGACATCATGGCGCTGCTGGCCGAGAACCGCCTGCAGATGAAGGTCACCGGCCTGGAAGAATCGCGGCTGATGGAGAACCTGCAGAAGATCGCCAACCGCGTGGCGGCCGGCATCATCAGCGCCGCATTGATCATGGCCGCCGCGATGATGATGAGGATCGACACCGGCTGGCACCTGTTCGGTTACCCGCTCATCGCCCTGATCCTGTTGTTCATCGGCGTGGTGCTCGGCCTGGGCATCGTAACCAGTGCATTGCTGTTCGACCGTCGTGCGCGGGCACGCGAAGAACGCGGGCATCGCTAGCGCATCGACGAAAACGCCCGTATTCATGCAGTTTTTAATGCAATCCAGCTACCCCTTTCACGCTCGCTTTACCTTCTGAGCGCGATTACGCGCGCGTCATTTCAACAAACATTTCAGTCAGGTTCGTGCATGCACTATCGGGTCATCGGCCTGTCACATGCATGTGCTTGCGGCAGCGCCGGTCGGATGGACACGCGTCGGTACGACGTCCATCACCACCACCCCGTCACTGCCGAAGCTGCCTATGCTCTGGATACTGCTGCTGTCGTTGTTGCTGTTGTGCTGGTTGTTCCTCGCGTCCGACAAGTGGGTGTGGTGGAAGGCCGGCGCGTTCTCGCTGCTGCTGCTCATGCTCAGCGCGTGGTGGCTGATCGACAAGCTGTCCGGTGATGGGCTCAATGCCGCCACCCTGTACCACCTCGGCGCCGACATGGAAGGTGCCGGTGTCTCCGACTTCAAGGGCTACATCGCCGGCTTCATCGTGTTGGCGCTGGTCTCGCTGCTGCCACTGTTCGCCACACGGGTGAAGCGCTGGCGCCGGCCCGGCCACGGTGGCGCGTTGTTCGCCGGTTTCGCGGCCGTGTGGGTGGCCACGATCATGATCAGCCCGCTGGCCCGTGACGGCCAGCGCCTGTACCAGCAGCTGCGCCCGGTCGACTTCGCCCGCATCGCCCCTGAGTACCAGGTGCCGACGCAGCCGCTGCAGCGCCCGCGCAACATCGTCTGGATCTACGGCGAAAGCCTGGAACGCACCTATCTGGACGAGGCCGTGTTTCCCGGCCTGATGCCCAACCTCAACCGCCTGGCGTCCGAGTCGCTGGACGTGCGTGGGCTGGCCTCGGCCGAAGGCAGCGGCTGGACCATCGCCGGCCTGGTGTCGTCGATGTGCGGCGTGCCGCTGACCACCTCGCAGGGCGATGAAAACAGCATGGACCGCATGGGCAGCTTCCTGCCCAAGGCGGTGTGCCTGGGCGACTACCTGAAGCAGCAGGGCTACACCAACCATTACTTGGGTGGGGCCAACGGCCAGTTCGCCGGCAAGGGCCAGTTCCTGGCCAGCCACGGCTTTGATGAAGTGCACGACCTGGCGTGGTTCAAGCAGCAGAAGAAGATCGGCCGCATCCACTACTCGGCCTGGGGCGTGCACGACGACGTGCTGCTGGATACCGCCTACCAGCGCTTCGAACAGCTCTCGCGCGCCGGTTCACCGTTCATGCTGACCACGTTGACCATGGACACCCACCACCCGGCGGGCCACCTGCCGGTATCGTGCAAGGGTGAGCGCTACCAGAGCCAGTACGGCAACATCAACATGCTCAACGCGCTCAAGTGCAGCGACCGGCTGATCTCGCAGCTGGTGCAGCGCATCCAGGCCAGCCCGTACGGCAAGGACACGCTGATCGTGATCGCCTCCGACCACCTGGCGATGCCCAACGATCTGACCCACATCCTGACCCGGCAGAAGCGCGAGAACCTGCTGCTGTTCCTGGGCGATGGCATTGCCCCGCAGCAGCTCAGCGCCGACGCCGGCACCACGCTGGATTCGGGTGCGACCCTGCTCAGCCTGCTGGACCCGAACCTGAAGACGATGGGCTTTGGCCGCTCGCTGATCGACAGCCAACGCGCACCCAGCGCCAGCGTGGCGGCCACGCGCGATGGTGGCCGCGACTACCCGCAGTACCTGGCCTTCGCCCGCTCACTGTGGCTAGGCGAACCGACCCGCGAACTGAAGATCGATGGCGATGACCAGGTCGTGGTCGGCCTGCAGCACGTGCAGCCACCGGTGCTGCTGGAGTACGACAAGGACTGGGGGCTGAAGTCGGTCTACCTGGAGAACACCTCGCGCCAGTTCGATGACGCGGATCCGGACAACACGCTGGCCTATGTTGATCGCTGCACCGCATTCGAGGACGGCTCGGCCGACGGCGACTGGTGTGCGCTGCTCGTCAACCGCGACAACGGCATCAAGCTGTACCGCGACAATGACCTGCGCGGCGGCATCGCGGTCGATGCACCGCTGGACGCATTCCAGGGCCCGCGCCCGAGCGTGCGCCAGGCGCACATGATCACCCAGAAGGGCCGCCGCACCCGTGCCGGCCAGTACATGCTGCAGCTGGTGGCGAGCACGCGCCCGGATCGCGGTTTCTGGATCGAGGCGGTGTCCTCGCAGCGCAAGGTGGT
Source organism: Stenotrophomonas sp. YJH_SMC_123 (assembly GCF_059368215.1). Lineage (NCBI taxonomy): Bacteria > Pseudomonadati > Pseudomonadota > Gammaproteobacteria > Lysobacterales > Lysobacteraceae > Stenotrophomonas > Stenotrophomonas sp. YJH_SMC_123. The sequence goes on from NZ_JCAFRM010000003.1 coordinate 245,127, forward strand.
GCTGGCCCAGCAGTGGGTGCAGCCCGATGCCGACGGCAAGATCAACGTGTGGTTCGGGCTGGACCACGAAGTGGATGATCTGGAGATCCGCGCGTGGTTGAACCATGCCGAGAAGCTGGCGGTGGATACGTTCGCACTGGTGCCCTCGCGCAGCCGACCACGGGGATAGGGTTCTTTGCAGGGCTGCGCCCTGCACCCGTGGTAGTGCCGGCCGCTGGCCGGCAACCTCAGAAGTAACGGCAACAGCGTGCAATCCGTGGTTTGGCGGGGCGGTGTCGACCTTGGTCGACACACTCTGTCAGATATCGAAAATCAAGATGGGGTCAGATCCGTTTTCCTCCGGAAAACGGATCTGACCCCAAGAGCATTTCCGACAGATCGCGGGAAACTGTCGACGGCGGGGTGGGTCCGATCGCGGGAGTGTCCGCGGCATGGATGCCGCGGCCAAGCCCCCATGGGTGAGGGCGTTTTGCTTGCGAAGCACTGCTTCGCAAGCGCCCGAACGCACAGCCGCCAGCGGCTGGGCCGGCCTGGGGGTTTACGGCGTCTCCCGCAACCGGACCCACCCCGCCATCCCGCAGGAAATCAGCTGTCGCTGTTGCTGTTGAAGTTGCCGGCCAGCGGCCGGCACTACTGGGGGTGCAGGGCGCAGCCCTGCAACACAACCCCTACTCCTGCGGGTCGCGGATGATGTGGATGTCGGTCGGGGTCGACAGCGGGATGTTCCGCTCGGCCAGGATCTGCAGCAGGCTGAAGTACAGATCACTGCGGGTTGCATACACCTGCCGCGGGCTGGCCACGTACGCGAAACTGTTGATGGTGATCTGGCCACCGGCAATGCTGTCGATGTAGACCGTCGGCGCCGGCTGCTTCAGCACGTTGGTGTGCGCGGTGTACGCATCCAGCAGCGCCTGCCGCAGGTTGCCGACATCAGTGCTGGGCGGCACCGCGAACTGGATCTGGATGCGGCCCTGGTTGTTGCCCATCGTCATGTTGCGCACGGTCTTGGTGACCAGCTCGGAGTTGGGCACGATCAGCGTCGACTTGTCGCCCACCTGGATCTCGGTCGATCGCAGGCTGATGCGGCGGATGTCGCCCTCCTGGTCACCCAGCTTCACCCAGTCGCCGATCTTCACCGGGCGCTCGGCCAGCAGGATCAGGCCGGAGACGAAGTTCTGGGTGATCACCTGCAGGCCGAAGCCAATACCCACCGACAGTGCGCTGACCAGCAGGGCCAGCTTGCTCAGCTGCAGCCCCATCGCCGACAGCGCCCAGATCACCGCGATGATGATGCCCACGTAACGGGCAACGGTGCTCACCGAATTGCGCGCGCCCAGGTCCAGCTCGGTCTTGGGCAGGTAGGTGTCGGTCAGCCAGCGCTGCACCAGCTGGGTGATCGCCAGGCCGGCCAGCAGCGCCAGTACCGCCAACACGATCCCCGCCGGTGCCAGCTTGGTGCCACCGATATCGAATCCGGTCGTGAACAGTGAAGTGAAGCGCTCCACCACCGCGCCGATGTTGCCGAACGGTGCCACCAGCGCCAGCAGCGCGATCAGTACGACGATGGTACGCAGCGCTGCCGACAGCAGCACGCCCGCCTGTTCCAGCCGCGATACGCTCAGGCCGGTGCTGAGCAGGATGGTCTGGCCGACCTTGCTGTCGGCGTTGAGCATCCACGTGCTCAGGTCATCGACGAACTTGAACAGCAACGTCGCGGCCAACACCACGATGCTGCCGCCGATCAATTGCTGGTTCACGAACTTGGCGAAATTCAGGTAGCCCAGCAATGTGGCAATGATGGCGGCCACCACCGCGATGTTGCCCGCTACCCGGGCCAGTACCAGCCAGCTGCTGCGGCGCACCGGCGTGGCTGCACCCACGCCATCGGCCTGCGCTTCCAGCTTGGCCTCGGCCTCGGCGGTCTGCCGGCGATGCAGGCGCGCCAGGGTCACCAGCATGGCCATGATCAGGCCGAGGTAAGTCAGCGCAATCAGTCCGTCCAGCGCCACCGTGGTGACGTCGCTGGTGCGCGTGGCCTGGTCCAGGGCCACCAGCACCGTGCTCAGCCAGGCCAGCGCCGCCGCGCCCCAGGCGTATTTGCGCAGCTTCAGCGCGGCGGTGTCGTCCAGGTTCAACAGCCGCCATGACGGGCGCTTGGGCACCAGCAGGCAGGCGCTGAGTGCGGCGATGAAGGCCGCGCGGAACGTTGCGGTCTCCAGGCCGTCGGCCACCACCTGCAGGCGCGGCGCGATCGCATCGATGGCATCCAGCGCCGCCATCAGCACCACCACGGCGTAACCGGGCAGCAGCGTGCCGACCAGCAGCAGCCACATGGCCAGGCCGGACCGGCGCAGTCGACCATCAGGCGCACGTTCGGACGCAGCAAAACGGCGCCCCAGCCTGCGCAGCCACAGCCGCAACGGGAACATCATCACCAGCGCGGCCAGCAGGCCCAGCAACGGCGTGCCCCAGCCATGGGCGCGGATACCGGCGACCAGCGCATCGCGGCCCTGCCCGGCCAATGGCACAACCCGCGCGATATCGATCGGCAGACGCTCGGCCACCTTGCTCCACAGCGCGGGCGACAACGGCGAGGCCACCTTCTGGCCCAGTTCTTCCGTGCGTTGCGCGGCTCGCTGCTGCTCGATGTCCGCCGCCAGCTGCTGCGCACGCACGGCACTGGCCTTGGCCTGCACCACCGAAGCGGCCAGGCCGTCACGCTGTTTGGTGAGGGTGCGCCGTTGCGCCGCCAGCTCCGGCGGCTCAGCGGCCCCTTCTGCCGGCGTTCCCAGCTGCGCCAGCTGTTCGTTGAGTCGGTCCAGCTGCGGCTGCAGCGCCTTTTCCAGCGCCTCGGCATCGCGCCGTGCCTGCGAGGCATTCTCGGACAGCATCGCCAGCGTCTCGGTGGCTTCTGCATCGCCACGCTTGCGCTCCACATCCTTCAGGCTGGAATCGATATCCGCCAGCTGCTGCTTCGGCGTGGGGTCCTCATCCTGCGCCAGCACCGGCGCGGACAGCAGGAAGGCGGTGCACAGCAGCAGGACCCACCAGGGCCCCCGTGCACGGATCGATCGCAGGAAAGAAGACACGCAGCCACACCGGTTCGCGCGGACCACCGCGCCTGCGCGCGACTATACGGCAGAGCCGGTCAAGGCCGGATGGGCGGCCCCGCCAGCGTCGCGCATCAGTACTTCAGCCGAAGCTCTTCCACCGTCGGCTGCTGCAGCGCATACCAGTCCTGGAACTCTTCCTCGGTGATCTCATCGGGCGCGTACACCGCCACCGGGTGCCAGTCGTGGTCGGTCGGCAGCGGCTGGCGCGGGCCGGCGCGCAGGCTGTAACTCACACCTTCGTAGTCGACCAGTTCGTCGACCTGCGGCCACTGTTCGCGCGCGAACGCAGATTCACTCTTCAACAGGATCACCTGGTACATCGGCACCTCCACCTCGGTTGGATCAGGAAAACACGGCGCTGGCGGCAGGATACCCCCAGGCCGGTGACAACGGGCGCTCCGCCGGGGCGACGGAACGTTCTGGACACGGCCATCGCCCCGGCTTCACCCGCCCATGGCAAGGCCATCGGCATCGTGGAGGCCCACCCCTGCCACGACCGCCGATGACCGAGCACCCGCCGCTGAAAACCGTCGCCGACCTCAAGCTGCCGCGCTACCTGGGCACCTGGTACGAGATCGCACGCCTGCCGATGCGCCACGAGCCGGAAGGCTGCACCGACGTATCGGCGCACTACACCCTGCTCGACAACGGCAACGTCGGCGTCACCAACCGCTGCCGCATGGACGGCGAGATCGAAGAGGCCACCGGCGAGGCCTGCGCTGTCGACAACGACAGCGCGCGGCTGGAGGTCAGCTTCCTGCCCAAGGGCCTGCGCTGGCTGCCGTTCGCCAAGGGCGACTACTGGGTGATCCAGATCGCCCCGGACTACAGCGTGTCGCTGGTCGGCAGCCCGGATCGCAAGTACCTGTGGCTGCTGGCGCGCGAGCCGCGCCTGGACGCGACCGTGCAGGACCATTATCTGGCGGCGGCCCGCCTGCAGGGCTTCGATCTGTCCGAACTGATCCAGACGCCACATACCGGCAAACCCACAGCCTGAGCCCCACGCACGCATGGACCTGAAAAGCGGTTACCCGTGGTGGGCCGTACGCAACGGACTGATCCAGGCGTTCCCCCCGCTGGAGAAGGATCTGCGCTGCGATGTGCTGGTGGTCGGTGGCGGCATCACCGGCGCGCTGATTGCCGACGAGCTGTCCCACCATGGCCATGACGTGGCCGTGATCGAGCAGCGTGACATCGGCTGGGGCAGCACGGCGGCCAGCACCGCGCTGCTGCAGTACGAGATCGATACCCATCTGCTCGAACTGGCCGAACGCTACGGGCAAGACGCCGCGGCACGGGCGTACCGGGCCTGCGCGGAGGCAATCCCGGCACTGGGCGAAGTGGCACGCGGGTTGAAGGACGTGGATTTCCAGCGCATGGACAGCCTGTACCTGGCCAGCCGCCATCGCGACGTGCCGCGCCTGATGGCCGAAGGTGAGGCGCGGCGCAGCATCGGCCTGGATGCCCGCTGGCTGGACCGCGAAGCGCTTCGCGAGCGTTTCGACGTGGATGCCGGCGGCGCCCTGCTGACCCGCCAGGCGGCGCGGGTCGATCCCTACTGTCTCACCTACGGCCTGCTCAAACGAGTGCGCCGCCGCGGCGGCCATGTGCACGACCGCACCGTGCTGCACACGCTCAAGCCTGGCGCGCAGGGCGTAACCGCGATGACCGAGGCCGGCGCCTCGGTCCGTGCCCGCCACGTGGTCCTGGCCATGGGCTATGCCAACCAGACGTGGCTGGAACAGCGGGTTGCGCGCAACCGCAGCAGCTATGCCTTCATCACCGATCCCATCGAAGCGGACGTGCTCGGCAGGCTGCGCAACACGATGGTGTGGGAAAGCGCCCGCCCGTACCTGTACCTGCGCGCCACCGGCGACCGCCGCCTGCTGGTGGGTGGGCTGGACGACGCCATCGATATCCCCGCCCGGCGCGACCGGCGCGTTGATGGCAAGGCCGGCAAGCTGATGAAGCAGCTGCGGCACTGGTTCCCGCGACTGGATCCGATACCCGCCTTTTCCTGGGCCGGCACCTTCGCCGAAACCGCCGACGGCCTGCCCTTCTTCGGCCCGCACGCGCAGTGGGGACCGCGGGTCCATTTCGCCATGGCCTACGGCGGCAACGGCATCACTTATTCGATGATCGGCGCCCAGCTGCTGCGGGCCCGGATCGAGCGGCGCAAGCATGCGCTGGAAAGGCTGTTCGGGTTCGGGCGGTTGTGACCTGCAGCCGGCCGCGGCCGGCTCTACCCCAATCCGGCGCCGACAGGCATCATTCAAGCAACCCCTGCTAGCGTCGGCCTGTACCGCCGCGAGTTGCGCGGCCACCTGTCCGCTGGAGCGCCGTCATGATCCGCCCCCTGACCCTGCTGCTGTGCCTGGCCCTGCCGGGAACCGTGCTGGCCCAGTCCGCCGCTGGCGCCACTGCGCCGCAGGCTGCCGGCCTGGACTTGACCCTGCCGCAGGCGCCGATGCGCTACCTCAACGACCCGGCCCTGCAGCAGGACCCGCCCGGCACCTATTACGGTGACAAGAGCGGCCCGCGCGTGCACGACGATGCGAAGATCGCCGACGTGACCGACGACAAGGTCAAGGTGTCCGGCAGCTTCACCACTGGCATCGGCTATTCGAAGAACGGCGGCAACAGCCACTACAACGCGGCCACGCTGAACCTGAGCAAGAACTACACCACCGATGAAGGCAAGACCCACGGGGTCAACCTCAACATCCACGTGAGTGAGGGCAAGGGCCCGGGCTTCTTCGGCCCGTATGGCGGCTACTACGGCCGCGGGCCGGGCTGGGATTACCCGCCGCCGTACGGCTGGTAAGCCAGCCCCTGTAGAGCCGAGCCCATGCTCGGCTACGGTTGGCCGCAAAGCCGAGCATGGGCTCGGCTCTACAGAGGCCAACGTCAATCCAGCCAGCCATCGCGCTCGCTGTGCAGGATGCGGCCGTCATAGCCGCTCAGGCGCACCTCTACCTTCTGGTTGCGGGCATTGCGGGCTTCCAGCGACCAGGTAGCACCATCGCGTTCCAGCGAATGGATCTCGCGCAGGCCATGCGACTGCGCCCGTGCCAGCACCTGCTCGGTAGTCAGCAGCGCGCGGCCGCTGTGCTCATCGAAGATCTCGCCGGTCTTCGGGTCCACGTAGACCTCGCTGAAGCGGCCATCGGCGCGGCTCACGTCAGCCTCCCACAGGCCATCATCGCGTTCGATCTCGTGGATCTGGGTGTAGCCGGCCTTGCGCAGGGTCTGTTCAACCTGGGCCATGCCCAGCGGCGCGGCCTGTACGGCCGGCGCGACGGCAAGCAGGGCAACAGTGGCGAGGGTGAGCGACTTCAACATGGGGGTTCTCCTGTTCGTGGCCGGACCATCCCGGCAACGCCACGATGCATGGCCCGGTTAACAGCGCCTTAGCCGTGGCTGTTAGCCGGCTGTTAGTCATCCCCGCCACACTCGCGCCTGTACCCCTCTCTCTTTCGTTACCCGCATGCTCGCCACCCTGCCCCTGCTGCTGGCCCTGGCCAACGCCCCGACCGCCGCCGCGCCCCTGCAGGACCCGGCGCAGCAGGTCGCGCGTCGCGCCGTGCAGCAGGGCCGCTACGTGCCGCTGGAGAGCGTGGTGCGCGATGCGCTCAAGCGCTACCCCGGCCAGCTGCTGGAAGTGGAGCTGGACGACGGCGTCTACGAAGTGGAGATCCTGCGCGGCGACGGCGTGGTGGTGGAGCTGGACTATGATGCGCGCAGCGGAAAGCTGCTGAAGACGGAGCTCGACGACTGATGCGCATCCTGTTGGCCGAAGACGATGCCGCACTGGCACAGCGCCTGGTGCCCCTGCTGGAACAGGCCGGCTATGTGGTGGCGGTGGTCGCCGACGGTCGCGAGGCCGAAGAAATCGGGCAGATCGAAGACCTCCAGGCCGCCATCGTCGACCTCGGCCTGCCCGGGCTGGACGGGCTGAGCGTGATCGAGCGCTGGCGCGGCAACGGCCGCAGCTTTCCGGTGCTGGTGCTGACCGCGCGCGGGCGCTGGCACGACAAGCTGGCCGGCTTCGATGCCGGTGCCGACGATTACCTCACCAAACCCTTCCAGGCCGATGAGCTGGTGCTGCGCCTGCGCGCCCTGATCCGCCGCAGCCATGGCCACGCCAGCCCGCGCCTGCACTGCGGCCCGCTGCAGCTGGACGTCAATGCCGGCCGCTTCGAGCTGGATGGACAGGCGCTGCCACTGAGTCCGCAGGAATTCCGCCTGCTCAGCTACTTCATCCACCACAGCGGACAGGTGATCAGCCGCGACCGGCTGGGCGAACAGGTGTTCGACGGCGGCCACGACCCGGACTCCAACGCACTGGACGTGCTGCTCGGACGCGTGCGCCGCAAGCTCGGCATCGACCTGATCCAGACCGTGCGCGGCCAAGGCTGGCGGCTGGCCGAGCCATGAACCGGCAACCGTCGCTGCGGCGGCGCCTGCTGCTGGCCGGCGGCGTCGGGCTGCTGCTGGTCTCGCTGCTGGCCAGCGCTCTGCTGGGCGAGCTGTTCAAGCGCAGCGCGCGCGACCGCCTCGACCACGAACTGCAGCAGGACATGCTGACTCTGCTGTCACAGGCCGAAGTGGACCCGGACGGGCAGTTGCGCCTGCGCCAGGAACCCAATGATGCGCGCTTCCAGCGCGTGTTTTCCGGTGCCTATTGGCAGATCGCCGGTGCCGATGGCCGCGTGCTGCTGCAGTCGCGCTCGCTGTGGGATGAAACCCTGCCGGCGAAGGCCGCCGGGCCGGCCACGCGCAATCTGCCCGGGCCGCTGCAACAATTCCTGCGTGCACGCGTGCAGCAGGTGCGCCTGCCGCGCGCCAGCGAACCGTTCGTGGCCGTGGTCGCCACCGACCGCAGCGCGCTGGATGCCGATGTTGCCGCGTTCCGCAAGCGCACCGCCATCGCACTGGGCGTGCTGGTCGCGGCGTGGCTGGCGGTGCTGGCCAGCCAGGTGCACTTCGGCCTGCGCCCGCTGCATCGCCTCGGTGCGCAGCTGGAACGGGTACGTCGCGGCGATGCGCAGCGCATCGACACACAGGGACTGGGCGCGGAGGTCGCACCGCTGGGTGAAGAACTCAACGCGCTGCTGGACCACCAGCAACGCATGGTCGCGCGTGCGCGCACCAGTGCACAGGATCTGGCGCACGCGCTGAAGACTCCACTGAGCGTATTGGCCACCGAAGCTGACAGCGACGGCACGCATTGGCGTGCCACCGTGCGCGAGCAGAGTGCGCGCATGCAGGCCAGTGTCGACCGTTACCTGGCTGCAGGACTGGCTGCCGACCATCGCCAGCGCACCGACGTGGCGGCCGTCGCACAGGCGATGTGCCGGCTGATGGCACGCGTGCATGGCGAACGTGGCATCGCGTTCACGGCGACAGGCATCGATCCGGCGCTGCAGTTCGCCGGCGCCAGTGCGGATCTGGAGGAGATGCTGGGCAACCTGCTGGACAACGCCGGGCGCTGGGCGCAACAGCAGGTCACTGTCGAAGCGGAAACCAGCGAAGGGCAGCTACGCATCGAAGTGCGCGACGATGGCCCCGGCCTGGCCGCAGACGCGCTGGAACGCGTCACCCAGCGTGGTGTGCGGCTGGACGAGCGCGAAGGCAGCAGCGGGTTGGGCCTGGCGATCGTAGGCGATATCGCCGCCAGCTATGGCGGGCGGTTGCAGCTGGAGAATGCGCAGCCGGGCCTGCGTGCGACGTTGTGGTTGCCGGTGGCGTGAAGCACCGCTGCGCTCGCCGGGCGCCGCCCGGCGCTACCGGTTCAGCCGCCCCCCCCCCCGGTAGGTGTCGACCTTGGTCGACACGCATCAAAAGCGCCGACCAAGGTCGGCATCCACCAAAGCAGTCCGTCAGTTCCGTCCGCCACCGTGCACCCGGTAGGTGTCGACCTTGGTCGACACGCACCAAGCATCAACGGTGATGCATCCACCAGCAATCAATCGCGTCCAGCACGATGTGGATGATCAGACCGATACCGAACAACCGCGTTTTCTTCGGCACGCACAGCCCGGCATAGACTGCGATGGCCGGTGCGGTGTGCAGCGGGTGGAACCCGATGCTGCAGCGGTTCGGTGCATAGATCGGGTCGGCCAGCAGATGGTCCAGGTCGATGATCCAGCCCAGCAGCATCAGCAGCCACGCCGAGGCAAAGCGCTTGCGCCAGAACAGCCATGCCAGCAACGCTGGCACGGCGGCATGCAGGAACAGGTGGAAGATCGCGCGCGCGCTCATCGGCAACGGTGGCGCCGGGCAAACCCGGCGCCGTCCATCACACCAGCGGTTCGTCGGACAGGTAGGTGTAACCGGTCAGGCCGGCTTCCAGCGCGTCCGACAGTTCCTGCGCGCGTTCCGGCGACAGCTGCGCTGCAGCCACGCGCTGCGCATAGGTCGCACGCAGTTCGTCCAGGCGGTAACCCACGTAATCCAGCATCACGTCGGTGGTGTCGCCGCGGCGCTGCTGGGTGATGGCGTAGCCATCGGCATCGGCCAGCACTTCCACCGCGTCGGTATCGCCGAACAGGTTGTGGATGTCGCCCAGGATTTCCTGGTAGGCGCCGACCATGAAGAAGCCGATGCGATAGCTCTCGCCCGGCCTCATCTTGTGCAGCGGCAGCGAGCTGTCCAGGCTCTCGTTCTCGACATAGGTTTCCACCATGCCATCCGAGTCGCAGGTCATGTCGGCGATGATGCCGCGGCGGTCCGGGGTTTCATCCAGGCGCTCGATCGGCACGATCGGGAACACCTGGTCGATCGCCCACACGTCCGGGATCGATTCGAACACGCTGAAGTTGACGAAGTACTTGTCGACCAGGCGCTCGTTCAGTTCGTCCAGCACCGGGCGATGGCTCTTCTCGTCGTAGCTCAGGCGCGCACGCACGCCATGGGCGATGGCGTAGAACAGGTCGTCGATGCGCGCACGCTGCGGCAGGTCGATCTGGCCCAGCGCGTAGCTGGCCAGGCCTTCGGCATGGAAATGCTGCGCTTCCTGGAACAGTTCCACCGCCGGGCGCACGTCCAGTTCGTCGTGGATCTCGCGCAGGTGGCGGATCGCCGCCGGCTCGTCGTCGTGCTGGTCCGGCACGCGGCCTTCCTGTGCCTCTTCCACTTCCGACACGTTGGCGATCAGCACCGCGTGGTGCGCGGTCATTGCGCGGCCGCACTCGGTGACGATGCGCGGCGGGGTCAGGCCGAACTCTTCGCAGGCATTGGCCAGCGGCTGCACGATGTTGCTGGCGTAGGAATGCAGGCCGTAGTTGATCGAGCAGAAGCTGCGCGAACGGGTGCCTTCGTAATCCACGCCCAGGCCACCACCCACGTCGACGTGGGTGATCTTCGCGCCCAGGCGCGACAGCTCCACGAAGTAGCGGGTGGCTTCGCGCATGCCGTTGGCGATGTCGCGCACGTTGGAGATCTGCGAGCCCATGTGGAAGTGCAGCAGGTTCAGGCAGTCGGCGTACTCGGTGTCACGCAGCGACTTCCACAGGTCCAGCAGCTGGCGCGGCGACAGGCCGAACTTGGCCTTGTCGCCACCGCTGTTCTGCCACTTGCCGGCGCCCAGCGAGGCCAGGCGCATGCGCACGCCCAGGCCCGGCTTCACGTCCAGCGCCTTGGACTCTTCCAGCACCAGCTTCAGCTCGGACGGCTTCTCGATGACGATGAAGGTCTGCAGGCCCAGCTTGCGGCCGATCAGGGCCAGGCGGATGTACTCGCGGTCCTTGTACCCGTTGCAGACAATCAGGCCACCCGGGCGGGACAGCGCCAGCACGGCCATCAGCTCGGGCTTGCTGCCCGCTTCCAGGCCGAAGCCTTCGCCGTGGTGGCTGGCCAGGGTGCCGGCCACGCCGCGGGTCTGGTTGACCTTGATCGGGTACACGGCGGTGTAACCGCCGCTGTACTCCCAGTCCTGCTGGGCCTGGGCGAAGGCCGCCTGCAGCTTGCCCAGGCGCTGGCCGAGGATGTCCGGGAAGCGCACCAGCAGCGGCAGCTTGGCACCGGCCGCGCGCGCAGCGTCCACCACCTTGGGCAGCGATACCACCGGGCCGTCCGCCCCGGTCGGTCTCACCACCATGTGCCCGGCCTGATCCACGTCGAAGTAACCGTCCGCCCAATGCGGGATCGAGTAGGTCTTGCGGGCTTGGTCGAGGGACCAATCGGTCATTTCAGTCGGCCTTGTTGGCAATAAAAGGGGGGGCATGATAACGCCTATATGCCCACAGGTTCGTTATCATGCGCGCCCGCGCCCGTGACAGGTTCCAACCTGAACGGGCCGATCCGTCCGGATGTGGCATCTGTGCCACGCGGCCCCGCCCGCCAGCCCGGCTCCACCCCTCCGAACAGGACTGTTTTCCAATGACTGACAGCAACAACTGGTACATCGAACACTTCGAGCGCACCGGCTCGGCCATCGGCTACCGCATCACCGGCAAGCTGGACGAGGTGCAGTCGCCGTTCCAGAAGATCGAGATCTTCCAGACCACCGACTGGGGCAACCTGATGACCATCGACGGGGCCATCATGCTGACCAGCAAGGACAACTTCTTCTACCACGAGATGATCAGCCACCCGGTGCTGTTCACCCACGCTGCGCCCAAGCGCGTGGTGATCATCGGTGGCGGCGACTGCGGCACCCTGCGCGAAGTGCTCAAGCACAGCGGCGTGGAGAGCGTGACCCAGTGCGACATCGACGAGCAGGTCACCGTGATGGCGCGCAAGCACTTTCCGGAACTGTGCGACTCCAACGATGACGCCCGCGCCGAGCTGCTGTTCGACGACGGCGTGGCCTACATGGCCAACTGCCCGGCCGGCAGCGTGGACGTGGTGATCGTTGATTCGACCGACCCGGTCGGCCCCGGCGAAGGCCTGTTCAACAAGGCCTTCTACGAGAGCTGCTTCAAGGCCCTGAAGGACGACGGCATCCTGGTGCAGCAGTCCGAATCGCCGCTGATGCAGCTGGACCTGATCAACGAAATGCGCACCGAGATGGGCAAGGCCGGCTTCGGTTCGTTCAAGACCCTGCCGTTCCCGCAGCCGTGCTACCCCACCGGCTGGTGGAGCGTGACCATGGCGCGCAAGGGCGACAGCAGCTTCGACTTCCGCCAGGCCGACTCGGCCGCCAAGACCTTCAACACCCTGTACTACACCGCCGCGCTGCACACCGGCGTGCTGGTGACCCCGCCGTTCGTACAGGCGGCATTGAAGGGTTGATCCAAACAAAAACCCGCGCTGGCGACAGCGCGGGTTTTCTGCTTTCTGTAGAGCCGAGCCCACGCTCGGCTGCTCTTCGGACAGGTTGCGGTAAACCCAGCCGAGCATGGGCTCGGCTCTACAGTCAAAGCGCCCAGATGCCCGCGATCACCGCCACCACCATGCCCCACTTGATCAGCTGGTAGGCCACCACGCTGCGCTCGCGCAGCGCCTTGGCCTTCAGGCGCACCTTGTAGACACTGCCGAACGCCTTGTTGACGCCACCGGTCGGGTCACCCGGCAGGTTCGGCGATGCACCACCGGCCAGCAGCGTGGCCGCCACCGCGCGGTTGAACAGGCCCGGCAGGCCGAAGCGCAGCGGGCGGGCGATGTCGCAGAACAGGATCACCCGGTCCTGCTGCGTCTCGTTGTGCGCATGGTGGATGTAGGTCTCGTCGAACATCATCCACTCGCCGTCGCGCCAGCTCTTCTTGATGCCGTCCACTTCGATGTAGCAGGCATCGTCGTTGGGCGTGCTCAGGCCCAGGTGCAGGCGCAGCGAGCCAGCGAACGGGTCGCGGTGCGGGCGCAGCTCACTGCCCGGTGGCAGCTGCGCGAACATCGCCGCACGCACGTCCGGGATCGACTCGATCAGCGCCGTGGTCTTCGGGCACAGCGTCTTCGCCGACGGGTGCGACGGGCCGTACCACTTCAGGTAGAAGCGCTTCCAGCCACGACGGAAGAACGAATTGAAGCCGGCATCGTTGAACGTGCTGGAGGCAGCGATCTTCTGCGCGTCGCGCAGCGCCAGCGCCTCGTCGCGGATCATCTGCCAGTTCTGGCGCAGCGGCTCCAGCTGCGGGAACTCTTTGCCCGGGTCCAGGAACGGCGTGGTCGGCACCTTCGAGAACATGTACATGACCACGTTGATCGGGGCCATGAAACTGGAGTGGTCCAGCAGCTGGCGCGACCAGCGCGCGCGGACCTTGCCACGGAAGTGGATGTACAGCACGCAGGCCACGAACAGCGCTGCAATGACGATTTTGATGATCAAAGCACTTTCCTCCAGCCGCGGCCGGAACGGGAAACGGGGCGATGCACGGCCAGGCGGCCAGCACCGGTTCGGAACGCGGCAGGGGACGGGGACGTGCCGGAGGGGGGCGGCCGCCGATGTCGCGGGTTAACAGCTTATGGTCGGCAGGGCGTGCGCTGGGGTCAAGCTGGACGTGCGTGGCGTTCAGCGCGCCGCCGATGAATGGGCTGGAAGCGCGCCCAACTCATTGATTCAGCGGGGCAAACCTTATAAGTGAGACGGAATTGTCCGATTCTGCGTGACGAACTGTTCCAGCCACGACCCCGACATTTCTCCGACAAATCGTGGAATAGCGAACTGGCGAGTACTAAAATTAACGAAAACTTAGTAACTCCCTGTAATACCGGTTCGCTTGACGCTTTGCGCCACCCACCGGGTCGTCCGAGACCCCGACATGCATCTTCCTGCTCTTCCCCCCTCCTCCTGCGGCAATGATGCCGCCTCCCCGCTGCTGCTCAAGCGCGGCGAACGTTTCCTGGCCCCCGACGTCTACCGCACCTGCCTGGACGGGCGCGAGGCGGTCATCAAGGACTACTCCCGCTACCGCGGCACTCCCGTTTCGCTGATCGCGCGACTGATGGTGCGCCGCGAGGCCCGCATGCTGCAGCGCCTCGGCGGCTGGAAGCATGCCCCCGCGCTGCTCGGCACCCTCGGTGGCCTGGCACTGGGTATGGAGTTCATCCCGGGCCAGACCCTGAGCACCGCGCAGGCCGTGGGCAATGAAGTGTTCGAGCAGCTGCAGCACGCGCTCAGCCGCCTGCACGCCGCCGGCATCACCCACAACGACCTGCATGGCACCAACGTGGTGGTCAGTGGCGGCGTGCCGGTCCTGCTGGATTTCACCTCCGCCTGGCGCGTACCCCGCTGGCTGCGCCGCGGCCCGCTGAGCCGGCAGATGCGCCGCAGCGACATGAAGAACCTGCTGAAGATCCGCCAGCGCGTGACCGGCCAGGCGCCGAGTGCCGCGCAGGCCGCACTGGTGGCCGACCCGGGCTGGGTCGCCGCCGTGCGCCAGGGCTGGAAGCGGTTCTACAAGTGGGCCAAGCGCCGGTAGGGGTCGAGCTCGCTCGACCGCTTTACCGCTCTTTGTAGAGCCGAGCGCGCGCTCGGCTGCTGTTCCTGCATCGCGCGAAATGCAGCCGAGCATGGGCTCGGCTCTACAACATCCCGCCGAGCGGGTTACAACGCGTCCGCGTCCAACTCGCCGGTACGGATACGCACCACGCTGCCCAGGTCGTACACGAACACCTTGCCGTCACCAATCTTGCCGGTGCCGGCGGCCTTCACGATGGCCTCAACCACCGCCTCCACCTGGTCATCGGTCACCGCCACTTCCAGCTTCACCTTCGGCAGGAAATCGACCACATACTCCGCGCCACGGTACAGCTCGGTGTGGCCCTTCTGGCGACCAAAGCCCTTCACTTCCGTCACCGTGATCCCGGTGACCCCACGCTCGGCCAGCGCTTCGCGCACGTCGTCGAGCTTGAACGGCTTGATCACCGCCATGACCATCTTCATCGTCTATCTCCTGTCTTCCGGCGTGGAGGATAGCGCCTGAACGCGGCCCGTGCGAAGCCGCTGCGGCCTGTCCGGGCAGTGGGTGCCGGCAGTATCCTTGTGCCCGAATGGCCTGCCCGCGCCGGATGCACGGGCCCACCCCACGGAGCACCCCATGATCGACCTGAATCAAATCGATGACCTCGCCCGTCGCCTCAGCGACCTGGTGCCGCCGGGCCTGCGCGAATCGCGCGAGGAACTGCAGGCCACCTTCAGGAGCGCGTTGCAGGCCGGCCTGGCCAAGCTGGACCTGGTCACCCGCGAGGAGTTCGAAGTGCAGCGCGCCGTGCTGCTGAAGACCCGCCAGAAGCTGGACGCGCTGGAAACCGCCGTGCGCGAGCTGGAAGGGCGCGGCGCCGCAGAATGAAAAAAGGAGGCGCACTGCGCCTCCCGTTTACAGATTATTTCCTGGATGGGGCCTTGCAGCAAGGCCCACCGGGCGCCCTAGACTCGCCGGCCTGTCGATCCGGCAGCACAGAGAGGGGCAGCAGCAATGGCACAGGACACCGACTGGACACCCGTTTCGCATGACACCTGCGACCAGGTGGCTGGGCCGTTCTATCACGGCACCCGCGCTGACCTGGCCGTGGGCGACTTGCTGAGCGCGGGCTTCCGCTCCAACTATCGCGACAGCGTGGTGATGAACCACATCTACTTCACCACCATTGCCAAGGGCGCCGGGCTGGCTGCGGAGATGGCCCGCGGTGAGGGGCGGCCGCGCGTGTATGTGGTGGAGCCGACCGGGCCGTTTGAAGACGATCCGAACGTGACCAACAAGAAGTTTCCCGGCAACCCGACGCGATCGTATCGGAGTGCGCAGCCGTTGCGGGTGGTTGGGGAGGTTACGGAGTGGGAAGCCTACGACGCGGAGTTCGTTCGGCAGTTGAAGGCGTTTGTTGCTTCGGGGAGTGGGGAGATCATCAACTGATGGCCTGCTGGCGCTGGGCGTTGCGCACTTCTTCATCGGCTTCATAGATGTCCAGCCCGAGCTCAATGCCGCGCTCACCCAAGGCGAGCAGCGTGCGAGGCGAAAGCGAGACACCATCATTGCTGCTGCCCATGAAAAGGCCACAGAACAGATCAGGCCGGAAGCGTGCCAGAGCCTGCCATACGGCGAGATCGCCGGTGAGTTGATCGAGGATCTCGAAGATCTGCGCTTCCAGATCTTCAGGCTCACGACGCGCCGCATCAAGTTGCCAGCTTCCGGTTCTGGCGATACG
This sequence comes from Stenotrophomonas sp. YJH_SMC_123, assembly GCF_059368215.1. Lineage (NCBI taxonomy): Bacteria > Pseudomonadati > Pseudomonadota > Gammaproteobacteria > Lysobacterales > Lysobacteraceae > Stenotrophomonas > Stenotrophomonas sp. YJH_SMC_123. Next base: position 261,326 of record NZ_JCAFRM010000003.1, read on the forward strand.
CACGGTGCCTGATTGGTTGCCTCTGAGTTCCTGGCCCTTGTGATGCGATGCGGTTGGAGTCGCTCCGAGCAAGGCACTGACTTCTTCGGGCAGGAGGTCGTCGCCGAAGAATCGGAGGGTTACCAGGGAATGATCGAATGCTGCCATGGGAATCCAGCTGTCCTTTTCGGAACGTATTCCAGTGCGTAGGCCTCGTTGATGCCAGATTCCGGCCGGAACCGGACGACAGCAGCTTCGGAATAGGCCGAACCGGGGGAATCGGCTTGGGCTCAAACGGAGGGCTGGCCGGTCCCTACTTGAACATGTCCAAAAAGCCCAGCCGTAAAAATCATCAAGCCCCATCCGGAAGGCGGACCTGCGCCGCGCATTCTGCCGCAACGGACGCAACCGATGTGCCCTTCAGTCGTGAAAGTGCCGCAAGCGTACGTCGTTCATACGCCTCCGCGACTCCCGGATCTGGCTCGATGAACGGCGATGTGCAGATGTCCTCGACCTTGAATCCCTGGGTGGTCAATGCCAAGACCCGCTCTGGCGTCTTGGGCAATGCACGGGCTACCGCGTAATTGATGGATAGGGAGGCGCCCGCATCTGAAAACGGCTTTAGCGCAGCCGCAACCTCAAGCCATGCAGGATCGCCTGACTCGATGCCAGCGGTGACCTGCCCAAACTCCCGCTCGTGCTGCCACAGGTCCCAAAGCACCTTGCGCCCCCCTTCGTTGGCAACGCGATTGAGCACGGCCTGTGCCGAAGGGCGATCCGCCGCGACTGCAGCTGGGCTGGCAATCGCAAGCACGAGTAGGAGCACTGTCATGTTTCTCATGGGACCTGACTCCCTGATGGATGGACCCTTGGATCCGGTCATACGACCTGCCCACAAAGCACCATGTGGCGTACTTTCCCCTGATACAGCGCGATCCTAGGGCGGCTGGGTTCGGCCATCAAGCCGGCGCATTGGCCAGATCCAGGCATAGGATCAGAAGCCCCGCGAAATCCACGTTCAAGACATTTGGGCCATGTCCGCTACGGGTCGCTGGCTGGTCAGTGATCCACAGGAAATACCCTGCGCGAGCCAATGTCCGCTCTCGGCCAGTGGTGGACATTCGCGAACGCCATGAGTTGAGCCGCGAAGTGCTTCAGATCGAAAGAACGCCCAGCATCGACCAGTAAGCCTCCTTCTCGTACGAGACACTCTTGCTGTGCCAGTGATTGCCGCCCCTTAGAGCTTCGTAGTGCCCGATCTCCGTGCTGGACAAAGGGCGCCAGCCAGATCCGCGGCGAAAGCCGCTTGCGACCTCGACGCCAAGGGGGAAACTGGAAAGAGCATTCTGCTGCGCTTGCGCCAGAGACTCGCCGTTGGCTCCGCCGGTGGATGTGGGGTTGGCAAGTTGCACTCCGTCATCCTCCCAGTTGCAGATCGGACATATGGCATGGGACCCGTAGACGTCTTCCAGGGTCAGGAAGCCACACGATGGACAAGGCAGATCGATCATTGAGAACCAAGAACCTCAGGTAGACGAATCACTGGACTGGCAGGTGTCGCGTAGGGCTGAAGGGGACGAACGTCCGCTTCGGATCGAGAGCGGCCTCTAGCATTCCGGGTCGCGTTGTCTGGCGCCGGCACGTTTGCATTCAGCCCAGAGCGGGCATCAATCGCAAGAGCCTTCTCTGGGCGCGGTTGCGCTACTTATAGCAGAAGGCGCGCACGACCTTCCCCCTCTTGCCACCCGTGGTGCCAGCATCAAGGAACAGATGGTTGAAGAGCACCCACGGCTTGAACAGCGAGCACACTGGCATGAATCCCGAGAAGATCACCTTGAGCTGGGGCCGGAGAATCGAGAAGTCCTTGTTCGGCCCTCTATGTTCCTGTCGCGCGCCCCCATCAATGCGCAGCCTGCGCCTTCAGCGCGCTTGAACCCCGCCGCATCAGGTACAGCCCCACGAGGAACGGCCACAGCGAGTTGATCGACGAGAAGAGGCGCTGTGTCAGCCCCCTGAATCCCTCCGGATCCGCCCCCACCACGTTCAACCAGAGATAGACGATGCCCGCGATGCTCACCACAGCGGTCATGGCATACGCCCTTCGGTTGGCAGACCACGCACTCAGTTCGATGTGCGACATCGCCGGTGCAATGATGTTTGCGATACCAATGGTGTAGAAGCCGTGCATCGGATGGCCCATGGGCCAGAGCCCGTTGGTCAGCATGGAAATGCCAAAGACCAACCAGCAGATTGCACCTACTGCAATCCGGCGACCGGACTCCCGCCATACCCCGATGGAGAACGCCACGAAGCCCATACCGGAGCCGATAGCCGCGATCCTGCCGCAGATGCTTGCAAGCGTTGGCGCCTGCAGCAGCTCGCTGGCGTGCTGCGCAGGCGGGTTGTAGCCCGGCGCGAACAGGGCGGCAACGCTGGTCCAGAACAGGAACCACGGAAGCGGGACCAGACCCGCACAGAGAAGCAGTCGGCTGCGGTGTGACACGTATAGTGGTCCTTGTTTGGCCTGCGCCAGTGGGTGGAATCCGTTCAAACACCGCAGAACCTTCCTGATCGGGGCAGGGTGGCTCCGGCTGACTACAGAGGTAGTCACCTTCTGCGCGACGCCCTAAGGGGTCAATAGGCAGAAAGTCACTCATGCCCGCAAGCGATGCAGACAACAACCTCATCATTCTGGTCCAGCCTGAGCTTCCACCATCTCTGGCTGTAAAGTCGACGTGTCCCATGCTCAGGTTTGCCATGTCCGCCGTCGACCAGAATGACATTGTCGGTGCACAGCACGAAGTGCAACAGCTTCTTGGCCGTTGCATTCTGCGACTTCAGCAGTGCGAGCAACTGATGAGATCCATGCTCGCCTTTCAGAAGTTGTTCGGTACGCCGGAAACACTCCCAATGGCTTTGGACAAGCGCAAAGCAGAGATCAGCGGCAAGACCATGGGGGTGCTGGTAGGTCACCTGACTGCCGAATGCGTGGTCAAAGAGGGCAGCGAAGCCCCTGGCGGCCCATCGGGTTACGACAGCAATTCAAGCTTCGTCGCTCTGCACATGGGGCTAGAGTTTCCAGAGCAATCCCATGCAACGCTGCAAGCCGACCTGCGCGAACTGGTGAACCTCAGGAACGTGCTCGTTCACCACTTCATCGAGCAATACGATATCCAGACTGTCGAAGGATGCCTGAAGGCACAGGCTGCACTCAGCCGTTCCTACGCTCAGATCGACCGCCAGTTTCAACGGCTGCGTGCACTTGCGGCAGATGTTGCGCGGGGAGCGAAAGCCTTTGCGGAGCTGGTTCACTCTCCCCAGTTCCATGAGTTTATGGTCAACGGCATCGCGCCTGATGGGCAGATCCATTGGCCGCTCACAGGTATTGTCAGTGCGCTGAGACAGGCCTTCCGAGAACGGGCGATCGACGGCTGGGTGAGTGTGGACACAGCCGTTCGCTGGGTAGCAGAGCACCACCCGGAACAAACCCCCAAGAAGTACGGCTGTGCCCGATGGCGGCACGTCATTCACGAATCTCGTCAGTTCGAACTGCGCCACTTCGCGCACCACGGCCAGTTCGGGGCTTGGTTCCGCGAGCGGCCAGATTCGACTGGCTAGCCAGGCGCCGCTATTGGTAGTAGCAATACGCTTTCGCCTACCAAGTGCTGTCGCATTTGCCGCTCCCTGCGTCTCTAGCGGAAGGTTCTGACGACTCCATTCCAGAAGTCCCGCTGCGCCAAGCACGCCAAGGCTCTCGCCGCTTCCGGTGCTATGCGACAATGCCAAAAGCGTCTCGGGTTTTGGCGGCATTGCCCCCCACCCGTTGGCATTCCGAACAACAGCAGGTAATCGTTACTGCGCCACCGTGCATCGGTGGTCGGGACTCGAAAGCCCGTTTTGTTGGGAAGTAGTTTGCGCTTGCCAGCCGGCACCACCGCGCGTGGTGCCGGCTGGCAATCCGTCTGCCGGCTATGGCGGGCGGGGCGTGGGGGTCTTGTACCCGCCGGTTCCCAACATCCGGTTTTCGAGCCACGCTCTGCCCGCCACCTTTATCGGTGGCGGCGTCCGCCTGCATGCACGGAGCCCGCCATGACCACGCCGCACTCCCCTCCCCCGCGCCCGATCCAGCAAGCGCCCTCGGCCGCTCCGGCCCCGGACCCCAACAGCCTCATCGCCATCCTGCGCGCCATCGGCGCGGGCGCTGCGGCCGATGGCCAGCCGTGGCCTGAGCGCCATCACCTGCGTGGCCGGCAGATGGCGTTGTCCGACGCCGACTGCGCACTCACCGGCCAGCGCATCGTGCAGGAGATCCTGCTGGCGGCCGAGCGCACGCGCCAGAACGGCGGGCCAGAGCAGTACGTGGGCGACCGGGTGATGGAGGGGCTGGTGATGGCCGATCTGGCGCTGACCGCCTTCATTCACGAGCGGATGCGACCCAAGGACTGAGCGCGCTTATGGCGCGGACCTTTCTGCCTGTGTGCGGGGTGACGAATGAAGATGCATGGCCTGGCCGCTGTAGCGGTGTGCATCGCGGTGATCGGCGCGATGTGGGTGGAGTGGCCCGAGCCCACGGGCGATCAGGTCTGGGCCTACCAGAAGCTGCAGCCAGCCGATTACCGCCTGCTGCGCAGTGATGCACTCGGCTTCGTGACCGCGAAGGCCTACGAGGGTTTTGAACTGCACGCGCGCTATGCCGGGGTGATGTCCTTCGAGATCCGCTGCAAGGGCGTGCTGGTGATGGAGGTGGAGAACGCGCCCTCGCGCGTGCTGATCCGCATGCCTGCCGATGCCCGCTGGCGGGCACCGGATATCGAACGGCTGCGCATCAGCTTCGAGCGTTGGCTGGATCTGCACCAGAGCCAGGGGCGATTGCTGGTGGAAAGCGCGGGGCCTTCGTGGGTTGAGGCACGGTTTGGGCGCTTCAATGGGTTGGTGCTGGATGAGCAGCGGTGTCTGCTTGGGGCGCCAGCCAACCGCCAGGCCGCTTCCACCAATTACCTCAGCGCTGAAGTGCCCTCGTAGGCTGACGCTCACGGTTGCGCTGTGCCTGCACCGCATGCGGCACAGCAACTGGTCAGGGGCCAAACCCCAGCGCCATCGCAACCACTTTCCCATCCCGAACGTAGAAGCAAATGCTCGATCCACCTTCCGAGAACCCACAGGTGCGCTCGACATCGAAGCCCCCCAGCGTTGCCTGCTCTGTCTTCCCCTGGCCATATCTGCGTGCTGTGCCGATGGCCTCGGACGCCGGATCACCCATCGCAACGCCTTTCAGCTTCATGCCGCGCAGGCTCTCGGTTCTACCTGCAGTGGGTTGCGCCGCGCTGATCGATGAAACGCGGATCTCATCAATGGTTCGGAACTGCGGAGCCACGTCAGGGTTGGAGGTGATCAGCACCTCCAATCGGGTAGTGGGATCCAGGTATCTACGCCGTATCAGCCCTGCCGCGTCCACGACCATCTCGCCATCACCATAGCGGCGCAGGAAATCCCTCTCGCTGTAGACATGCGGGACGAAACTTCCATCGCGGAAGGCTTTCGATACAAAGTCCACGCGTGTATTCCCTGCGGGGAAGCCTGCTGCTGCAGGCAACATACCCAGCGCAATCCAGATGAGTCTGCGTGTCTTCATGACAACTTCGTCCATCCATCTGAAAGAATGATCACAGAGCATTCTTGACTCATGTGCGGATAGCCCACTCGTTCCAGAGGCGTATCACCATTCCGGATGATAGCGGTCCTTGTACTCGTCTTGAATCAGTCCTTGGTTCACATAGCACCCCTGACTGGTCCTCAGCACGTCCCGCGCGAACCTCAAGGCGCCGTCAACCGAATCAAACGTCCACTCGGTACCAAAGGGATGATCAGGGTCCACCGCCTCGAACTCGTACACATCGATGAAGCCAGGCGCTCCATTGTCAAATACTTCGCAAAGACGAACCCTCCAGGCGTTCAGATTGGCCTGCTCAATGGAGACAAAGCGAATCACACGCTGATCCAACTCATATCGATCGGGGAGCAGCTGCTCGACATCGCGGCCCGCCGAAAGATTGCCTGTTACATCCAGATCACAAAGATAGCGCTGCAATGGATCCCTCATTCCGTTGAGAAAACTGACCAGCAAGTGAGCATCGGTGACTTCCGGAGCGACTAGGACGCCTCGCCCGAGGCATAGTGCCATGCACCCGACGATTGGCCGTTGTAACGGCTATCGATGTCCTCCAGCCATACCTTCAGATCCATCAGAAACCTTGCATGGTCGAAGTCCTTGAACTTCACCCTGCCCAGTTGCTCCGCCAACTGCTCAAGCAATTCGCGGGAGACATACCGCATTTTCTCCTTCATCGAGAGCGGAACGATGGTCGGCAGGTCAAGCATCACATCGGTATAGAACTCCGCCTTCTTTCGTCGAAACTGCACTCTTCGCTTGAAATCCAGCTCGGGATCTCGACACACGAAAAGCAATGCCACAGAAGCCACTTCGTTCCCGTAGCTCCTGGACTCGAATGTGGCGGAGCGCTCTACGTAATGACTTTTTATCCTGCCAACATGCGACTCCCAGTCGCAGTCCGCCACGAAGTTCAGTTTCATCAGTCCCACGCTCCATGTTAGTGCTGCGCGCGCATCCCGCACCTATTCGAGCAGGTCGTGTAGATCGATGCCAGACGGATTCGCCAGGCGCTTCTCGCGACCCACATGGTGAAGCTCGAGGGTGCCTTTCTCTGAATCGATGACACGGGTGCCATCAAGCACCGCCAGAAACCCGAAGACCGCCGAACGGGCAGCTTCACCGGCAACGGCTCGCAACATGTCGGCTTCTACAGCGGACAAGCTGTTGAACCATTCGGACCGTGCCAACAGGTCTGGGGCCACCCGACGGCCCGGTGGATACGCCAGGTTCGAGATCGTACTACCCACGGATGATTCAAGCACATAGCGCTGGATAGCGGATACAAATTCGTCAGCTTTCATGCCACTCCCCCGGCTTTGAAAATGAGCCAGAACACATTCGCCTGTCCGGACCTGCTGCCTCTTGTCCCCGCTCAGCCCGCCTCTCGCAGGCAGTGCGGCACAGCATGAACTCAATCCCGTCCAGACGAGTTCAGATCAAGCGGAATACCCTCCGCAACACAGATTTTCCGCAACGCGGCCTCCAGCTTGCTGCCGTTTTCCAACGTTTTCAGTGTCACTGCAATCCCACCAGTGATCCCAAGCTTCCTCTGTGCACTTTCGGAGAGAGACAGCTCAAGCTCCATGCGCCGCAGAGAGATATGCACCAGACCGCCATAGCAAGGCTCAAGACCTCCGCCGACCTCGATATGGGCGTGCGCCATGCCCAACTCTTCGTCCTGGTCGTCATACGCCTTCGCGTTCTGCAATACCACGTAACGAGACGGATTCGTCGAGCTGTCGGCCAAGCCAACTACGATGCAGTAGTCATCTTCCTCCATGGAAACGACTTCGGCCTTGAATCTGTACATTTCCCGGGTACTCCTGACATGTGGAAAACTCAATGTCTACTCCGCCGCTGTCCTGGTGCCGCTCTCAGCACGCAGGGTCGTATCGTTGTCACCCTTCCAGCCCACCTGGGTGCCACTCGCCCCGCCTGCGAGCCCATCCGTACTTTTGTCTGTTCCCCCGCCGCTCGATCATCAAGGGCGGCGCCAACGTCAGGGGCGGTCTGTACTGACGGAAACCGAGCCGTCTTCCAGCAGGTGGACGCTTACATATGCGTCTGGCGGAGGTATCCGATCGATCGACGCCCCTGCGGGGGAGAATGTCCCAACTTGTGATCGGGCCGCAGACTGTCCTATGCACCAAACGGCTGCTATCCAACCCTCGCTTGGCAAGCTCGGCCACAACTACTTCAGGAGGCTGGCGCTCGAAGCCCTTGTAGGCGGTGCACGTCTCTCCCGTCTGGCCAATGGGATACGTTGAACTCTCCACCTCATCCCGGCACCCCGGCAGGCCCATGGCGAGCGAGAGGGCCATCAGTACTCGAATGCACTGCATTTCAGCTCGCTCCTTTCCTTCACTGCCCTGTAGTACCCCTTGTCTGACGCAAGACCTGCGAGACCGCCATCCCAGAGCCGCGCTGCACAGATCATTTGCCCTCGATGCGCACGCTGCGCCCTTTGCAGGCAGAAATACCCCGAGACGCATTGCCGGCAAACCCCGATAGTCCCACGCAGATTACCTGCCGCACCATCAGGCGTCTTTCTGCAGGAATCCACACATGAGCCTGGCGCTGGTCCACAGCCGTGCCCGCGCCGGGGTCGATGCCCCGCTGGTGCGGGTGGAAGTGCACCTCTCTGGCGGCCTGCCCGCCACCCAGATTGTCGGCCTGGCCGAGACCAGCGTGCGCGAATCGCGCGAGCGCGTGCGTGCCGCGCTGCTCTGTGCACGCTTCGACTTTCCGCAGCGGCGCATCACGCTCAACCTCGCGCCTGCCGACCTGCCCAAGGAAGGTGGGCGCTACGACCTGGCCATCGCGCTGGGCATTCTTGCCGCGAGTGGCCAGGTCGATCCGCAGTCGCTGCTGCAATACGAGTTCCTGGGCGAGCTGGGGCTGACCGGCGAACTGCGGCCGGTGGCCGGAGCGCTGCCTGCTGCGATCGCGGCGGCTGATGCCGGCCGCATCCTGGTGGTGCCGCCCGGCAATGCCGCCGAGGCGGCGCTGGCCGAGCACGCGGATGTGCGCGTGGCGCGCACGCTACTGGAGTGCTGTGCCGGTCTGGGCAATCCGCGCCTGCTGCCGCCCGTGGAGCGCGTGGACACGACACCGTTGCCCCTGCCCGATCTGGCCGACGTGCGGGGGCAGGCGCATGCACGGCGCGCGTTGGAAGTGGCGGCCGCCGGTGGGCACCATCTGTTGTTGATCGGCAGCCCTGGCTGCGGCAAGACGCTGTTGGCTTCGCGCCTGCCCAGCCTGTTGCCGGATACCGAGGAAGCCGAGGCGTTGCAGCTGGCCGCGATTGCCTCGGTGAGTGGCGAAGGGCTGGACCCAAGACGATGGCGGCAGCGGCCCTTCCGGGCACCGCACCACAGTGCGAGCGCGGCGGCGCTTGTGGGTGGCGGCAATCCGCCCTGCCCTGGCGAAATCTCGTTGGCCCATCACGGCGTGCTGTTCCTGGATGAGCTTCCGGAGTGGAACCGCAGTGCGTTGGAGACCCTGCGAGAGCCGCTGGAATCCGGCCACATCCGCCTCGCCCGCGCGGCACGCAGCGTGCAGTATCCAGCGCGATTCCAGCTGGTGGCGGCGATGAATCCCTGCCCCTGCGGCTGGGCTGGCGACCGCAGCAACCGCTGCCTGTGCAGTGATGAGCGCATCAACCGCTACCGCGCGCGCGTATCCGGCCCGCTGCTGGACCGCATCGACCTGCATATCAGTGTGGCCCGTATGGACGCAGTGGAGTTGCGGGAGAGCACGCCGCTGGGGGAGCCCAGTGCGGCGGTACGTGCACGGGTGGAAGCCGCCCATGCCAAGCAGCAGGTGCGTGGCGGGCTCAACGCGCATCTGCCGCCGGCGGCACTGCGGGCCTGTACCCGACTGAGCGAGGCAGATCAGGACATGCTGGAACAGGCCATCGAGCGCCTGCAGCTGTCGGCGCGGGCGATGCACCGGATTCTGCGGGTGGCGCGCACGATTGCCGATCTGGCGGGTTGCGAAACGATCCAGACGGCGCATCTGGCCGAGGCCATTGGCTACCGGCAGCTGGACCGGGGGAAGGCGAGCACGTAATCGCAGCGGGCAGAATCAGGCCGCGTCATGCGGGCACACGTTCAAAAAGATCCGGCAGCCATTCCGGCTTGAACAGGGAAGCAGGCTGTTCTCTCATCTCTTCTACGCGCCACCATTTCCACGCCCTGATCGTGGCATTTTCCTCCTCCGTCCACCCGTCACGCTGGATGTCGGGCTGGTTGGGGCTGCGGACCAGAAAATATTCTTCCAGCCATCGCGCGGGCGTTGATCGGGCGACCGCGTAGATGGCATCGCGCGTTTCCAGCCGCACGCCTATCGGCAGATCCAATCCGGTCTCCTCCCTGAGCTCACGCCGTGCGGCGTCCGCATATCCCTCCCCGGGCAGAAGCTCCCCGCCCGGTGTAGCCCAGAAGGGAGCGTGGTGTTCATCGTGATACCGGAACAGCAACACCGCATCCTCAGCAACGATCACAAGGCGTGCAGATCGTCTGATTTTCATCGTTTCCCGTCCTTACCAGCCCGCCCCAGAATAGGCCAAAAGCAGGCGGACCAAGAGAAAGCCATCAACGCGTGTCGATTCCTGGCCAGTGATTCACTTTCCCGGGATGGGCGCCTGTCGCCGGACGGCAACGGACGCCATGCGGCGGCTGACAAGGCCGAAGAGGTCCTGCAGTTCGGCTGCGCGCTCGGGCGTGCTGTTGCTGCCGAAAAGCACACGCGCCAGCGCGGCTTCACGGGTGTCATGCGGGAACCGCAGGCGGTCCCGGTACACCTTCTGGCACACCAGCCAGGCCCGGCGCAGCCCACCGCCGGGCAGCGGGCGGACCACGCGTTCGTAGACCTGCCAGAACTGGTACTCGCCCTGCAGATCGATCGCCGGCGCCACGGACAGAGCCTGCCGGGGCCGTCCTGGGCCCCGGATGCCGAACAACGGGGTTCGCGGGTTGTGCTGTGCCATGCCAACAGGATGACCCAGCAACATTGTGGGAACCTTGCGTCGCCGCCAGAAAACCCCTGTTGTTTGCGCAAGGCGGGTTTCTAGGCGGGTTTTGGGGGTCAGAGCCCTTTGCTGCGCAAAGGGCTCTGACCCCGATCACGGGGTGGCTGCGGGGTCGGATCCCTTTGCGCAGCAAAGGGCTCTGACCCCACCCTCATCGTCTCAGAACGCCATCGAGGTACTGAACATCAGCTGCCGTGGCGCGCTGCGCTGCAGGGTCTGGTAATCCCCCGAGAACGACGAGCCGGCAATGGTGGCGGTGCCGATGTTGTGGCGGTTGAACAGGTTGCTCACGTCCAGCCGCAGCTCCAGGCCGGGCACGGCGCTGTCGGCACCGAAGCGGTAGGCGGCATAGGTGTTGACCTGCCAGAACGTCGGCACGCGGATGTCGTTCTCGTAGGTGAAGGGCTGGCGCAGGTAGGAGGTGCTGGTGGCGCCAAAACGCCAGTCACCGAAATGCGCTGACAGGTCGCTGACCAGCGAGATCTGCGGGTAGCCCGGCTGCGCGTTGCCCTTGATCGGGTACACCGTGTCGCCCACCACGAAATCGCTGTCGTAGTACGAACGGGCCACGGCCACGCCCTGGTAGAACTGCAGGTGGTCAGTCAGGTCGGCGGTGATGCCGAGGTCGGCACCGATCACGTGCATCTTCGGCATCAGCCGCACGGTGTTGATCTGTGCGAACTGGGTGCCGATGGCGGCCGACAGCAGTCGGTTGCGGATGTCGTTGTAGAACACGTCGCCGGTGATCGTCAGCCGGTCGAAGCGATGCGATGCGCCCACGGTGAGGTTCCAGTTCTTCTCCGGGCGCAGCGTGCCGGCCACGCGGTCGAACTCCTCCTGGTCGGTGATGGTCCACGCCGAGGCGGTGTAGCCGATGTTGCCGCGCTGGGCCACGCGGTAGCCGTTCATGGTATTGGCCAGGTCGATGAAGGCATCGGTGGATTCGGTCGGGCTCCAGAACAGCGAGACATGCGGCAGGAAGTTGCTCTTCGCGCGCAGCGTGCCGTTCACCGGCCGGTCCTTGGCGTCACCGAGGCCGCCGCCGCTGGTGCGGAAGTCCACGGCCTTGAAGCCGACACCCAGCTTCAGCGTGTCGTTCAGCACGATGTCGTCCTGCAGGTAGAGCTGGCGCGAGCGGGTCACCCAGCTCGATGCGTTGTCGGTCTTGAACGCGGGGCCGTACACATCGAACGGACCGGTGGCCTTCAGCGGCGGGCCCTCGCCCAGCAGCGGCTGCTGGTACCACTCGGTCTTGGCCGCGGCCTTGCTCTTCTCCTGCCAGAAACCGGCGGTGAAGGTGTGCGCGCCGGTCTCGAACTGCAGATTGAGCATGCCGCCCAGCCGGTTGAGGCGCGGGGTCTGCACCTGTTCGGAGAACGGCGCGCCGTTGGGCGACGGCACGTTCGGGTCGGTCAGCGTGGCCTGGGTGTGGCTGTTGGCGTTGTACAGCTGCACGTTGCCGCTCAGCGCCGGACTGATCTGGAAGCGGTGGTTGATCGAGGACACGCGGTCACGCGTGCTCTGGCCGGTGTCGTAGGGAATCAGCCCGGACAGTTCACCACAGGTATAGGCGCCGCAGGATTTGTCTGCGTTCTCCGGCGAGGCCACGTGATACGCCCAGGCGTAGTCCGGGTAGAAGATGTCGGCCTTCCAGCCCAGCTTGCGGATCATGTCGAAGGAAATGTTGTTGTAACCCCAGACCTTGGCCTTGCTGTCGGACAGGAACACGGTGACATCGCCCCAGGCGACGTCCTGCTGCAGCTTCAGGTCGCCGCGCAGGAAGTTCTGCGTGCCCTCGCCCTGGTACTTGTCGGCGGACACACGCTGCAGGTCGACCAGCACTTTCGGGCCATGCTCGCCGAGTTGGCCGCTCTGCCCGGATACGGTGGTGACCAACGTGCTGTTGCTGCCCACGCCCTGCTTCACGCGCAGGCTGGGCGTGTCCCGCAGCTCGCGCAGGCGGTATTCCAGGCTGCCGCCATTGACGCTGCTGGAGAACACGCTGACCGGTGCGCCACCGGGGCTGACCGTGATCGCGCCGATGCCATCGGGCACGCCCACGTTCACCACGCTGGTGCCGGTGAGCGAGAGGAAGCCGTTGTCGTTCAGCGGCACGCCTTCGAAGGTGATGCCCATTTCGTTCATGCGGAAGCCGCGCACGAACAGGCTGGTGGCGGAGATATCCAAGCCCAGCCCATCGGTGGCGGTATAGCTCGCGCCCGGCACCTGCTTCAGCATGGCCAGGCCATTGTTGCCGGTGACCATCGCGTCGAGGTCTTCGGCCTTGATGATGTAGCGGTTGGGGCCGACCACCTGGGTCGGTGCCACGGCCGCACCGCGCGGCGTGGCGATGACCTGCAGGGCGTTGAGCGTGGTGGGCGTGTCGAGCGCGGCGTCGTGCGTTTCTGCGGCGTAGGCAGGTGCAGTGGTGGCCGCGATGATGGCCAGGGCGAGGCGCGTCGTGGGTGGGGTGTTCATGGCAGTAGATCCAGGGTGCAGGGAGAGAGTCGCGCAGGCGCACGCCCAGCGCGTTGCAGCGCCGGTGTCGGCGCCCTGGCTGGCGGTGCGATTGCGTTGAGAGAGCGACGGCGCGGTGCGCGCCGGTCAGCAGAGGAAGACGATCATCTGCCGCAGGATTCGATGGCGTAATTTCGACGTGCGAAATTCTTGCATCGCGCTGCCGCATACGCCATTGCGCGGTGGTACAGCGCCGATGGCGGTGGGGATGGGTGGGCTATACGTGGGTATAGACCCAGGTCGGCGCTGGCCGCCTGCGTGTGCCAACCAAGGTTGGCACCTACCGGGGCGAATGGGGCCTGGTAGAGGCCGACCTTGGTCGGCGCTTGCCGTCTGCGCGTGCCAACCAAGGTTGGCAGCTACCGGGGCGAATGGGGATTGGTAGAGGCCAACCCTGGTCGGCGCTGGCCGCCTGCGCGTGCCAACCAAGGTTGGCAGCTACCGGGGCGAATGGGGATTGGTAGAGGCCAACCCTGGTCGGCGCTGGCCGCCTGCGTGTGCCAACCAAGGTTGGCACCTACCGGGGCGAATGGGGCCTGGTAGAGGCCGACCTTGGTCGGCGCTTGCCGATTGTGTGTGCCAACCAAGGTTGGCAGCTACCAGAGCATAGGGACGCGCGGTTACTGCAGGACGAAACGCTCGATCGCGCGCGCCACGCCTTCATCGGCATTGCTGCTGGTCTCAAACCGCGCCACCACCTTCACCGCGTCGATGGCATTGCCCATCGCCACGCTGGTGCCGGCATACTGCAGCATGGTCAGATCGTTTTCCTGGTCGCCGATGGCCATCACGTTGGCCCGCTCAATGCCCAGGTGCTCGGCCAGCTTCTGAAGGCTTGGCCCCTTGCCCGCGCGGTGGTCGAACACTTCCAGGAAGAACGGTGCGCTCTTCAATACCGCGAAGCGCTCGGTCAGCGCGCTGGGCAGGCGCGCGATGGCAGCGTCCAGCACCTCGGGTTCGTCGATCATCATCAGCTTGATGAAGGACATCGACGGGTCCATGTCTTCCACGCGGCGATACGACAGTGGCATCCGCGAAAGATGCGAGTCGGCCACGGTGTAGTAGCTGATGTCCTGGTTGGGCGTGTACATGCGCTGGCTGTCCAGCGCCTGGAAGTGCACGCCCAGGTCGCGGGCCACCTGCTCGCAGAACAGGAAATCGTCGAAGCTGAGCGGATACTCGACCACGGTTTCGCGCGTGCCGATGCGCTGCACCAGGCCGCCATTGCAGGCGATGCAGTAGTCGTCGTTGCCGGTGATGCCGAGCTCGTGCAGGTACGGCGCCAGGCCCGGAACCGGGCGGCCACTGGTCAGCACGATGTGCACGCCCAGTGCGCGCGCCTGCGCGATGGCCTTCCTGGCGCGGGGGGTGAGCTGGTGCGACGGGTCCAGCAGCGTGCCATCCATGTCGATGGCGACCAGTTCGATGGTCGATTGCCTGCGGCCCATGTCCATTGCGTTCAACTCGTGCGGGGCACGCCAGTTTACCCCCTCATGCCCGGTTCACCTCTTTGCCCACGTTGGCCGGGATACTGCAGGAGCCTGTGCGTCCCCCACCGCAGGACGGCCCGCTGACCGCCCTTCCCTGGAGAACCTTGCGACGCATGACCTACCGTGCCCCCGAAACCAACGACAGCGCCCCCCTGGCCCAGCAGATCGAGCAGATGATCGACGAGCTGCCCGGCGACCAGGTGAGCGTCGGCACCCTGCTCAGCGCGCTGGGCGATGAGGGCCTGCTGCTGGTCGTGATCCTGCTCTCGGCCATCTTCATCATTCCGGTGTCGATTCCCGGGCTGAGCACGGTGTTTGGCGCCTCGATCCTGCTGATCGGCCTGAGCCGGGTGCGCGACCGCCCGCTGTGGGTGCCGCAGAAGCTGGCGCGCCGCGGGATCGCCACCGACAAGCTGAAGGCCAACCTGGGCCGTGCGCTGAAATGGGTGCACCGCATGGAGCGGCTGTCGCGGCCGATGCGGCTGGCGGTGATGGTGCGCTCGAAGAAGATGATGCGCCTGAACAACCTGATGCTGGTGTTTGCGACCCTGCTGCTGATGGCGCCGGCCGGGCCGATTCCCTTCAGCAACACGCTGCC
Organism: Stenotrophomonas sp. YJH_SMC_123; assembly: GCF_059368215.1. Classification (NCBI taxonomy): domain Bacteria; kingdom Pseudomonadati; phylum Pseudomonadota; class Gammaproteobacteria; order Lysobacterales; family Lysobacteraceae; genus Stenotrophomonas; species Stenotrophomonas sp. YJH_SMC_123. Next base: position 276,613 of record NZ_JCAFRM010000003.1, read on the forward strand.
GGCGCTGGCGCTGATGTCGTTTGCGATTGGCTTCATCCAGCGCGATGGTGCGGCGGTGGCAGCCGGCTACGGCTTCGTGGTGGCCACGGTGGTGTACTTCGGCGTGCTGCTGGGCGGCGTGGGGTTTGCTGCGGAATCGGTGTTCAGCGGGTTCCGCAGCAGTACCGCCGAACTGTAGAGCCGAGCCCATGCTCGGCTGCTGTTCGCTCGGTGCACGGAAACCCGCGCGCTGCGCGCGTAAGCCGAGCATGGGCTCGGCTCTACAAAGGCCGGATCCACAGCAGTCGAGCGTGGCTCGACGCTACACAGCTATTTCGCCGACACCCGCCACACTACGTCGCCCACGTCGTCGGCCACCAGCAGTGCGCCCTCGGCATCCATCGCCATGCCCACCGGCGCACCCATCAGGGTCTTCTCGTCCTTCGAGGTGAAGCCGCTGACCACGGTCTGCGGCCGCCCGGTCGGCTTGCCGTCCTTGAACGGTACGTAGACCACTTCGTAGCCACTCAGTGGCGAGCGGTCCCAGCTGCCGTGCTCGCCGATGAAGGCGCCGCCGTGGTACTGCGCCGGCAGTGCCTGGCCGGTGTAGAACAACAGGCCCAGCGGTGCCACGTGCGAGCCGATGGCATAGTCCGGCACGATCGCCTTGGCCACCAGGTCCGGCCGCTGCGGCTGCACGCGCTCGTCCACGTGCTGGCCGTAGTAGCTGTAGGGCCAGCCGTAGAAGCCATCTTCCTTCACCGAGGTGAGGTAATCCGGCACCAGGTCGGCACCGATCTCATCACGCTCGTTGGCCACGGCCCACAGCTGGCCAGTGCTCGGCTCCCAGTCCAGCCCGGTCGGGTTGCGGATGCCCGACGCAAAGATGCGGCTGCCACGGGTAGCTACGTCCACCTCCAGCACGACCGCGCGGCGGTATTCGACGGCCAGGCCATTTTCAGTAATGTTGCTGTTGGAGCCGACGCCCACGTACAGCTTGCTGCCATCGCGGCTGGCCAGCAGTTCCTTGGTCCAGTGGTGGTTGATGGTGCTGGGCAGGTCGGTGAACTCGCGGCCCTTGTCGGACATGCGGGTTTCGCCGGGCACGTAGTGGTACTGCATGATGTTGCCGGTGTTGGCCACATACAGCGTGTCACCGATCAGCTGGATGCCGAACGGCGAGTGCAGGCCTTCGATGTAGACGTGCTGGGTCCAGGTGTTCGTGCCTGGCGAGCGGCGCAGCAGCGTGACGCGGTTGCCGCCCTTGCCGGCCTTGCCCGAGCGCGCCTTCACCTTGCCGGCGATCCACTGCTTGGGTGTGGTGACCGGCTCTTCGCCGGGGCCATTGCCTTCCACCACCAGTACATCGCCGTTGGGCAGGGTCAGCAGCCGGCGCGGGTGCTGCAGGTTGGCGGCGATGCGCTCGATCTTCAGGCCTTCGGCCACCGTGGGGGCCTGGCCGTCGGCCCAGCCCACGCCCTTGGGCACCTGCATCGGCGGCATCAGGAAGTTGGCCGGCTTGGGCAGTGGCGGCTGCGGTCCCGACTGGTCGGCCGGATGGTATTCGGCCTTGCCGGCGCAGGCCGACAGGGTGACGGCCAGTGCCAGCGCGGCCACGGTGGGCAGGATGTGCTTAGCCATGACGACCTCCCTGCAGCACCGGCGGCTGCAATGACAACAGGATCAGGCCCAGGGCGATCAGGGCCACGGTCAGCGCCGACAGGATCGTGCCCGGCACAGCAACGGCATACGCATCGCGGCTGTGCACGAAGGCGTTCCAGATGGCCAGCACCACCGCGACCAGGTTGAGGAAGAAGTCGATGCGGTCGATGCGGGTGGCCGTGCCGTTGCGGCGCCAGACCGCGAACAGGTTGATCAGGCGCGGCACGATGGCGATCAGCAGGCCGAACGTGATCAGCCAAGCGGCGGCCTTGCCCCACATCACCTCGGCGCTGTTGAGATAGATCGCGTCGAAGATCAGTGCACCGACGAAGAAGCCGAAGGGTATCGGGTTCAACAGGCTGAACAGCGTGGTGCCGAGGCCGCGATGGGCCTGGGCGAGCGGATTGACCATCATCGTGCTCCGTGCGGAAGGGTGCACGGGCTGTAGTAGCACAGCGCGATGTGAGGGCGCGCGATGATGCCCCGGCGGCGCTGCCACACCCACCGGGCAGGCACCGCACTACGTGGGTTCGTCCTCGCGCACCTCGTGGAAGGGCAGCATCGTCTCGAAGCCGAATTCGTGTTCCATGCTGGTGCGGACCAGGCCGCCGATGGCGTAGTAGCTGGTATTGGCGTGTACATCGATGCCACAGGGACCATCCTCAGCCAGCAGGTGCAGTGTCTGCGCCCTACGCATCTTCACTCTTTCCTCCTGCAGCAGCGCGCGTCGGTGCCGCTTCATCAGCAAGCGCAACTGTTTGATCGTCGTGATATTGAATGTGGCGAGCGCCGGCAGCAGCTCGGCGATATCCGCATCGGTCCAGTAATCATGGCGACGGTGGTACATCGACAGCACCACCTTGCGGATGGCGGCAACCGAGAGCGGGGTCTGGTCTGCGCGCGCACGTGCACGCTGGCGTTCCTTCTTCATGTGTCTTCACCTGCATGTGGTTACCCGAGTTTCCCGCACCCGAAGCAAGCGCGCGAAGATGGCGTGAAGGCATTCGCGCGCCCTGTCATAACCTGACGTACTAAGTGTTTGTGACGCAATTTGCATATTCGTACATTGCGGATGTGAAGAGGTAGGGGGTTCTCCGTTGTGTCGCGTTTGGCTCGTTGCGATGGGGCAGTTCCGCCCCGCCGTCCTGCCATGCCGATTCACAACAGAAGGATTCGTGTATGAAGCGACACACGCAACGCTCCGCGCCACCGCGCTCTGCGCGCCTGGCCCTTGCCACTGCCCTGGTGCTGGGCAGCCTGGCCGTCACCGCCCAGGCCCAACAGGCCGATCCACTGGCGGGGATACAGTGGCACCTGCTCAACACCGGGCAGACGGTCCCGGCTGACACCCTGCCGGTGGCCGGCAACGACCTGAACGTGGATGGCCTGTTCCGCAACGGCATCCGCGGCCAGGGCGTCACCATCGCCATCGTCGACGATGGCCTGCAGATCGCGCACCCGGACCTGGCCGCCAACGTGGCCGCGGTGGCCGGCAAGAACTTCACCAACGGCTCGAACAACCCCACCCCGACCAACCCGGATGTCGACAACCACGGCACCATGGTCGGCGGCATTGCGGGCGCGGTGGGCGCCAACAACCTGGGCGTGCGCGGTGTGGCCCCGGCGGCGACGCTGAAGGGCTTCAACCCGATTTCGCGCTCAGCCCTGGGCAACCAGCAGAGCAACATCGAGTACGCCTGGTGGGACGGCGCGGAGTCGGCCGACGTGCAGGTGTTCAACAACAGCTGGGGCGCCGGCCCGGGCAATCCGAACCTGCCGCTGGCGTACAGCGAAAACACGATTCGTTCGTATGAGCAGGCACTGTCGGGGACGCGCGGTGGCCGCGGCGGCATCTACGTGAAGTCGGCGGGCAACAACTTCAACAATGCCTCGATCAGCCAGACCCAGGATGTCTGCACCACCGACACCAAGAACCGCAACACCGGCTGCGTGCCGGCTGGCCGTGATCCGCGCAACAACCTGTTCAACGTGATCACGGTAGGCGCGGTGCGTGCCGATGGCGTGCGCTCGTCGTATTCCTCCACCGGCTCGGCGCTGTGGGTGTCGGCCTTCGGCGGCGAATACGGCCTGCAGGCCCAGTACGCCCCCGGCCTGGTGGCACGCGCCTACGACCCGGCCATCGTCACCACCGACGTGACCGGGTGCGCGCAGGGCAGCAACAAGAACACCAACCGCCAGAACACGCTGGACAGCAACCTGTCGGCCATCGACAGCACCTGCAACTACACCGCCAAGATGAACGGCACCTCGGCGTCAGCGCCGATGGTCTCGGGCGTGGCGGCACTGGTGCTGGAAGCCAATCCGAACCTGTCCTATCGCGATGTGAAGTACATCCTGGCCACCACCGCCACCCGCAACCACCCGAACCAGCCGGCGGTGACGCTGGCCGACGGGCGCACGCTGGTGCCAGGCTGGACGGTGAATGCTGCCGGCCGTGCCTACAGCAACTGGTATGGCTTCGGCGTGGTCAACGCTGCACGCGCGGTGCAGGTGGCCGAGAACTTCCAGTCGCTCGGTGCGCTGGTCGACAGCGGCTGGCGCAACACCACCCGTACCGTGGCCATCGGCAACACCTCGGCCGCCGCTGCACGCCTGACCTTCCAGTTGGCCAACGGCGCGCGCAACATCGAAAGCGTGCAGCTGGGCTTCCGGGTCAACCACCGCAACACGCGCCAGCTGCAGTTCGTGCTGGTGTCACCCAGCGGTACCCGCAGCGTGGTGCAACCGGCGTTCACCGCGATCGGTTCGGGCACGGGTGGCGCGCAGAGCAACTTCACCAGCTGGGACCTGCTGTCCAGCAATGCCTTCCTGGATGAGAACGCCACGGGCACCTGGACGCTGGAAGTGACCGACATGGGGCAGGCCGCGACCGCTGCATCGCGTGGCAACCTCGAATTCTTCAAGATCCGCGTTCTGGGGCACTGATGATGAAGACCACCATTCTGTTGAGCACGCTCGCCTTCGCGGCGATGACCTTCCCTGCCTGGGCACAGAGCTCGGGGCAGACCCCTCCGGCCAGGACCCTGTCGACCGTGGATGCTCAGGAACTGAAGGCGTCCGCTACCGGCCGCTCGTTCGATGTGGGCGGCACGCGTTTCCAGCTGTCGCCCTCGGCAACGGTAAAGCAGGCCAGCGGCGGCCAGTTCACGATCACCCCGCAGGCGGCGGCGACCACCAGCTCGCGTACCAAGCGTTCGCTGGATGGCGCCGCGGCGGCGCCTGCTGATGCCGGTGCCGGCAAGTTCGCGGCGGCGGTCTCCCGTGACGGAGCGCCGGTGGTGGCGACCTCGCGGGTCAAGGTGTTCTTCACCGATGCAGCATCGGCCCAGCGCGCGGCTACGGCCACCGGTGGCACCGTGGTGAAGGTCTCCAAGGCGTCGGGCCAGGCGATCGTGGAGTACCCGTCGGTGAACGCGGCGCTGGATGCGACCACCAGGCTGCTGTCCACCGCCGGTATCCGCGCCACCGAGCCGGACGTGGTGCAGTGGGAAGAGACCAAGTAAGGCGTTGAGCGGTGCCCCGGCCGGCTGGCTCTCCTGGCCGGCCGGGGATTGGTGTGGGGGTGTGCCGACCAACGGTCGACACCTGCCGGGGCCGCGCGCGTGTAGAGCCGAGCCGATGCTCGGCTGCTGTCTACGGGGTGCCGCAGGCGCGGTGCGCGCGGCGCCGAGCATGGGCTCGGCTCTACAGCTGTGCCAACCAAGGCTGGCATCTACCAGGAGCAGATTCGGACGTGCCAACCAAGGTTGGCACCCACCGGCGTTACCGCGCGGCCAGTGTGCCGCTGTGCTTGAGGTGGCAGCTGGCCAGCGCGTCGTTGCCGGCGGCCGGGTGGCCGGGCTCGAGCAGCAGGCGCTGCACGTCCGAGAACAGCTTTTCCACCGGCATGCCGTACGGCGCGAACAGGCGCAGGCGGCCCTGGCGGTCGAACACGTAGCCGCCGGCAATGTGGCTCATGGTGTAGGTATCCGGTACCTGACCGGGTTCCTTTTCGTAGAACGCCTTGAAGTCGCTGGCCATCGCGGCCAGCTGCGCTTCGTTGCCGACCAGCGCGATTGCCTTGGGATCGAACGCTTCCACATAGGTGCGTGCGACCTCCGGCGTGTCGCGGGCCGGGTCCACGCTGACGAACACGACCTGCAGCTGATCGGCATCCTTGCCCATCAGGTGCTTGACCTGGCTCAGCTCGACCATCGTGGTCGGGCACACGTCCGGGCAGCTGGTGAAACCGAAGAACAGATAGGTCACCTGCCCCTGCAGGTCCTTCGGGCCGCGCACGGTGCCGCGGCTGTCGGGCATCGACCACTGCTGGCCAAGTTCTTCGCAGGCGATGTCCTTCGCATAGAAGTCCATGCGCGACTGCGCGCTGCAGCCGGCCAGCAGGCCGAGCAGCAGGCCTGCGGCCAGGCGCAGGCCACGATGGGGGAACGCAATGCCTTTCACGGTTCGCCAGCTCAGTTGATCATCATGTGGTAGTGCATGCTCCAGATGATCCAGACCGACAACGCGACGACGATGAACAGGATCACCAGGGTGAACACGAAGCTGGCCAGGTTCCAGCCACCTTCGGACTTGCGGTCCATGTGCAGGAAATAGACCAGCTGCACCAGGATCTGCGCCACTGCGAAGCCGACCAGCAGGAACAGCGTGAGCGGCCGCGACAGCACCGGATTCATCACCAGTGCGAACGGCACCACGGTCAGCAGCGCGCACAGCACGAAGCCGATCAGGTAGGACTTGGTGGAGCCGTGCGCATTGCCGGCGCGCGAGGTTTCGACGTGGGCCATGTCAGAAGGCTCCGATCAGGTAGACGAAGGTGAAGACGCAGATCCACACCAGGTCCAGGAAGTGCCAGAACAGGCTCAGGCACGACACACGGGTGATGTTGGTCGGGGTCAGGCCACGGCGGTAGACCTGGTGCATGACCACCGCCATCCAGATCAGGCCGCTGGCCACGTGCAGGCCGTGGGTGGCGACCAGCGCGAAGAACGCCGACAGGTAGGCACTGGTGCTCGGGCCCGCGCCTTCGTGGATCAGGTGCGAGAACTCGTAGATCTCCATGCCGATGAACGAGGCACCGAGCACGAAAGTCACGCCCAGCCAGCGCAGCACCGCCGAGGCATCGTGGCGATGCATGGCCAGCACGGCCTGGCCGTAGGTGATGCTGGAGACCAGCAGCAGGAAGGTCTCGGCCATCACGAACGGCAGCGAGAACAGGTCCTTGCCGGTGGGGCCACCGGCGTAGGCGGTGCTGAGCACCGCGTACGAGGCGAACAGCGAACCGAACAGCACCAGGTCGGACATGAGGTAGACCCACATGCCGAACACCTTCATGCCGCCCTGTTCGTGGCCGTGGTCGTGCTCGTGGTGGTCCTCGTGCGCCTGCGTGTCGCTGGCCAGCTCGGGGCGGGTCAACAGGTTCATGCGCGTACCTCCTTCAGCTTGGCAAGGTTGGCCGCTTCGGTGCGCGCCACCTCTTCGGAACTGACGTAGTAATCCACGTCCTCGTCGTAGGACCGCACGATCAGGGTCACGATCATCGCGATGAAGCTGGCCGCGGCCATCCACCAGATGTGCCAGACCAGGGCGAAGCACAGCACCAGGATCCAGATGTTGAGGATCAGCGGCACGCCGGTGTTCTTCGGCATGTGGATGGGGGCGTACGTCTTCGGCGGCGGCGGCAGGCCGCGCTTCTTCGCTTCGTGGAAGGCATCCAGCTCATCGGCCTTGGGCACCACGGCGAAGTTGTAGAACGGCGGCGGCGACGGCGTGGCCCATTCCAGCGTGCGTGCGTTCCACGGGTCGCCGGTCAGGTCCAGGTTGCGCTTGCGGTCGCGCACGCTCACGTAGATCTGCACCAGCATCAGGATGATGCCCGCGAACACGAACAGTGCACCGATGAAGGCGGCGATCAGGTACGGCGTCCACGCCGGGTTGTCGTACTGGTTCATGCGGCGGGTCATGCCCATGAAGCCCAGCATGTACAGCGGCATGAAGGCCAGGTAGAAGCCGATCACCCAGCAGGCGAACGACCACTTGCCCAGGCGCTCGTTGAGGGTGAAGCCGAACACCTTCGGGAACCAGTAGGCGAAGCCGGCCAGGTAGCCGAACAGCGCGCCGCCGATGATGGTGTTATGGAAGTGGGCGACCAGGAACAGGCTGTTGTGCAGCAGGAAGTCCGCGCCCGGGATGGCCAGCAGCACGCCGGTCATGCCACCGATGGTGAAGGTGACCAGGAAGGCGATGGTCCACAGCATGGGCACGCTGAACTCGACGCGGCCGCCGTACATGGTGAACAGCCAGGTAAAGATCTTCACGCCGGTGGGGATGGCGATGATCATCGTCATGATGCCGAAGAAGGCATTGACGCTGGCACCCGAGCCCATGGTGAAGAAGTGGTGCAGCCAGACGATGAACGACAGGATGCCGATCGCCAGCGTGGCGCCCACCATCGACTTGTAGCCGAACAGCTTCTTGCGCGCGAACGTGGCGGTGACTTCAGAGAAGATGCCGAACGCCGGCAGCACCAGGATGTACACCTCCGGGTGGCCCCAGGCCCACACCAGGTTCACGTACATCATCGGGTTGCCACCCAACGTGTTGGTGTAGAAGTTGAAGTCCAGGTAGCGGTCCAGGGTGAGCGCACCCAGCGCCACGGTCAGGATCGGGAAGGCGGCGATGATGATCACGCTGGTGACCAGCACGGTCCAGGTGAACACCGGCATCTTCATCAGGGTCATGCCCGGCGCACGCATGCGCAGGATGGTGATGAACAGGTTGACGCCGGTCAGCAATGTGCCGATGCCCGAGGCCTGCAACGCCCAGATGTAGTAGTCCACGCCTACGCCCGGACTGAACTCGATGCCCGACAGCGGCGGATAGGCCACCCAGCCGGTCATGGCGAACTCGCCAACGCCCAGCGAGATCATCATCAGCGCGGCGCCAACCACGAAGATCCAGAAGCTGAAGGCGTTGAGGAACGGGAACGCCATGTCGCGTGCGCCGATCTGCAGCGGCACGATGATGTTCATCAGGCCGACCACGAACGGGGTGGCCACGAAGAAGATCATGATCACGCCATGCGCGGTGAAGATCTGGTCGTAGTGCTCCGGTGGCAGGAAGCCATCACTGCCTGGCCCGGCCGCGGCCAACTGCGCGCGCATCATCAGCGCGTCGGCGAAGCCACGCACCAGCATGACCAGCGCCACTACCACGTACATGATGCCGATCTTCTTGTGGTCCACGGTGGTGAACCAGTCGCGCCAGAGCACGCCCCATAGCTTGAAGTACGTCACCGCGCCAAGCAGCGCGAGGCCACCCAGCACCATGGCCGCCAGCGTGACCACGACGATCGGCTCGTGCAGCGGCACGGCCTCCCACGTCAATTTACCCAACATGTTCGTTACTCCTGGGAAACCTGGGCACCACCGGCAGCACCCGCCGGGGACGCAGCAGCGGTGTTCTCACCGACGCCGATGAACTGGTCGATGACCTTCTTGAACAGCAGCGGTTCGACGCTGGAGAAGTGCTGCACCGGCGCGTTCTTCGACGGTGCGGCCAGCGCCTTGAACTGGTTGAAGTCCAGCGCCTGTGGTGCGCTGCGTACCTCGGCCACCCAGCGCTCGAACTCCTCGTTGCTGCTGGCGGTGGCAATGAACTTCATGTTCGAGAAGCCATGCCCGCTGTAGTTGCCGGACATGCCACGGAACTGGCCGGGCTCGTTGGCGATCAGGTGCAGCTGCGTGCGCATGCCGGCCATCGCGTAGATCTGCCCACCCAGCTGCGGGATGAAGAAGGTATTCATCGTCGAGTTGGAGGTGATGTTGAACGCCAGCGGGCGGTTGGCCGGGAAGTTGAGCTGGTTGACCGTGGCGATGCCCAGGTCCGGATAGACGAACACCCATTTCCAGTCGGTGGCGATCACGTCCACGTGCAGCGGCTCACCGGCCACGTCCAGCGGCTTGTACGGGTCCAGTTCGTGGGTCGACTTCCACACGATCACGGCCAGGCCGGCAATGATCAGCAGCGGCACGCCCCAGACCACGATCTCCACCTTGGTGGAGTGCGACCAGTCCGGCGTGTATTTCGCCTTGGTGTTGCCGGCGCGGAAGCGCCAGGCGAATACGAAGGTCAGCACGATGGCCGGTATCACCACGATCAGCATCAGGCCGATGCAGATCAGGATCAGGTCGCGCTGGGCGAGCCCGACCATGCCCTTCGAATCCAGCAGCACCCAGTCACAGCCCGACAGGCCGACGCAGGCCAGGGCGACCAGCGCCAGGCGGATGCGGTTCCAGCAGATATTCATTGGAGGTCAACCCTGTTGAAGAAGCACGCTTGACCGGCTCGCCTGCGCGCAGCGCCCGGGCGTGGAGCGGCTACACTGTGGGTACGAGGTCGCCTACAAGAGAGCGATCAACTCCAATCAAGCCCATACAAGATACATCATTGTATGGACTTGTGCATCTGCACGTATGGAAAAACTGACCGATGACGCCACCTGCCGCCGGCCGCCGCCTGAAACACCCCAATCGCACCTGGGTTCGCCCCTTCCGCGAGGGCGCTGGCCCGCTGTACCTGCAGATCGCCCAGCAGGTGCGCGAGGCAGTGGATGACGGCGTGCTGCGTCCGGGCGACCGGCTGCCGCCGCAGCGCGACCTGGCCCAGCAGGTGGGCGTGGACCTGACCACGGTCACCCGGGCCTTTGCCGAGCTGCGCCAGGCTGGCCTGCTGGATGCGCAGGGCGCCGGCGGCACCTTCATCGCGCTGTCGGCCGGCAACCGCAGCACCTCGGTGGACCTGAGCATGAACATCCCGCCGCTGCTGGGCAGCGCGCCGTTCGCACAGGGCATGGAGGCCGGTTTCCAGCACGTGGGCCAGCAGCTGGGCCAGGGCGAACTGATGAGCTACCACGTCGGCGCCGGCACCCGCGAGGACCGCGCCGCCGCCGTGCAGTGGCTGTCACCGGTGCTGGGCACGGTGGGTGCCGACCAGGTGGTGATCTGCCCCGGCGCGCAGACCGCACTGTGCGCACTGATCCTGGCCCGCACCCAACCGGGCGAGCTGATCGCCGCCGAGCAGCTGACCTACCCGGGCCTGCTGGCCGCCGCGCGCGTGCTGCAGCGGGGCGTGGTGCCAGTGGCGATGGACGCCGAAGGCATGCTGCCCGAAGCGCTGGAAGAGGCCTGCCAGCTACGCCGCCCGCGCCTGCTGTACCTGGTACCGACCATCCAGAACCCGACCACGGCGACGATGTCGGCACAACGCCGGCAGGCCCTGCTGGCGGTTGCCAAGCGCCACGATCTGACCGTGATCGAAGACGATCCCTACTGGTTGCTGGCCGGGGACGCCGCACCGCCGCTGGCCGCCCACCGCGACGCCGGCTGCCCGGTGTATTACATCTCCACCCTGTCCAAGTGCCTGGCACCGGGCCTGCGCACCGCCTACCTGGTGGTGCCGGGCGGCGAACCGATGGAACCGGTGCTGGACGCCCTGCGTGCGATCGCGCTGATGCCGACCCAGTCAATGGTGGCGGTGGCGTCGCAGTGGATCCGCAGCGGCCAGGCCCAGGACATGGTGCAGCGCTTCCAGCAGGAGCTGCGCGAGCGCCAGGCGATTGCCGCGCAGTACCTGCCGTCCCGCGCGCGGGCGCACCCGGCCGGCCTGCACGTATGGCTGCCGCTACCGCCGCGGCTGGACCAGTACCGGCTGATCCAGGCCGCACAGGAACAGGGGCTGGGCATCGCCAGCTCGGACGCCTTCAGCGTGGAGGAACCGCCACCGGGCAACGCCATCCGCCTGTCGCTGGGCGGCGCAGTTGACCAGGATGCGCTGGCCGGGGCGCTGGCCAAACTGAACGAGATCCTGTCTGAGGCCCCCGAGGCCCGGCACAACGCCATCGTCTGAACCGGGCGCATGGCGCCGCATCCATACAAGATGATATTTTGTATGCAATGTATGGATGAAGGGACGTGCGTCGATGCGCGCCGAGAGACTGAAGTTCCACTTGGTAATGGCCGGCTGTGGTGGCTTTGTGGTGTTGATGCTGGCCGCGCTGGCCTGGGTCTGCCTGCAGCCGCAGACCGTGGATGTGCAGGCCGCCGAGCGCCACGCCATCGAGCAATGCGTGCAGCGCAGCGAGGATCCGTCGCGTAGCGAGATCCAGCGTCGCGCGCAGGCCGACTCCTGCCGCGAGATGCGCAAGCAGTACGTGCACAAGTTCGGCGGGGACGCGTCCTGATGGGCGCAGCCGCGCCGCGCCGCCGCTGGCTGCTGCCGACGATGATCGCCCTCGCCTGCCTGTTCATGGCCGGCGTGGCGGCTGCGCTGTGGCACTACTTCGGCTACAGCGCGCAGTCGACGTTCACCGAACAGGCCATCGTCTTCGACGACTCGCAGCTGCGCCTGCCGTCCGATCTGGCCGGCGATACCGGCCGCATCCGCGTGGTGCACTTCTGGGACCCGGCGTGTGCCGTCTGCAACCGCGAAACCGGCGCACACCTGAGCTACCTGATCAGCATGTACCGCCGCGCCGGCATCGACTTCTATGCGATCCGCCGCCCCGGTACCCACGGCGAACTGCCTGAGCCGCTGCGCAACAAGGTGATCAACCTGCCGACCATCGACGGCATCGAACACATCCCGGCGAGCCCTGCCGTGGCGATCTGGGACCGGCAGGGCCACCTCGCCTATGCCGGCCCGTACAGCATCGGCATGGTCTGCAACTCGGCCAACAGCTTCGTCGAACCACTGCTGGACAGACTGGTGCGCGGCGAAACCGTGCGCCCGAAAGGACTGCTTGCCGTGGGCTGCTACTGCCCCTGGCAGGCCAAGCGCTGAGGACGCGCAATGACACCACTGACGCTGGCCGCTGTGGCCGCCACAAGCAACAACGGCGGTCACCTGTCCGAACCGACCGATGGTTATGGACAGGCTCCCGCCGTTGGAAGCAACGATACGCCCCGACATGCTCCGTACATGCCGCGACCGGATGTCGCAGCCCGCGAATGGGTGCAGGACGTGCTCGCGCACAACGGGCCGATCTACCTGCGCATCGTCAATTCGCTGGAGCGCACGGTGCGTCGCGGTGGGCTTGCACCAGGACAACGCCTGCCCTCGCAGCGTGCGTTGGCGCAGCAGCTCGGCGTCGACCTGACCACGGTAACGCGGGCGTTCGACGAAGCGCGCAAGCGCGGCCTGATCGAGGCACGCGGGCCACAAGGCAGTTTCATCGCACCACCCAAGGCCGGCTTCGACCAGGTGGTGGACCTGAGCATGAACGTGCCGCCGGTGCCCGATGCCGATGCGCTGGCCGAGACCCTGCGCCGCGGTGCCGCCGCCGTGCTTGCGCGCAGCAACGCGCCGAACCTGATGACCTACCACCTGGGCGGCGGCAATCCCACCGACCGCCACGCGGCAGCGCGCTGGCTGCAACCGATGCTGGGCGCGGTGGAGGATGCCAGCCTGTTGCTGACCGAAGGCGCGCAGGTGGCGCTTGCCGCGATCCTGGTCAGCCAGGGCCGCGATGGCGACGCGATCCTGTGTGACACGCTGGTCTACCCGGGGCTGCTGCAGGCCGCCGGGGCGCTTGGGCGGCGGCTGGTACCGGTGGAAGCCGATGAGTACGGGATGTGCCCCGATGCACTGGTGAGGCAGGCGCGCGGGAGTGGCGCGCGGCTGGTCTATCTCAACCCCACCTGCCAGAACCCGACCGCGCTGACGCTGTCGTTGCAGCGGCGCGAAGCGCTGGCACGCGTATTGGAAAGCCAGGGCCTGTTGGCGGTCGAGGATGATCCTTACTGGCACCTTGCCGAAGAGGCACCCATACCGTTGGCAACGCTGGCACCGCGCCACGTGTTCCATGTGGCGACGCTGTCGAAGGTGATCAGCCCCGGCCTGCGCACGGCCTTCGTGCGCTGCCCGGGTGCCGCGCACGCCGAGGCGATGGCTTCGGCCTTGCGCGCCACCCGGTTGATGGGGCATCCGCTGGTGGCGGCGCTGGCCAGCCAGCTGCTGCTGGATGGTTCGGCGCAATCGCTGCTGGCGCAGGTGCGCAGCGAAGCGCACGAGCGCATGCGCATGGCGCGCTACCTGCTGGCGCCTTCGCTGCTGCTGCGCGCCGAAGGCCTGCATGCCTGGTGCCGGGTACCAGCGCCATGGACTGACGCCACCCTGGTGCGTACCGCACAGCTGCAGGGGCTGGCGATCGCGCCCTCATCGGCGTTCTGCCCGCCGGGGGTGCAGCATCAGAACGGCGTGCGGCTGTCGCTGGGGCTGGCGGCCGATCGCCGGCAGCTGCAAAGTGCGCTGCGACGGATTGACCGGTTGTTGTTGTCGGACGCGTTGCCGGCGATCGAGCGGTAGCCCTGGAATGGGATGTGCCGATCAACGGTCGGCACCCACCCGACCGATAGTGCCGGCCGCTGGCCGGCGGAAGATTCCTCAGCACGGTTGGAATGTGCCAACCAACAGTTGGCACCCACCCGACCGGTAGCGCCGGCCGCTGGCCGGCGGAAGATTCCCCGGCACGGTTGGAATGTGCCAACCAAGGTTGGCACCCACCCGATCGGTAGCGCCGGCCGCTGGCCGGCGGAAGATTCCCCGGTACGGTTGGAATGTGCCAATCAAGGTTGGCACCCACCCGACCGGTAGCGCCGGCCGCTGGCCGGCGGAAGATTCCCCGGCACGGTTGGAATGTGCCAACCAAGGTTGGCACCCACCAAAGCAGGGTCAGGCCAAGGCGGAGAGGGCCTTCACCAGCGCATCCATCTGCTGCGGCCGGGTGAACACCGACGGCGTCACCCGCACGCAGGCGCCGGAGTCCAAGCCGTCGCGATGGGTGGTGAACACGCGATGCTCATCCAACAGGCGCTTCTGCAGCGCGATGTTGTCAGCCACGCTGGTGCGCCCGCGCAGGCGGAAGCTGGCCAATGCACTCGCCAACGCCGGATCCGGCGAAGACAGCACTTCGATGTGCGCCATCTGCCGCGCCGGCAGCGTCCAGCGCTCGCGCAGGTAACGCAGGCGCGCCTGCTTGTTGTCCGCACCGATGCGCTGGTGCAGGGCAATCGCCTCCGGAAGTGCCAAGTAAGCGGCGAAGTTGACCGTGCCGGTGTGTACGCGGCTGCCCACGCGGCCGTCGTCGGTCTCGCCCATGTACGGGTCGAGGTCCGCAACGCGGCCCCTGCGCACGTACATCGCGCCGACACCGACCGGTGCGCCGATCCACTTGTGCAGGTTGATGCCGACGAAATCGGCCTTGAGCTGCGGCACCGCGTAGTCGATCTGGCCGAACCCGTGCGCCGCATCGACGATCACGTCGATACCGCGTGCGCGTGCACGCTCGGCGATCTCGGCCACCGGCAGCACCAGCCCATGGCGATGGCTGACCTGGGTCAGCAGCACCAGCTTCAGGCGTGGCAGCCGCGCGAACGCGGCCTCGTAGGCCTGCAGGATCTGCGCATGGTCGGGCACCACCGGCAGCGCGATGCGCTCGACCTGCACGCCACGGCGCTGCTGCAGCCAACGCATCGCACCGATCATGCTGTCGTAGTCGATGTCGGCGTACAGCACCTGGTCGCCGGGCCGCAGGCGGTTGTAGCCACCGATCAGCGCCAGCATCGCTTCGGTGGCGCCACGGGTCAGTGCGATCTCGTCGGCGCCCACGCCCAGCAGTTCGGCCACCTGCCCCTGCACCGCCATGTACTGCGCCGGGAACTCATGACGGCCGTACCAGGCGTTACCACGGTTCACCTCGGCGGTGTGGCGCTGGTAGCTGGCCAGCGTCTCGCGGCCCATCGCGCCCCAGTAGCCGTTCTCCAGGTGGTTCACTTCATCGGTGATGTCGAAGTGGCTGGCCACGGCGGCCCAGTAGCCTTCATCGCGGGCCAGCGCGTCCGGCGCTACGGTCGTTGCGGGAATCTGCATGGGCGCAGCGTAACCCGCGGCAGCCATGGCGGGCAGTGAAGACAGCGCAGCTGCAGCCGGCAGCAGTGCACCGGCACGCAACAGGACGCGGCGGTTGCGGTCCATCAGAAGCTCAGCCGGTACTGTGCGTACAGGTTGGCACCGTCGGTGTCGTACGGCGCGTTGCGCGAGTAGACCAGGCCGCGACTGGTCTGGAAGGTGGCTTCGTCCGGATAGCGGTCGAACACGTTGTCGGCACCCACGCGCAGGCTGTGATGTTCGTTGATGCGATAGCCGACGGCCAGGTCGAGGAAGCTCATCGCACCGAAACGCTGGTAGATATCGCCCACCGCATTGCCGCTGGAATCGGTCCAGGCACCGTAGTAGCGCATGCGCGCCATCAGCGACCAGGCACCGATGTCCCAGCTGCCGGTCAAGCTCCCCTTGTGCTCGGGCAGGCGATCTTCGAACAGCACGCGCTGGGTCTCGTTGGTGGCCACCGAGGTGCTGCCGTTGTCCACGCGGGTGCGGTTGTAGTTGTAGGCCAGGGTCAGCGTCATGCGGCCCGCGCCGAGGTCGCGCAGGTAGTTGCCGACCACGTCCACGCCGGTGGTGGTGGTGTCGAAGTCGTTGGTGAAGTAGTTCACCGAGGTATAGCCCAGCGGATTGGGCGTACCGGCCGGAATGGCGAAACTGGCCGACTGGCTGAAGCGGTCGGTGAGCTTGATCTGGTAGACATCCACCGAGCCGGACAGGCCCAGGTCGGTGCGCCAGGTCAGGCCCAGCGATGCGGTACGCGATTCTTCCGGCTTCAACGGCCTGGCACCGAGCAGCTGCGCCAGCGGATCGTTCGGCGACAGGCGGCCGCTGGTGAAGATCTGCAGCGTGCGCGTATCCAACCCCTGGGTGGTGCTGGTGGTGTTGAGCTGCGCCGGCGTCGGCGCGCGGAAGCCGGTGGACACGGTGCCGCGCAGGGCGACGTCCGGGGTGATCGCGAAGCGCGCCGACAGTTTGCCGTCCAGTGTGCTGCCGAAGCTGGAGAAGTCCTCGTAGCGGCTGGCTGCACCGATGCTCCAGCGCTCGCCCAGCGGCACTTCCATGTCCACGTAGGCGGCCTTGCTGCGCTGGCTCCACTGCCCGGCCTGGCTGGCCGAGAAGCCCGGCGCGCCATTGGAGTTGGCCTCCAGGCCCGCGGCCGCGCCCGGACCCACCGCGTACGAGGCCGGATCACCGGCGCGCACCTGGTAGGTTTCCTGGCGGAACTCGCCACCGAAGGCGACGTTGATCGGCTTGGACAGCGCAGCCACGTCCCATTCGTAGTTGAAGTCGGCGTTGGCGTTCTTCTCGGTCTGGGTGAGGCGGCCGAGATCGAAGTCGGTCGGGCTGGCCGGACCGAGCGAGGCATTGATCGAGTTCTTCAGGCGATAGTCGATGGCGTTGCGGCCATACGAGGCGCTGACATCCCAGCGCAGCTTCGGCGTGATCTCGCCGCGCAGGCCACCGACCAGCTGCAGGTCGTTCTGCACGTTGCCGTACTGCGGGCTGAAGCCGACCGGATACAGCGAGCGCAGGTTCCAGCCCGGGAAGATGGCGGTGGTGCGGTACGCGCCGGTGGTGGTGTCCGGGTTGCGCCAGTTGAAATCGCTGACGCCATCGCTGTGGCTGTACAGGCCAAAGGCATAGAGCTCCAGCGTATCGCTGGCGTTGGCCTTTACGTTGAAGCCGACGCGGCGGCTTTCCAGTTCCGGCTGGCCCCAGCGCTGCACCGGGTTGGGCACCTCCAGCTCCGGATGCGCGGCCTGGAAGGCGATGGCATCGGGGCGCTGGCGGGTGCGCGAGGTGGCGTCGGAGGTGGACGATTCGGCGAACAGCACCAGGCTGCCGTAGTCACCCAGCGACCAGCCAGTGCGCGCACTGAAATCGCGCGAAGCACCGTCGCCCTGCGCGTACTGCGAGTAGCCGGCGGTGATCTCGCTACCCGGCCCATCCTCCAGGATGATGTTGATGACGCCGGCGATGGCGTCCGAGCCGTACTGCGCCGACGCGCCATCACGCAGCACCTCGATGCGCTTGATCGCGCTGGTTGGAATCTGTGCCAGATCAGCGGCCTGTGCACCACGGTTGCCGAGCAGCGCGCTGCGGTGGAAGCGGCGGCCGTTCACCAGCACCAGGGTCTGGTCCGGCGACAGGCCACGCAGCGTCGCCGGACGCACGAACACCTGGCCGTCCGCCATCGGCAGGCGCTGCACCACGAACGACGGCACCAGCTGGGCCAGCACGTCCTTCAGGTCGGTGGATTCGACGGACCTGATGTCTTCCTTGCTGAACACATCCACCGGCGCCAGCGTTTCGAACTGGGTGCGGTTGGACGCGCGGGTACCCGTGACCAGCATCGCGTCGAGCTGGGTGGGCGCGGCGCGGCTGCCGCCGGCGGCATCGACCGCATCGGCCTCCGCTGCGATCGCGCCTCCTGCGCTGGCCATGGAAAGGGCAAGGAGGATGGAACGCGAAAGCTTCGAACGATGCACGGCAGGGCTCCGGGAGGACGCGACAGGGCCAGCACCTGTGCGCACACAACAGGCCTGGACAAGGCGCGCAGTCTCGGCGCGATGTGTGAAGGAGGCATGACGTCAGTACGACAGCTTGATGCGCCAACCAAGGTTGGCCCCTGCCAGGGCTCATCCGTAGATCCACGCCATGCATGGGTGGCAATGCAGACCCACGCCCCATCCCCGCACACAGCGGCTAGCCGTTGGCGTCGTCGCCAAAGCCGAATCGGGCCGGCCGTGCCGTTCGCAGCGGAACGAACATCATGGCGGCGAACACCACCAAGGCGGGGGTGGACATGATCCAGATGCCCCTGTTGCGAATCCCGATCCCCATGAAGTCGACCTGCAGATCGCCGATCCATTGCAGCTGCGTCAGTATCATCACCAGCCCGCCGATAGTCGCGCACGGCAACCCACCGTGACCGGCCCCCAACAACGTCGGTGTCAGAAACCCGCCCAGCAACGCGAAGCCGACACGGTACACCCAGGGGTTGCCGCGCCACCGTGGCGCGCCGAACAACATCAGCAGCATCAGCGCCAGGGTCAACAGACTGGGAAGTACCCAGAGGGCAAGCAGCATTTCGATTATCTCGATCATCGGCCGGGCTCCGCTGGCCTGGCATCCCCCGTCGTCGATCGCATCTCCCTGCCCCCCATCACGTCCATGAAGCACGCATTGTTGCCGGTACGCAGGCAGACGCAAAGCCCGGCAGCGCAAGAACTGCTAAACGCCGCGCCTGCCGATCCGCTACTGTGCCGGCATTGGATGCGGGGAACGGCAGGATGAGCGCGGCAGGCAAGGCGTTGTGGTACATCGAAACCCATGCGGACCAGCCATTGGCGCTGGCCGATATCGCCGCTGCGGCCAGCCTGTCGCCGTTTCATCTGTCACGCCTGTTCCAGGCCCGCACCGGCACCTCGGTGGTGCGCTACCTGCGCGGGCGCCGCCTGACCGCTGCCGCGCAGCGGTTGGCCAACGGCGCGGGCGACATCCTGCAGGTGGCGCTGGGGGCCGGCTACACCACCCATGCTGCCTTCACCCGTGCCTTCAGCGAACAGTTCGGGCAGACACCGGAACGGGTACGCGAACAGGGCACCGATGGGCTGACGCTGGTGCAGGCGATCCGCCTGGACGAGGCCCCGTCAGCCTGCATTGAAGCCCCCCGGCTGCTCGATACGCCCGCGTTCCAGCTGGCAGGCGTCGGCATGCGGCATACCCGCGACAGCAGCGGCGCGATTCCGGGCCAATGGGCCCAGCTCAACCGCGAGTGGCCGACGCCGGCACCGGTCAGCTTCGGCGTGTGCTGCAACAGTGATGACGATGGTGGCTTCGACTACATTGCGGCACTACCGGCAAGCACGGTGCCGAGCGTGCCTGCGCACTGGCGACGCGTGGACATCCCGGCGCGCCGCTACCTGGTGGCTTGGCACGGCGGACACATCTCGGCCATCCGCTCGACCTGGTTCTGGTTGCTGGATCATTATCTCCCTGCGTCCAACCTGAGCCTTGCCGATGCGCCGGACCTGGAGCGCTACGACGCCCGGTTCGACGAGCACAGCGGCAACGGCGGCGTGGAGATCTGGCTGCCGGTGGAAGAACGTTCCCACTGACAAGGAGTTGAAGATGCGCATGACCGCTGCTGTGCTGGGAGGAATGCTGCTGGCGTTCGCGAGCGTCGGCGCCGCCCGCGAAAGCGGCGTCGCCGGCGAGCGCCACGGCACGACGACGCTGGCCAGCGCCGCCGTGCGCGACGCAGGGCACCGCGACGCGCTGCGCTACACGGCCTGGTATCCGGCACAGGCCGGCAGCCGCGAAAACGCGCTGACCATCGGTCCACCCGACGCGCCGCTGTTCGACGCCGGCCGGTCGGCCAAGGATGCGCCGGTCGCGGGTGATCGCCTGCCGACCCTGCTGCTCTCGCATGGCAACGGCGGCAGCGCGCGCATGATGGGTTGGCTGGGCACGGCGCTGGCGCGGGCCGGGTATCTGGTGATTGCGGTGGATCATCCAGGCAACAACGGCGTTGACACCATGACCCTGCCCGGCAGCCTTCTGACCTGGTTGCGCGCCGATGACCTGCGTGCCGCACTGGCGGCCGTGCAAGCTGATCCGGTGCTGGGCCCGCATGTCGATCCTGAGCGCCTGGGGGTCGCCGGCTTCTCGGCCGGTGGCTACACCGCGCTGCTGGCAGCCGGTGCGCGACCGGACCTGCAGCGATTGCGGGACTTCTGCACCGCACATCCGGATGACGGCGTCTGCCAGCCCCAACAGGAGGCGGCAACGCACACGATGGAGGCGCGCGTTGCCGCTGCGACGTCGCCCGAACTGTCGCCATGGATGTCCCACGCCAACGACGCACGCGCCATTCCCGGCGTGCGCGCGGTGTTCCTGCTGGCGCCGGCAATCGTGCAGGCCTTTGCGCCCGAGCAGCTCTCCTCGCTGAAACAGCCGGTGTCGATCGTGCTGGGCCAGGCGGACACGGTCGCGCCACCACAGACCAATGGCGAGGCTGCGCGTGCGGTGATTGCGGGCGCTGCACTGCAGGTGCTGCCCGGTGTCGGCCATTACGATTTCCTCGCCGCATGCACCCCGGCCGGACAACAGCGGCTGCAGGACCTGTGCAGCACATCGGTGCCGAAGGCGCAGACCCACGCGCAGGCAGCGGACGCGGCAATACGGTTCTTCAACCATTCGCTGCGCTAGTGGCCGCCGGGCATCGCCCGGCGCTACAGTGGGAGCGTCCACGGAGAATCGATCATGCGCCTGCTGCACCTCACTCTGCCGGTATCCGACGTCGCTTCCGTGGCCACATATTTCCACGATGTGCTGCAGCAGCGCGTGGTCGGCAACCATGTGCACGTCGGCTGGAGCACCCTCGAACTTCAGCCTGCGGCGGGGCGTCCGGTGGGTGGCGTGCATCTGGCCTTCAACGTGCCGGACAACCGCTTCAGCGAGGCAATGACGTGGTTGCGTGAGCGCACGCCGCTGCAGCGCAATCCGGCGGGGCTGGACTACTTCGCGCTGGAGAGCAGCTGGCAGTCGCAGTCGGTGTACTTCACCGGCCCGGACGGCCTGATCCTTGAACTGATCGGCCGCCGCCGCCTGCCGGCCAGCGCTCGCGAAGGCGTGTTCCATGGCAGCGAGCTGACCTGCCTGAGCGAAGTCGGCCTGCCCAGCCGCGATGTCGAGGCCGTACGCGAACTGTCCAACCAACGTTTCGGCCTGCAGCCGATCAGCCCGGCTTCGCCGCAGTTCGCACCGATGGGCGACGACGAGGGCCTGCTGATCGTGGTCGCGGCCGATCGACGGTGGTTTCCCGAGCAGAAGGACCTGCCCAATGCGCAGGGGCTGTTGCTGCAGGTGGGCGACGTGGCTGGCCCCGGTGTCGTGGAGGACGTTGTGCTCGGCTGGCGGGTACAGGCAGCCTGAACTACCAGCTGCCCGACGCACCACCTCCGCCGCTGCGGCCGCCGCCTCCGGACCAGCTGCTGGAGCTGCTCGCAGACGAACTTGACGACGGGCTGCTGGACGCACTGCGGTGGCCGACGGATGATCTGCGGCTGCCGCGTGCCTTCTCACCGGGCAGCATGGTGAAAATCCAGGCGAAGTACAGCACGACCGTGCCGGCACTCCACCCGATCGTCGCGGCAAGGCGTGCCACCGGGTCGGCGCGATCAATGGCCAGCAGTGCGAAGAGCACGTAGCCAGCGGTCAGCAGCAAGAGCACTGCGAACCTCACCCCGAAGCTGCTGCGGTCCTTGTGCCAGCGCGCGCGGCACGCCTGCACGAGGAAGAACAGCAGCATGGCTACGATGCCTGCCGCCAGGTCCAGCAACGTGTGCAGGGCCAGACTGGGCGGCAACTGGCCACGCAGCATCATCACCACCAAGAACCCCGAACTGACCCCGAGCATGCCGAGCAGCACCACGCGCACACCTCGGCTGCGGCGCCAGCACCAGCCAAGCAGGCTCGCCACCGGTACGCACAACGCCAATACGATGCAGACCGCTGCCAATGCCTGGCGTGGCGCCCACATAGCCGCCGACAGCAGACCCGCGGCTACCACAGCCGTCACCAGCAGCGGGCGACCCCAGGCCGGCAATCGCTTCGGGCGCGCCTGCGGCGTGGTGACCTCGCGTGGCGCTCCACGCTGGCGCTCGCGATGCCTGCGTGCGAGGTCGTCCGGCATCCTGGCCGCGGGCGCCGAGGGCGGTGAGCGCCACAGACCCGCAAGGAAGCCGGCCAGCAGCGTCAGTGCAACCACGGAGTCCGCGCTGCGCCAACCGGCCGGCAGCACGTCGCGCATCGATGGCGCTTCCCAGGCCGGCAGGTCCTCGCCATCGATCAGCGCGACCACGACCTTCGTTCCATCCAGCAGGCCCTGGTCAAGGTCGCCATCGCGGAAACGCGGCACGATCGCCTTGTCGATGATGCGGGCGGCATAGGCATCTGGAATCGCGCCCTCCAGACCGTAACCGGTCTGGATGCGTACACGGCGGTCCTGCACGGCCACGAGCAGCAGCACGCCATCGTCAACGCCTTCGCGGCCCAACTGCCACTGGTCGAACACCCGCTGCGCGTAGGCCTCGATGCCCTCGTCGCCAGCATGGTCGACCACCAGCACCTGCAGCTGCGCGCCGGTGCGCGCCTGCAACTTGAGGGCCTGCGTGCGCAGTATGTCGCGGGTATCCGCCGAAAGTGCGTTGGCGGCGTCCACCACCGGGTCATCCAGCGCAGGGACCGCAGCACCGGCCATCACCACCATCGGCAACAGGCACAACAGCATCAACAGCCATGCCGTGACCCGGGTGCACGTCATCCTGCGCAGCATCTTCACGTGCCCTGCCCTGCCTCGATCCGCGCATGCAGCGCCTGCAGCTGCGCGACCGCCTGGTTGAACACCTGCAGATCGGCATCAACCAGCGCCGGCCAATCGGGCGCGTGCCCCAGCAACTGCGCCACCTGCTCGGTCGGCGCACGATCAAAGCCTTCACCCAGCACCGCGAGATAGCGTTCACGGAACCCTGCCGGGTCGCGTTGATCCTGCACGAACAGCTGCACGGCCAGCAGCCCTGCATAGAGGTAGTTCACCAGATAGTTGGGGTCGTCATACATCAGGCGCTTGCCGATCCAGCCGTTGCACAGCTGCGGATAGCGCTCCGGGTCCTGACCGAAGCGCGCCAGCACCCGGCCGGTCAACGCGTCCAGGTCATCGGCGGTACCCAGCGTGTTGTCCGCCACGCCTTCGTAGATCGACTGCTCCAGCTGCGCCTCTTCGGAAGACGTGAACAGCTGCAGCACCATATCGTCCAGCAGTGACTTCAGGTAATAGGCCTTCGCCCGCGGGTCCCCTGCCTGCTGGTACAGCTGGTCGCGGAAGCGCAGTTCGTTGTAGATGGCAAAGGCCTCGGTCAGCCACTGGCTGCCATTGCGCTGCAGCGGCGAGGCATGGCCGCGCTGCATCCACTCACCGTGCATGGCATGACCGGCTTCATGGGCGATCTCGACATCGCTTTCCAGATCACCACGGCGCACGCCAACGAACAGCATTGCCGGCACGCCGGGAGCGCTTACCGAGAACGCGTCCTGGCTGCGGTCACCACGTTCGGCGGCCAGATCCATGCGCCGGTTGGCCGGATCGAGCAGCGCACGCAGCTCACTGACGTATGCCGGCCCCAGGTGCTGCATGGCATCGGCGGCATTGTCGCGCAGCTGCGCCAGCGTCAGTACCGGCGGCATATAGCCGGCATCGGGCAACGTGGTATCCCAGAGCTGCGGCGCATCGATGCCTGAGCGCGCGGCGTGGCGCAGCAGCATGTCCTGGTAGGCGCGACGGTCCCCTGCATGGCGTTCGATCGCCTGCAGCGTAGCATCCACCGCCGATGCATCCAGGCCCATGCGCTGGTAGCCCCGCGCCGGTGCAGAACCATCGCCCTGCAGGCGCGCGGCGGCATCGTTCACCTGCACCAGGCCCAGCAGCACCGAGGCCATCGGCTCGCGGCGCGAGTGCAGGCCCTGCCAGTAACCCTTCCAGCCCGCTTCCCGCAACGCGCGGTCCTGCTGCTGGGCCAGTGCCTGCTTGTCGTGCCCGGTGTCCCAGTGCCGACCATCACGCTCGATCTGCGGGTACTCGGCACTGCGCAGGATCTGCCCACGCAGCCGTGCGAAACTGTCCAGCGCCGGATCGGCCAGGGCCTCCACGGCCTCATCCAGTGCGGTACTGGCCGGTGCTGCGGCGTCCTTCAGCGCACGCGCGCGCAGGAAGGCATACGGTGCTGCCCACGCCGCGTCTGCGGGCGCTTCGCGCAGCGCCGCGCGGCCGGTGTGGGCGATGCGGCTGCACAGCCCCATCACCTGGTCCAGCGCCTGCGTCGGGCGATGGTCACGGGCGTTGCGTGCGGCCTGCAGATGCAGATAGCTGTGATGGCGCAGGCACTGCGCCTGCAGTGCCTCGGCCTGATGGAAGCGTTGCGCAGGTGCAAGCGCGGAAGCCTGCTGCAGGGCCTCGACACGCTTGCCCAGCTCGCCGCGCGCGGCCTGTTCGGCTGCCGCACTGGCGAAGTAGGCGCTATCGTCGGCCGGCAGCGACTGCGCCTGGACGCCGGTGAAGGGTGCCATCGCCAGCATGACAGTCATGGTGGCGGTGATGGTGCACATCCTGCGAGCCTGCATCGGCGTCTCCCTGCCTGGATCAGGCTCCGAGCCTAGCAGCCCCCGCCCGGCCGCGCCTGTGCCGGGACAGGCATCAGATCGACTCATCCTCGCGCTTGACCAGCGTCCAGCAGGGCGACTGCGCGAAGGTGTAGGTCTGCTGGTCGCTGCTGTCCGGCGTGCGGATCTGTACCTGTCGTTGCCCATCGGCCAGCGTGCTGACCTGCATCTCGCGGCCCTGCCCGGCCAACGCGGCGGGATCGGGCATGACCGGCCACTCGACATCGGCCAGCGCCAGGCGGCTTTCCACCTTGCGCGGTTCCGGCTCGGCCTCGGCATCGATGTAGCTGTCCAGCAGCGGATCGGCGGTGGCTTTTTCCTGCAGCGCGATCTCGTTGCCGAAGTGCTTCAGGAACGCATCGAACTGCGAGTAGGGGCATTCACCGCTGGCAGGCACCGGTGCGGGCTGGACCGCTGCCGCCGTGGACGACGGCGCGGGATGTGCAGGCGCCACTTCCGTGGGCGTCACCTGGGGCTCGGGCGTGCAGGCAACCAGGGCCACGCCACAGGCAAGCATCAGCACGGCAGCGGAACGGTTTCGACGCATGGGCTCATCCTGAATCCGGTTGGGTCGTCCCATGCTACCGCGCGCCCTACAATTCCGGCACTCCGCCTGTCCGAGACTCTCCATGCGTCGCCTCCTGCTCATGATCGGCCTGCTGTTGCCCGCCCTGTGGCCAGCGCTGGCGATGGCCGTCGATGTCCACGAAGGTGATCTGCTGTTCGTCACCGCCGGCCGCAGCGGCCTCAGTGCGGCCATCGACGATGCCACCGGCAAGCAGGGCGCGCCCAGCTTCGATCACGTCGCCTTGGTCGCTTCCACGCCGAAGGGCTGGGAGGTATTGCATGCGGACGAGAAAGGATCGCGCCGGCAATCGCTGGTCGAGTTCCGCCAGGACGCCCGGGCCAAGCAGCGGCAGATCGTGGTCTATCGCCTGCGGGCACCGCAGCAGGCGGCGATCAAGGATGCGGTCGCCACCGCGCGCATGATGCTGGGCAAGCCGTACAACACGTCGTATGTGTTGAACGAGGACAGCTACTACTGTTCCGACTTCATCGAGCGTGCGTTCCGTGCGCACCATGTGTTCGCGCTGCAGCCGATGAACTTCCGCAATCCGCAGACCGGGCAGATCGCACAGCATTGGGTCGATCTGTACCGCGGCATGGGCATGGAGGTGCCGCAGGATCAGCCCGGCACCAATCCCAATGACATGTCGGCCGCGCCGGTGCTGCAACGCATCGGCGTGCTGGAATAAGCGAAGCCCCGCGCGCGGCGGGGCTTCGGGGGTTGCCCAGGGTGGGTACCGACGTCACTCTTCCTCGTCCTGCCCACCTTGCTGCTGATTGCGCTGGTTGCGCTGCTGCTGTTCCTGCTGCTGTTGCTGCTGCTGGTCGCGGCCACGGCCCTGCTGCTGATCCTGCTGATCCTGCTGGTTCTGCTGGCCCTGCTGCTTCTGGTTCGGGTTCTGGTTCTGCTGTGCCATGTCCGATCTCCAAAGCCACGCGCGGAATGCGGTGGACAGGGCCATCGTCTGCAGCGAAGAGTTAATCGCGCGTTGGCGGACGGCTACACCTGTGTGTACGCGCGTGAATGAACACGCGAAAGTCCTTGCGGCACAAGCCGCTGAAGGATTCATGCGGGTTCGGCATGTCCTTATGGGGTAATGACAGGAGCACGTATTCAGTGCTGTAGGGCGCACCGGAATGCGCGAGCGTTCGCTCAAGAATGGCTACCCGAAGCCGATAGGCTGCGGACGGGCTGCTATGGACGGCCCATCTTTCCAAGCATCAACAAGGAACGTCTAAATGAACGCCGTGGTTGCAGAAGCAAGTGACTCTCGCCTCCTCAAAGCGGTCGAGAGCATCGCGATCAGTCCCGCAGACGCGAAGGCCCTCGTCGCCCAGTACAGGCGCCAGATTCTCTCCCGGGATCCAACACGCGGCCAGCACGAGGTTGCAGGGTTGGTGGCCGACAAGATCATCAGCCGTTATTGCCGGATGTCAGCCACCACGGGGGGAGCGACTGCTCTGACCGGGGTCATCCCGGGAATTGGTACGGCCCTGGCAATGGTTGGCGGTGGTCTCGCCGATGCAAGCATCAGCATGAAACTGCAGGTCGACATGACCATGTGCTTGGCTGAGGCCTATGGATGGGACGTGAATGGCGAAGACGCCAGGCACCTGGCTTTTCTCATCGCCGCAGGAGGTTCTCTGGAGAAGCTCGGCGTCGAAGCGTCGACTCGGATCGCCTCAAATGCTGGCGTAAAGATGGTCCGTCAGTACTTGAAGGGCGCCGTGTTGCAAGCTCTCAAGGAACTCTTCAAGAAGATCGGCATCACCTTTACCCGCAAGGCGCTGGAAAAAGCCATTCCGTTCGGCATCGGAGTCGTCATCGGCTCAGGGGCCAACTATGCGTTGACCAAGTATGTTGGCAATACTGCGCGAAGCTGGTTCGAAGCGGATGCCGCACTGGGCAACAAGCCCAATGAAATCTGAGCAGCGCGCGTTCTGGCCATGCGGCTTTCAAAGTAGGAAGCCGCATGATCCGGGGATACTGGACTACGGCATCACCGGTGGCACATACGCCAGGGTCATGCCCAGCAGCCACAACAGGCCCAGCACCAGCGGGATGTGCACCAGCAATTGGATGAAGGTGAAGCCCACGATGTCGCGTGCCTTCAGGCCCAGCACGCCCAGCAGCGGCAGCATCCAGAACGGGTTGATCAGGTTGGGCAGGGCTTCGGCCGCGTTGTAGACCTGCACCGCCCAGCCCAGGTGCGCCTTCAGTTCGTTGGCGGCCTGCATCACGTACGGCGCCTCGATGATCCACTTGCCGCCACCGGACGGCACGAAGAAGCCCAGCACGGCCGAATAGACGCCCATCACCAGCGCGAACGAATCGGTGCTGGCCACGTGCACGAACAGGCTCGACAGCCGGTGCGCCAGGGTCTGCCCGTCACCGCCAGCGGCGTGGGTGAGGATCATCGCGATGCCGCCGTACAGCGGGAACTGGATCAGCACGCCGGTGGTACTCGGCACCGCCTTGGCCACCGCGTTGAGGAAGCTGCGCGGGCGCCAGTGCAGCAGCAGGCCCAACGAGATGAACAGGAAGTTGTAGGTATTGAGGTTGGCGATGGCGGTGATCACCGGCTTGTTGGCGAACTCGTTGAACAGCCAGCCGAACGCCAGCAGCGAGAGCAGCACGGTCAGCAGCGGGCTGTATTCCAGCCATTCGCCCGGGCGCGTGCGTCGCTGCAGCGGTTCCGGCTCGGCCTGTGCAGCACCGGGGAACGCCTCGGCGGTACGCGCACTACCCGCCGCGGGTGCCGTCAGCCAGGCGATCAGCAGCGAGACCAGGATCAGCACCGAGGTCAGCGCGATCGACTGCCACAGGAAGATGGTTTCGGTGAACGGCAGCACGCCGGTGATCTCCACCAGCCCCGGCGGCATGCTGGCCGGGTTGGCCTGCAGCTGTGCGGCCGAGGAACTGAGCCCCATTGCCCACACCGCACCCAGGCCGAGGTACGCCGAAGCACCGGCGGCGCGGTAGTCCATGCGCAGTTCGGTACGACGGGCCAGCGCACGCACCAGCAGGCCACCGAACACCAGCGAGAACCCCCAGCTGAGCAGCGAGGCGAGCATGCTGACCAGGCCCACGTACACCACCGCACCGCGGCCGGTACGCGGCACCCGGGCCAGGAAGTCGATGAAGCGCGCGACCACCGGCGCGGTGGCCACGGCGTAGCCACCGATGACCACGAAGGCCATCTGCATGGTGAAGGGAATCAGGCTCCAGAAGCCGTCACCGAAGGCGCTCGCGGTGGCCTGCGGGGTCGAGCCGAAGCCCATCGCGGCCAGCGCGACGATGACCACGCCCAGCACCGCGAACACATACGCGTCGGGGAACCACTTTTCCGCCCAGGCGGCCGAACGCAGCGCTGCGCGCGCCATCCAGCCGTCCTGTACTGCTGCCGTAGAGGCCATCGCCTACCCTCCCAGGTTCGATGGATCGATTCTGGGCGGTGGGGTGCGGGCTGTCAGCCACCTATTGGTCGTAGGCGGCACAGAACGGTAGTGCCGGCCGCTGGCCGGCAACCTCGGGATCGCGCACGGGTGCAGCCGGCCAGCGGCCGGCTCTACCAGATCCAGGCATCACCGCAGGTGGTGGAAGGCGGTAGCGCCGGCAGCTGGCCGGCAATTTCCCAATCGGGATGGTCGTGCAGCCGGCCAGCGGCCGGCTCTACCAGGCCTTGGGATCAACGCAGCGCCAGGTCCACGGCGATGCCGGCAAACAGCGCGGCACCCACCCAGTTGTTGTGCAGGAACGCCTTGAAGCACGGGCCGCGTTCGCGGTTGCGGCAGATCCAGAACTCGTACACCACCAGCGCGGTGGCCACGGCCACGCCGGCCAGGTAGTACCCGCCCAGCCCGCCGCGCACGCCGACCAGCGCCATCGTGGCCAGGAACAGTGCGTACAGCACGCCCTGGATGACCAAGTCGAGATCACCGAACAGGATCGCGGTGGAGTGCGAGCCCATCTTCAGGTCGTCCTCGCGGTCGACCATGGCGTACCAGGTGTCGTAGGCGGTGGACCACAGGATGTTGCCGGCATACAGCAGCCAGCCCAGCATCGGCACCTCGCCCTGCACGGCGGCGAACGCCATCGGGATGCCCCAGCCGAACGACATGCCCAGGTAGACCTGCGGCAGATGGGTATAGCGCTTCAGGTACGGATAGCTGGCAGCCAGGAACACGCCGATGAAGCTCAGGCCGATGGTCAGCCCGTTCAGGGTCAGCACCAGGCCGAACGCCACCAGCATCAGTACGGCGAACAGCGCCAGCGCGGCGCGGCCGCTGATCGCACCGGTGGCCAGCGGGCGTGCCTTGGTGCGCTCCACATGCGGGTCGAGCCAGCGGTCGGCGTAGTCGTTGATGACGCAACCGGCCGAGCGGGTCAGCCACACGCCGGCGGTGAACACGAACAGCGTCCACAGCGGCGGCAGGCCGCCCGCGGCCAGCCACAACGCCCACCAGGTGGGCCACAGCAGCAGCAGCGTGCCGATCGGGCGATCAGCGCGCATCAGACTCCAGTAATGCCGCCAACGCGGCGTCGCCGGCGACTGCGGCGAAGTGAGGGGGGTATCAGCCATGGCGATAGGATACTCCTGCCCCTCCGGCACGGCTTTGCCCGTGGGGGGAGATTTGTTCGGCGAAACTGGATAGAATGCCGGTCCCGCACCGCTTCATGGCGCTGCGATGCCCGCCCCGGCACCGGCCGACGGCGCGGCGGTTCTACAACGCGCCCGTAGCTCAGCCGGATAGAGTAGTGGCTTCCGAAGCCATTGGTCGGGGGTTCGAATCCCTCCGGGCGCGCCATCTTCCCCTGTGTTGCCTGCACGCCGCCAGCCCGCGCTGGACGTTGCCACGTGCTTCATCAACACTGCGCGCATGACGCCACCGGATCTGCTGAAGCTGGCCGCGGGTGCTGCGATTCTCGGCCTGGCCACCTTGTCCACCGGCGTGAGCGTCGGTCGCACATCGCGTGGGAACCCGCTGCTCACCGCATTCCTCGCCTGTTTCGCCGCCGCCAATCTGTTCGGATTGGTGCTGCTGGGTGGCCAGGCCTGGCTCTCGCCCGACGCCGTGCGCTGGCTGCGGGTCATCGAAGTGCCTCTGGTCTATCTGCTCGGTCCACTGCTGTATGGCCATGCGCGTGCGCTGCTGACACCCGCGCAGGCCGCTGCAACACCCTTGCCGCTCGCGCATCTGCTGCCGGCTGGCCTCGCGTTCGCCATTTCCCTGTTGAACGCACTCGCGCCTTTCGAGGCCTCACCGCTGGGCGATGTGCTGTTCCAGCTCAGTTTCCACGGCTGGCTGCTGCAGGGTGCTCCCTACCTGCTGGCCGCGCTGTGGCTCTCGCTGCGTGTGCCGCCCGCCCCGCCCGGAGCCGCCATCCAACGCAGCGGACTGCGCGGGCTGGCGATCGTGATGGCGGGATGCTGGCTTGCCAGCGCAATGAACCGGTGGCCGCCGGACGCTGCTCCACTGCTGGCCAGCATCGGGCTCAGCCTGCTGACCACCATGGGCATGTACCTGCTGGCGTGCCGGGTCGTACGCCAGCAGCTGCGCGTACGTGCGAGCACTGCGGCACCCATCATGGTGGACATGACCGCGTCCGCCGAGGATACGACCCACGCACGCTACGAACGCTCGGGCATCGACGCAGCACAATGCGCGGCCATCGCCAGCGCGCTGACCGCATTGATGCAGGACGAACGCCTGCATGAAGCGCCCGGGCTGGATCTTCAGACCCTCAGCCAGCGCAGCGGCTGGTCACCCAACCAGGTCTCGCAGGCGCTCAACCAAGGGGTGGGCCAGAGCTTCTCCGAGTTCGTGAACAGCTTCCGCGTCGCTGCCGCGAGGGCGTGCCTGTCCGATCCGTCCGACCTCCGCAGCGTGCTGGACATC
The DNA here is from genome assembly GCF_059368215.1 of Stenotrophomonas sp. YJH_SMC_123. Classification (NCBI taxonomy): domain Bacteria; kingdom Pseudomonadati; phylum Pseudomonadota; class Gammaproteobacteria; order Lysobacterales; family Lysobacteraceae; genus Stenotrophomonas; species Stenotrophomonas sp. YJH_SMC_123. The sequence continues at coordinate 307,909 of NZ_JCAFRM010000003.1, forward strand.
GGCCTTGCCGCCGGCTTCGGCAGCAAGTCGACCTTCAACAGCGCGTTCAAGCGCGCCACCGGACAGACGCCGAGCGAGTACCGCCGCCTCACCGCGTCCAACTGAACGTCCAATCCTTCACGCCCGGTCGAATATCCCCGGTCCGTGCGCTGCCATCACCTCCTGATCCAACGAAGGAGGTGAGGCGATGCGTTTGCGATGGATGCTAGGTGGCCTGCTGTGGGTGCTGGCGGTTCCGGCACACGCCGCGGGGGTGGATGCTGCCGATGTGCTGGCCAAGGCCCGCGTAGCCAGTGGTGGCGAGCAGTGGCTGTCGGTACAGCGTCTGCAGGCGGTGGGCGAGCAGTCGGTGGGCGGCCTGCACGGGCGCTGGCAGCTCAACCAGGACCTGCGTGCCGGGCGCTATGCCGAACAGGCGCAACTGGGAGACTTCACCGTCGCGCAGGGCTTTGATGGGCAACTGTCCTGGCGGCGCGACTATGGCGGCGAGGTCGGCCTGCTGGATGGCACCGTGCCACGTCGGACCGCGCGCATGCAGTCGTGGCTGGCGACCCGTGCCTATTGGTCCAACGCCTATCCGACCACGCACTTTGCCGCGCCCCGCACCGAGGCTCTGGATGGCCGGCGCTATACCGTCCTGGCCACGAAGCCGAGGGGCGCCGACCCGATCGAGCTCTGGTTCGATACGGGCAGCGGCCTGCTCGGCCGCGTGGTCATTGCATCCGCTCGCACACCCACCGCCACCGCACTGGAGGACTACCGGGCGGTCGAAGGCCTGTTGCTGCCCCATCGCATCATCACCGACACCCTCGATGCCCGGGGCCGTGCTGATCCGCGACTGCGCAGCGATGTACAGGTGCAGCGCTACCAGGTGGATGGCCCGGTAACAGACACCGTGTATGCACCGCCAATGATGGCCCATGACAGCTATATCGAGGATGCCAGCGGCACCACCCGCATTCCGTTCGACCTGATCAACAACCATGTCTACATCGAGGCCGAAGTGGACGGACAGCCGGCGCGATTCCTGGTGGATACGGGCGCCATCAATCTGCTGACACCGACCGCCGCCAAGCGCCTGGGGCTGACCACCACGGGCCGCCTGAGCGTGCATGGTGCCGGCGACAACGCCAGCGACCTGGGCCTGGCACAGGCCCGCCACCTGCGCATCGGTGGCGCGCACCTTGCAAACCCGGTGTTCCACATCATCGACCTCGGCCAGCAGATCAACTCGATGGGCGTGCCGCATGATGGCTTCATCGGCTACGAGACCTTCCTGCGCTTCGTCACCACCTTCGACTATGGCGCGCGCGTGCTCGGCTTCACCCTGCCGGGCCACTACCAGCCGCCTGCCAACGCGGTGGTGCTGCCGTTCGAACAGGATGACCGCGCGCCGGTACTGAATGGCGAGCTTGACGGCATCCCGCTTCGCCTGTGGCTGGACACCGGCTCACGCAACTCGCTGAGCCTGAGCAGTCCGTTCGTGCGTACCCATGGTCTGTTGGAGAAATACCACGCCAGTGAGGAGGCGGTGCTTGGATGGGGCCTGGGTGGCCCGGGGCGGGCGCGACCTGCCCGGCTCGGTGTGCTGCGCATGGGCGATATCGAGGTCACTGGTCTGGTCGGTGATCTGTCCAGCACTGACAAGGGTGCGCTGGCCCTGGCCGACTACGGTGCGATCCTGGGTGGCGGCGTGCTGCGGCGCTTCTCGATGGGCATCGACTACGGTGCCAAGCGCCTCTATCTGGTACCCAATGCCGAAAGCACGCAGGCCGATGCCTTCGACCGCAGCGGGCTGTGGCTGCAAGCCGAACACGATGCACTGCGTGTGGCCGATGTGGCGCCGTCCAGCGCCGGTGCACGCGCCGGGCTGCGCAGGGATGATCGCATTGTCATGGTTTCAGGCGAGCCGATTGCCACGCGGATGCTGGCGGACTGGCGTGCGCTATTGCGTGAGCGTCCGGTTGGGACGCGCGTGGGCATCCGTTATCTGCGCGATGGCCGGCAGGTGGATACCGAGCTGGTGCTGGCGGACCGGGTGGCTGCGGGATGGCGTGCCGATTGAGTCAGAACTGGCGCTATCCCTGCGGAGCACCCGCCACTCACGTGGCGGATGCTCACGCACCACAAAGGCAGTTCCAACTATTTGTCTCTTAAGAAGTTCCTCGGCCGAGCACCAAGTCTGATGATTTTTCGCGCTGCACCAAGGTAGAAGTCACTGAATACAAATGAGAAGGCGGCAGCTGTATAGAAGACAAGTAGTGCCCCAGGAATGGGAATCGCGCGAACGAAGCTATCGCATTCGAGGTTGCGGGCGACCAGCAACCCAATCATGAACATCTCGGCCAGGAAAGCCATAGCGAATGCGAATCGCACTCGCCCAACCTCAACCGACAGAATTCCCCTCCCCGCCAGTTCGAACTTGGAATACACAAGCAGCACCAGCAATGCGAAAAAAAGAGCAAGCATGACTGCTGGAGAGTACCCAACGACTGGACAGCCCATATTCATCATGGACGCAATCAGCGCGCAGCAGATCGCCAACGCTCCAACTGCAGCTGCGCCCTTCATGCACCTTATGAAAATCAGTTCGCGGGACATTGGCATTTGCTGTAGTTTGACCTCAGATACCGAGCTGGTGCTGGCGGGCCGCGTGGCTGCGGGATGGCGTGCCGATTGAGATCGCGCAGACCGCTGTGGGGCACCCGCTGCGCATGCAGTGGGTGCCGCTGAGCGGGGGTGACCGAGAATCTCGCACAGCGGCGGCAACGTCAGGGAATGAATGACGCGGTGCGATGTTCGCAACCGGCTGCATCCCGTACCACGATGGAGTACTCCGTGTCCGCACTGGATTGGCCGGGCAGGAACACGCCATCACCATCGAACAAAACGCTCTGCTGTTCACCCTGCCCGATCGACACCCCGATCGCTCCCGGTGTGATTTCCTCAAGGATCACGTTGTAAGGCCGCCAAGCATCTTCGCCTGTGCGCCTCATCTCTGCGCGAGCGGTCCTTGAGTTCAACCTGCGTCTCTCATCCACCCACAGCTGAAGCGGCTGACCAGCGTTGTGGCTGACCTGGAAGCGCCCATAGGTCAGCCCGTCGATGCTCTCGGTGCCGATGTAAGTGAATTGGGCCGGCTGACACTTCGTCGTGCGGTTCGGATGCGCCGCACAGGATGTCAGTGCGGCCGCGAGGCAAAAGGCAGTCAGGCGCTTCATGGGTTCGAGGCCTGATGTGGGTGGTTGTCGCGGCGGAATGCGGCGGTGAGGGCAACCAGCACTACGCCCCAGAGCGGCGTGAGCAGCACGACGCTGATCACCGTCAGCGAACCGGTACCTGCCAGAGCAGCGATGGCCTGAATCCGCTGAATCTGTAGGCTTCCAGTACAAGTACCACGACCTGGGCCAGAAGGCCCGCGAGCAGCCCTAGGCCTGCCCCCTTGGCAAGCCGCCTGAACGTCAGGCGGCCAGAGGCGGGAACCCGTGCGCCAATTCCCAGCAACAGAAGGCTGACGGCATACAGCCAGAAGAAAACCTGATGTGAGTCGAAGGCGTAAAGCGCCCTGCCCACAAAGTGCAGGAACAGCCAGAGTGCTCCACACGACACCGCGTAGGCCAGCCCGTACCGAAGAATCTGCCTGGCTTTCATCTTGTACCTCTCCGAGGGCGTGCAGGCCGATCGCGTTCTTTGGTGGAGGAGCGCGGGAGCTCATGCACCTTGCATCCCGCTTGGCGCCCTACTCGCGCAACGCATCGCGCAGCGCTCGAGAGTACCTGCCTGCCTCCAGCGTTCGCAGCTGGGCCAGTGGAATCCGATACCTCCTGAACAGTGCGGCCAGTTCTCTTGCAAGCCCCTGGAGCGGAGCGCGTCGAACAATATTGATGAGACCTTTTCCAAGGTATCCAAATTCATCTTCATACTAGACGCCGAATTCGAGTTTCTTAAGGCCAGGCTGGCACTGAGAAGAAGATTGCGACTGCCGGCCCACAGCGGGCATCTGCGCCCCCCAACAGTGGAGGTCATACGGAGAATATCTGAAAATCACTATCTGCATATTTCCCGCGCCCTGCCGAGAACTGCCGCGCTTGCCCGTCCGACTTCGAGCTTTCGTATCAATCCAGCACATTCAGGCCGATCCCCAGTTTTCGCTCCATAGATCACGGGCTCACCCTTCCTATCTACTCCGTCCAAATAGAGCACTGCGCAATCACCAGCGATCGTACCAATGCGCACCGCACGAACCTTCTCGATACTGGCGTCTGGACCGGCTGCACCCTCGCACATCCCACCGTAATACGCACTACTCAGTTCCGCGTAGATGGGTTTCAGCTGCAGCTCCCCTAAGCGGTCATTCTCGCATGCGCTCAGGGCGAGCACACAGACGGACGCGACAGACAAAGCGCGCAGGAAGAAGCCTTTGGCATCGAGAGAACTCTTGAGCAACCCCGATTTCCTTTGACTGTTTTCCATTACCTCCCCAGAACGATCTGCTCGAACGCATTGGTCGCGCTGCGCCGATCTCCCTTGCGGTTGCCGAGCGCGCCATTGGTCGCACACCTGGCGTCATCCGCCAGGCAGTAGGCGGAGCTCGGCGCTTCAGCGCACTATAGCGCCGCCGAGCATCGACCGAATACATTGGCGGGCTTCTCCCGAAGGCTCACGGCAACCACCCGTTGCTTCTGCTCACCGCAGCCCCCCATCACCCCATACATGATGAGAAGTCCCTTGTCGTTGACGTAGCCGATGAACTTGCCCCTACTTTCATCCGAAGCGGCCCTGACGAAGTAGACGCTCTCCCCGGGCGCTGGCTTCAGGTCACTCAACGGCATTGGACCGATCTTCCCTTTAACCTCTGATGCCGATACCACGGCCAGCGAATGCTTCAACATCCACTCCACAATGGCTGCTTCACTATCAGGATCAAGCGTGGAAATGCGGTCAAGCGGCAGAGTCGTTGAATTGCCAGGGAAAATCGCATCGGACGAAACATCTACCCAGTCCGACTTCCATTCCGTATGTTGAAACTGGTGAATGCTGCAGCCCCCTAGCATTGGCAAGAGCAGCACCGCTGCACGCAAGATACCAGCCTTCGGCATAGACATGAAAGCCCCAGAAAGGGCCGGCCAAATGCTAATTATCATCTGCAACCCGTTCTGCAAAATGATCTATGATTTGTACCTCGTGCCCAAGATGGCATGTCATTTCTTGACTTCCCTATCATGGGCTGGCGCTTGGCGTGTCGCTACTCTGCCCCGGGCTTGCGGCAGCGTGCGTAGTCGAAACACCCGGCCTGCGCGCATAACTGTAATCGGGATCCCGGCAAGCGCGCACGATCGGACTTCGTGCGTGCCTGATCGCGCCGGGGAACCAGCACAGCACCAGCACCACCGCACAGATCATTCCCAGCCGCGCCCATTCACCCGCGACACTGGCCCCGATCAGCGGCAATGCTGCCACCAGGATGATGACCTGTGTGTACAGAAGATAGAGCGTGTACGTGCCCAACCGCGGGTCTGAACGAAGCTCGACGCGACACCCCCGGCAGGACGCCTTCGCTTGACGCTTTCCAGCAGATCGCAGCGGAAAGCGCTGCCCGCTAGCGCCACAAAGTGGGCAGATGAAGGTCATCAGGCGCATCGGTAGAACCTCTTTTCAGAAGTTTCCATCACCAGGCTCCATCTGCGGTGTCGACCATACGCACCGCATCATCAAACCTCGGGTCCTGGCACATCATTTCCAGTGGTGTCCGATCAAGCTCATTCCCTGCGTGCGGGTCTGCACCACACCAGAGGAGATAAGCCGCTGCCGCGACGCTGCCATGTGCCACCGCACTTGCCAGCGGCGTCAGATCAAGATCACCACGCACATCGATGTTGGTCACGAAGGGCATCAATGCGCTGCGGAGGGCCACATCGTTGTAATAGGCCACCACATGCAGGGGCGTGTCCTCATAGGCCCTTGGGTCTCCGGACAAGTCAGCACCGCGTCGCCGAAGTCAGTGTCGACACCGAGCCGGGAAAGCAGTTCGCTGAGTACAGGATCGATGATGTTCATCGGGCTGCACGCACGGTAGAGCCCATTGCGTTGGCCCGATGGTGATCCGTCCTGTAATCCATCTCTCTGTCAGATCCCTGTCGACCTACAAGCCAGGCGGTGCGTGCGTCTTGGAGCGATGCATTCGACAGATCAAGAATCATGATTTGACCGGGATCAACCGGCTTTCCCAAGTCCCCTCTACTAGAAGTGCAATTTCTGCGCCGACAGAGGCCTCAATGAAGACCAAGGTGTCGCCATCGACAATTTCCCGGGCAGCCACTGGGTCTAGACCAAGGAGAAAGCAACACCGCTGGAATTCAAAGGAATCATCCTTTCGATGGAAGACCTTGAGATCGAGTACGACATTCTGGCTAGAGAAGCCATCAATGCTCGCCTTCCTGACTCGGCCAAAGACCAAATCATAGGATCCCTGCACAGAGTCATCAAACAGAGAAACAGTCACTCCGGACACCGGATCAAGACGAATTCCGGTCATCTTGAAATCATGGATAGTGATACCCATCGGCTCATCTCCTTGGCCAATCACTTGACGGATCCATACGTCGCGCGTGAACTTCCAGGTGGAATCTATTGATTGGATTTTACGTTCTTAAGAACAATTGCCACAAACATGCCGCAGATCAGGAGCGAACCCAGCGCCAGAGGCAACATTACAAAATAATCGCCCCTCTCAAGGTGACCAATCGCATACACCTTCAATGCGAGATAGGACGATGACCTCAGAAAAATTAGCGAAAAAAACACCAAACCGAGCCAATTCAGTATTCTATTGCGCATATGCATATCATCTCAATTATCTGCAATTGCACCCAGACCCACCCCAAACATCCTTCACCACCTTCATGGCATCCTTGTCAGTAGCTACGCGTTGCAGCAGTTCTGGTGTGACCTGAAGGCAACTGCTCAATGTGAAGCCGAATGACAACAGCTCTCCCGCATTCGCGCCAAATACCACAGCAATCCCCCGCCGCCTCGGTGTAGGTGGATTCTCTTCCCTTTCCATCCTGTGCGGTTTGTATCGCTGACACTCCATCGTACGCCGTTGCCACACCATTCACCATTACCAGAAATCCGGGGATTGCAACTTCGGGCTGCAGAGACAAAACACCGGCAATGGTGACTCCTGCGCCATTCACAGCTTCCAAGCCTCCAAAGGTGAGGCCTGCCACACCGAACGTTATGCTTAGGTAGTCAACGCACTCGTCGCAGGGACACATACCAAGTTGATCTACCAAAGACGACGGGACGCCACCTGCGTATCCGAAAGTGCTGATCTAGCTCCGGTATACCGGGGCCCGGCACATTGATCAACGCCACCGGGTAGTTGTCCAGCCAGATGGCCTGCCGTTGCGCTTGGCCCGTGCCCGAATAGTTCCCCAGCCACTACCCAGCCTCGTCGTACAACGTGATCTGTGCTGCGCCACTAGCCTGAGTACACAGTACGCGTCACCGCGGTGGTTGTAGCTGCCGGTGCTGGTGGTATTGCCCACTGCGTCATGGTTGCGCGCTTCGCCATCCACCGCAGTCACGATGGCCGGTTGCGGGACCGCTCCGAGGTGCCCTGCCATCACTGTGTCTTCCCAACCTGGCTGGGGTACGCCCTGGCCCACATCCAACTAGGTAATTCACGCAGTGGCAGCTCCTGTTTCGCCACAGTCTCCAACTTGATGATCTCAGTTTCGCCTCGTTTAGTTAATTCTAGTCCGCGCTCCTCGCGGTTTCCGGGCAGCATGACCTCGGGTTTACTGCTGCCCTTAGCTCCCGTATTCCATCCCGCACATATCCTATGTGACCCAGATGGCAAACCTTCAGCACGTAACGAGTCTTGTCCGGATAGACATATCCAACAACCGGAACCGGAGTAGTACTTGTACCAATTACGGCACCCCCCTCTGCCGAATCATAGACTTCGATCACGCCCTCCGGCACAACTTCCCTGCCCTTGCGATCGCAAGAGGTGATAGTGAAGACTGAGCAGATAAAAATAATGGGAATAAATTTCATCATCTTTGCCCGCGCTGAATGGTTGAGTCATCAGACATCCACCAAAGCAGGTGGTTTATTGATTCCGGAAGATTCATTTTCGCGGGCTGAAGCTCCTTGCCAATCTCCCGCATGCACTTCCGCAACGGCCTCCCGCATTTATTACTTATTGCACTGCACTCCCCCTGCGGCCTCGCGGGCCATGCCGATAGCGAAGCTGCCAAGCGTAGTCATAAGGCGTTCGAGCGTTACCCATGGCAGCCTAACCTGATGTGGCAGCACGTTGTACCCGCCGCCACACCTCATCCGACATCGAGTTCTTCCACGTCTGAGCGAGGAGATCCCGAAGAGACGGGTCGTGTTTTGCCAAGCGTTCAACCCTCTCGATCTCGGTTTCGCCGTGGGCAACCAGGTAGTCCTCCAAAGGTCCGGCAGCAAGATTGGAAAGTAGGTGCGCATCTACATCCATCCGCCTGACAGCCTCAATGAATTTCCAACCTTCGCTAGGATCTCGCTGGATGATGTCATCAACTTCATCCAGCCCGCCTGTGAGCGGATCCCGCTCAATCGCATCGATTGCGAGCCGATTAAAATTGACCCAAGCTTCAGCTATTTTTTCCACGCGCTCTTTATCAAACATTATGTATATCTCAAATTGATTGAGCCATAGTCACCCATTGCCAAGCCTCATTGCTATAACCTGCACAGCGCTTTGCTGCAGAATCAGCAAGCAATCGCCTCAACCGCGCCTGCTTGTTTTGAAGTTGCTGCACATGCCCATCTATTGACATACGACCGGTAGCCGAAAGCCCACGCCCATCCTCTGCGCACCATGTGAGCCTGGGGACTTAGTGGGTAGCTGGACGTTACTAGCCCTCAATCGGCAAGTGATCTCTCTCTCCCTATCGTTTACTACCGCATCGTTGAGCTGCTATGCGGGCCGCTCGCTCAAGTTCAGAGTCCGCGGCTCTCACCCCGTTCAACGCGGCAATCTTGAGCCATGCGTATGCCTCACTTGATGACGCGCAGTCCTTCTTGTCCTTCAACATGAAGAACACGTTGTACTGTGCAATCGGGTGCCCCAGTGCTGCGGCATAGACAAGCCACATGTGGGAGCTGCCAGCCGTGCCTCTGCCCTCAAAGTGGCGTGAGATTCGAAACGCTGCCTCAGCGTCGCCCGCGTCTGCGCGGCCAGTCAACGCAAGTAGCTGCTTATCATCAAGCTCAGCGCCACTATCCGTCGCGATCGAGCCGTCAAGCTCAACCACCGGCCTTTCCGGCTGAGGGGGCACCTGCGCATTTACATACCCTGCACCCACCAGATACAGGAGAAGACCAGTCTTCTTGAACATGCTCATTTGACCCCACCCTCTTTCATGAAATTCACCCACTCTCCAGGATTGCTTTTTATCCGTCTTGGGTCTGGGTCAGGCGACCCAGCGCGTCATAGGCGTACTTGGCCAGCGCCGTCGAGCCTGTGCCGTTCTTCAGCTCGGTGATCGAACCGACGGGATCATAGCCATAGCCCAGCGACAGGCCACCGGCGGCCGGGTCATGCACCGCCTGCGGGCAATAATCCAGATCCAGCGGACGCTGCAGCTGGCGGCCGTTGCCATATGTCCAGCCAGTGGCCGGACCGAAGGCCGCGTAGGTCACGTTGTTCCCCACGAACTGGCGCGCCTGGCCGGGCCGGGTCAGGCCGATCTGGCTGATGCGGCCCTGGGTATCGCGCACGTAGTCGGCCACGCTGCCACCCGGGTAGGTCAGCGCGGCCAGGCGGCCCGCCTTGCTGTAGGCATAGCGCAGCGTGCTGGCAACGCCGTTGACGGTCTGCACCTTGCGGGTGACCTGGCCGAAGCGGTCGTGGCAGTACTGGGGGCAGCCATTGGCGTGCAGCACCTGCCCCAGACGCCCCTTGGCGAAGCCGCTTGTCTGCGGCCCAGGCAGCGGGTGCTACGTCATAGCTATAGCCCATATCCGGAGGATTCGACAGGCAAGCGCATCGCAGCTGTGGAAGGCGATCACGACACGGGCGCGCTGGCCTAAAGCCCTCACACTCGCTCCCGCGACCGACGACCTCGCAAGATCTATGACTCCTTCGCTTGCCGGAGACGGAGCAGGCCGACAGACCCGATTTTCCACATGGCAAAAGCTATGCAAAGAGAGAAAGCGACAAACGCCAAGCCCGTAAATCCATAGTCTCGGCCTCCATCAGCAAGATCAATCAGCACAAAAGCAAGGATTACTATATTCACGGCAGCTGCAAGGCAAGCAACTAGCCTGAGTGCCCAGAAGAACATGATGTAGTAAGCCCGAAGGAATCGATTGTATTTATTCATCTCAAGGACACCCGCACCCATTTCCAGTCGGCGTAGCTATCTGCCCAGAAACTGTGTAACCAGATCCCGACATGACGCCAAACCCAACTCCAGGCAGCGGAGGAACAGAAAGGGATCCACCACCCACCTTATCTCTTCCCATATCGTCCAGTGAGAACAGGCGACGAAACGACGCCCAATTATCACCGTCCTTATTGCCCTTCATAAGATTATCTGAACCTTGAATGGAGCCGCCAATCGATGGCCCCCAACCGCCCGCCATTTCAGAGTATCGATAGACGCCCCAAGATTTCTTTGGCAGCGGCCCTGAGCTCTTCGAAGCATTGGCTGACGTCCCTGCGCCAAGATGCGCCCCACCGCCCGCGGGTCGCTGACGCGGGTAGCGAGGATCACGCTACGAATCTGATCTTCGGAGGAGTACTCCTGCCCTGAGTGGATGTAGACCCAGTCGGTAGTAACGATCTTCTCGGGTCTGACCCGGTAATCGTAGATGACCTTCTTTCCAAGGACGCGTTGGCGTTTGACATGCCAATCGAAGGGTTTGTCCTTTTCGTACTGGGAAAAGAGCGACTTGATGTCCTTCTGCACCGCCGCTTCGGTGGCTCGCGGCTGGCCCATCGACAGGTAGCTCTCCCACTTCTTCTGCACCTCCTGCGCCTGCGCAGCCCAAGGAGCCAAGCTCCCTAGCGCGATCATCGCCAGTGCGGCACACGAAATGGTCTTCAGTCGTTCCAACATCCCTGTTCTCCTTCCTGGACGAACACAGCTCCGGCGGGAACGAGAACGTGGGGCAGCTGCCTCACCACGTCATGCTTCGGATCGTCCCTGGTCCGGAATGCGGCCATGACCGCACGGGGAACGTTATCTCCGATGTGGTTTACACATTCAAGTCAGAAACTGTGGAGTGGGTCGGATTTCAGAGTTTTCTGATAAAGCGAGCGACCGACCGAACAAGCAGCCAGGCGTGGGCTCGGCTCTACAAGACGAATGCTTCCAGAAACAGAAACACCGGGCAGTGCCCGGCGTCTCCGTCACAGCGTGGAAGGGTGTAAACCTCAATACTTCCCGTCGAACGCGAAGATCGGCTTGCGCGTCTTCCACGCACCAGCAGTAAAGTCCGGGAACTCCAGCGTCTGGAAGCCGTTGGCGATCGACTGCTCGCTCAACGGGGTGATCGCACTCCAGGTCACCGCGTCGTAGATGTCGATCGGCATCGGTGCCTTGGCCTTCAGTGCTTCAACAAATGCATGGATGACGAACCAGTCCATGCCACCGTGGCCGGCGCTGGCGGCGGTGTCGGCATTCTGCTTCCACAGCGGGTGTTCGTACTCATCCTGGTACTTCTTGAACTCCTCCCACTGGTGCGGCGGGCTGCGGCCTTCGATGTGGACCGAATGGTTCACGTCCATCCACAGGCCCTTGGTGCCTTGCACACGGAAACCCATTGAATACGGGCGCGGCAGCGAGGTGTCGTGCTGCAGCAGGATGGTCTCGCCGTTCTCGCAGGCCAGCGTGGTGGTGACGATATCGCCGAGCTTGAACTTCACCTTGGTGCTGGGGTGGGTGGTGCCGCCACTCTTGGCCACGGTGTATTCGTGCAGGCCGCGTGCCTTGGTCGCGAAGGCGTTGATGTGGGTGAAGCGGTTGCCACGGTTGATGCCGGTGTACATCGCGCACGGGCCGATGCCGTGACTGGGATACAGCTCGCCGTTGCGCTCCACCGAATGCTCGGTGCGCCAGCGTGCTTCGCTCCAGCCCTTGGGACCGAACTCCACGCCGCTGTCGTAGGGCTGGTTGGGATCGCCGGAATTGAACTTCACGCCGCGCAGGTCGTGCTGGTAGCCGGCCTGCAGATGCACCAGTTCGCCGAACAGGCCCTGGCGCACCATCTGCAACGCCGCCATCACGTCGCGGCGGTAGCAGACGTTCTCCAGCAGCATGTACGGGGTACCGGTGCTCAGTTGCGTCTTCAGCACGTCCCAGTGGTCCTGCAGGGTGATGCCAGCCACCACTTCGCAGCCGACGGCCACACCGGCCTGCATCGCGGCAATCGCCATCGGTGCGTGGTATTCCCACGGCGTGGCGATGATCACGCCATCGATGCCCTTCTGTTCCAGAAGTCGCTTCCAGGCGTTGGTGTCGCGGTCCTGGCCATAGGTCTTCGGCGCGGGCTTGCCGGCCTTCGCCACCATCTCTGTGGCACGGCCGAGCATGATCGGCTCGATATCGCAGACGGCAACCACTTCGACGTCGTCGCGACGCACCAGTTCCTTCAGCAGCACCAGCCCGCGCATGCCGGTGCCGATCATGGCCAGGCGCACCTTGCGCCCGCGTGCCCAGGCGGGGGTCTGCGGCAGCAGGCTGCTGGCGGCGACAGCGGCGCTGGCCGCGATGAATTCCCTACGCTTCATGGCAAACATCTCTCCTCTTGGCAGCGTGCCGGCCGCAGCCGGCACGCCAGGTCACGCAAACGGAATTACTTGAACCGGTAGCCGATGGTCACACTGTAACCACGGCCGAAGATGGTTGCGTAGTCACTGGAGTCACCCAGGAAGCTGTTCGGGTCGTAGAACGGCAGGCGGTTGAACAGGTTCTTGACGGTGAAGCTCAGGTTCCACGCATCATCCGGGCGCCAGGTGACGCTCATGTTGGCGGTCCACCACGACGGTGCACCATCGCACTTGCTCTTCTGCAGGGCCAGGTAGCCGCCGGTGCAGGTTTCCTTGTTGTTGCTCTCTTCGTCGATCTGGTCGGTGGCCCACTTGGTGCCGCCCACGTAATTGACGAACATGCTGGTGGTCACCTGCTTGTAGGTCCAGTCGGCATTGAGCGTGGCGCGCAGGCGCGGATTGTTGTAATAACCCACAACGTCGCCGTAGTACCAGCCGTTCTCCGCGTCCATGTAGAAGCGGTTGCGGTTGGCGATGGTGGCGGCCAGGCCGATGTTCAGGTTGCCCCAGTCGCCCAGCGAGAAGCGGCTGCGCGCATCGATGTCGAAGCCGTCGATCAGGGTCTTGCCGCGGTTCTTGTACTGGCCGACCACGCTGGCCACGTTGCCGGCGGAGTAGCCCGGCAGAGTGGCCGGGCAGCTCACGCCGCTGGCCGGATCGGCGCACATTGCCGCCAGCTGGGCCAGGTTGGCACGGTCGCTGTCGGTGATCGGCGAGCGCGACATCGAGATGATGTCTTCCATGCGGCGATAGTCCGGCGCGACGATTTCGTTGTTGCGGTAGATGAACCAGTAGTCGGCCGACACCGACAGCCAGCTGGCCGGCTCGTAGACAAAGCCGAGGGTGGCGATCTTCGCCTTCTCCGGCTTCAGGTCCTTGTTCGGCTGGGTCATGCGCGCCACGGTGCGGCTGCAATCGACGTTCAGCAGGCTCTTGCCCAGATCGACATCGCCCGGCCGCTGCGACTTCAGCAGCAGGTTGGCGATGGCATTGGTCTCGCCGCAGCGCAGTTCGTCACGGAAGCCACCGAGCTGTGCGAACACGCCGCCATTGCCGGACTCGGCCAGGCTCGGCGCGCGGAAGCCGGTGGAGTAGGTACCGCGCAGCATCAGCTGGTCGAACGCCTGGTACTTGAAGCCGATCTTCGGCGCGACGTTGGCGCTGAAGTTCGGGTACTTGTCCACGCGGACCGCGGCGTCCAGCTCCAGCTTGTCGGTGATCGGTGCCACGGTCTCGGCGAACAGCGCGTAGGTGTTGCGCTTGCCGTCGAACCACGAGCCGCCCTGCTGGGTGATCAGGCCGTTGGCCGCATCGGCGTTGCCCGGGGTGTAGAAGGTTTCGCGGCTGGCGTTGAAGCCGAACGCGGCGCGCATCTCGCCGGCCGGCAGCTGGAACAGCGGGCCTTCGATCTTGCCGTCCAGGGTGTGCAGGCGGGTCCACGACTGGATGTCGAAGGTCGGGAACGCTTCACGGATCAGCGCGGCGTTGGCTTCGCTGATCTCGCCGAACTTGTACGCCGGATGGTCGGAGATGATCACCCGACCGGTACCCGGATCGATCGTGTACGGGCCGAAGGCCTTCTCGAAGCCCTTGGTGTTGACGTTGATCGTCTGGTAGGTGGTGGAGTGGGTACCCGCGCTGGCGAAGGCGGTTTCCCAGTTCCAGTCACCCCGGTTGCCACGCGCACCGGCCAGCACGCGGTAGCTCTTGTCGGTATTGCGCTGGCCGAAGTAGTTCGGGCCGGCATCCTGCAGCAGGTAGTTCAGGCCGACCACGCCGCCCATCATGGCCCTCAACTGCGGGCTGGCGTGGTTGTACTCGTTGTTCGGGCCCAGGAACGGGTACAGGAACTGGTTGACGGTGTTGCCGGTGTTGCGCGAGAACCAGCTGGTCGGGTTGCCGGTCGTGGTGCCATAGGTGCGCGGCGTGCCGCCGTTGGCGCGCAGGTCGATGTCGGTATAGGTCGCCTCGGCGAAGATCTCGGTGTTGTCACCGACCAGGAAGGTGCCGTTGAGGTAGGCGGTGTTGCGCTCGGACTTGGCGCCGGCATCGATCTCGTTGTTCATCCAGGTTTCCCAGACGCAACGCGGGCCGGCCGCTTCACTGGTCAGCACGTTCCTGCAGCCCGGCGCAGCTTCCTGCACGCGGCGGCCGGTGACCGGATCGAAGGCGAAGTAGGTGCCCGGGTTGAACTCGCCCGGCTTGCTGCCCACGCCCAGGCGCAGGTTGTTGAGGTAGTTCGGGTTGTTGACGTAGTACTGGTCCGGACGCTTGTCGTAGAAATCGCTCAGCGGAATCGCGTCGCGACGGTACATGTTGACCGCGCCATAGATATTGAAGCGGTTCTCGGCCAGGTCACCGAAGCCGGCGGTGATGCTGGCCTGGCGCTCACCGTAGGAATCGATGCGCGAGGAGGTGTCGTTGGTGAAGCTGATCTCGGCACCCTGGAAGTTGCGCTTGGTGATCACGTTGATCACGCCGGCCACCGCGTCGGTGCCGTACACCGCCGAGGCACCGTCGGTCAGCACTTCCATGCGCTCGATGGCCGCCGCCGGGATCGCATCGATGTTGACGAACTGGGTCTGGAAGCCGGCCGGCGCACCGTAGTACGACAGGCGGCGACCGTTCAGCAGCACCAGCGTGCCCTGTGCGCCGAGCCCGCGCAGGTTGGCCTGCGAGGCACCATCGGAACCGGTGAACAGCGAGCGCGCATCCTGCTGCGCAGGGCGTGCGGCCGGCAGGTTGTCGAGCACCTGCAGCAGCGTGCGCGCACCCATGTTCTGGATGTCCTGCTTGCTGATCACCTGCACCGGCGAGGCGGTTTCAACGTCGGTGCGGCGGATGTTGGAACCGGTGACCTCGATGCGGGCCAGGTCGGTGGCCTTGTCCTTGCTCTCTTGGGCGAAGGCAGGAACGGCGACCGACAGCAGCACGCCGGCGATGGCCAGCGTCAGCGGAGCGATCGGGCGGCAGGGGGGGCGGTGGTGGCGGGCGGGCAACATCGGGGTTCTCTCCTGGCAAGGGTGCGGCGCAACTGGGTGAGCGCGTGGGCGTTCGGCGGGCAAAACGCTCCCGGGCCACGGCCATGAGGGCCGTAGTCGGGATGGGGCGGGGGAGGAGCGGTGTTACGTGGGGGTCATGGGGCGACGATGCTGGCGGAGTCGCCCTCCTGGCCGATCAGTACGGCGTTGGCCCAGTTGGCACAGACCTGGGCGGGTTGGCTGCCCTGCGCACCCAGCGTGCGCAGGCTCAGGGTGGAAAGGCCACGGATGTCCAGCTCCGGCTTGACCACGCCGGGCGCCTTCACCAGGCCGCTGTCGTACAGCAGGCGGTTGTCGCCCCATACCTGGAACTGCAGGCCGCCGGCGTTGCGGCAGGCGTCGTCGATGCCGAGGTCGGCACGCAGCAGGTGCCAGCCGCCCTGCAGGCGCAGGTCGATGCGGCTGTTGGCGCCGACCCCCAGGCCACGGCGGAACTGCAGGCCGTTCATGCGCATGCCGGCGTCGCCACGGAAGGACTGGTCGGTACGCAGCTGGCTGGCCAGCGCGGCCGGCACCGGCAGCTCGGAGAGATAGCGCTGCCGGGCCGGTCGCTCCGGTTCCTAGTGTTCGAGAATGTGGAAGGTGGACAGGGCGATCGGGCCGACATCGCGCGGCTGCAGTGCATCGAACGCGCGGGCGCTGCCCTGTGCGGCGGTGACCATCGGGTCGGTGCTGCTGGCGCCGTCGCCTTCGGGGTTCTGCACGCTCAGCACGCGGAAGCGCAGCAGGCGGCCGGCGTGGGCCGGGAAGTCGATGCGCTGCACGCCTTCCTTCAACTGCAGGCGGCCGCGGGCGATCGGCTCGCCCCACTCACCGTTGCTGTCGCCCAGGTAGACCTCATAGTCACGTACCTGCCCGTGCTTCCAGTTCTTGTCATTGCGTGGCGCGATGTCGATGCCATCGATCATCTTCCGCTCGCCGAAGCCGATCACCCACTCGTGGGCGCCGGTGCGCACGGCCTGGTTGCGCACGCTGCGGAACCAGGTGGCCGGATCGTCGTCGAAAGCATTTTCCAACGCATGGCCAGGCTCTTCGGCCGGGCGGTTGACCACCAGCAGGCTGTCGGCCGGCAGTTCGCGGCCCAGCACCGGTGCGGCCGGATAGGCATCATCGGTGGCTGCGGCAGCGACTGCGAAGTCCAGCTGCAGCTGCAGTGGCTGGCGGATGTCCTGGGTGGCAGTGCGCACATGCACGGTGCCGCGGCGGTCCTTGGCATCGAAGTACCAGCCCTCGTTGGCGCTGTTGAAGGCGGCAGCATCGGCCAGCGCCGGCAGCGCGCGGCCACCGGCCTGCACCGCACGTGGTGCCTGCCGGCTGAGTACGCGCAGGCCGTAGCGGCGCTGCGCCAGCTGGCCGTTGTACTGGCCCTGCACGGCGTCGATCTGCACCTGCACCGGGCCACTGCCCTGCGCCGGCGCCTGCACGCGGATCACCTGCGTGCTCGACTCGCCCTGCTGGTAGCGGCGCGTGTTGCCATCGTCTTCGTACAACGTGTACTGCGAGTCGCCCTGCGGGTACAGGTCGAAGGTCACTTCATCGAGCGGCTTTTCGCCATCGAACAGCATCGACGGGTACATCGGCAGGATCGCACCGGCACGCACGAACACCGGCAGCGTGGCCAGGTCCACCTGGCGGTCCAGCTGGCGGCCATCGGCGGCGGCCTGCACGCGACGGCCATCCCAGTAGTCGATCCAGCCGCCGGCCGGCAGGTGGATGTCGCGGCGCCAGCCACGGCTGGCGGCCTGGCTGCGGTACACCGGCGCCACCAGCAGGTCGCGGCCGAGCAGGAACTGGTACTTGTAGGTTTCATCCTGCGCATGCGGATCGCGCGGGTTGTCCCACATAAGGCCACGCACCGGCGGTGCACCGGTCTGCGCGGCCTCGTGCACCAGCCCATACATGTATGGCGTCAGGCGCATCTTCAACTTCAGGTAGTCGCGGTTGATGCTGCGGTAGGGCTCGTCGTACCACCACGGGTGCTTGCGCGCGTTCGACGACCAGCCGCTCATGCCCATCAGCACCGGCGTGAACGCCTTCCACTGCAGGTCGCGGGTGAAGGTCTCGGCGCTTCCGCCGAAGATCGCATCCACATCGCCGCTGGCGTAGGCCATGCCGGACAGGCCCGAACCGACCAGGGTCGGCACGTGCCAGCGGATGTAATCCCAGCTGCTGCTCTGGTCGCCGGTCCATGCCACCGCGTAGCGCTGGATGCCGGCCCAGCCCATCACCGTCCACAGGAACGGGCGCGAATCGGAATTGTCGAGGATGCCGTTGAATGCCTGGCGGTTGGCGTCCATCGCGAACTGGTAGCCCTTGCCGGTCCAGGCCACGTCCAGCTTCTGCACACGGCTGCCGGCCTTGCCCACTTCCCACGCGATCTTGTCGACGCCGTTCTCGGTCCACAGGCCGGTGCGGAAGCCGTAGCCGGCCAGCCCCTTCACCGTTTCCGGCAGCTGCTTGTAGCCGCAGCCGTAGCCATCGTTGGGCAGGATCCAGCCACCGGGCATGTCGTGGGCGCGGTACTGCTTGGCCACGCTGTCGATCACATCGGGCGTGGTGCCGGTCGGGCCGTCGCTCCAGCCTTCGGGCACGGTGCCGGGCTTCCTGCTGTTGTCGCCGTCGTTGTAGCAATCGGCATCGCCGTAGGACAGCGCCCAGCGCGCGACCATGTTGGGGCGGCCGGTCAGCTGGGTGTAGCGTTCGATCAGCTTGGGCAGGTCGGCGCCCACGAAGTAGTACGCATCGAAGCGGTCTTCGCGATGCAGCAACGTGGCCTGGTCGCTCTGGCGCAGGTCGTAGCTGCCATCGCTCCATGTATTGCGCAGCATGCCCCAGCCACGGCTGCTCAGCAGCATCGGCGCCGGGCTCGGCCGATCGCCTTCTTCCCAGCCACCGGAATAGGACACCTCCAGCTCGCGGCCCTTGAACTGGTAACGGCCGTTCTGCTGGCCACCACCGAAGTAGCCCTCATCGGCCTGCGAGGACAGCACCTGCACGCTCTGCGTGGCATCCAGGTCCAGCGGTTGCAGTTCCTGCCACAGCGCGGTGGGCTGGCCATTGTCCAGCCGTTCCAGGCGCAGGCGCAGCGGCTGCCGCTGTACATGCAGTACCAGTGCCTCGGTACGCACGCGGATTTCCTGTGCGTCTTCTTCCAGCTGCGCCTGCACGCTCGCCTTGGGCTGCGGCAGCACGATCGGCGCGGCCTTGTCGCCGGCGCCGGTCAACGTGCCGTTGCGGCCGGCCTGCACGCGGATGATGTCGGTCGCCGGCAGTTCAATGCGGATGCGCGCGCCCTTGTCGGTCTGCAGGTCCCAGCCCTGCACGCCGTCGCGGCTGGCGCTGGCGCTGACCGTACGCAGGTTGCCGACCGGCTCGGCGCGGGCCGTCATGGACGCCAGCATCAAGGCCGGCACCAGGGCCAGCATCAGCGGCGAGCGACGAACGCAGTTTTCCACGCGGACTCCCAACCCGTTCACCGGGCGTTTCGAAAGCGATTGGGCCGACTCTAGGGCAGCGATTCGAAAGATGTCAACAAATTGAAAGGAAAAAGGAAGATATATTCCGTTGAAACGAAAGTTGTTGCGCCGCAATACTTTGTGTAAGCGCTTGCAGGCGCCTGTTAAGCATTGTGCGATACGGAATTCCGTCGGTCCTTTCGTTTTTCCCGGCATCGCGGGCAAGGCAAAGCCACTCACCTTTTTTCTTTCTTTTTACTTTCGATGTTTGACATTTCGAAAGAAAACGCAGATGGTGCGCTGGCCCAACTGGAACCTCCGAATGGACGTCACCCTGCTTTCCGATGTGTCCGCCTGGCAGCGCCTTGGCGGAGCCGATACCGCTACCGAAATCGCCCAGCAGCCTGCGCTGTGGGAAGCCCTGGCACAGGACCTGTCGCGTGCCCGCGACCGCCTGCAGGCCTTCCTCGGCGACAGCCTCAACGATCCCAACCAGCGCGTGCTGTTCACCGGCGCCGGCAGCTCCGGCTTCATCGCCGAAATGGTGGCCGACGCGATCAACGCGCAATGGCTCGCCGAGGTGCGCGTGGTGCACACCACCAGTCTGCTGACCCACCCGGCGCTGTACCTGCAGCGCGACCGTCCGACCCTGCTGGTCTCGTTCGGCCGCAGTGGCTCCAGCCCGGAGAGCGTGGCGGCGGTGGACCGCGTGCGCAGCGACGTGGATGACGCGCGCTTCCTCGACATCACCTGCAACGCCGATGGCGAGCTGGCCCGCCGTGCCGCCAGCCGTGCCGACACCTGCACCCTGCTGATGCCGTCGGCCAGCTGCGACCGCGCCTTCGCCATGACCAGCAGCCTGACCTGCATGCTGCTGGCCGCGCTGACCGTGTTCGATCGTTCGCCGTGGGATGCGCGCGTGACGCGCCTGAAGCAGATCGCCGCGCTGGCCCGCGAAGGCCTGGCGCAGTGGGATGCACCGGTGGCGACACTGGCGCAGCGCCCGTTCAACCGCATCATCTACCTCGGCAGCGGCCCGCTGGAAGCACTGGCACGCGAGTGCGCGCTGAAGGTGCTGGAGCTCACCGCTGGCCGCGTGCTGGCGCTGGCCAACACACCCCTGGGCTTCCGTCATGGCCCGAAGTCGACGCTGGATGGCAACACCCTGGTGGTGGTGCTGCGCAGCGTGCAGCCGCTGGCGCGCCGCTACGAACAGGACCTGCTGGAAGAACTGCGCCGCGACGGCGTGGCCGGCCAGGTGCTGGCGATCGGTCCGCATTCGGACATCGGCGCCGACGACGAATACACCCTCACCGTGCCGGCACTGGACGATCCGTGGCTGGCACCGGTGTGGCTGGGCTTTGCGCAGCTGTTCGCACTACAGCGCTCGGCCGCGCTGGGCCTGACCCCGGACAACCCGTTCCCGGACGGCACCGTCAACCGCGTCGTCAAGGGCGTCACCATCCACCATGGCTGAGCTGATCGCCCACGCCTGCTACGGCATCGACATCGGCGGCACCAAGATCGAGCTGGTGGCGTGCGATGTGGCGATGCAGGTTACCTGGCGCCGCCGCGTGGCCACCCCACAGGGTGACTACGACGGTTTCCTGCAGGCAGTCGTGGCGCTGGTCGCCGAGGCCGATGCCGCACTGGGCCGCAGTGATGCGGCGATCGGCATCGCCCTGCCCGGCGTGCGCGACCGCCGCAGCGGCCGCCAGCTCAGCGCGAACGTGCCTGCGTTGACCGGCCACAGCGTGGCCGCGGACCTGCAGGCGCGGCTGCAACGCCCGCTGCATTTCGGCAACGACCTGCAGTGTTTTGCCCTGTCTGAAGCACACGGCGGTGCCGCCGACGGCTACCCCAGCATGTTCGGCGCCATCCTCGGCACCGGTGCTGGCGGTGGTTTCTGCGTGCAGGGCCGCCTGCTGACCGGTTTCAACGGGCTGGCCGGCGAATGGGGCCACTGGAGCGTGCCCGGTCATCTGCTGCAGCGCCACGGCCTGCCGCTGATCGACTGCGCCTGCGGCCTGCAGGGCTGCGTGGAGCGTTATGTGTCCGGCAGTGGCGTGGCGATGATCGAGCGCCACCTTGGTGGCAGCGCCGCCGACGCCAGCGCGGTGATCGCCCTGGCCGAAGCCGGTGATGCCCGCGCGCGCAAGGCGCTGGACATCCATCGCGACCTGCTCGGCCACAGCCTGGCCGCGCTGGTGCTGGCGCTGGACCCGCACGTGATCGTGCTCGGCGGCGGCCTTTCGCAGTACGCGCCGCTGTACCAGCACCTGCCCGCCGCCATCGCCGCCCACCTGTTCAAGGGTGTGCAGGTGCCACCAATCGTGCCGCCACGCTTCGGCGATGCCGGTGGCGCACGTGGTGCCGCCCTGCTCGCCTGCCAACCCTCGTTTTCCTGATGTCCGGAGCCTGACCATGTCCCCGTTGCAGACCCTGCTTGCTTCCCACCGCGCCGGTGCCAATGTCGGCCTGTACAGCGTCTGCTGCAGCAACGAGCAGGTGCTGCGCGCGGCCATGCACGTGGCACAGGCACATGGCACCGTGCTGCTGGTCGAGGCCACCTCCAACCAGGTCGACCAGTTCGGCGGCTACACCGGCATGACCCCGCCGCAGTACCGCGATTACGTCGGCACCCTGGCCGATGAGGAAGGCTTCCCACGCGAACGGCTGATCCTGGGCGGCGACCATCTCGGCCCGAATGCCTGGCAGAAGCGCCCGGCGGCCGAAGCGATGACCCACGCGCGCGTGCTGATCGAAGCCTACGTCGCCGCCGGTTTCCACAAGATCCACCTCGACTGCAGCATGTCCTGCGCCGATGACCCGGTGCCGCTGCCCGATGCCATCGTCGCTGCGCGTTCGGCCGAGCTTGCCGAGATCGCCGAACGCACCGCCGCCGAACACGGCCTGCCGCCGCCGGTCTACGTGATCGGTACCGAGGTGCCGATTCCCGGCGGCGAAGCCTCGCTGGCCGAAGGCCTGCAGGTGACCACGCCGGCTGCCGCCGCGCAGACCCTGGCCATCCACCAGCAGGCGTTCGACACGCCACAGCTGCGCGATGCGTGGCAGCGCGTGATCGCGATGGTGGTGCAGCCGGGCGTGGACTTCGACCACAGCAGCGTGCATGAGTACAACCCGGACGCCGCCCATGCGCTGGCCGACTTCCTCGAGCGGCAGCCGCGCATCGTGTTCGAAGCGCATTCCACCGACTACCAGCGCGAAAGCGGCCTGCATGCGCTGGTACGCGACCACTTCGCCATCCTCAAGGTCGGCCCGGCGGCCACCTTCGCCTACCGCGAGGCGCTGTTCGCGCTGGCCGCGATCGAGGCCGAACTGCTGCCGGCCGCACAGTGCTCGCACCTGCCGCAGGTGCTGGACGAGGTGATGGTGGCGCAGCCGAAGTACTGGCAGTCCTACTACCAGGGCGATGCCGCCGCGCTGCGCCTGCTGCGCCGTTATTCCTTCAGCGACCGCTGCCGCTACTACTGGGGCGAGCCGGCGCTGGTACAGGCGGTGCAGACCCTGTTCGCCAACCTGGAGCAGCATGCGCCGCCGCTGGTGCTGCTCAGCCAGTACCTGCCGGAGCAGTACCGCGCCGTGCGCGAAGGCAGCCTGGCCAACACCCCCACCGCGCTGGTGCAGCACCGCATCGGCCTGTGCCTGGGTGAGTACGCCCGTGCCTGCAGCGCCAACCAGGCCGGACCCCGCACGCAGAACGCAGGTTCGGCTGCCGGCGTTCCTGCGAACGGCTAATCTCTACCTTTTCCCGCAAAACCGAGAATGGCCATGCGCAACACCCGCTCCCGCCGGCAACAGATCCTGCAGCTGCTGATCGAGCACGGCTCGGTGCAGGTGGCCGATCTGGTCGAGCGCTTCGGCGTGTCGGCGGTGACGATCCGTGCCGACCTGACCCACTTCGAATCGCAGGGCCTGGCCAACCGCACCCACGGCGGCGCGACCCTGGTGCGCACGCCGCCGCAGGAACAGGACATCCATGAGAAGGACGCGCTGAACCTGCCACTGAAGGAATCGATCGGTGCGCGCGCTGCGCGCCTGGTGCAGCCGGGCGACAACATCATCATCGATTCCGGCTCGACCACGATGACGCTGGCCCGCCACCTGCGCGCGCATCGCGACGTGACGGTGATGACCAACGGCCTGAACATCGCCTGGGAACTGGCCAATGCCGCGGGCATCACCGTGCTGCTGACCGGTGGCCTGCTGCGCCAGCAGTCGCTGTCGCTGCAGGGCAGCCAGGCCGAAGCCAGCCTCAACTCGTACAGCTTCGACACCCTGTTCCTGGGCGTGGACGGCCTGGACCTGCAGTTCGGCCTGACTACCCACGACGAGGCCGAAGCCCGCCTCAACCACCGCATGGTCGAGCGTGCGCGCCGCATCGTGGTGCTGACCGATGCCTCCAAGTTCGGCCGCGTCAGCCTGCACCGCATCGCCCTGCTGGACCAGATCCACGCCATCATCACCGACGCCGGCATCGACGATGCAACCCGCGAAGGGCTGCAGCGGCTGGGCATCGAAGTGATCATCGCCGAGCCCACCGCATGACCGACACCCGCACCCTGCATGGCCGCATCCTCACCCCGCTGGGCTGGCGGCGCGGGCACGTCCACTTCGATTCACGCGTGCGCCGGCTGCAGGTGGACGACCACAGCGGCGCCGACGACCTGCAGCTGCCGGTGATCCTGCCCGGCTTCGTCGACCTGCATGTGCATGGCGCGGCCGGCGTGGACCTGATGCAGGGCGGCGACGTGGCACGCACCATCGCCCGCACCCATCTGCGCTTCGGCACCACCACGCTGCTGGCGACCACCATGACTGCCGGGCTGGACGAGATCGAGCACGCGCTGCACGGCGTCGCTGCGGCGATGGCGGCGCCCGATACCGACGCCGCCAGCATCGTCGGCGTGCATCTGGAAGGACCGTTCATCAGCCCGCAGCGGCTGGGCGCACAGCCCAATCGTACGATCGAGGCGACGGTGGCACTGGTGCAGCAGCTGCACGCGCTGGCGCCGATCCGGGTGATGACGCTGGCGCCGGAGATCGGCGAGCACACCGCGTTGATACCCGCGCTTTCGGCGATGGGCATCCGCGTGCAGCTGGGCCACAGCGCCGGCACCTACGAGGAGGGCGTGGCGGCGCTGCAGGCCGGTGCCTCCGGTTTCACCCATCTGTTCAACGGCATGACCGGCGTTGACCACTATCGCCCGGGCATTGCGGCGGCGGCGCTGGCGCATGCGCAGTACGCCGAGATCATCCCCGACCTACAGCACATCCACCCCGGCGTTATCCGGCTGGCCGCGCGCGCGATCCCGCGCCTGTACGCGGTGACCGACGCGACTGCCGCCACCGGCATGCCCGACGGCGAGTACGCGCTGGGCGAGCAGCGCGTGCACAAGTGCGGCGGCTGCGTGCGCCTGGCGACGGGTTCGCTGGCCGGCAGCGCACTGACCATGGACCAGGCGCTGCGCAACCTGGTGCGCGTCGGCCTGGACCTGGCCGACGCCTCGCAGCGGGTTTCCACCTTCCCGGCCGACTATCTGGGCCTGGGCAATCGCGGCCGCATCGCGCCCGACGCCCGCGCCGACCTGGTGGTGCTGGACGCCGAACTGCGCCTGCAGCAGGTGGTCATTGGTGGGCGCGTGGTCGATCTGACCTGACGCAAGCGATGCGGCCCGGATGCCGCGCGGGCTCCCTGTAGAGCCGAGCCATGCTCGGCTCACCGCGCGAAGCGCGGCATGGGGAACCTCGATATCGGAACGGAAAGCAGCCGAGCATGGCTCGGCTCTACAGAATGCACTCTGCGACGAACCGCCGCCGGGCCTGGCCCGGCGCTACCACAGGAACTGCCGATGACTGCAAGCACCGCCCCGCGCTGGCCCGTACGCTACCTGCTCTTCATCGGCGGCCTCGGCGGCCTGCTGTACGGCATCGACATCGGCATCATCGCCGGTGCCCTGCCCTACCTGGAGGCAACGGCCAGCCACGCCTGGCAGCTCAGCAGCCAGCAACTCGGCTTCGTGGTGGCGGCGGTACTGCTGGGCAGCGTGCTGTCCTCGCTGTTCGCCGGCATGGTCGCCGACCTGATCGGTCGCCGCGGTGCGATGCTGCTGGCCGGCCTGCTGTTCACCGCGTCGATTCCGATCATGGCGCTGGCCTCGGGCTACACGCCGCTGCTGCTCGGGCGGCTGCTGCAGGGCATCAGTGGCGGCCTGATCGGCGTGGTGATCCCGCTGTACCTGGCCGAAGTGCTCAGCCCCGAGCGGCGTGGGCGCGGTGCGGCGATGTTCCAGCTGCTGCTGACCATCGGCCTGGTGTTGGCGGCACTGATCGGGCTGTACCACGCACATGCGGTGGATGCCGCCGCCGAAGCCGTGCGCTCGCTGCCGCTGGCGCAGCAGGCGCAGGAACTGTTCACGGTGAAGGACCAGGCCTGGCGCACCATCTTCTGGAGCTGCCTGGCGCCAGGCCTGCTGTTCTGTGCCGGCATCTCCTGGCTGTCCGAATCGCCGCGCTGGCTGGTGCGCCGCGGCCGCGTCGATGATGCCCGCCGCAGCCTGCAGCGGGTGTTGCCTGCTGCCGACGTGGAACCCACCCTTGCACAGATCCAGGCGCCGGAATCGAGCAGCAGCGACGGCAAGCGCGACCCACTGCTCAGCCGCCGCTACGTGGTGCCGTTCGTGCTGGCCTGCGTGGTGCTGGCCTGCACCCAGGCCACCGGCATCAATTCGGTGCTGGCGTACGCGGTGAACATCCTCAATCAGGCCGGCCTGTCCGGCTCGGTGGCCAACGGTGCCGACGTGGCGATCAAGCTGCTCAACGCGGTGATGACCGTGGTCGCGCTGCTGCTGGTCGACCGCAAGGGCCGCAAGTTCCTGCTGATGCTCGGCAGCGGCGGCATCTGCGTGGCCCTGCTGGCTGCCGCCACGCTGTTCTTCCAGGCCGAGCGTGGCCGCGCCGACGTGCAGCCGCAACTGCAGGCGGCGGTCAGCGGCGACGGCC
Organism: Stenotrophomonas sp. YJH_SMC_123; assembly: GCF_059368215.1. Lineage (NCBI taxonomy): Bacteria > Pseudomonadati > Pseudomonadota > Gammaproteobacteria > Lysobacterales > Lysobacteraceae > Stenotrophomonas > Stenotrophomonas sp. YJH_SMC_123. The sequence goes on from NZ_JCAFRM010000003.1 coordinate 334,260, forward strand.
TGCGGCTGGTGCTGGACGACGCACAGTGGCAGCGCCTGGGCGGTGGCATAAACAGCGAAGGCCGGCCGATGCAGCTGACCGTGTCGTACGCCTACGGTGACTTCACCAATGTGCGCGCCCTGCGCAGCGACAGCCTGACCGACCGCGAGCTGCGCATCGAGCGTGCCGGGACCGTGCAGCCGGACAGTGTGATCGGCGCGTTCTTCCGCAAGCTGCATCTGAACCCGTTCGCCGACCCGGCCAAGGCCGCACAGGCACCGCTGCGCATCGAGCAGGCCCGCATCGGCCCGGTGCCGCCGCCGGCGCATGGCTGGGCGGTAGCCGCCTGCATCCTGGTATTCGTCGCGTTCTTCGCGGTCGGCCCCGGCGTCTGCGTGTGGCTGGCACTGTCGGAACTGATGCCCAATCGCATCCGCTCCAACGGCATGAGCATCGCCCTGCTGATCAACCAGTTCGTGTCGACCACCATCGCGGCGATCTTCCTGCCCACGGTGGGCCACTACGGCTACGCCAGCATGTTCCTGTTCTGGGCGGCGTGCACGTTCGTGTTCTTCCTGGTAGCCGCGTTCTGGCTGCCGGAGACCAAGGGCAAGTCACTGGAGGAGATCGAGGCAAGGTTCGCACGGTAGCGGTCGACCTTGGTCGACCTCCGCGCGTAGCGCGGTGGTGTTGGCGCGCCCGTCACTGACCGGTGATGTGCCTGGCCAGCGCCTGCGCCTCGGCAATGCTCGGCAGCCCGCTCAGCATCATCGATTCCCCGAAGGGGCCTTTCACCGTCGCCACCATCAGCACGCGGCCGTCCACGCTGATCGCCGCGCGCTGGCCCACCAGGGCCGAGGTGCCATCGTGGATGCGCTGATGCGCTTCTGGCCGATAGCGGATCTGCAGGCCTGGCTGCTTGGCATCGTCCAGCACGTAGCGCACATCGGCGATGTCCGCACTGCCGGCAATCGGCGGCTCGCGCAGGGCCAGGGTTTCACCTTGCCAGTGCGCCGGAGTGCCGTTGCCAGCCGCATCGACCGCGCTCAGGCGCACGTCCACGCCGGCGCGCGGCGCATGATCCTTGCCTGCCAGCGCACCGGGCGTGGCACCCGGCATGCATCCGGCCAGCACCAGCGCCGCGCCCAGCAGGAGCGGACGCGCGCCCCTCATTTCAGCTTCCGCAGCTTGAACGCCACCAGCACCTGCAGCAGCCCGTACAGCAGGCTGCCAATGCCGATCCACAGCGTGGTCACCGCCACGCCTGCGTATGGATTGGCCGCGAACAGCAGCCCCAGCACCACCGCCAGCACGCCACTGAGGATCAGCAGCCACTCGCCCTGGATCTGCTTGCGCACGCGGATCGCGAAGACGATGCGATAGATGCCGGCTACCAGCAGCCACGCCGCCAGGAACAGCACCAGCACGCTGGCGGTGGCCAGCGGGTTGATCACCGCCAGGATGCCGAAGCCCAGCGAAGCGATGGCATACAGCGCCAGCCAGCCGCGCGAGGCGCCGCTGCCACCACTGATCAGTGCGAACAGGCTGATGACCCCTTCGATGATGGCCATCACGCCCAGCGTCCAGGCCAATGCCATGGCTGCGGACAGCGGCCAACCGATGGCGATGATGCCGAAGCCGAGCGCGACCAGGCCATACAGCAGCAGGATCCACCAGCTGCGGCCAACCGCTGACAACAAGGGAGACAAGGGGGAATTCATGGTCACTCCTTCGATCCGGAACCGGGTTCATCCTAGCCCGTGGCGATGAAGGGAGCGATCACGGCACCCGCGCGCACACCCATACCCGCACCTCTCTGGCGCCCACGCAGCGCAGGGTTTCGGCGATTTCCATCACCGTGCTGCCGGTGGTCATCACGTCGTCGACCACGGTCAGATGCGTGGGCACCGGCCCGTGGACATCGAACGCATCGAACAGGTTTTCCCTGCGCTGTTCGGCCGTGCGTTCGGACTGCGGTGCGGTGTGCCGCCGCCGGTACAGCCCCTGCCAGACCGGCAACGGCAGCAGCCGGCAGAGCTCGGCAGCCTGGTTGTAGCCGCGCTGGCGCAGGCGCCGGCGGTGCAGCGGCACCGGCACCAGCGGCGGGCAGGACCAGGGCGGTGGTGCGCGCTGCATCAACTGCGCCAGCAGGCGACCGGCCGCCAGGTCCTGATGGAACTTGTAGCGCAGCAGCAGCTGGTCCACCGGCGGCAGGTACAGCAGGCTGGCGTGCGTGGCCGTCTGCGGTGGTGCTTCCTCGCGGCAGCTGCCGCAGACGATCAGGCCCTCATCCGGCAACGGCAGTGCACACCGCAGGCAGGCGCGACCGGCCCAGGGCAGTCCGGCGAGGCAGCCGCGGCACAGATCGAGATCATCATGGCCCGGATCGCCGCAGACCAGGCAGCGCAGTGGCAGCAGGACACCCAGCAGTGCGCGGGAGACACGGGTTGCCGAACGCAGGAGATCAATGCGCATTGCCCATGCTTCATCGCGCTGCCCATGTGCGGCCATCGGCGAAGCACCGATCGCAGTGTCGGGACTGCCCGCAACTGCAGAGGGTGCTGCCGATCAGGAAAGGCGTCCGCCCTGCCCAGGCCCGGTTGATGCAACGGCCGACGCCGTCAACACCTCCGCCAACCCACGATAGATCGGCACCCGGCATACCAGACCGGACACGCCCCGCGCGATCAGCACCGTGGCCAGGATCGGCAGGAGCAGATCGCCGCTGTCGGTCAGCTCCAGCGAGATCACCGCCGAGGTCAGCGGTGCCTGGGTGACGCCGGTCAGGTACGCGCACATGCCCAGCAGCACGAACGCGCGCGGATCCACGCCCGGCATCAGCACCGCCAGGTTGTGGCCCAGCCCCGCACCGACCGCCAACGCGGGCGAGAACAGGCCGCCCGGTATGCCGGCCACGTACGATGCCAGGTTGGCCAGCAGCTTCATCAACCCGAACTCGTGGCCGACCAACGCCTGCCCCTGCACCAAGCTGCGCGCCTGCTCGTAGCCGGTGCCGAACGCGCCGTCGCCGAACGTCAAAGCCAGTGCCACCACCGCCAGGCCGCAGCCTGCGGCCAGCAGCACCGGATGCCGCTGGCGCAGCTGGCCCAGCCAACGCGGGCGGCCCGCCGCACTGGCCAGCACCGCGCGCGCGAACAGGCCGCCCAGCAGCCCGGCCACCACGCCGCACAGCAGGATCGCCAGCCAGCCCTGCCCCAGCGGCAGCCGCGCGCTCACATGGCCGAAGTAGGTGTAGTTGCCAAGCAGGCCCAGCGACACCACGCCACCGACGATCACCGCCGTCAGCAGGGTGCCGGAGAAGCGATGCTCGAAACGGCCGCTGAGCTCCTCGATGGCGAATACGATGCCAGCCAGCGGCGTGTTGAACGCCGCGGCAATGCCCGCTGCACCACCGGCCAGCAGGAAGTGCGAGAGCTCGCGAGGATCCTTGAAGCCGAACCAGCGGCCGAACAGGTACATCAGGCTGGCACCCACATGCACCGTGGGACCTTCGCGTCCGACGGACGCGCCGCCGAGCAGCGACAACGAGGTCAGCAGCAGCTTGCCGGCTGAGACCGCAGGCGAAAGATTGGTCTTCCGGAATGGCTCATCGGGCTTGTCCAACGCAGCGATGACCTGCGGAATGCCGCTGCCCCGCGTGGGCTTCAGCACGCCACTGGTCAACCAGGCCAGCAGCGCGAAGATGCCCGGCGTGAGCAGCAGGGCCCACCACGGCGAGTGCGCGGTGATGCGCTGGAACAGATGGAAGGCCGCGTCGCTGGCCTTGGCGAACAGGATGGCCACCAACGCCACGGCCACCGCGCCGCCCCAGAGCGCGGCACGGCGGCGCCAGGCCTCGCTGAGAACCAGCGCGGTGATGCGGCCGCGGAGGCGATGGAGATCGGTCATGGGGCACAGTCTGCGCGCCAGCGCTTGCGTTGGGCAGCGGTTATTGTGGCTGCAGGCCTTGCAGGATGCGGTGAAACGCGCGAGTGCGGGTGCTCGCCGATAGCACCTGCCCTGTGCAGCTACCTATGCGTGCAGGCGCTCCCGCCACCGGCGCTTCTCCACCGCTCGCACGTTGGGCTGCTGCCGCAGCCACTCCAGATACAGCTGCAGATGGGCCAGCTCGTCATCAGCCGGATCCCCGGTGAACTCACGCACCGCGACCAGATTTCCGTAGTTTCTGGCGTACTTGCCGGGCGTGTCATCGATACCGATCATCTGCTCCAAACGGAAGCCGTGGCGCTTCAGCTTGCCCAGCCGCTTCTGCGAGGTGTAACCGCCGGTTTCCCAATCACGGGCCGTGCTGCACCGCGGCGCGGACCACAGGAACGCCAGCGGACGCCCCGGCATCAGCCGGTCCACCAGCGGTTCGGCGTACAGTTGCCCGGACGACGTCCACACACCCACCGTGAAATGGGCAAAGGCATAGTCGAGGAATGCCTGCAGATGGGGCCGCAGGTAGACGTGGTAGCCGACGAGGCGGAAATCCGCGGCTCGCTCCAGTTCACGCTCGCTGGCATGCACCAGCGTCTCATCCAGATCGAGTATCAGCAGCTTTCCGCCCTGCGGCATCGTGTCCGGTTCCATGCGCATCCTTCTTTCATTGCCTCAGCTGCCGCCATCTTCTGGATGGACTTCAGCATGTGTCCTTCCAGCAGGTAGATGTAAGCACAGTTCCAGCCAGGTCCTGGTGGGCGCAAGCCTACTGCCGGACGCGCACTTCGCAACAGCCCATCCGCGTGAGGTTGCCCTGCGCCTGCAACATGCCCCGTTCCACCAGCATGCGTACACGCCCTGCATAGAACACATCGGGAATTCCCGATCGGCACTTCGGCTGCAGCGACATGACCATCCCCACAATGTAGGCGATCTTTCGGAACTGCCCGTCGCAGAGGGAGAACAGCTGCTCATCGATCGAGGCGATGTCCTCGCTGGTCAGCGCGGCGATGTTCTGCCGCGCCAGGTCAGTGAGATGGGCATCGTTGTCGGAGCGCTCGTCCGTATCGCGCAGGCAGCCATTGATGGCCAACAGGCGAACCAGCACATAGTGGCCGAAAGCCTCGAGCTCCTCCTTCGGCAACGTCGCCGGATCGAGCTGCCCTGCCGGGTAGTCCTTGAAGGTCACGAAGACGTGGTTCTTCCACTCCCCTGGCGTGTCGGACTGGCGCAGATCATCCAGCACCACGCGCAGGCCGCCGTCGGGCAGTTCGGCAAGGCTGCACAGCACCGCGTCGCGGCGGATCGGGTAGGGCTGGTAGCTGTTCATGGCACGTGCTCGCGCGTCCGTATGCAGCAATGAACTTACACCGTAGCGCCCATTCATGGCGGTCAACCGATGTAAACCACATGGGAATCAATCAAGTTGACAGGGCTCACCAACCCACCCACACTGCCGCCCTCGCTCCACTCGTACCCAAGGTCCCGCCATGGCTGCTGCCATCCGCCACGACTGGCAACACGACGAACTGCAGGCGCTGTTCGATCTGCCGTTCCCCGAGCTGCTGTTCCGCGCTGCCGCAGTCCATCGCGAGCACTTCGACCCAGCGCAGGTGCAGGTGTCCACGCTGTTGTCGGTGAAGACCGGCGGCTGCCCGGAAGACTGCGCGTACTGCCCGCAGGCACAGCGCTACAGCACCGGGGTGAACGCGCAGAAGCTGATGGACACCGACGCGGTGCTGGCCAAGGCACGCCAGGCCAAGGCTGCCGGCGCATCGCGCTTCTGCATGGGTGCCGCGTGGCGATCGCCGAAGGACCGCGACATCCCGAAGGTGGCGGCGATGATCGCCGGGGTGAAGGCGCTGGGCCTGGAAACCTGCGCCACGCTGGGCATGCTCAGTGGCGAGCAGGCGCGTGCGCTGAAGGACGCCGGCCTGGACTACTACAACCACAATCTCGACACCGCGCCGGACTACTACGATTCGATCATCCACACGCGCCAGTACCAGGACCGCCTGGACACGCTGGCGCACGTGCGCGATGCCGGTCTGAAAACCTGCTGCGGCGGCATTGTCGGCATGGGCGAGACGCGCGCGCAGCGCGTGGGCCTGCTGCTGGCGCTGGCCACGCTGCCGGCGCATCCCGATTCGGTGCCGATCAACAAGCTGGTGCAGGTGGCGGGCACGCCGCTGCATGGCAGTGCCGAACTGGATCCGTTCGAGTTCGTGCGCATGATCGCGGTGGCACGCATCGCCATGCCGCGTTCGATGGTGCGGCTGTCGGCCGGTCGCGAGGCGATGAGCGACGAACTGCAGGCGCTGTGCTTCGTGGCCGGTGCCAACTCGATCTTCTACGGCGACAAGCTGCTGACCACCGGCAACCCGGAGAGCGAGCGCGACCTGGCCCTGTTCGCGCGGCTGGGGTTGCAGCCGATGGCGGTGCAGGTGGATGCCGAGGGCCACGACCACGGCGGCATCGTGCACGCTGATATCAGCGCCGATGCGCCCGCCTGTGGCTGCGCTCACGCGGCCTGAGACGGGCCGCAAGCAGGCGCCGCGGCAACGCGCTACCCTAGCCGCCCCGTCGCCGCATTCAGCCGCCATGGCCCGCCCCGACCTGACCGCCCGCCTCCACGCCCAACGCGCCCTGCGCGATGCCCAAGGCCGTCGCCGCACGCGGCGCACGGTCAGCCGTCGTGATGGCGTCCGCCTGGAGGTGGACGGCCAGTGGCTGACCGGCTTCTGCAGCAACGATTACCTGGGCCTGGCCCAGCAGTTCAGCGTGGTCAACGCATTGCAGGATGCGGCCGCACGCGAAGGCTCCGGCGCGGGCGCCTCGCATCTGGTCTGCGGCCACCACGCCCTGCATGACGCGCTGGAGCGCGAAGTGGCGGAGTGGCTGGGCTACCCGCGCGCGCTGCTGTTCGGCAGTGGCTTCGCCGCCAACCTGGCCGTGCAGCAGGCGCTGCTGAGCGAAGAGAACGATGTGTGCGTGCAGGACAAGCTCAACCACGCCAGCCTGCTCGATGCGACGCGGCTGGCGGGTGCGCGCCTGCGCCGTTATCCGCACCTCGACGCCGAAGGCGCGATGCGCCAGCTCAAGCACGCGCCCGATGGCGCGGCGATGCTGGCCACCGACGGTGTGTTCAGCATGGATGGCGACATCGCACCGCTGCGTGCATTGTCGCTGGTGGCACGCCTGCAGCAGGCGCTGTTCTATGTGGACGATGCGCACGGCGTGGGCGTGGTCGGTGATGGCCGTGGTGCCGTGGCCGCCGCCGGGCTGGGCGTGGACGATGTGCCGCTGCAGCTGGTCACGCTGGGCAAGGCACTGGGCGGTTCCGGCGCGCTGGTGCTGGGCCGCGACGACCTGGTCGAGCACCTGGCCGAAACTGCACGCCCGTACATCTACACCACTGCGATGCCGCCGGCGCTGGCCGCAGCAGCACTGGAAGCGGTGCGCCTGGCGCGCCGTGACAACTGGCGGCGCTCGAAACTGACCGATCTGATCGCGCTGTTCCGCGGCGAAGCCCGCCGCCATGGCCTGGACCTGATGGCCTCGGAAACGCCGATCCAGCCGCTGCTGTGTGGCGATGACCATCGCGCCGTGGCGATGTCCCAGGCGTTGGAACAGGCCGGTTGGCTGGTCGGCGCGATCCGCCCGCCCACGGTTCCCGAAGGCAAGGCGCGCCTGCGCGTCACGCTGTCCGCGCTGCACACCCCCGAGCAGGTGCGTGGCCTGGTCGAAGCCATTGCCAGCGCGCGCGATCGCGTCGACCTGGCCGCGCGTGAGGCCGCGCCACCGCCGCTGCCTGTCTTTGCCTGAGCCTGTTGCCGTTTCCCCATGCATATCGACGTCACCGGCCAGGGGCCGGACCTGGTACTGATCCATGGCTGGGCCCTGCAGGGCGGCGTGTTCGCGCCGTTGGTGCAACGCCTGGCCGATCACTTCACCCTGCATCTGGTTGATCTGCCGGGCCATGGCCACAGCCGCGAGGACACCACGCCGCTGCGCCTGCCGTTCGTGGTCAATGCCATTGCCGCGGCCACGCCGCCTGCGGTGTGGTGCGGCTGGTCGCTGGGCGGCCTGTTCGCGCTGCACGCCGCCGCGACACTGCCGAAGGTGCGCGGGCTGGCGATGATCGCGGCCACGCCGCGCTTCGTGCGTAGCGAAGACTGGCCGCATGCGGTGGAGCCGGCGGTGTTCGAGCAGTTCGGGCGCGAGCTGGCCACCGACTTCGGTGGCACCCTGGAACGCTTCCTGGCGCTGGATGTCATGGGCTCGGCACACGCCCGCGAGGAGCTGCGCACGCTGCGCCAGCGCCTGGTCGAGCGCGGTGCACCCACCGAACGCGCCCTGCTGGAAGGCCTGCGCCTGCTGGAAAGCACCGACCTGCGTGGCGCACTGCCGACGCTGGCCAAGCCCAGCCTGTGGATCGCCGGCCAGCGTGACCGGCTGGTGTCTCCGGCGGCAATGCAGGCCGCCGCGGCACTGGCCCCCGGTGCGCAGGCGCTGACCATCGCCCACGGCGGCCATGCGCCCTTCCTCGGCCATGCCGACGAGGTGGCCGCCGCCCTGCAACACTTCGTTGCCGGCCTGTCACCGGCCGATGGCGGACAATGAGCGCCTTCCTCATTCCGCAGGATTGATGCATGGATCTGGGTATCAACGGCCGCTGGGCACTGGTCTGCGGCGCAAGCAAGGGGCTGGGCCTGGGCTGCGCGCGTGCGCTGGTGCGCGAGGGCGTCAACGTAGTGATCGTGGCCCGTGGTGAGGCTGCGCTGCAGGCCGCCGCCGAAGCGCTGCGCGCCCTGCCCGGCGCCGCCGAAGTCCGCGTGGTCGCCGCCGACGTGACCACCGAGGCCGGTCGCTCCGCAGCGCTCGCCGCGTGCCCGCAGGTGGACATCCTGGTCACCAATGCCGGTGGCCCGCCGCCGGGCGACTTCCGCAGTTTCGAGCGCGACGACTGGATCGCCGCACTGGACGCCAACATGCTGGCGCCGATCGCGCTGATCCGCGCCACCGTGGACGCGATGATCGCGCGTGGCTTCGGCCGCATCGTCAACATCACGTCCTCGGCGGTGAAGGCCCCGATCGACATCCTGGCGCTGTCCAACGGCGCGCGCAGCGGCCTGACCGGCTTCGTCGCCGGGCTGTCGCGCCGCACCGTGGCACACAATGTCACCATCAACAACCTGCTGCCCGGCCAGTTCGACACCGACCGCCTGCGCGCCAACTTCGCCCACAGTGCGGGCAAGGACGGCAATGCTGCCGAAGTGGCCGAACGCCGCCGCCAGCAGATCCCGGCCGGCCGCTTCGGCACGGCGGATGAATTCGGCGCGGCCTGCGCCTTCCTGTGCAGCGCACAGGCCGGTTACCTCACCGGGCAGAACCTGCTGATCGACGGCGGCGCCTACCCCGGTACGTTCTAAGAGACTTTCGCAATGCCGTCCCACTTCGATGCCCGCCATGTCCGCCGCGCGTTCGCCCGCGCCGCCAACAGCTACGACGCCGCCGCCGCCCTGCAGCGCGAGGTGCAGGCGCGGCTGGTGGAATCGCTGGACTACCTGGAGGCACGCAAGCCCGAGGTAGTGCTGGACATCGGCGCGGGTACCGGCCACGCCAGTGCGCTGATGAAGAAGCGCTGGCCGAAGGCGCAGGTGATCGCGCTGGACGTGGCGCTGCCGATGCTGGATCAGGCCAAGCGCCAGGCCGGCTGGTGGAAGCCGTTCCAGCGCCTGTGCGGCGACGCCGCCGCGCTGCCGCTGGCCGACAACAGCGTGGACGTGATCTTCAGCAACCTGTGCCTGCAGTGGGTGGACGACCTGCCGGCGGTGTTTGCCGGCTTCCGCCGCGTGCTCAAGCCCGGCGGCCTGCTGCTGTGCTCCACCTTCGGCCCGGACACGCTGGTCGAACTCAACGAAGCGTTCGCGGCCGCCGATGACCGCCCGCACGTGAGCCGCTTCGCGCAGATCGCCCAGTTCGGCGATGCGCTGATGATGGCCGGTTTCCGCGACCCGGTGCTGGACCGCGACCTGTTCACCCTGACCTACGACGACCTGCCCTCGTTGATGCGGGAGCTGCGCGCGATGGGCGCGACCAATGCGCGGGTGGACCGCCGCCACACGCTGACCGGGCGTGGCCGCTTCGCCGCGGCGGCAGCGGCGTATGAACCGATGCGACGCGCCGACGGCAAGCTGCCCAGCAGCTGGGAAGTGATCTATGCCCACGCCTGGGCACCGGACCCGGGCGCACCGATCCGCGAAGGCGGGCATGACGTGGCCTCGGTGCCGGTGTCGGCGATTCCGATCCGGCGCAAGCAGACCTGATCGCCCGGTCGTGCCGGCCGCTGGCCGGCAACCTCACGATTCCACGATGGACATTTGCCGGCCAGCGGCCGGCACTACCGCATGCCACACCGTGCGCGAATCGCCCGGGTAGGTGCCGACCTTGGTCGGCACCCACCTAATTCGGGCGATGTCGGCGATCCCGATCCGGCGCAAGCAGACCTGATCGTCTGGTAGTGCCGGCCGCTGGCCGGCAACCTCACGATTCCACGATGGACATCTGCCGGCCAGCGGCCGGCACTACCGCATGCCACACCGTGCGCGAATCGCTCTGTAGGTGCCGACCTTGGTCGGCACCCACCCAATCCTGGCGGTGTCGGCTATCCCGATCCGGCGCAGGCAGACCTGACCGGCTGGTAGTGCCGGCCGCTGGCCGGCAACCTCACGATTCCACGATGGGCGTCTGCCGGCCAGCGGCCGGCACTACCGTATGCCACATCGTGCGCGAATCGCCCGGGTAGGTGCCGACCTTGGTCGGCACCCACCTAATTCGGGCGGTGTCGGCGATCCCGATCTGGCGCAAGCAGACCTGATCGCCCGGTAGTGCCGGCCGCTGGCCGGCAACCTCACGATTCCACGATGGGCGTCTGCCCAGATCAGGTTTCCGCCTCAGGTGTTGGCCGGCGAACTCAGCGGCGGCCGCACCAGGTCGCGGTGGAAGAAATAGATTTCCTGCACCAGGAAGCGCCAGCTGGTGTGGAAGCTGCGGAAGCGCGTGCTGGGCGTGGACGAGGCCAGCGCATCGATGCCCAGCGCCTTGCTCAGGCGCAGCGCGCGCGCCATGTGCAACGGGTCGCTGACGATGATCACCCGGTGCAGGTCGCGCTGGTCCATCAGCCGCTTGGCCTCGACCAGGTTCTGCACGGTGTTGCGCGAGGCGGTCTCGATCAGGATCGCATCGTCCGGCACGCCATGCTTGAGCGCATAGCGCCGCGCCACCTGCGATTCGGAAAAGCGCGCGCCGGTGCCACCGTAGCCGCCGGTGAAAATCAGCAGTGGCGCGTACCGGGCTTCATAGAGATCCAGGCCATGACGGATGCGTTCTTCGAATACCGGCGACGGCTTGGCGTCATAGGCCGCCGCACCGAGCACGATGATGGCGTCGGCCTTGGCTGCCTGGTCGCGCTCCCCCACCCAGACGATCCAGGCGGTCACGCCCAGCAGCCAGACCACCAGCAGCACGAACAGCCGCCACAGCCAGCCCAGCAGGCCGGTGCGGGGCCGGTGCCCGTCGCGGCTCAAGGCGCCCCCCAACGCAGCGCGGGCAGGTCGACATTGCCACCGGACAGCACCAGGCCCACCCGCAGGCCGGCGAACCGCTGCGGCTGTGCCAGTACCGCGGCCAGCACGGTGGCCGAGGACGGCTCGACCACCTGCTTGAGCACCTCCCACAGCAGGCGCATCGCGGCCATGGTGGCGGCGTCGTCGACCACGATCACCTCGACGCCGGCCGCGCGCAGCAGCGCGAAGTTGGGGGCGCCGATCAGGGTACGCAGGCCGTCGCAGATGGTGTCAGGGGTGAACGCGCCCTGGCGCTCGCCTGCGGCCAGCGAGCGCGCGGTGTCGTCGGCACCGGCCGGTTCGGCCAGCACCAGCCGGGTCTGGGGACTGGCGAACTGCAGGGCCCGGGCGGTACCGCTGGCCAGGCCGCCCCCTCCGACTGGGACTACCAGCACGTCGAACGGACCGTCGCTGTGCAGCAGCTCCAGGGCCGCGGTGCCCTGCCCGGCCATCACCGCCGGGTCCGCATAGGGATGGACCAGGGTCGCGCCGGTATCGGCCTGTACTTTGGCGCAGGCGGCCTCGCGGTCGGCGATGGTCGGCGGGCAGCGCCAGAGCGTGGCACCATGGCGGGCGATGTTGGCCAGCTTGGCCGCCACCGCACCTTCGGGCACCACCACGTGGCAGGGAATGCTACGGGTGCGCGCGGCCAGGGCCAGGGCAGCGCCGTGGTTGCCGGACGAATGGGTGACCACGCCGGCACGGGCGCGATCGGCATCCAGCGACCACACCGCGTTGCAGGCCCCGCGGAACTTGAATGCGCCGCCGCGCTGCAGGTGCTCGGCCTTGAACGCCAGCTGCGCGCCGGCCAGCGCATCAAGCGTGCGCGAGCGCAGCACCGGGGTCACGCTGGCGTGCGGCGCGATCCGCGCAGCGGCAGCCAGGACATCGTCGGCACGGGGCAACAGTGAATCGCTCATGACGCAAGATTAACGTATGGCCCCACGCTGGCGACCCCGGCACAGGTCATGACAGCATGAGGGCCTTCACCTCCATTCATCCTGGCCAGTGAAGTTAAGGGCCGATTCAACGCCTGCGCACGAAGCTGACTGCACAACCCGTCCTCTGGGGGGACCCACCATGAAAACGCGCCTGATGCTTGCCGGTGGCCTGTTGCTGGCCCTGACCGGCTGCACCACCTACGACTATGTCGGCGGTGGCCGCAGCGGCAGCTACTACCACGGTGCGCCGTCGGTGGAGTACCGCTACCCGGCCGGCTATCCCTACAACTACGGCTACCCTTACTACGGCGGCTATGGCGGCTACTACGGCGGCTATGGCAATCCGTACTACTCGCGCCCGATCTACCGCCCGCCGCACAACCACCGTCCGCCACCGCGCCCGCCCGGCAACGGTGGCGAGAACCGTCCGCCGCCGCCGCCGCGGCCGTCGTACAACGGCGGTTCGCCGTGGCGGAACATGGACTCGATGCGTCGCCCGCCGCAGTCGAACATCCAGCCGTCGGCGCCGCCACCGCCGGCCCGTCCGACCCCGGCGCCGAGCGCGCCGAGGATGAACGGTTCCCCGTGGCGCAACATGGATCGTGGGACGCAGCGCACAGTTGAGCGCTGAACCGTCTTGCATTTCACCCGGTCCAGGTTGCACTCTACGGAACCGGTGACGGCCCGCGTCACAAAGTGACAAAAAGCGAGACGGGCCGCCGCAAAAATCTCTACGTCGATATCCGACAGGAACATCTGGATCCCCCCTGTTCCGGCCCTGTCGGATGTCGGCACCTCTGAAGACAGACGGCCCCGCACTGCGGGGCCGTCTGTTTTGCCGGGTCGCCAACCGGAGAGAGCGCCAGCGTCGGTAGATCCACGCCATGCGTGGTCGGGCCTTTCCCGGCAATCCCAAAAAAACAGGGCCGGACAGTCCCCCGACTGCCGGCCCTCTGCTCCCCCACCGTGCGCCTGTACCGGCCCCTGTTCCAATTCCGGTCACGGGCGCCTGCGGCGCCAGCCACGGTGGGTGCTATTGGGTTATCTGCAATAATCCTGCCAACTTTAGGGCTGATTTCGACGCCGGCCGGCCGGCACCGACGCCGCGGCCCCGAATGGCGCTAAAATCGCCACCCCGGCGCCGCCCCGGCCGCGCCCGCCCCCAGCTGAACAGCCCCATGAACCCGTCCTTCCATCGTTACGACGTCATCGTCATCGGCGGTGGCCACGCCGGCACCGAAGCCGCGCTGGCCGCGGCCCGTACCGGCGTGCGCACCCTGCTGCTGACCCACAACATCGAAACGGTGGGCGCGATGAGCTGCAACCCGGCCATCGGCGGCATCGGCAAGGGCCACCTGGTCAAGGAAATCGACGCCCTCGGTGGTGCGATGGCGCATGCCGCCGACCGTGCCGGCATCCAGTGGCGCACCCTCAACGCCTCCAAGGGCCCGGCCGTGCGCGCCACCCGCTGCCAGGCCGACCGCAACCTGTACCGCATGGCGATCCGCGCCATCGTTGAAGGCCAGGCCAACCTGACCGTGTTCCAGGCGGCCGTCGATGACCTGGTCATCAACGGCGACGCCGTGCGCGGGGTCATCACCCAGACCGGCCTGCGCTTCGATGCCGAGGCCGTGGTGCTGACCGCCGGCACCTTCCTGGCCGGCAAGATCCATGTCGGCCCGACCCAGTACGCCGCCGGCCGCATGGGCGACCCGCCGGCCACCACGCTGGCGGCGCGCCTGCGCGAGCGCCCGTTCCAGGTGGACCGCCTGAAGACCGGCACGCCGCCGCGCATCGACGGCCGCTCGCTGGACTACAGCGTGATGGATGAGCAGCCCGGCGACTCGCCGCGCCCGGTGATGTCCTTCCTGGGTTCGGTGGACGAGCATCCGCAGCAGGTCAGCTGCTGGATCACCCACACCACCGAACAGACCCACCAGATCATCCGCGACGCGCTGCACCGCTCGCCGCTGTACAGCGGCCAGATCGAAGGCATCGGCCCGCGCTACTGCCCGTCCATCGAGGACAAGGTGGTGCGCTTCGCCGAGAAGGCCAGCCACCAGATCTTCGTCGAACCCGAAGGCCTGGGCATCGTCGAGATCTACCCCAACGGCATCTCCACCTCGCTGCCGTTCGACGTGCAGCTGGAGATGGTGCGCAGCATCCGCGGCTTCGGCAACGCGCACATCACCCGCCCGGGCTACGCGATCGAGTACGACTTCTTCGATCCACGCGGGTTGAAGGCTTCGCTGGAAACCAAGCTGGTCAACGGCCTGTTCTTCGCCGGCCAGATCAACGGCACCACCGGCTATGAAGAAGCCGCCGCGCAGGGCCTGCTGGCCGGCCTCAACGCCGCACGCCAGGTGCGTGGGCTGGACGGCTGGTGCCCGCGTCGCGACGAGGCCTACCTGGGCGTGCTGGTGGATGACCTGATCACCCACGGTACCAACGAGCCGTACCGCATGTTCACCAGCCGCGCCGAATACCGCCTGCAGCTGCGCGAGGACAACGCCGACCAGCGCCTGACCCCGGCCGGCCGCGAGATGGGCCTGGTGGATGACCAGCGCTGGAGCGCGTTCGAGACCAAGCAGGCCGCCGTCGCCGCCGAGCGCGCGCGCCTGGGCGCGCTGTGGGCGACCCCGGCCAATGCGCTGGGCCGCGAAGTGCAGGACACGCTGGGCGTGGCGGTCAGCCGCGAAACCAACGTGCTGGACCTGATCAAGCGCCCCGAGCTGGATTACGCGCAGCTGATGCAGGTGCCGTCGCTGGGCCCGGCCGTGGCCGACGCCAAGGTGGCCGAGCAGGTGGAGATCGGCGTGAAGTACGCCGGCTACCTGGACCGCCAGCGCGAGGAGATCGAGCGCCAGCAGCGGCATGAAGCCACGCCGATCGCTGAAGCCTTCGACTACGCCACGGTGCGCGGGCTGTCGGCCGAAGCCCTGCAGAAGCTGGAGCGCGTGCGCCCACAGACCATCGGCCAGGCGCAGCGCATCCCGGGCATGACCCCGGCGGCAATCTCGCTGCTGCTGGTGCACCTGGAGCGTGCACGCCGGGGCCGCGTGGCGTAGGCAGCACCGTCCGCTTCTGGTGGGTGCCGACCTTGGTCGGCACGAATCATCAGATCGCGACACTCCATGCTTCCGTGCCGACCAAGGTCGGCACCTACCAGAGCAGGGCGCGTTACCGTGCGTCTGCGCCACCGCCCAGCACCTTGAACAGCGTCACCCGGTTTCCCGCTTCCTGCTGCTGCAGCGCGATCAGGTCCTGCTGCGCGGCAAACAGGCTGCGCTGCGCATCCAGCGCCTGCAGATAGCCGTCCAGCCCGGTGCGATAGCGCGCCTCGGCCAGCGTGTAGCTGCGCTGGCTGGCGGCGACCAGTGCCCGTTGTGCCTCCATCTGCGCGCCCAGGTGATCGCGCGTGGCCAGGGCATCGGCCACTTCACTGAAGGCCTGCTGGATCGCCTTCTCGTACTGAGCGATGCCGATGTCCTTGCCAATCTTCGAGGCATCCAGTGAGGCCTTCAACGCACCGGCGTGGAAGATCGGCGCCGTGATGCTGGGCGCGAACGACCAGCCGCGGGTGCCGGCCGAGAACAGCGTCGACAACGCGGTGGAGCTGTGGCCGTAGTTGGCAGTCAGCGTCAGCGTCGGGAAGAACGCGGCGCGCGCGGCGCCGATATCGGCGTTGGCCGCCTGCAACGCGTGTTCGGCGGACAGCACGTCCGGACGCTGCAGCAGCACGCTCGAGGGCAGGTTGGAAGGCAACGGCGCCAGCGCCACGGTGCCGTCCAGTGCCTGTGCGCTGGGCAGCAATGCCGCGTCCAGCGGAGCACCCACCAGTAACTGCAGCGCATCACGATCCTGCGCCTGCTGGGTCTGCAGCCTGGCCAGCGCAGCGCGCGCGGCGTCCACACTGGTCTGCACCTGCGACAGGTCCAGGCCCGAGGCCAGGCCTTGTGCATGGCGGGCCTCGGTGCGCTGCAGGGTCTGCTGCTGACTGTCCAGCGTCTGCCGGGTGAACGCCAGCGACTGCTCGTCGGCCGCCAGCGCCAGCCAGGCCGTGGCCACTTCGGCGACCAGGCTGGTGCGCGCCGCACGCTGGTTCTCGGCACTGGCCAGCCAGTTCTGCAGCGCCTCGTTCTTCAGGCTGCGGATGCGCCCGAACAGGTCCAGTTCCCAGCTGCTGAAGCCCACCTGCACGGCATCGGATTCGGTCACCTGGCTGACGCCGATCTCGCTGTTGGCATCACTCACCCGCGAACGGGTCACGCTGCCGCTGGCATCCACCGACGGCAGCAGCGCCGCGCGCTGGATGCGGTACTGCGCGCGTTCCTTCTCCACCTGCAGCACCGCCACGCGCAGGTCGCGGTTGTTCTGCAGTGCCAGCGCGATGACCTGCTGCAGGCGCGGCTCCAGGAACACCTCGCGCCAGGCCGGCATCGCCAGTGCTGGCCCGGTCTCGCCGGTGGCGGCATTGGCGAACTGTGCCGGCACCGGCGCCTCGGGGCGCTGGTAGTGCGGGGCCATGCTCACGCAGCCGCCCAGCACGGTGGTCATCGTTGCGGCCGCCAGGGCGCGCAGCAGCATCGGCTTCATGGGCGTGCCTCCGGGGCAGTGGCGTCGGCCGGCGCGCGGCCCGGGAACAGGCGGCGCACCAGCAGGTAGAACAACGGCACGAAGAACATGCCCAGCACCATCGAGGCGACCGTACCGCCGGCCACGCCGGTACCCAGCGAACGGCGCGCGGCCGAACCGGCGCCGGTGGCGAACACCAGCGGCAGCACACCCATCAGGAATGCCAGCGAGGTCATCACGATCGGGCGCAGCCGCAGGTAGACCGCCTGCAGGATCGCGTCGCGGGTGCTCCTGCCCTGCTGCTCGAGGATGCGCGCGAACTCGACGATCAGGATGCCGTTCTTCGCTGCCAGGCCAATCGTGGTCAGCAGGCCGACCTGGAAGTACACGTCGTTGTTGAGGCCACGCAGGTTCATCATCAGCACGGCGCCGAACACGCCCACCGGCACTGCCAGCATCACCGCGAACGGTACCGCCCAGCTTTCATACAGCGCGGCCAGGCACAGGAACACGAACAGCAGCGAGATGGCATACAGCATCGGCGCCTGGTTCCCCGACAGCTGTTCCTGGTAGGCCATGTCCGACCAGGCATGGCTGAAGCCTTCCGGCAGCGTGCCGGCCAGACGTGCGATCTCGGCCATCGCCTCGCCGGAACTGACGCCCGGTGCCGGCTGGCCGGTGATCTCCATCGCCGACACGCCGTTGTAGCGCTGCAGCGCGGCCGGCGCACTGGTCCAGTGCGCGCTGACCAGCGACGACAGCGGTACCATCTGCCCGGCCTGGTTGCGCACGCTCCAGCGCTCGATGTCCTGCGGCTGCATGCGGGCTTCGGCCGTGCCCTGGATGAACACCTTCTTGATGCGGCCCTTGTAGATGAAGTTGTTGACGAAGTCGCCACCCAGCGCGGCGTTCAAGGTGTCATTGATGTCCTGCGGATTGACGCCCATCGCCTGCGCCTTGGCGTCGTCCACCTTCACCGCGTACACCGGCGCGTCTTCCAGGCTGGCGTAGCGCACGTTGACCAGCTTCGGATCCTTGGCAGCGTCCTTCAGCAGCGTGTTGCGCGCGGCCACGGCGGCGGCATGGCCGGCACCGCCTTCGTCCTGCAGTTCCAGGGTGAAGCCACCGGCATCGCCGAGGCCGAGGATGGCCGGTGGCGAGGTGATGAACACCTGCGCATCGGGCACGCTGGCCATGGCCGCGGTCAAGCGCGCGGCGATGGTATCGGCATCGTCCTTGCGGTCGTCCCAATCCTTGAGCCGGATGAAGGCCTGGCCGACGTTCTGGCCACTGCCGCTGACACTGAAACCGGCGGTGGCCTGGATTGACAGTACGCTGTCGTCCTTCACCGCGGCGGCGCTCAGGCGATCCATCACGGCACGGGTCTGCTCCAGGGTGGACCCGGCGGGCAGCTTCACCAGCGCGTTGAGCATGCCCTGGTCTTCATCGGGCAGGAACGCGCCCGGCAGGTGCCACAACAACAGGCCGGTGGCCACGCTCAGCACCAGGTAGAACAGTACGCCCAGCGTGCGCCGGCCGAGGAAGCGGTCGACGCGATGGCGCAGTCGGTTGGAGGTGCGCTCGAAGCGATGGTTGAACCAGATGAAGAACTTGCCCAGCAGGCCCGGCTCGCCAGCGTGGTCGCCATGCGGATGGCCGCCCTTGGGAATCTGGTGCAGGATGCTGCCGCACAGCGCCGGGGTGATGGTCATCGCCACCAGCACCGACAGGATCATCGCAGCGGCGATCGTCACCGAGAACTGGCGATAGATCACGCCGGTGACACCGCTGAAGAACGCCATCGGCAGGAACACCGCGGTCAGCACCAGCACGATGCCGACCAGCGCGCCGGTGATCTGGCCCATCGCCTTCAACGTGGCTGGCTTCGGTGCCAGCCCTTCGAAGGTCATCACCCGCTCCACGTTCTCCACCACCACGATGGCGTCGTCCACCAGCAGGCCGATGGCCAGCACCAGCGCGAACATGGTCAGCGTATTGATCGAATAGCCGAAGGCGGCCAGCACGCCGAAGGTGCCCAGCAGCACCACCGGCACCGCGATGGTCGGGATCAGCGTGGCCCGCCAGTTCTGCAGGAACAGGTACATCACCAGCACGACCAGCGCGATCGCCTCGATCAGGGTGATCACCACTTCCTTCAGCGAGATGGTCACGAACGGCGTGGTGGTGAACGCCACGTGGTAGGTGTAGCCATGCGGCCAGTACTTCTGCAGCTGCTGCAGTCGTGCCTCGACGGCCTTGGAGACGGCGATGGCGTTGGCACCGGCGTTGAGCTCGATGCCCAGCGAGGCCGACGGCTTGCCGTTGAACGTGCTGATGCTGTCATAGCTTTCCGGGCCCAGGCCGATCGTCGCCACGTCGCCCAGGTGCACCACGCTGCCATTGGCATCGGCCTTGAGCACCACCTGCGCGAACTGCTCGGGCGTGTGCAGGCGGCTGCGCGCGGTCACGGTCGCGTCCAGCTGCTGGCCCTTCAGCGCCGGCTGGCCACCGAGTTCACCGGCCGACACGTCGGTGTTCTGCGCCTGCAGTGCGGTCTCGATGTCCGACGGCATCAGCGCGTACTGGCGCATCTTTTCCGGGTCCAGCCAGATACGCATGGCGTATTCCTGGCCGATCGGCTGGATGTTGCCGACACCGCTGACGCGGCTGATCTGGTCGTCGATGCGCGCTTCCATGAAGTTGGCGACATCGAAGTTGTCCATGCTGCCGTCTTCGCTGGTGAACGACAGCACCTCGAAGATCGAACCGCTGGACTTGGTGATGGTCAGGCCGTTCTGCTGCACCGCCTGCGGCAGCGTCGCCATCGCGGCCTGCAGCTGATTCTGCACCTGCACCTGCGCGGTGTCCGGGTTGGTGCCGGTGGCGAACACCAGGTTGACCTGCGCCGAGCCATCGGAAGCACTGGTCGAGGTCATGTACATCAGGTGGTCCAGGCTCTGCTGGGACTGCTCGATGACCTGGGTGACCGCGTTTTCCACGGTCTGCGACGAGGCGCCGGTGTAGGTGGCGCGGATGGTGATGGTGGGCGGGGCGATCTGCGGGTAGCGGTCCACCGGCAGGATCAGGATCGCGAGCAGGCCGAGCAGGCTGACCGCGATGGCGATCACCCAGGCAAAGATCGGCCGGTCGATGAAGAAACGAACCATGCGCGGCAGGCCTCAGTGCGACTTTTCGTCGGTGTTGCCGTTCGGGTCGACCGCCGGCATCGCCGCCAGCTGCGCCGTGGTGGCCGCCACCGCCTTCACCTGCTGGCCCAGCGCTACCGCACTGCCGTTGCTGACGATCACCCGCTCGCCAGCCTTCAGGCCCTGCGTGATCTGCCACTGGTTGCCCACCACCTGGCCGGTGCTGACCCGCCGCTCGACCACGCGATCCTCTGCGTCGAGCAGGCGCAGCAGCGGCTCGCCACGTTCATTGCGCAGCACCGCCTTCTGCGGCACCAGCAGGGCACGCGCATCGGTGGCCATCGGCAACACCGCCTTCAGGTACATGCCCGGCAGAAGCAGGCCCTCCGGGTTCGGAATGACCGCGCGCAGCACCACGTTGCCGGTGCCTGGATCGACTGCGCTGCCGACGAACTCCAGCGTGCCCTCATGGGCATAGGTGCTGCCGTCCTCCAGCAGCACCTTCACCTGGGCCTTGCCATCGATGGCCTTCACCAGGCCGGCGTCGAGCTGCTTGCGCAGCGCCAGCATCTGCGTGCTGGACTGGGTCACATCCAGATAGACCGGGTCCAGCCGTTGAATGGTCGCCAGCGCCGCGTCCTGGCCGGCGGCGACCAGCGCGCCGGCGGTGACGCTGGAGGTACCGATGCGGCCGTCGATCGGTGCGGTCACCCGGGTGTAGTCCAGGTTGATCCGCGCGGCCTGCAATGCCGCGCGCGCGGCAATCACGTTGGCCTGGGCCTGCTTCAGTGCCGAGGTGGCATCGTCGGCGTCCTGCTTGCTGGCCGCGTCCATGCCCAGCAGCGTACGGGTGCGCTCGGCCTTCGGCTGCGCCGACAGCACAGCGGCCTCGGCCTGCGCCAGCTGGCCACGCGCGGTATCGAAGGCGGCCTGGTACGGCGCCGGATCGACCTGGTACAGCAGCTGCCCGGCCTTGACCTGCTGGCCTTCGGTGAACAACCGCTGGCGGATCAGCCCACCGATCTGCGGCCGCACCTCGGACACCTCGAACGGCACCGCCCGGCCGGGCAGGGTCCGCTGCAGTGCCAGCGGTTGCGCGCGGGCGGTGATGACGCCGACTTCGGGGGTGGCCGGGGCCTCGGTCCTGCCCGCCGAGCAGGCCGCCAGGCCCAGCAGCAGGGGCAACAACAACGCACGGGGGGAGCGGAACAGCGGACGCAGGAGTGACATGGGGGGCGTGGGGGCCTTTCGTTGACCCGTGCACGCTGCCGTGAAAGTGTGCAGAGAATATGGAGATTGTGCGACCGGCTCAGCGGGCGCTTGCTTTCGGCGCCGCATGCGCCGCTAATGGCCCGGCGATGGCGAAGATTCGATTCAAATTCGGCCTGACCGCGAAGACCTTCCTCGCGATCTTCACCGCCTGCCTGCTGGTGCTGGCAGTGAACGGCATTGCCAGCCGCGTGGCGTTCCAGACCGGCTTCCTGGACTACCTCAACGACCAGGGCGACCTGCGCATGCAGCGCGTGATGCCACACCTGCAGCGCGAGTACCGCACGCAAGGCGGCTGGGAGCATCTGCGCGGTGACAGTGACCGCTGGGCGCGGCTGCTGCGCCCGGACCTGGGCCATGGGCACGAGGGGCCCGTGCCGCCGCTGTCCGACCAGACCGGCGTTCCCTCGCGGCTGGGCCTGTTCGATGCGCAGCATCGGTTCGTGGCCGGCAACCCGGACGCGATCAGCGACGACGAGCCGCACAGTGTGCAGGTGGACGGACACACCGTCGGCTGGCTGGGCATGGTGCCGTTCCAGACCGTCATCGCTACCAACGACCTGAATTTCTACAACACCCAGATGCGCGCATGGTGGGTGATCGGCATCTCGCTGCTGCTGGTGACCGTAGTGCTGGCCTGGCTGGTGTCGCGCGCGCTGCGCCAGCGCCTGGCCAAGCTGGCCGCCGCCACCCACCGGCTCGCCGCCGGCGACTACGCCACCCGCATCGAGCGCACCAGCGATGACGAGCTGGATGCACTGGTCAACGACTTCAACCGGATGGCGCAGGCGCTGGACGACACCGAGCGCAACCGCCGCGCCTTCATTGCCGACATCTCGCACGAACTGCGCACGCCGCTGGCGGTGGTGCGCGCCGAACTGGAGGCGATCGAGGATGGTATCCGCCCGCTGGACCGCGCCAACCTGGGTGCCCTGCAGGGCGAGATCCGCCAGCTGGGCAAGCTGATCGACGACCTGCACGACCTGTCGATGACCCAGTCCGGCGGCCTGGCCTACCGCTTCGCCCCGCTGGACCTGGTGGCGCTGGTGCGCAGCGAGCTCAATGGCATGCGCGTGCGCTTCTCCACGGCGGGGCTGGCACTGGAAGAAGCGCTGCCCGCCACACCGCTGCAGGTGTCCGGTGACGAGCGCCGCCTGCAGCAGGTGCTGGCCAACCTGCTGGAAAACGCACTGCGCTATACCCATGGCGGCGGCCGCGTGCGCGTGCAGGCTGCGCGCGTGCCCGCCGGCGTGCAGCTGATCGTGGAAGACACCGCGCCGGGCGTACCGGCCGACAAGTGCGCGCTGCTGTTCGAGCGCTTCTACCGGGTGGAGAGTTCGCGCAACCGCGCCAGCGGCGGCAGCGGGCTGGGCCTGGCCATCAGCCACAACATCATCCTCGCCCACCACGGCCATATCCACGCCGAGCCCTCGCCGCTGGGCGGGCTGCGCGTGGTCGTCACCCTGCCGGAGTCCGCATGAGCCTGTCCCCCGCCGCGTCCGCGAAGATCCTGATCGTCGAGGATGAGCCACGCCTGGCCTCGGTGCTGCGCGACTACCTGGCCGCCGCCGGCATGACCAGCGAATGGGTGGACGATGGCGGCCAGGTGATCGACGCATTCGCGCGCTACCAGCCCGACCTGGTGCTGCTGGACCTGATGCTGCCGCAACGCGATGGCGTGGACCTGTGCCGCGAACTGCGCGCCGGCAGCGACGTACCGGTGATCATGGTCACCGCGCGGGTGGAAGAGATCGACCGCCTGCTGGGCCTGGACATCGGTGCCGACGACTACATCTGCAAGCCGTTCAGTCCGCGCGAGGTGGTGGCGCGGGTGGTGGCAGTGCTGCGCCGTTACCGCCCGGACCCCGCTGCACGCGCCAACAGCGGGCTGCACATCGACGAACCGGCGGCACGCGCCACCTGGAACGGCAAGGGCCTGGACCTGACGCCGGTGGAATACCGCCTGCTGCGCACCCTGCTGGCCACGCCCGGCCGGATCTGGGCGCGCGATGAGCTTCTCGACCGCCTCTACCTGGACCACCGCGTGGTGGTCGACCGCACCGTCGACAGCCATGTGCGCAACCTGCGCCGCAAGCTGGCCGACGCCGGCATGGAAGGCGAACCGATCCGTTCGGTGTACGGCATGGGCTACAGCTACGAACCCTAGCCGGTAGTGCCGGCCGCTGGCCGGCAACCGCAGAATTCCAGGTGCGCCCATTGAGGTTGCCGGCCAGCGGCCGGCACTACCCGTGCGCAACTGCGCTACAGTCGAGCACGCTCGACATCAACGGATCACGACTGCATGGACGACATCCACCCGATCGCGCCGGGCAAGCGCGCCGCCATTCTTTCCAGCCTCGCCGACATCGAACGGCGACACGACGTGCGCGTTCTGCTGGCGTGCGAGTCCGGCAGCCGTGGCTGGGGCTTCTCTTCGCCGGACAGCGATTACGATGCACGCTTCATCTACGTGCATCGCCAGCCGTGGTATCTCACCGTCAACGAGAGCACCGGCCCCGGCGATGCGCAGCGGGACGTGATCGAGCTGCCGATCGACGATGAGCTCGATGTCAGCGGCTGGGACCTGCGCAAGGCATTGCGCCTGGTTTCAAAATCCAATCCGACACTGATTGAATGGCTGCGCTCGCCGATCATCTACCAGCAGGATCACACCGCAGTGTCGCAGCTTTGGAAGGCAGCTGAGTCGTTCTATTCATCACTGGGCACGTGGTGGCACTACTTCAACATGGCGCGCTCGAACCATCGCGGTTACCTGCGTGGCGAAACGGTACGCACGAAGAAGTACCTGTACGTGCTGCGCCCACTGCTGGCCTGCCAGTGGATCGAGCACGAACAGCCCCCCCCGCCGATGGCCTTCGAGGACCTGCTGGACCGGCTGCTGACGCACGGCCCGGTGCGTGAAGCCATCGATGCCCTGCTGGCCGTTAAACGCGCCAGTGCCGAGGTCAGTGCCGGACCACGCATCGCGGCGATCAGCGATTTCATCGATCGTGAACTGGCCATCCGGACTGCGCAGGCGCCGCAGCTGCCCGCTGGACACGGTGATGCGGCGTGGCTGGATGAGCTGTTCCGGCAGATGCTGGCCGAGCACGCGCCGATCTGAGCGGCTGCACCTGACTCGGGTAGTGCCGGCCGCTGGCCGGCAACCGCAGAATTCCAGGTACGCCCATGACGTTGCCGGCCAGCGGCCGGCACTACCACGCAGTATCATCGCGGTGAACGCCCTGATTTCCGGAGACACCGATGAACCCGCTGCGCCCCTTCCGCGACAAGATGCCCGTCCTCGGCCAGCGCGTGTACATCGATCCGGCCTGCACCCTCATCGGTGACGTGGAACTGGCCGAGGA
The DNA here is from genome assembly GCF_059368215.1 of Stenotrophomonas sp. YJH_SMC_123. NCBI lineage: Bacteria > Pseudomonadati > Pseudomonadota > Gammaproteobacteria > Lysobacterales > Lysobacteraceae > Stenotrophomonas > Stenotrophomonas sp. YJH_SMC_123. The sequence continues at coordinate 359,108 of NZ_JCAFRM010000003.1, forward strand.
CGTATCAGTGTGGCCGGGTACGATCATCCGCGGCGACGTCAATTACGTCCGCATCGGTGCGCGCACCAATGTGCAGGACGGCACCATCATCCACGTCAGCCACCACAGCCCGTACAACAAGGCCGGCTACCCGACCCTGATCGGCGAAGGCGTGACCGTCGGCCATGGCTGCATCATCCACGCCTGCACCATCGGTGATTACAGCCTGATCGGCATGGGCGCCTGCATCCTCGATGGCGCCCGTGTGGAACGCCATGGCTTCGTCGGTGCCGGAGCGGTGGTCGGCCCGGGCAAGGTGGTCGGTGAAGGTGAGCTCTGGGTGGGCAACCCGGCCCGCCCGGCGCGCACGCTGAGCGACAAGGAGATCGAGTCGCTGCACTATTCGGCCGACCACTACGTGCGGCTGAAGGACGAATACCTGGGCTGATCGGCCAACACCGCCATGCGGCTCTGCTAAAGTCTGGGCCCGACCAGGACCTGTCGAGACCCCCATGCCTGTGGCTGCCTGCCGGAGAGGACTCCGCCGCCCACAACGAAGGCCATCGCACTGATGGCCGCACCGATGCTCGATACCTACCGCGAGGTGGTGACGCCGGAGGGTGTGCCGCTGCAGTTGCCGGCGGCCGGCCCGGTGCCCCGGGCGATGGCCTGGCTGATCGATCTGGGCGTGCGCATCGCGGTGCTGGTGCTGATGTCGATTCCGCTGGCACTGCTGGATTCGTTCGGCTCCGGGCTCGGCCTGGTGCTGATGTTCCTGGTCTACTGGGCCTACCCGATCGTCTGCGAAGCGCGGTGGGGCCGCACCCTGGGCAAGCGCGCACTGGGCCTGCACGTGCTCGCGCGCGATGGCGCGCCGGTGGGCTGGATGGCCGCCATCACCCGCAACCTGCTGCGCACCGTGGACATGCTGCCGTTCGGCTATGCACTGGGCCTGATCAGCAGCCTGTTCGATTCCCACGGCCGCCGCCTCGGCGACCTGGTGGCCGGTACCGTGGTGGTGCATGCACCGGTGCTGTACCTGCCGCCTCCGCCCACCATCGACAGCGTGCTGGCCCCGCCGCAGCCGCTGCGACCGGAAGAACAGGCGGCGCTGATGGCCTTCGCCGAGCGCGCGCCGCGGCTGTCGGCGGCACGCCAGCAGGAACTGGCCGGCATTGCCGAGCCATTGACCGGCACCCACGGCCAGGTCGGCGTGCTGCGCCTGTATGCCATGGCCAACTGGCTGCTGGGGCGGCGATGAAGCAGGAACAGTTCGTCGCCCGCTACCAGCAGGAATGGCAGGACCTGGAACACTGGCTGCTGCTGCGCGCCGGTGCTTCGCGCCGCACGCGGCGCAAGGCCAGCGCGCTCGCGCTGGACGATACCGCCTTCCCGCAGCGCTACCGGCGCCTGTGCCAGCAGCTGGCGCTGGCCCGCGAGCGCGGCTACAGCCCGCAGCTGGTGCAGCGCCTGCAGCAGTTGATGCAGCAGGGCCACAGCGTGCTGTACCGCACGCCGCCGACGCGCTGGCGCGGTGCGCTGGAATTCCTGGTGGCCGACTTCCCGTTGCTGGTGCGCAGCCAGGCGCGCAGCATGTGGGTGGCGCTGGCGATGTTCGCGCTGCCGGCGCTGGCCTGCTTCGTGCTGGTGCAGGTCTATCCGGACCTGATCCACATGGTGATGGACAACCGCCAGATCGCCGAGATGGAGCGCATGTACGATCCGGCCGCCGAGCGCCTGGGACGCGACAGCGGCACCGACTGGATGATGTTCGGCCACTACATCCTCAACAACATCAGCATCGCCCTGCGTACCTTCGCCAGCGGCCTGCTGGCCGGCCTGGGCACGCTGCTGGTGCTGCTGTTCAACGGCGTGATCATCGGTTCGGTGGCGGGCCACCTGCAGCACATCGGCCATGGTGATCCGTTCTGGCGCTTCGTCGCAGGCCATGGTGCCTTCGAGCTGACCGCGATCGTGATCGCCGGCGGTGCCGGTCTGCAGCTGGGCATGAAACTGCTGGCACCCGGCCGGCGCAGCCGCCTGGATGCACTGGTCGAGGGCGGCCGCATCGGTGCGCGCCTGTGCCTGGGCGTGGCGTTCATGCTGCTGGTGGCCGCGTTCATCGAAGCCTTCTGGTCGTCGATTGCCGACGTGCCGGCGTGGGGCAAGTTCAGCGTGGCCGGCATGCTGTGGGCCGGCGTGCTGCTGTGGCTGTGGCGCGGCGGACGCGGAGGCGGCCATGCGCATTGACCACCTGGACGTGGTGCTGCGCGCGCGCAGCGGCTGGGAAGCAATGGAGCTGGGCAGTGCCCTGTCGCGCCGCCACGCACGCGCGGTATGGGGCAGCTGGCTGCTGGCCAGTGCGCCGCTGTTCGTGGTCTTCAACGCGCTGGGCTGGTGGCTGGATGCATTCGGCTGGGCGTGGCTGGCGATGTGGTGGTGCAAGCCGCTGTTCGAACGGGCGCCGCTGTACGTGCTGTCGCGTGGCATCTTCGGCGAGCCGGTCGGTACGCTGGCGGCCCTGCGCGCGCAACGCAGCTGGGGCAATGCAGGTTTCTGGGGCTACCTGGGCTGGCGCCGTTTCAGCGTGCTGCGCAGCCTGTGCCTGCCGGTGAACCTGCTGGAGGGCAATGCGCCGGCCCAGCGCGGTGCACGCCGCCGTGCCGTGGCCGCTGGTGCGGCGGGTGCCGCCGCCGTGCTGACCGTGGCCTGCATGGCGTTTGAAGCGGTGCTGGTGTCCGGTGCGATCGGCGCGGTGTTCATGTTCATGCCGCTGGAGCTGATGTCCGAATCATGGCGTGCCGCGTGGGACATGATCGGCCAGGACACACCCGCCTGGGCGCGGGCCGGCTTCAACCTGGCGTGCTGGCTGGCCTCGGTGCTGATCGGTCCGTTCTACGTCGGCGCCGGCTTCGGCCTGTACTTGAACCGTCGCACGCAGATGGAAGCGTGGGACGTTGAGATCGCCCTGCGCCGCCTGCGCGAGCGGCTGCTGCCGGCGGCATCGACGCTGGCCCTGCTGCTGTGCCTTGCCCTGCCGCTGGCCTCCGCGCCAGTGCATGCGCAGGACGCGCAGACGGCCGCAGAACAGGCAGACGATGCCGGAGAGGACGAGGACAGCGCGGAGGAACCGGCCACTGCGGCGAACGATCCGGCCAATGCACCGGCCATGATCTTCGGTGCAGCGCCAGTGGACACCGCCGGCTTCCGCCAGGCGGTGAACCGCGCCTATGAGGACCCGCTGCAGCGCCCGACCCGCGAGATCACCCGCTGGAAGCCGATCGAGCAGGCCGAGGAAAAAAAGAAGGAAGACAAGCAGCTGCAGCGTGACACCAACAGCAAGGGTGAACGCAAAGCGCGCAAGGACGGCATCGCCTGGCTGGCACGCCTGGCCGAGTGGGGCCTGTGGGGCCTGCTGGGCGTCCTGCTGCTGGTGCTGCTGTTGACCGCACGGCTGTGGCTGCCGTGGCTGCGCGGCAGTGGCCGGCGCAAGGCCGAGGCCGCACCGCAGGTAGTGGAAGAACCGGTGGAACTGCCGGTCGTGCTGCCGCCGGACGTGGCCACCCAGGCCGGCCTGCTGTGGGACCAGGGGCGGCCGCGGCAGGCGCTGGCCCTGCTGTACCGCGCCAGCGTGCGCACGGTGGGCGAGCGCAGCGGCATCGCGCTTCCGCCCGGTGCCACCGAAGCGCAATGCCTGCGCGCGTCGCGGCGCATGCCCGATGCCACCGACCGTGACCTGTTCGCGCGCATCGTGCGCATGTGGCAGTACGCCGCCTACGGTGGCCGCCTGCCCAGCCGCGCCGATTTCGATGCATTGGCCGATACCCTGCGCCGGCAGTACAGGTGGCTGGCATGAGTCCGCGCCTGTTCTGGTCGCTGCTGCTGGGTGGGCTGGTGCTGTTCGGCGTGCCGCTGACGATCCTCTACCTGCGCACGCACGAACGCGTGACCGAGACCGTGCAACTGCCGCCGCAGGGCGAAGCTGGCTACAACCCGCTGTACGTGCTGGGCCAGGCCCTGCGTGCCGATGGCATCGAGGTGCACTCGCGGCCGCGGCTGGACCTGCAGCAGATGGCGCTGGGCCCGCACGATACGGTGGTGCTGCTGCAGGACAGCAGCGAACTGCCGGCACCGGCGGCCAGGGCCCTGCTGGCCTGGGTTGATGGTGGTGGCCATCTGCTGGTGCGTACGCCGCCGCCCGCCGAGGACGACGCCAGCAGCACGCAGGGGCCCCTGCTGGACCAGCTGGGCGTGGACAGCCTGTATCAGCAGAGTGACTGCCAGCCATTCCACGTCATCGATGATCCCAGCCACGTCGAGTTCTGCGGCGGCCGTCGCTTCACGCTGGGCTTTGCCGCCAATGCGCGGGCCGAACGGCGCTGGGGCAACGAGCGCAACCTGGTGTTCGCACGCCTGCGCCATGGCCAGGGCAAGGTGAGCGTGCTGGCCGACATGGAGTTCATGCGCGGCGAGGTGGACTCACCGGCGGCACGCCTGGCGTCGGCCGCAGGCAAGGCCAGTGATGGCCTGCACGATCTCTCGCACCGCGACCTGACCCGTTACCTGCTCGACCCGAATTACGGCAAGGGCACTTTCTGGCTGGTCTACGCCAGCCGCCCGCCGTCGCTGTGGGCGCGCCTGTTCTACCAGGCCTGGCCGCTGTGGGCGCCGCTGCTGCTGGCCCTGCTGGGCTGGTTGTGGGCCCGCTCGCAGCGCTTTGGCAGCCTGCTGCCGTCGCCGGTGCTGGAACGCCGCTCGCTGCTGGAGCACGTGCGTGCCAGTGGCGAGCTGCTGCTGCGCTTCGGCCACGGCACGCGCCTGTACGACGCCGTGTTCGCCCTGTTCCTGCATCGCCTGCGCCTGCGCGCACCGGTAGCCGCTGCACTGGACGGTGCGCCGCGCGATCAGGCCATCGCCGAACTGCTGAAATGGCCGCAAGGCCGTGTTGCCAGCGCGCTCACGCCCCCGCCACCGCACGATTCCTCCGCCCTGCGCGAGCGCATCCGCTTGCTGCTCCAGATGAGATCCCTGCTATGACCGAAGTCCCCGAGCTGCCGGCGGCCGCCAACGCCCGCCTGATCGAACGCGTCGATGCCATCCGCACCGCCGTTGGACACGCCTTCATCGGCCAGGCCGATGTACTGGACCAGATCCTGGTGGCGCTGCTGGCCGGTGGCCACGTGCTGATCGAAGGCGTGCCCGGTCTGGGCAAGACCCTGCTGGTGCGTGCACTGGCACAGGCCCTGGAGCTGGACTACGGGCGCGTGCAGTTCACCCCCGACCTGATGCCCAGCGACGTCAGTGGCCACGCGGTGTACGACCCGAAGAGCGAGAGCTTCAAGATCCGTCGCGGCCCGGTGTTCACCAACCTGCTGCTGGCCGACGAGATCAACCGTGCCCCGGCCAAGACCCAGTCGGCCCTGCTGGAAGTGATGCAGGAAGGCCAGGTGACCATCGAAGGCAAGGCCTTCACCCTGGCGCCGCCGTTCATGGCGCTGGCTACGCAGAACCCGCTGGAACAGGAAGGCACCTACCCGTTGCCGGAAGCACAGCTGGACCGCTTCCTGCTGAAGGTGCTGATCGACTACCCGCAGCTGGAGGACGAGAAGCGCATGGTGACCGCGATCACCAGTGGCCGTGCCGCCAGCGATTTCGACCTGAGCCAGGTGCCGCGTGTATTGGGGGCCGGCGAGCTGCTGGAACTGCAGCGCGCGACCGCGGCGATCACCGTCGATGACGAAGTGATCGACTACGCGGTGCGGATTGTGGCGGCCACGAGGCAGTGGCCGGGCATCGCGGTCGGCGCTGGCCCCCGCGGCAGCATCGCGCTGGTGCGTGCCTCGCGCGCGCAGGCGGTGCTGGCCGGCCGTGACTTCGTCACGCCGGACGACGTGCGCGACATTGCGCGCCCGGCGCTGCGCCACCGCATCGCGCTGGCCCCGGAGCTGCAGATCGAAGGCCAGGACGCCGACGACGTGCTGGGCGCGCTGCTGGCCAAGGTGGAAGCACCGCGCCGATGAGACCGGCCCCGCTGCTGCTGGCGCTGCTGCTGGCCTGGGCTGCCCTGGGCGGCCTGGTGCTGGGCGGGTGGCTGCCGCGCTGGAGCTGGGCGCTGGCAGCCGTCGTCATCGCGCTGCCCGCCTTGTGGGATCTGTGGCGGCAGTCGCGGCGTCCGTCGCCGCAGGTACAGCGCGAGCTGCCCGAAGCGCTGGCGCTGGGCGTGCGCCGCGAGGCGGCGCTGCGCCTGCAGGCCGAGCAATCGATGACGGTGCAGGTGTTCGACCTGGTGCCCGGCGGCTGGCCGCTGGAAGCGCTGCCGCAGCGCGTGCGCCTGCAGGCCGGTACGGCGTCCACCCTGCACTACCACCTGCAGCCGCTGCAGCGTGGGCACTTCCGCTTCGAGGGGGTGCACCTGCGCATGCGTTCGCCGTGGCGCCTGTGGTGGCAGCAACGCACGCTGCCGCCGGCGCTGGAGGTGCGGGTCTATCCGAACTTCGTGCCGCTCACCCGCTTCGCATTGTTCAGTGCCGACCAGGCCTCGCGGCTGGTTGGTGCGCACGTGAAGCGCCGCCGTGGCGAAGGCACCGATTTCCACCAGATGCGCGAGTACCGCATCGGCGACAGCCTGCGCCAGCTCGACTGGAAGGCCACCGCGCGTGCGCGCAAGCTGATCTCGCGCGAATACCAGGACGAGAAGAACCAGCAGCTGCTGCTGATGCTGGACAGTGGCCGGCGCATGCTGGCCAGCGAAGGCGGGCTCTCGCACTTCGACCATGCCTTGAACGCCTCGCTGGTGGTGGCTTACCTGGCGCTGCGCCAGGGCGACGCTGCCGGCCTGTACGCTGCCGGTGGCGAACGCCGCTGGGTGGCACCGCAGCGCGGCATGGGTACGGTCGAGCACCTGCTGCGCGCCAGCTACGACCTGCAGCCACGCGCGGTGGCCACCGATTACCTGGCCGCCGCCACCGAGGTGTCGCTGCGCCAGCGCCGGCGTGCGCTGGTGATGCTGGTCAGCAACGTGCGTGATGAGGACATCGAAGACCTGCTGGCGGCAGTGCGCCTGCTGCAGCGGCGCCACCTGGTGTGCGTGGCCAGCCTGCGCGAACGCGAGCTGGACGGCGCACTGGAGGGCGAGGTGCAGACACTGGAAGACGCCACCCAGGCCGGTGCCGCCGCGCTGTACCTGCAGCAACGCGCGAAGGCGCATGAGGCCCTGCGCAGCGAAAAGGTGATGGTGCTGGACGTGACCGCCGATGCCCTGCCCGGCGCGCTGGTGGAACGCTATCTGGCGGTGAAGCGCGAAGGGCTGCTCTGATACCCGCGATCGCTCTGGTAGGTGCCAACCTTGGTTGGCACGGAATCCACAGCGCCGACCAGGGTCGGCATCTACCAAAACCGGTTGCCGGCCAGCGGCCGGCACTACCCCTGAAGCAACCGACGTTGCAACCGCTCCACCGCACGCTGCAGCAGCACCCGGTTGCGGCCCAGCTTCATCCACTGCGGCAGGCGCGAGAACATCGAACCGTTGGTAACGCCCGCGCGCTCGCGCAGAGGCGCGGCAGCGTAGTCGTGCAGTGCCTGCAGATGGGCTTCGTTGTAGGCCCACAGCACGCCGGCCGCAGTCTTTTCGACCAGCCGCAGCGGCAAGCCAAAATGCGGATCGATCGCCTCATTGCCACGCCATCGCGACAACGTGACCTCCACCTCGCTGCTGCGTCCGCACTGACTGCAGTCCGCCGCCAGCGTCCGCAACGGCGACACTGCACGCGCACGGTACAGCTCGGCGCGGACCCATTTGTGCCCGCAGTATCCGCAGGGACGATAGCCGCTGTAGCGCACGGACCCGACCCAGTCGCCCGCGGCACAGCAACCGCAGCCGCATCCACTGTCGAGGGCTGCGCTGCAGCCCAGGCAGCGGAAACGTCGCGATTCCGGCGTCCGCACCACCCAGCCGGGCGTATCGCAGCGGTGGCAGCGCACCGCGATGCGGTCCGAATAGCGCCACAGGGCGTGGCCGTCATCCAGATGCCGGCCCGGCAGCGGCGCAGGCCGCAGGTCGCGATTGCGCCGCACCGTCATCAGACGTAGATCCGCGTCGGCGCCTCGTCGACGATCGCGTGCGGCACGAAGCGCGCACTGTCGCGGGTGATCGCGCTGTCATCCTCGCGGATGCCGATGCCGCAGGCATGGTCACCGATCACCCAGCTGCCGATCAGCGGATAGCCGCCTTCGAAGCGGGTGAGAGGATGCGCACGCTGGATGATCGCCGGGCCGTCGTAGGGACCGTCGCTGCGTTGGGTGCTGCCATCGGCCAGGTGCATCTCGATGTTGGCGCCTTCGCGCGAGAACAGCGGTTTGCGTACCCAGCCCGACGCCAGCGTGCTGCCGTCATCGAAATGCGCTTCCAGCAGGTTCGGATGGCCCACGTTGCGCTGCCACAGCAGCGGCAGGATGCCCTTGTTGCTCAGCACCGCCTTCCAGGCCGGTTCCAGCAGCTGCACGCCCGAACCGGGCAGCGCGCGGCCGAATTCCTCGGCCATCAGGTCTTCCAGCGGATACAGCTTGAACAGCGTGCCGATCACCGAATCGTCCAGCGCGGTGAAGCGTCCGTCCTCGGACAGGCCAATGTCCTCGATGGCGATGGCCTGGCCATGCAGGCCGGCCTGCGACGCACAGTCGCGCAGGTACTCGACCGTGCCGCGGTCTTCCTCCGAACTGCCGACCGCGCTGAAGTACAGCGGCGGCGGCAGCTGCGCGGCGAGGTCGCCGAAACGCTCGACCAGCGCTTCGTGGATGGCGTTGAACTGGTCGGCATGCTGCGGCAGGCGGCCGGCATTGCGCTGGTCTTCCAGCCACTGCCACTGGAAGAAGCTGGCTTCGAACAGCGAGGTCGGCGTGTCGTAGTTCAATTCGTACAGCTTGGCCGGACCGTTACCGTCGTAGGCCAGGTCCAGGCGGCCATAGAGGTGCGGCTGGCGCTGGCGCCAGCTGTCGGCGATCCAGTCGCGGTAGTGCGACGGAATCGCCAGCTGGTCCATCAAGCGTTCGCTGCCGATGACATCACCGACCAGATCCAGCGCCATCTGGTGCAGCTCGGCGCTGGGGTCTTCGATGTCCTGTTCGATCTGGCGCAGGGTGAAGGCGTAATACGCGCTTTCATCCCAGTACGGCTGGCTGTCGATGGTGTGGAAGCGGAAACCCGCCTCTTCCGCGCGCGCCCGCCACTGGGCACGCTCGGCAATCCGGATGCGCTGCATGGGTTGATCAGCCGCCGTAGCTGCCGCTGGTGCTGCGGCGTGCGCTGGTATTGCCGAAGCCACCACGGCTGGCAGTGACCGCACGGTTCGGCTCGCTGGTGACCGGCGCCAGGCCGGCCTTGCCGGCACCGATGCCGCTGGCGGTGTTCAGGCCACCGGTGCCACCCGGTGCCGGGCGCGCCCAACCCGCATTCTTGTCCTGGTAGGCCGGTGCCGACGCCGGCGCCTGCGGGGCGAGGCCGCCGCGGTTGCTCAGCATCTGCGACATGAAGAAGCCCATCATCATCGGGCCGATGAACGAGGTACCGGCCGAGGTGTGCTGCTGCACGCACTGTTCCGGCTTGTAGTCCTTCTCGCAGGCTTCCTTGCTGGCGTACTTCGGCGCCGCATCGGCGGCCTGCTTCTGCGCTTCGGCGAACGCATTGCGGCACGACGACGGATCGCCGGTGGCCTCGGTGCAGGCCTCCACCGAGGTATACAGGCCTTCCTGCACCTTCACCTCCGGCTCCTTCTGGCAGGCGGTGAACAGCAGCGGCGCGGCGCTCATCAGCAGCAGCGCGGTGGTGCGGGAACGTTTCATGGCCTCATGCCCTGTCGACGGATCAATGCCCCAATGATGCCAAATCCGGGCCAGCAACCGGAATCGGCAAAGTGCGAAAGATGAACGGACTTTCATTTTCGTCGGCATTGGGGTCAGAGCCCATCGCGCCGCGATGGGATCCGACCCCAGGCGGCGCACCGCTCTGGTAGGTGCCAACCTTGGTTGGCACACATCCCGCGGCGCCCGGTCATGCCCGGCGCGCGCAGCCAAGTCTCCGGCAAGAAGCCCCCTTGTTGTTCAAGGGGGGCGCGCCGAAGGCGCGGGAATAAGGGGACATGCGCGGACCGCCAAGCCGCTGCAAGCGGTGAAGGTGGTTGCAGCAGCAACCGAAAAAATTGGCCATGATCGGCTGACCCCCACGTCGTACGGCCCGCCCGTTCCGCCCGCCATGCCCGAATACCGTTCCCGCACCTCCACCGCCGGTCGCAACATGGCCGGCGCCCGCGCCCTGTGGCGCGCCACCGGCATGAAGGACGGCGACTTCCACAAGCCGATCATCGCCATCGCCAACTCCTTCACCCAGTTCGTGCCCGGCCACGTGCACCTGAAGGATCTCGGCCAGCTGGTCGCGCGCGAGATCGAACAGGTCGGCGGCGTCGCCAAGGAATTCAACACCATCGCCGTGGACGACGGCATCGCGATGGGCCACGACGGCATGCTGTATTCGCTGCCCAGCCGCGAGATCATCGCCGACGCCGTGGAGTACATGGTCAACGCGCACTGCGCCGACGCGCTGGTGTGCATCAGCAACTGCGACAAGATCACCCCCGGCATGCTGATGGCCGCGCTGCGCCTGAACATCCCGGTGGTGTTCGTCTCCGGCGGGCCGATGGAAGCGGGCAAGACCAGGCTGTCCGAGCACAAGCTGGATCTGGTCGATGCGATGGTGGTGGCCGCCGATGACAGCGCCTCCGACGAGAAAGTCGCCGCGTTCGAGCGCAGCGCCTGCCCCACCTGCGGTTCCTGCTCAGGCATGTTCACCGCCAACTCGATGAACTGCCTGACCGAGGCGCTGGGCCTGTCGCTGCCCGGCAACGGCACCACGCTGGCCACCCACGCCGACCGTGAGGCGCTGTTCCGCCGCGCCGGCCGCCTGATCGTCGAACTCTGCCATCGCTGGTACGGCGGCGAAGACCCCAGCGCGCTGCCGCGCGGCATCGCCACCCAGGCCGCGTTCGCCAATGCGATGACCCTGGACATCGCCATGGGCGGCTCCACCAATACCATCCTGCATCTGCTGGCCGCAGCACAGGAGGCGGAGGTCGACTTCGACCTGACCCACATCGACGCGCTGTCGCGGCGCGTGCCACAGCTGTGCAAGGTGGCGCCGAACACGCCGAAGTACCACATCGAGGACGTGCACCGCGCCGGCGGCGTGTTCGGCATCCTCGGTGAACTGGACCGTGCCGGCCTGCTCGATACCACGGTGCCGACCGTGCACAGCGCCAGCCTGGCCGACGCGCTGGAACGCTGGGACGTAGTGCGCAGTGACAACGACACCCTGCATGCCTTCTTCAAGGCCGGCCCGGCCGGCATCCCTACCCAGGAGGCCTTCAGCCAGGCCACGCGCTGGCCGACCCTGGACATGGACCGCGCCGAGGGCTGCATCCGCTCGCTGCAGCATGCGTACTCACTGGAAGGCGGCCTCGCCGTGCTGCGTGGCAATCTGGCCGTGGATGGCTGCGTGGTGAAAACCGCCGGCGTGGACGAATCGATCCACGTGTTCGAAGGCCCCGCGCGTGTCTATGAAAGCCAGGACGCCGCCGTCGCCGGCATCCTCGCCGACGAGGTGCAACCGGGTGAGGTAGTGGTGATCCGCTACGAAGGGCCGAAGGGCGGCCCGGGCATGCAGGAGATGCTGTACCCCACCAGCTACCTGAAATCGAAAGGACTGGGCAAGCAGTGCGCGCTGCTGACCGATGGCCGCTTCTCCGGCGGCACCTCGGGCCTGTCGATCGGCCACGTCTCGCCGGAAGCCGCCAGCGGCGGTGTCATCGGTCTGGTGGAGAACGGCGACCGCATCCGCATCGACATCCCGGCCCGCCGCATCGACCTGCTGCTGGATGAGGCCACGCTGGCCCAGCGCCGCGCCGACGCCGACGCGCGTGGCTGGAAACCGCGCGCGCCACGCCCGCGCAAGGTCACCAGCGCGTTGAAGGCCTACGCCCTGCTGGCCACCAGCGCCGACAAGGGCGCCGTACGCAACACCGCCCTGCTCGGCGATTGATGCCGATCCGGTAGTGCCGGCCGCTGGCCGGCACCTGGGAAAAGGGGACGGAGGGGATTAAGTCGTTTGAGGCTCAAACGACTTAATCCCCTCCGTCCCCATTTTTCAGCCGATCACGCGCTTGAACGGCGGCAGCGCGTCGATGATGCGCTTGCCGTAGCGGCGGGTCAGCAGCCGCGAATCAAGAATGACCACGCGGCCGGTGTCGGTGGAGGTGCGGATCAGGCGGCCGGCGAACTGGGTCAGCGTGCGCAGCGCATGCGGAATGGCGATCAGGTTGAACGCGTTGAGCCCGCGTCCCTCGAACCACTCGCTGAGGGTGGCGGTCTGCGGGTCGGTCGGCACGGCGAACGGCACCTGGGTGATCACCACCGTGGTGCAGGCCTCGCCGGGCAGGTCGAGGCCCTCGCCGAACGAGTTCAGGCCGAACAGCACCGAGCCCTCGCCTGCCTCGACACGCCGCAGGTGTTCCTCGATCAGCCGGGTCTTGGACATCTCGCCCTGCACCAGCACCTGCTTGCGGCGCGCGGCCGGCATCAGCCCGGCCACCTTCTCCATCTTCCAGCGCGAGGTGAACAGCACCATCGAGCCCTTGGCCCAGTCCAGTTCGGTGTCCAGGTAGCGCGCCACTTCGCGCGGGTGGCCTTCGCGGTCGTCCGGCGTGACCGGGAACTTCGGCACGATCAGTTCGGCCTGGTTGGGCAGGTCGAACGGCGACGACAGCGAGACCATCTCGGCCTCTTCCGGAATGCCGTTGTCGATCGCCAGCGCCTGGAAGTCGCCACCGCCGGTCAGCGTCGCCGAGGTCATCACCACCGAGTCCACTTCATCCCACAGCAGCTTGCGCAGCACGTGCGCGGCCGACACCGGCGAACCGTGCAGCACCAGGTCGCCATCGCGGGTGGCAGTCACCCAGCGCGCCATCGGCGGCGCGCCGTCCTTGTCTTCGCGGCGCCACGCCTGCCACAGGTTGTACTGCTGCTCGATCATCTCCAGCGCCATGCCCAGGTTGCGCTGCAGGCGCTCGCGCGCGGCATCGTCCGGCTTGCCCTTGGCCACCTGCGTGGTGGCCGCATGCGCCCAGTTGTAGAGGCTGCGGGTATCGTCGGCCAGTGCCTCGATCGGCTCGCGCCAGGCCTCGGGCAGGCGTCCATTGGCCGCGCGCCACATCGGCTCTTCGTCCGCCGGCGCCGGCATCCACACCCGCTCGATGTGATCACGGAACGCGCGCAGCTGCTTGGCCACGTTGCTGGCGACTTCGATCGCTTCGTTTGGCAGCAGGTTGCCCAGCCGGTCCTTGTCGACCGCGCGGTACGCACCGGCGATCAGGATCTGCAGGCGGCCGGTGCGCTTGGCCATCTCGTCCAGCGCGAGGCTGGCCGCGCCCTGGTCGATCGCCACGTTGCCGATGTGATGGCCTTCGTCCAGCACCAGCAGCATGTCCGAGGGTGGCGCGATCAACGGCTGGCCGTTGTCGCTGTCACCGATCGACAGCGCCGACAGCAGCAGCGCGTGGTTGGTGACCACGATCTGTGCGTCGCGCACCGTATTGCGCGAGCGCAGCACCGCGCACTGCGCCGAATAGGCGCAGCGTCGCCCGGCACAACCCGAGGCCGGCGTGGTGATGCGGCTGCGCAGGCCGGGACTGATGGTCTCCGGCGCATTGTCGATATCGCCATCCCAGCTGCCGCTGGTGAAGGCGTCGGTCAGGCGTTTGGCGATGTCCATCTCGATCGGCGCCAGCGGCCGGTCGAACAGTGGCGCGTCATCCTCGAACATGCCGCCCTGCGAGCCCTCGCCCTGCGCCTCGGCGGCATTGCGCGTGCACAGGTAGCGGGTGCGTCCCTTGGCCAGCGCCACGGTCGCTTCCAGGCCGGTGGCCTTCAGGAAATTCGGGATATCGCGCTCGACCAGCTGCGACTGCAGCGCCACGGTGCCGGTGCTGATCACCAGCTTCTTCTTGGTGGCCAGCGCGATCGGCACGCCTGCGGTGAGGTAGCCCAGGCTCTTGCCGACGCCGGTCGGCGCCTCGACCACGCCGACGCCACCGCTTTTCGACAGCGCGCGCGACACCACGCCGATCATCTGGCTCTGCGAGCGACGGGTGGAGAAGCCGGGGGTGTTGGCCTGCAGCGTCGTGTACGCCTTGCGGATCGCGTCCTTCAAGGTGTCATCGAGCGTGCGCGGAGCGGCGACGGTTTCGGTCACGCCGGGAACTACCGTAGCTGGATCAGGCCGGTCATTGTCGCATGGCCGGCCGCGTTCACTGTTGCTGGCACCCTGAACGAGCCAGCGACGACGCCCGCCGGCGCGCACGGTCCGAAGCCCGCGCCGCACAGGGGCGAAACACGCCGGGCGTGGCCCGGCGCCAGCGCTCAGGCGACCGGGGCGGGACGGCTACGCAGCAGGCGCACCAGCGCCCACACCAGCAGCACCACGCCGATGGCCTCGACCATCGCCAGCGCGAAGTGCACCACGCCGAAGATGGCGCTCATGCCCGAGATGGCGCTGAAGTTGCCGCTGCTGACCAGCCACATCGGCAGCATGCCCGCCGCCAGGCCACCCAGGCTGGACAGCAGCAACAGCAGCAGGCCGACCAGCGCGCCGGTGCGGGTGGCATCGCGCGGCGCACCGACCACCCAGACCAGGCCGACGCACAGCGCGATCAGCACAGGCAGGCGCACGCCGACCATGCTCAGCACGGTCACCATCAGGGTTGTGCTGTCCATCGGTCAGTCCTCGCCGGCCAGCACGGCCGAGCCCTGGCGCAGCGACTGGTAGACCTCGCCGGTCTGCGGGCGCACGCCGTGCCACTGCAGGAAGCTCTCGGCGGCCTGCTCGACCAGCATGCCCAGGCCGTCGACGGTATTGCGGCACTGCGCCGCACGGGCCCAGGCCAGGAAGGCGATGGCCGCCTCGCCGTAGTTCAGGTCGACGGCAGTGGTCATCGAATTGACCAGCGACAGCGGCAGCTTGAACTCGACGTCGCGGTCGCGGCCAGCCGAGGTGGCATTGACGATCAGTTCGAAGTCGCCGAGGTCGCGCAGGTCTTCCCAGTAGCGGCTGATCGCACGGCCGGGTTCGCCCATCGCGTCGATCAGTTCGTCGGCGCGCTCCGGCGTGCGGTTGACCACCACCAGTTCGGTGATGCCGGCATCGAGCAGCGCCGGGGCGACGCTGCGCGCCGAGCCACCGGCGCCGATCATCAGCACGCGGCGGCCGCGCAGGTCCAGGCCGTGGCGGTCGGTCAGGTCGCGCACCAGGCCGATGCCATCGGTGGTGTCGCCGTGCCAGCGGTCGCCCTTGCGCAGCAGTGTGTTGACCGAGCCGGCGCGGCGCGCGCGCGCGGTCAGCGTGGTGCACACCGAGAACGCGGCTTCCTTGTGCGGCAGGGTGACGTTGGCGCCGACACCGTCCTCGGCGGCGAAGGCCTCCAGTCCGGCCAGGAACGCATCCGGGGCCAGGTCGATCGCGCGGTAGTCGATGGCGATGCCTTCCTGGCGACCGAACGTCGCGTGGATCTGCGGCGACTTCGAGTGGGCAACGGGGTGTCCGAAGACGGCGTAACGGTCGGTCATGGAATCCTCAAGCTGACTAGACTGATGCTCTTTCGTGCACGGAACCGGATGATGCGCATCACCCCGCCCCTGCTGGTGCTCGCCGCCAGTCTACTCTCTGCCCCCGTGGCGATGGCGTTGAACGAGTACGGCATCGAAGGCATGGGCGTGGTCTCGACCCGCGCCGACGAAGGTCGCGCCACGATCAGCGCCGATGGCCAGCGCATCGTCTTCGCCCGCCGCGGCGAGGCCGGCTGGGGCCTGTGGGAGGCGCGCGTGGTGGACGGTCGCTGGCAGCAGGCACAGGTACTGCCGGTAGGCGTGGCCGGTGAAGCCCGCGATCCCTACTTCAGCCGTGACGGCCGCTGGCTGCTGTTCGCGGCCGGCCGCGAGGGCGCGCTGGCGCTGTACCGCGCCGCGTTGGCCGCCGACGGCCGGCTGGGCCCGGCGCAGCCGCTGGCCGGTGACGGCGGGCGCCGGGAAGAGCGCGGGCCGGCCCTGAGCGCGGACGGCAAGCAGCTGTTGTTTGCCCGCCAGCAGGGCCGTGGCGCCGGCTGGGACCTGTTCGTGGCGACGCTGGATGCGCAGGGCCTGCGCGGCCCGGCCAGCGCACTGAGCGCGTTGAACAGCGCCGACGACGAGACCGACGGCGACTGGCTGGGCCAGGACGGCGCCGTGGTGTTCAGCCGCGGCAACGGCAGTACCGCGCAGGTCTGGAGCAGCGGCTGTGCGTGGAGCGGTGTAGCGCTGCAGCCGCTGGGGCTGTCGTTCAACCAGGCCGGCGGCTGGACCGGTGCGCCGGTGATCGACAACGCCAAACCGGGCGAGATGATGGTGGCCAGCAGTGCAGCGAAGGCGCCGCGTGCCGGTGGCGTGGACGTGTACCGGTTGGCGGTGCCGAAGGTGGCGGCGGTGGCCGGGTGCGCGCGGTAGATCCACGCCATGCGTGGATGGCCGTTTGGTAGATGCCAACCTTGGTTGGCATACGTGAAAGCGCCAACCAAGGTTGGCGACTACCAGTAGATCCACGCCATGCGTGGATGAAACGCCCTGTCAGCGCGACAACACCTTGGCGCGCAACTGCTCGTACTCCATCTCGCTCAGCTGGCCGTTGTCCTTGCGCTGGTTCAACGCGGCCAGCTCGGCCTGCACGGTCTCCGGCAGCGCCTGCTCACGGGCCACGTGGCGGGCAGCGGAGAGCTGTTCCGGCGGGCGCTTGCCGGCCCGCCAGGCGGCGATGAAGACAGCGACGATGATGGCGCCGAACACCAGCGTACCGGTGCCCCAGATCAGCCATTGCACCCATCCCAGTTCGGGTCCCATCGCGCAGTCCTCCGTCTATCGTGGCGCTATTGTCAGCGCTCGCGCAGCCATCGCGCCACCTGCGGCGCGAAATAGGTCAGCACACCATCGGCGCCGGCCCGCTTGAAACCCAGCAGCGACTCCAGCACGCAGGCGCGTTCGTCCAGCCAGCCGTTGGCGAAGGCGGCCTTCATCATCGCGTACTCGCCACTCACCTGATAGGCGAAGGTCGGCACTCCGAATGTCTCCTTCACCCGGCGCACCAGGTCCAGGTACGGCATGCCCGGCTTGACCATCACCATGTCGGCGCCCTCTTCCAGGTCCAGCGCGATCTCGCGCAGGGCCTCGTCGCCGTTGGCCGGGTCCATCTGGTAGGTCTTCTTGTCGGCCTTGCCGAGGCTGGCCGCGCTGCCCACCGCATCACGGAACGGGCCGTAGAACGCCGAGGCGTACTTGGCCGAGTAGGCCATGATGCGCACGTTGATGTGGTTGTCGGCATCCAGCGCACGGCGGATCGCGCCGATGCGGCCGTCCATCATGTCCGACGGCGAGACGATGTCCACACCGGCCTCGGCGTGCGACAGCGACTGCTTGACCAGCGCTTCGACAGTGATGTCGTTGAGCACGTATCCCTTGTCGTCGATGATGCCGTCCTGGCCGTGGGTGGTGTACGGGTCCAGCGCCACGTCGGTCATCACTCCCAGTTCCGGGAAGCGCGACTTCAGCGCGCGGATCGCACGCTGCGCCAGGCCGTCCTCGGCCCACGCCGCCGACGCGTCCAGCGACTTCAGCGACGGGTCGATCACCGGGAACAGGTCGATCACTGGAATGCCCAGTTCCAGCGCTTCTTCGGCCACCTTCAGCAGCTCTTCGATCGACAGCCGCTCCACGCCCGGCATCGACGGCACTGCGGTGCGGCCCGCCCGTTCGTGCACGAACACCGGGTAGATCAGGTCGTCGGTGGTCAGCGTGTTCTCGCGCATCAGGCGGCGCGAGAACTCGTCGTGGCGCATGCGGCGCGGGCGGTAAAGCGGGTGGGACATGGCAGGCTCCGAGGAGTGGCTATTGCAACAGGTAGCCCTGCGGCAGCAGGGGTTCGGGCAACGGGCGTTCGCCGAGCGCGTCGAGCTGGTCGATCTCGATCGTGCGCACCAGCGCGTCCAGCGGCAGGTCGTTCGGCTCCAGGCCGAACGGGTCTTCCATTTCTTCGCCCAGCTGGTCCAGGCCGAAGAAGGCGTAGGCCAGCACCGCCGACAGCACCGGCGTGCCCCAGCCCAGCGAGCTGGCCAGGCCGAACGGCAGCAGCACGCAGAACATCCATGCGCAGCGATGCAGCAGCAGGGTGTAGGCGAACGGCAGCGGCGTGGTGAGGATGCGCTCGCAGCCCGCCTGGATCGACGACATCGCGTGCAGGCGCTCTTCCAGCTGGGTGTAGAGGATCGGGTCGAGTTCGCCGGCGCGCAGGGCGTGGGCCAGCTCGGCAGCGATCATCGACAGCAATGCGTCGGGCACGTTCTCGCGCTGGCCCAGCTGCTCGCGCTGCGGCTTGTCCAGCCACGGCAACGCCGCCAGGGCCACGATGCGCCCGCGCAGGCGCGCGGCCAGCGCATGGGCAAAAGCCGTAGTGAGGTAGGCGATGCGGCGGCGGCGACCGGCGTCATCGGCCAGCAGCAGGTTCACCTGGCGGGCCAGCGAACGCGATTCGTAGACCAGCTGGCCCCACAGCTTGCGGCCTTCCCACCAGCGGTCGTAGCAGGCGCTGTTGCGGAAACTGAGGAAGATCGACAGCACCAGGCCGAGCAGGGTGAACGGCGTGACGGAAACGCGCTCGATGCCGGTCGGCGGCGCCAGCTCCACCACCGCGGCCACCGCGATGGACAGGATCAGGATGGCCAGCACCTTCGGCGCGATCGCTTTTACGATCGAGCCGCGCAGGATGTACAGCAGTTGCCAGCCGTGGGGACGGGGTCGGATGATCATGGGGCAGCCGCGCCGGGCGCGGATTCACAGGCACGCGGGGGGCTCGCGCAGCCGTTCATTGTACGCCCCTGCCCGGCCCGCGGCCGTGTACCTGCGACGCCCTGTCGCACCCGGCGATGCGGCTCAGATCACGCCGCCCCCCAGGCCCAGGCGCAGGATGCCGACCACCACCACGATGCCGTTCAGCACCAGCCCGGCCCAGGCCCGGCCGCGCTTGGTCGGGTGGGTGAACAGGATGCCCAGCGCGGCGATCACCGCGCCCACGGCGGCGAACGGGATCAGGAACCAGTTGCCCCAGCCCAGCAGCGGAATCAGCGCCAGGATCATCCACAACAGCGCCAGTACGCCCCACAACAGACTGATCACGCCCATTCCACTCTCCCGCAGTTGGTTCCTGTCTGTGCACCATAGTCGTTCCCGCCGTCGCCGCCTACTGCCGTTGGCGGGGCTGTCACCGGCACCGTGCTAGCGTGCCGCCGTGCCTGCTCTGGGCCGGGTGTTGGCGCCGATTCAGAGTGGCCCGCCGATGATCGCAACCAGTCCTACAGGGGTCGTGCCATGAACATCCGTTGGGCCGCGTTGGCGGCCATCCTGCTGGTCGCCGCTGGCTGTGCCAGCACCTCCAAGGTCATGCTGGGGAGCGCCCGCGCGCCGATCGATCCGGCACTGGTGCAGATCTATTCGACGCCGCCGGCCGGCTCCCAGGAAATCGCCCAGCTGGAATCGGCGTCTGCCGTGGGCTTCGGCACGCAGGGCCAGACCGATGCAGCGGTGGCGCGCCTGAAGCGCGAGGCCGCAGCGCTGGGCGCCAATGGCGTGGTGCTGATGGGCGTGGGCAGCAGCGGCTCACCGGTGGGCATGTCGGTGGGTGCCGGCACGTTCGGCTCGCATGTCGGCGGTGGCGTCGGCATCGGTATTCCGACCACGCAGAAGCGCGCCGCCGGCGTGGCGATCTGGGTGCCGAACCCGGAACCGCCGGCACGACTGCCGACGCAGGTGATCACCCCGCAGCGGTGACGCGGCAGCATCACCGCGGGTAGTGCCGGCCGCTGGCCGGCAACCTCAGAAATCCTCCCGACGTCAGGGGAATGCCGGCCAGCGGCCGGCACTACCGGGGGGTGTTCAGCGCTTGTACTTCGGCACGAACACCTTGTTCACCGCGTCGGCCAGCTGGTCCGGCGGCAGCAGGCCCTGGTCGAGCAGGAAGTTGTTGAACGCCAGGCGGTCGAACTTCGCACCCAGTGCCAGCTCAGTCTGCATGCGCAGTTCCAGGATACGGGTGTAGCCGTAGAAGTAGCTGCCGGCCTGGCCCGGCATGCGCACCATGTAGCGGTCCAGTTCCTGGGTGGCCATCGCCTTGGACAGGCCGACCTGCTCCATCAGCACGCGCTCGCCGTTGGCGCGGTCGGTCAGGCCGAGGTTGAGCATCGGGTCGAGCATCGCGCGTGCGGCGCGCAGCAGGCGGAACTGCAGGGCGATCATCTGCCCGTCCAGCGGCTCGTACGGCACCATCTCGGCCTCGGCATACAGCGCCCAGCCTTCCACGTTCACCGAATTGAACGCGAACATGGTGCGTGCCAGCGACACGCCGCGCTCGACCATCGCGGTGAACTGCAGCTCGTGGCCGGGGCGGCCTTCATGCGCGCTCAGCGTCCACGCCGCCGCACCGAAGTTGAAGTCGTCGTACTGTGCGCCCGGGCCCGCGGCCGGGTTGCCCAGCGGCAGCACGAAGGTGCCCTGCTGCCCGGTGTTGTTGACCAGCGGCGCCGGCAGGAAATGCGGGGCCGGGCTGGCCGCGCTCTCGGCGGCCGAACCCAGGCGCATCTGCATGGCGCGCTTGGGCACGTCGACGATGGCATGCTCGCGGATCAGCGGATCGATCGCATCGATCACCTTGCGGTAGTGGCCTTCCAGATGGTCGTCGGCGATCTTGTCGGCCTTCAGCGCGCGGATCACCGCCACCGGGTCGCTCGGGTCGGCCACCTTCAGGCCCTTCTCCTTCACCACCAGCGGCGCCAGCTGCTGCATCGCCGAGCGGGTTTCCATGAACTCCAGCTGCGCGCGCTGCATCAGCAGCTTCGGGTCGATGTCGATGCCGACCTGCTTGAGCTGGTAGGCGTACAGCGGCGCCGGCAGCCGTGCGTCGGTGCGCGCCTTCGGCAGCACGGTCGAGCGCGTCCAGCTGGCGTAGTCCTTCATCTGCCCGGCCAGGGCCTTCATCGCTTCATCGGCGCCGGCGATCTGGTACTTCTTCAGCAGCGACTCGATGCCGCTGATGTAGGTCTCGACGTTGTCCAGCGACTGCTGCACTTCGATCTTCGTCGGCTGCAACAGGCTGCTGTCCTTCAAGCGCTCTTCGTAGCGCTGGCGGGCCAGCGTGGTGAACGCGGTGCCGCCCGGCTGCAGGCCGGCGTAAGCCTTGAGGCGGTCGATCGCCTTGGCCCGGCGCTCGGCCGGCACCTGGTCGGACAGCAGCAGGTTGAGGCCGCTGAACACCGTCTGCGGCGCGTCACTCCACGGCAGCAGGTACTTCTCGTTGAGCTCACTGCCTTCGATGTTCTGGTTGGCGGCGTGGATCATGATCTCCAGGTCCTGGCGGACGTTGGGATCCTGCTCGGTGGCCAGCTTCGCCTTCAGTTCGTCGCGGGCCTTGGCCATCGCGGCGCGGTAGCGCTTGCCGTTGTCCGCGCCGAGGTCGGCCACCTTGTCGTCGTAGCCGGGCACGCCGAAGAAGCCGGTTTCTTCCGGCTGGAACGGGCCCTGCGCATCGAGCAGGATCTGCGCCAGTGCGTTGCTGCGGGCGACCCAGGCCGGGCTGGCCGGTGTAGCGGCCTTGGCGGCGGGTGCCGCCAGCGCCGGCGGTGCGGACAGCAGCGGGGCGGCGGTCAGGGCCAGGGCAACGGCCAACGCGATCGGCTTCATGGTGCACTCCAGGACAGGGTTGCCCGCACCCTACGCGCTCAGCGCGGTGGCGACAATCGGCCGGAGGTCACAACGCTGCGGTCAGCGGGCATTCGCCGCGTTCGCGGCAGGCCTGCAGTTCGCATTCCTGCGCGGCCTCATCGTCATCCAGCGCAGTCAGGTCGAAGGTCTGCTTGTTCTCGCCCAGCACGTACATCACCGGGTAGTCCCACACGTCGTCACTGCGGGTGCCCTTCACGAACAACCGGCCGTGTGCGCGGGGGCCTTCCAGGGCCACGGTCAGGCCGACATCGCGCTGGCCGTTGAGCGCGGTCTGCATGCTGCCCAGCGGCATCGATTCGGTACGCAGCGGCTCGCCGAAGGCTTCCACCAGTTCGATGCTGCAGCCGGCGCGACGCATCGCCTCGCGCATCGGTGGGCTCTCGCGTGCCGCCTCACTCCAGCGCAGCACGCTCCAGGCCACCGTGCCACCGGCCCCGGCCAGCACCAGCAGCACGGCCACGGGCATCGCCCAGCGCCAGTGGCGGGACCACCAGCCGGCGGGCTTCGGGCCGTGGGTGGGAATCGGCGGCGGCAGTGTCATCGGCGGGCTCCTTCCCGTCTGTGTTTCAAGGCTTCAGGCAGCGCCCCAGGAAGGCTTCGGCCACACGGTAGCGATGCAGGGCATCGGCGCCGGACAGGCCATGCTTGGCACCCGGGTAGGTCATCAGCTCGAACGGCTGGCCGCGCTTCTGCAGCGCGCTCATCAAGCTGGTCGAATTGGTGAACAGCACGTTGTCGTCCGCCATGCCGTGGATCAGCAGCAACGGCGAGCGCAGCCCATCGATGTGGGTCAGCACGCGCGCTTCACGGTAACCGGCGTCGTTGCGCGCCGGCAGGTCCATGTAGCGCTCGGTGTAATGGCTGTCGTACAGGCCCCAGTCGGTGACCGGGGCACCGGCCACGCCGCAGGCGTACTGGTTCGACGCCTTGGCCAGCAGCATCAGGGTCATGTAACCGCCGTTGGACCAGCCCTGCACGCCGATGCGCGCCGGGTCCACCCACGGCTGCTGCTTGAGCCAGGCCACGCCGCGCAGCTGGTCGGTCACTTCCACCGTGCCCTGCTTCCCGTACAGCGCACCACCGAAGTCGCGGCCGCGGCGCGGGGTGCCGCGGTTGTCCAGCGAGAACACGACGTAGCCCTGCTGGGCCAGGTACTGGTTGAACAGATGGTCGCCACGGCCGGGCCAGCTGTCGGTGACAGTCTGGCTGGCCGGGCCGCCATAGACATACACCGCCACCGGGTAGCGCCTGGACGGATCGAAGCCGGCCGGCTTGATCAGGCTGTAGTGCAGCGGCGTCTTGCCGTCGGCGGCGGTGAGCGTGCCGAACTCGACCGGGCGCTGCGCGTCGCGGTAGCGCGCATACGGGTGCTTGGGATCGGCCAGGTTGTTTTCCACCAGTGTGGCGATCTTCTCGCCGTTGGCGCGGAACAGCTCGATCTGCGGCGGCGTGGTGCTGTTGGACCAGCTGTCGACATAGACGCTGGCATTGCGGGCGAACGTGGCGCTGTGCATGCCCGGCGCCTTCGACAGGCGCTGCGGCTCGCCGCCCTGCAGCGATACCGCGTAGATCTGGCTTTCGCGCGGGCTTTCGATGCCGGCGCGGAAGTAGGCCTTGCCGGCCGTCTCATCCACCGCCAGCAGCTCGTCCACCGGCCAGTTGCCGTGGGTCAGCGCGGTGGTCTTGCCGTTGCTGTCGATGCGGTACAGGTGCTGGAAGCCGGTGCGCTCGGACGACCACAGCACGCTGCCGTCTTCAAGGAAGCGCAGGCTGTTGTGCAGCGGTACCCAGGTCGGGCTGGTCTCGTGGGCGAGTACGCGCTGGCGGTTGGAGTCGAGTGCCACTTCCACCAGGTCCAGCTGCTTCTGGTCGCGCGACTGGCGCTGGAAGCTCAGGTGCTGCGCATCGCGCCAATCGACGCGGGCCAGGTAGATGTCCTGTTCCTTGCCCAGGTCGATCCAGCGCGGCTGCGCCTCGGCGGCCGGTGCGATCACGCCCAGCTGCACGCGCACGTTGGCGTCACCGGCGGCCGGGTAACGCTGTTCGATCACATCGGTGCGGTCGGCGTAGACCTCGTAGCGCTTCTGCACCGGCACCGGTGCCTCGTCGATGCGCGCGAACGCGATGGCCGAATCGTCCGGTGCCCACCAGTAACCGGTGTGGCGGTCCATCTCTTCATCGGCGACGAACTCGGCCACGCCGTTGCCGATGGTGGTGCTGCCGTCGCGGGTCAGCTGCAGCTGCTTTCCACTGGCCAGGTCGATCACCCACAGGTTGCGGCCGCGGATGAAGCTGACGAAGCCGCCCTTGGGCGACAGCTTGGCGTCGGTGGCGAAGCCCTCACCGTGGGTCAGCTGGCGCACGGCCGCCGCCCCCTGCTGCTTGAGGTCGTACAGGTACAGCTCGCCGCCCAACGGGAACAGCAGGCGCTGTGCGTCCGGCGACCACTGGTAATCGACGATGCCGGTCATCGCGGCGATGCGCTGGCGCTCGCGGCGCGCCTTTTCCTCATCGCTGAGGGTCTCGGTGCCGGGCAGCACCACCTTGGAATCAACCAGCAACCGGGTCTGGCCACTGCCGATGTCGTAGGTCCACAGATCCAGCTGGTTGCGATCGCTGTCCTTGCCGCGCAGGAAACTGACCTGCGAACCGTCCGGCGCCACCTTGGGCTTCATCAGGGTCGGGCCGGACAGCGGCAGCGGGCCGGTGATGGCCTCCAGGGTCAGCTTTTCGGCGTGGGCGGCGGTACTGGTGGCGAGCATGAGGGCAAGCGAAGCGAACAGGTGGCGCATGGAGGATCCCGGCAAACGGCAGGTCCGCCCGGCGGCGGGCGCGGGGCGGTCGTTCCCCCATCCTAACCAAGCCCGTGCAGGAAGGCAGCATGACCTTCTGCCCATGCTGCGGTGCTGGGGTCAGGGCCCTTTGCGTTGCAAAGGGATCCGACCCCGCGGCGGGTCAGCGCTGGCCGAACAGGTGCTTGCGCTCTTCGTCGCTGAGCGGCTTGCCGGCGTTCGGGTTCACCTGCTGGCGCAGCGCATAGGCGCGCTGGGTGGCCGGGCGCGCGGCGATGGCCTCGTGCCAGCGCTTGAGGTTCGGGAACGCGGCGAAGTCGACCGGCAGCTTGTCGTAGGCGCCGATCCACGGGTAGCTGGCCATGTCGGCGATGGTGTACTCGTCGCCGGCCAGGAAGGCGTGCTGGGCCAGGCGCTTGTCCATCACCCCGTGCAGGCGGCGCACTTCGTTGTCGTAGCGCTCGATGGCATAGGGAATTTTTTCTGGTGCGTACACGTTGAAGTGGCCCATCTGGCCACTCATCGGACCCAGGCCGGCCATCTGCCAGAACAGCCATTCCAGGGTGGCCACGCGGCCGCGCGGGTCGCTGGGCAGGAAGCGGCCGGTCTTCTCGGCCAGGTACAGCAGGATCGCACCGGACTCGAACACGCTCTGCGGGGCACCGCCATCGGCCGGGGCGTGGTCGACGATGGCCGGCATCTTGTTGTTGGGCGAGATGGCCAGGAACTCTGGCTTGAACTGGTCACCCGAGCCGATGTTGACCGGGTGGATGCGGTACTCCAGGCCGGCTTCCTCCAACAGCAGGGTCACTTTGTGGCCGTTCGGGGTGGGCCAGTAATACAGGTCGATCATGGCGTCGGCTCGGGGTGCGGAAAGGAACCTGAAGTCTAGTGCGTGAGTTGGGTTGGCACCGTCATGGCGGGCCGGTAACCTCGCGGCTCCCCCGAAACGCACTGTCCTGCATGAGCCACAGTCCTCGTCCCCTGTCCCCGTTGTCCTCGCTGATCTTCGCCTCGCGCTGGCTGCAGCTGCCGCTGTACCTGGGCCTGATCGTGGCGCAGTGCGTCTACGTGTTCCTGTTCGGCAAGGAACTGTGGCACCTGATCTCGCATTCCGCCTCGATGGGCGAGCAGCAGATCATGCTGATCGTGCTGGGCCTGATCGACGTGGTGATGATCTCCAACCTGCTGGTAATGGTGATCGTCGGCGGCTACGAGACCTTCGTCTCGCGCCTGCGCCTGGAAGGCCACCCGGACCAGCCGGAATGGCTGAGCCACGTCAATGCCAGCGTGCTGAAGGTGAAGCTGGCGATGGCGATCATCGGCATCTCCTCGATCCACCTGCTGAAGACCTTCATCGCCAGCGGTGCGCTGGGCGGTATCCCGCTGTGCACGCCGGAGCAGATGAGCGTGGCCGCCGCCAACATCGGTGTCGCCCGCTGCTCGATGCTGACCCAGGAAGGCGTGCTGTGGCAGACCATCATCCACTGCGTGTTCATCCTGTCGGCGATCGGCATCGCCTGGACCGACAAGCTGATGTCCAACGGCCACAGCAAGTCGCACGACAAGGCACACGACTACTGAGGTCGCCGCCGGCCACGACATGATCGCCGCGGCCCCACCCGGCCACCACCCCTTGTGCGGGGCGGTGGCCGGGATGCTAGATTGCATCCTCGCCGTTGCCGGCGGTGGCGTCGGGAAACGCTACCCTGCCGCGCCTGGACCACGGGTCCCGGCCATGCATATCAATGATTTACGTCACGTCGTCTTCTAAAGGGGAGCAGGATGTCGCACGTCTCAACGATCACCGCCGCGCGCCGGTGGCTGCCGGTTGCTTTGGCACTGGCGCTGGCCGCCTGCTCGGGCAAGGAAGAATCCGCAGCACCGGCTCCGGCCGCCGCCCCCACCGCCGCTGCACCTGCCGCACCGGTGGTCGCCGCCAAGGTGCAGTCGATGGGCACCGAGCAGCTGCGTGAGTCGGCCAGCCAGGCCCTGCGCGAGAACCGCATGTACGCGCCGGCCGGCGACAACGCCATCGAGTACTACCTCGCCCTGCGCGACAAGACCCCGGACGACGCCTCGGTGAAGAGCGCGCTGACCGACCTGCTGCCGTACACCCTGATCGCCGCCGAGCAGCACCTGGGGCGCGAGGACTACACCGAAGCGCAGCGGCTGGTGGCGCTGATCGAGAAGGTGGATGCCTCCGCGCCGGCCCTGCCGCGCCTGAAGGACGGCCTGGCCAAGGGCGTGCAGAACGCGGCCAAGCGCACCGAGGCCGAAGCCGAGAAGGCCAAGAAGGACGCCGAGGACCGCAGCAAGCAGCAGACCGAACAGCAGCGCCTGGCCGAGCAGCGTGCCAAGGAAGCCGACGCGGCCAAGCAGATCGCTGCGCAGCAGGATGCCGCCCGCCGCGACAACGAGCGCCAGGAAGCCGAGCGCCAGGCCGCCGCGCGCCGCGAAGCCGAGCTGAAGCAGCAGCAGGCCGCCGCCCAGCAGGCCAGTGCCGCACGCCAGGCCGCGGCTCCAGCGGCCGCTGCGGCGCCGAACCTGCGCCCGGTCAGCACCCCGGCGCCGCGCTATCCGTCCGAGGCACTGCGTGCAGGCACCTCCGGCGAAGTGCTGGTGGAAATCACCGTCGGCACCGACGGCTCAGTGACCAACGCCCGCGTGCTGCGCGCAACACCGTCGCGCGTCTTCGATCGCGAAGCCATGAACGCGGTCAAGCGCTGGCGCTTCGAGCCGGTCAGCGCACCGGTCACCACCCGCCGTACCCTGGTATTCGCCCCGGGCGGCACCTGACCGCAAAAAGGGGACGGAGGGGATTAAGTCGTTTCCGCCCCCGCAATGAGGACACGGCCCGGCATGTCCGGGCCGTGTTCGTTTCAGGAGAGGCTGTCGATCAGGCGTTGCAGTGCCGGATCGCGCGCGGCCAGCACCTGGAACAGGCCCAGCGCATGCAGGCCCGGCAGCAGCCCACGCAGATCTGCTTCGGCGGTGGCCCGGGTGGCGTCATCGCTGGCGGGGTCCTGCCAGTCACGGACGCTGGCGAGGAAGGCGCCGACGCTGCCCTTGCGCACGGTGAGGCCGTTTACCTGTACTTCGTTCTGGTGGTCGGGAAGGATGTCCTGGGGCTGCATCGGGGCGGCTCGTGTTGAAATGGGCGCCCAGTGTGGCGCGCGCGGATCGGCGCTTCTGCCGTATAACTGCCAATGGATATGGCAGATCAGACACCGACCGGCTTGATTGATCCGGCATTGGCGGACGCCGACGACGGCCCCATCGTGCTGGCCGGCCAGCTGCGCGTGCCCGGGAGGCGGCGCACCGCCCGCCACCAACACCGGCGCGGTCAATTGCTGGGCGCCCATCAGGGCCTGTTGCGGATCGAAGCCGGGAATCTGCAGTGGCTGCTTCCGGCCGGGCACGTTGCCTGGATACCGCCGCTGCTGCCCCATGCGCTGCTCGGGGCAGACGGGTTCGATGGCTGGAGCCTGTACGTCCGCGCCGATGCCGGCCTGGATCTGCCCCCGCTGCCCCGTATTTTCCAACCCGATGCGCTGTTGCAGGCGGCGGTGACGCGCGCACTGCGCTGGCAGCATCAGGCACTGGACGCTGCGCAGGCACGCCTGGCCGGCGTCATCGCCGATGAGATCCGTGCCAGCACTCCCTTGCCATTTGCCCTGCCACAGCCGCGGGATCGCCGGTTGTGGCGGATCGCGGCGGCGCTGGCGCGTTCGCCGGACGACCTGCGCAGCGTCCAAGCGTGGGCAGCCGCCAGCGGACTGTCCAGCCGCAGCCTCGCCCGCCGTTGGCAGGCCGAAACAGGCATGGCCCTGGGCCAGTGGCGGCAGCGCCTGCGCGTGCTGCTGTCACTGCCACGCCTGCAGGCAGGCGAACCGGTGATCAGCGTCGCCCTGTCGATGGGCTACGACACGCCCAGTTCCTTCATCAACGTGTTCAAGCGCGAGATGGGGGTA
Organism: Stenotrophomonas sp. YJH_SMC_123; assembly: GCF_059368215.1. Lineage (NCBI taxonomy): Bacteria > Pseudomonadati > Pseudomonadota > Gammaproteobacteria > Lysobacterales > Lysobacteraceae > Stenotrophomonas > Stenotrophomonas sp. YJH_SMC_123. Next base: position 387,741 of record NZ_JCAFRM010000003.1, read on the forward strand.
ACGCCCGCGCGGTACGGAAAAGGGGACGGAGGGGATTAAGTCGCTTCTGACTCCTCCGATACGCCTGCGCGGCATTACCTGATGCCCTACGCCACGGTGCCGATGCCAGGCTGAGGCCCCCTTCGACCTGGGAATCCCATGCCCCGACAAGCGCGCCTGATGCTGGCCGGCCAGGCCTATCACGTGATCCAGCGCGGTGTGAACAAGGGTGCGATCTTTGTCGACGACATCGACCGGCAACTGTTCCTGCATCTGCTGCACAGCGCTTTCCTCAAGCACCGCGTCGCACTGCATGCCTACGTACTGATGGACAACCACATCCACCTGCTGGCCACGCCATCCACGCAGCGTGGGCTGGCCGATGCAATGCGCATGCAGGGCAACAACTATGTACAGGCTTTCAACCAGCGGCACGGCCGCACCGGTCCCCTGTGGCAGGGCCGCTTCCATTCCTCGATGATCGACAGCGACGCTTACCTGCTCAGCGTATACCGCTACATCGAACGCAATCCCGTTCGTGCCGGCATTGCGGTCAGTGCTGAAGATCATCCGTGGTCCAGCGTGCACGGCAACCTTCAACGACGCGATGACCCCATGCTGACCCCGCATCCCGCATTCAGAGCGTTGGCCGCGACCGCTCGCAACAGGACGACGGTGTATGCGCGATTCCTGCGCGATGTGAATGCGTCCGCCGATCTGCCCGCAATCCGCAGTCATAGCGCCAAACAGCGTCCGTTGGGGGATGCTGCGTTCCTGCGGATGGTAGAGAAGACGCTCGGGCGCCCGGTGGCGATGCGAAGACAAGGCCGCCCGCGCAAGGAGGGGACGGGAGGGGCAGAAACGACTTAATCCCCTCCGTCCCCTTTTTTCGTCCCCTTTTTTGGGGTCAGCCGGAGATGGCCAGGCGCTCGTTGTGGTAGCGGCGCACGGCGGCGAACCACAGCACGGCGGCCAGGCCGAGGCTGGCACCAAGGTAGATCGCCCAGACCGTCGGGGTGATGGTCTCGTGGCGGATCACCTTCAGCAGCATCTGGTTCTGCGACAGGAACGGCACGGCGTACTGCCACATCTCGCTCTTCAGCGGATAGGCCACCAGTGCGTAGCCGGGCAGCATCGGCAGCAGCATCAGCCAGGTCATGTGGCTCTGCGCTTCCTTCATGCTCTTGGCCGCGGCCGACAGGAAGGTCAGCAGCGAGGTACCGATCAGCAGCATCGGCAGCATCACCAGCAGCATCTGCAGCATCGAGCCGACGTTCATGTTGAACTGGCGGCCGATGTTGCCGGGTGCGATCTGCGCGCTCACCTTGAACGCGACCAGGGTCAGCAGCAGCGACACGAAACCGACCACGCAGGCGGCGGCGATCTTGCCGCTGACGATCGCGCTGCGGGAGCCCGGCGTGGCCAGCAGGGGTTCCAGCGACTGCCGCTCGCGCTCGCCGGCGGTGGCGTCCATCACCAGGTAGGCGCCCCCGATGAACGAGGTCAGCGTCAGCAGTACCGGCAGCAGCATCGACAGGATCATGCCGCGCTTGGCCTCGGCACTGGCCAGGTCCTGGCGTGCCACGTCCAGCGGGCGTGCCACCTGTGCATCGATGCCGCGTGCCATCAGGCGCAAGGCACCGACCTGGCCGTTGTAGGTGGCCAGCGCCGCCTCCAGGCGTGCACTGGGTACCTCGGCCGCGCGACGCGTGCTGTCCTTGATCACCTCCACCAGCGCCGGCTTGCCCTCGGCCCAGTCCTTGCCGAAGTCCCCGCTGATGCGCAGCGCCACATCGATATCCTGGCTGCGGATGGCCTCGGCCAGGTCCTTCGGCGCCGGTGCGGCATTGAGGCCCTGTGCGGCGAGGAAGCGCACCAGGTTCGGCGCGTTCTCCGCGCCGATCGTCGGGATCTGCAACGGCTCCTCGATCTGGGTGCGCACCCGGCTCTCGGCCAGCTTGCCCATGCCCAGCAGCAGCACCGGGTACAGCAGCGGCCCGAACAGCAGGGTCAGCAGCAGCGTGCGGCGGTCACGCGACAGGTCGCGCAGTTCCTTGCGCATCACCGTCATCAGGGTCGACATCATGCTCATGCGTGCAGGCCCTCTTCGCTGCCGATCAGTTTCACGAACGCGTCCTCAAGATTGGCTTCACCGGCCTGCGCACGCAGATCATCGGCGCTGCCCGCGGCCATCACCGTGCCCTTGGCGATGATCACGATGTGGTCACACAACGCGCCCACCTCCTGCATGATGTGGCTGGACAGGATCACGCAGCGACCCTCTTCGCGCAGGCCCAGCAGGAAGCGGCGCAGCGCGCGCGTGGTCATCACGTCCAGGCCGTTGGTCGGTTCGTCGAGGATGACGTTGCGCGGATCGTGCACCAGCGCGCGGGCAATCGCGGTCTTGGTGCGCTGGCCCTGCGAGAAGCCATCGGTCTGCCGGTCGAGGATGTCGCCCATGTCCAGCGCGTGCGACAGCACCTCGATGCGTTCGCGGATGCGCTCGGCCGACAGGCCATGCAGCTCGCCGAAGTAGGCGATGTTCTCGCGCGCGGTCAGACGCTTGTAGACGCCGCGCGCATCGGGCAGTACGCCCAGGTGGCGACGTACCTCCACCGGATTGCCGGCGGCATCGATGCCATCGACGCTGATGCTGCCCTGGTCAGGGGTCATCAGCGTGTAGAGCATGCGCATGGTGGTGGTCTTGCCGGCACCGTTGGGGCCGAGCAGGCCGGTGATCTGCCCATCGCCGGCGCGGAAGCCGACGTTGGCGACCGCCTGGATGCGGCCCGTGCGGGTATCGAAGGCCTTGTGCAGGTTGTCGGCGACGATCATGGTTCCCATCCGTTGAACGAGGTGAACGCCGGCACGTAGCTCAGCGTGTCCAGGCAGCCGGCATCCAGCGCCTTGGCATCGGTCTTGTCGATGAACTGGCCGAGCAGCCGCGGCATGCAGCCGGCGGTCAACGTGCCATGGCCCTGGCCACGGGCGACCAGCGCACGGCCATTGGGCAGGCCCTTGAGCACCTGTGCGGCGTAGCGCGGGGGGGTCACCGGGTCCAGCTCACCGGACAGCAGCAGTGCCGGCACGTCGCTGCGCAGCGGCACGGCATCGGTTGCCGGCGCCGGACGGTGCGGCCACACCGGGCAGGCGGCGAAGAAGGCGCTGGCCACTTCGTTGCCGAACAGCCGCTCGGGGTCCTCGGCCGGCGCGTGGTAGCGCGGCGCATCCTCGCTGCAGATCACCGACCACTGCATGCCGCGGTTGATCTGGAAATCCATGCTGCGGTTCGCGCCGCGCGCCAGCGATGCCAACGGGGCATAACGACCGTGCGCGGCTTCATCCAGCACCAGTGGCAGCAGCGAGGAATACTGCGGCACGTAGGAGAAGGCGAAGGCCAGGCCGACCACGCTGTCCGGCGTCAGGACATCCTGCCGCGGTGCGTTGGTACCCGGGTCGCGATACTCGACCGAGACCGGTGCACGGCGCAGGGTGTCGACCACGCTGCGCAGCTGCGCGCGGGTGTCGGTCGGGAAACGCTTGCTGCACGCGGCATCCTTGCGGCACTGCGCCGACTGCAGGGCGATCGCATCCTCGAAGGTGGTCGCGAAGTCGCCACCGACCACCAGCTCGTTCGGTACCACGCCATCGATGACGATGCTGCGGGTGTGCTGCGGATAGGCCCCGGCATAGCGCTGGGCCACGCGGGTACCGTAGGAGCCGCCAACCAGGTTCAGCTGGTCCACACCGAGCGCCGCACGCACCGCATCCAGATCGGCGATCGCCTCGGTGGTGGTGTAGAAGCGCGCATCGGCACGCCCCTGCAGCGATGCGGCGCAGCGCTGGGCGTAGTCGCGCAGCGATGCCTCGGAAGGCGCGGCATCCTCGTCCATCTGCAGCGGCTTGCCATCTGCGCCCAGACAGCTGAGCGGGTTGGAGCCGCCGGTGCCGCGCTGGTCGATCAGGAACACGTCGCGCTGCTTGCGCACCTGGCGCAGTGCGGTATCGACGATGACCGCCACCTCGCTGGCCGCCTGGCCGGGGCCGCCGGCCAGGAAGAACACCGGGTCGGGCTGGCTGGCGCCGCTGCTGCCCGATTCCAGCCAGGCGATGCGCAGGCCGATCCGGCGGCCATCGGGCTGGGCCCGGTTCTCCGGCACCTGCAGGGTGGCGCACTGCGCCTCCACGTTGGCGCTGGCGCCTTCGGTGGACAACGTGCAGGGCTGGAAGTCGATCGTGCCGAAGCGGCGGCTGGGTGCATCGCTGGCGCTTCCGGCGGCGGCCGGCGGCGGTTGGCTGCACCCGGCAAGCATCAGGCTGGCCAGCATCCCGGCCAGCGCGAGGTGGTGTCTTTGCATCGTGCTCGTTTCCCCTGGAGGACGTTCCTGTCGACCACGACGGGCTGCCGCGGAAGATGTGACCCAACTTACACGGGCAGCGCGCCGACGGCGATGGGCAATGACGAATCCGCCGCCGACGGCGCGCAGACCTGGCAGTCCCGCGCTCGGCCTTGGCCCGTGCAGGGCGGCATCGGCGGCGGCCAGCAGTACCCCAAGGGCCAGTGTTCCGGCCCGACGGCGATGCGGGGTCTGAAAACGGCGAGCACGGCGACCGGCGCATGCGCACAATCCGCGGAAAACCCAAGGAGACGCCCATGCACGCGTGGTACCTAGGCGGCATCGACCACCGCCCGTTCCTGCACCTGTTCGAGATGAGCGACAGCGCGCTCGCCGTGCTCGGCATCCAGCGTCGCTGGGCCGGCGCCAACGGCGGACATCCCTGCCGGATCAGCCTGAGCGACCCCGCGCCTGGCAGCGAGCTGCTCCTGCTGTCCCACGTCCACCTGCCGCTGCATTCGCCGTACCGCGCCGCCGGCCCGATCTTCGTGCAGCGCGGCGTGACCCGTTGCGTCCTGCCGCCGGGCGAGGTGCCCCCGTATGTGCAGCGCCGGATGATCTCGATGCGTGCCTATGACCACGCCGCGCTGATGTGCGGTGCCCAGGTCTGCGCGGGCACCGAGGTGGCCGACCACCTGGATGCACTGTTTGCCGACCCGTCGGTGGCGTTCGTGCAGCTGCACAACGCGGCGCATGGCTGTTTCTCGTGCCAGGCAGATCGGGTGGGTACCGGGACTGCGTCGCGTGATCTCCATGACGTGATCGATGCCACGCCGGTCACGTGACGTCCAGCGCATCCGTTCAGCCCTGCGTGAAGCCTGCGGGAAGGGCTTCACATGCGCAGTCACGGATCGGCACTGCGATGGTTCCGTCGCCTGCAGTGCGGCTCGATACTCGCCGTGGTGCCGCCGAAAGTCCGCCGCGCAGCGCAGCTCCTGCGGTCACCGTTCCCTTTCGACGACCACAAGGATGCGCCATGTCATTCCGATCCACACCGCTGTTGCTGGCCACCTCGTTCGCCGCTGCGGGCCTGTGCCTGGCCGGCAGCGCGTTCGCCCACGGCACGATGACCACGCCGGTCAGCCGCGTCTATGCCTGCTTCCAGGGCAATCCCGAGAACCCGACCAACCCGGCCTGTGCCGCTGCAAAAGCGATTGGCGGTTCACAGGCGTTCTACGACTGGAACGGCATCAACCAGGCCAACGCCAACGGCAACCATCAGGCCGTGGTGCCCGACGGGAAGCTGTGCAGCGGCAACAACCCGACCTTCCGCGGCCTGGACGTGAACCGCAGTGACTGGCAGACCACGCCGATCCAGGCCGATGCCAATGGCAAGTTCACTTTCGTGTTCAAGGCGACCGCACCACACGCCACGCGCGACTGGCGCTTCTTCGTCACCCGCGAAGGCTGGCAGCCGGGAAGCCCGCTGCGCTGGGCCGACCTGCAGGAGTTCTGCACGCTGGGCAATACGCCGCTGTCGGCCGACGGCACCTACAAGCTTCAGTGCACGTTGCCGCAGCGCACCGGCCAGCATGTGATCTACAACACCTGGCAGCGCTCGGATTCGACCGAGGCGTTCTATACCTGCATGGACGTGCGCTTCCAGGGAGGCGGAGGGACCGCACCGGCACCGCAATGGCAGGACGCCGGCCCGGTCACCGCACGCAGTGAGCTGCCGGTTGGCACGACGCTGGCGCTGCGCGTGTTCAACGCCAACGGCAATGACGTCGAACGTGTGGAGGCCACCCTGGCCAGCGGCCAGACCGCACCCGCGCAGTGGCCGTTGGTGCTCGCCCGCAAGGTCAATGCCAGTGCCCAGCACGCGCGCGTGGGCGTGCTTGCCAATGGCGTGATCACGCCGACCGCCTCGGCCACCGACAACCGCGTGTACCTGAAGGACGGCAACCGCTTCCAGCTCGATACCCAGGTTCCCGACCCGGGTACACCGTCACCGGGCGGTGATTTCGACCACGTGTACCCGGCGGGCATCGGCAGCTATGTGCCGGGCCAGACCGTGGTGAAGGGCAGCGACGGCAAGCTGTACGCCTGCCGCCCGTTCCCGGAAGGTGCATGGTGCAACGTCAACGCCGAGGCGTACCGGCCGGGTGTGGGTGCGGCCTGGCGCGATGCATGGATTGCATACTGAGACCGGGTACAGGGAACGGTGGCAGAGCGCCGTTCCCTGCATAGCGTGAGACGCGCCAGCGTGTGAGTGGGAAGCCGTTCCCATATGCAACCACGCGATGCTTTTTTCAACGTAATCCGATGGATGCGGGCGGGCGGGATGTCGAGACTTCGCGGGGTTTCACCACCCACAGGAGATCTCCATGCATCTGTCACACCGGACCGTCATCGCGCTGTCTGTGATCGCAGGCATTGCCACCTCTGGCAGCGCGTTCGCCCACGGCACCCTGTCCAAACCCGCCAGCCGTGTCTATGCCTGTTACCAGGGCAATCCCGAAAATCCGACCAACCCCGCCTGCGCTGCCGCCAAGGCCATCGGTGGTGCGCAACCGTTCTATGACTGGGCCGGGATCAACCAGGCCGAGGCCCATGGCAACCACCAGACCGTCGTGCCCGATGGCGAGTTGTGCAGCGGCGGCAACAGCAAATACCGCGGCCTGGATCTGAACCGCAGTGACTGGCAGACCTCGCCGATCCGAGCCGACGCCCGTGGCCGCTACACGTTCGAGTTCAAGGCGCCGGCCCCGCATGCCACCCGCGAGTGGAAGTTCTATGTCACCCGCGATGGCTGGCAACCGGGCAGCCCGCTGCGCTGGGCCGACCTGCAGGAATTCTGCACGCTGGGCAACGTGCCGGTCTCCGGTGACGTCTACAAGCTGGACTGCCCGCTACCCAAGCGCAGCGGCCAGCACATCATCTACAACACCTGGCAGCGCTCGGATTCGGGCGAGGCGTTCTATACCTGCGCAGACGTGCGCTTCGAGGGGGGCGGTGGTGTGACCCCGCCGCCGCAGTGGCAGGACGCGGGTCCGGTCACTGCCCGTGGTGCGCTGGACGTGGGCACCATCCTGACCCTGCGGGTCTTCAACGCCCAGGGCAACGATCTGGAAAGCCCGCAGATCACCCTTGCCGCCGGCCAGACCGCTGCGAACCAGTGGCCGCTGGCACTGGCCCACAAGGTCAATGGCACTGCGCAGCAGGCGCGCGTGGGGGTGATGAAGAACGGCGTGATCACGCCCGTCGCCTCGGCTACCGGGAACCGCGTCTATCTGAAGCCAGGCCACCTGTTCCAGCTCGATACCCGCGTGCCGGATCCGGTCGATCCGATCGATCCGCCGCCGGCTGACGACTACGACTTCGTATACCCCGCGGGTATCGGCAGCTACACGCCGGGCCAGACCGTGGTGAAGGGCACCGACGGCAAGCTGTATGCCTGCCGCCCGTTCCCGGAAGGCGCCTGGTGCAACATCAATGCAGAGGCCTACCGCCCGGGTACCGGCTCTGCCTGGCGTGATGCCTGGATCGAGTACTGAAGGCAGGGCACCGGGGGCGGCGTGGGGTCGCCTCCGGTTTCCAGGGTTGCCGGCCAGCGGCCGGCACTACCGGGGTTCGTGCGGTTGCCGGCCAGCGGCCGGTACTACCGGGGTTCGTGTGGTTGCCGGCCAGCGGCCGGCACTACCGGGGTTCATGCCGTTGCCGGCCCGCGGCCGGTACTACCGGGGTTCGTGTGGTTGCCGGCCAGCTGCCGGCACTACCGGGGTTCGTGCGGTTGCCGGCCAGCGGCCGGCACTACCAGGTTCGTGGGGTTGCCGGCCAGCGGCCGGCGCCAGCCGGACCTATTTGCTGCTGACGTACTTCTCGCGGCGGATCTGCGGGTTGCCCAGGCCGGCGGCCTTCAGCAGCTCGGCGCAGGCATCGACCATGTCCGGGTTGCCGCACAGGTAGGCGATGTCCGTGGCCGGGTCCGGCGTGAAACCGGCCAGCGCCTGCTGCACGTAACCGTGCTGCACGTCCGGATGCGGATCGGCGGGCAGTTCGCGCGACAGGCATGGAACATAGCGGAAGTTCGGGTGTTTTTCGGCGAAGCTGTAGAAATCCTCGCTGTACAGCAGCTCGCCCGGGCTGCGCGCGCCCTGCAGCAGCACGATCTGCGCACCACGTTCGGCCATGGCCTTTTCCAGCAGCGGCAGCATCGAGCGGTACGGGGTAACGCCGGTACCGGTGGCGATCAGCAGGTAGCGGGCATTGTGGTCACCGGGATTCAGGCAGAAGCGGCCGTAGGGGCCTGATGCACTGATCTGGCCGCCGTGCTCCAGCGCCTCGAACAGCGCGGTGGCGGCGCCACCGGGCACGAAGCTGACCGCGATATCCACCGCCTCGCCCGGGCCCAGTGCGTGGTCGTGAATGGTCGCCAGCGAGTAGCTGCGCTTGGTTTCGGTGCCATCGGCGTAGCTGAAATGGACCTGGATGAACTGGCCGGGCTGGAAATCCAGCGGCTGCCCATCGTCACGCACGAACTGGTAGTGGCCGACGGTCGGGGCCAGCATGCGGCGGCCGACCAGCTTGAGGGGGAATTGAACAGGCACGACTTTTCGGGACAGTGTGTAGCCGGGGCAAGCCCTCGGGGTCTTCTATAATAGCCCCTCCCCGCCCCTCTCCAGCGCCAGCCCATGGGCGCGAAGGCTTCGAGCTTGGCATCCCAGAACGATACGGCGCCCGCCCTGCGCGTGCGCGACCTGCGCAAGACCTACGACAACGGCACCCAGGCCCTGAAGGGGGTTTCCCTGGAAGTGGCCCCGGGCGACTTCTTCGCCCTGCTGGGCCCCAACGGTGCCGGCAAGTCGACCCTGATCGGCATCATCAGCTCCCTGGTCAACCTCAGCGAGGGCCAGGTGGAGGTGTTCGGCAGCGACCTGGTGCGCAACCGCAGCGCCACCATGCGCCTGATCGGGCTGGTGCCGCAGGAAATCAACTTCAACCTGTTCGAAAAGCCCTTCGACATCCTGGTGAACTACGCCGGCTTCTACGGCGTGCCGCGCGAGGAAGCGGAGCAGCGCGCCGAAGAGGAACTGAAGCGGGCCCACCTGTGGGAAAAGGCGCAGGTGATGAGCCGCACGCTGTCCGGCGGCATGAAGCGCCGGCTGATGATCGCCCGCGCAATGATGACCCGCCCACGCCTGCTGATCCTGGATGAGCCGACCGCCGGCGTGGACATCGAGATCCGCCGCGACATGTGGCGCGTGCTGAAGGAGATCAACGCTGCCGGCACCACGATCATCCTCACCACGCACTATCTGGAAGAAGCCGAGTACCTGTGCCGCCACCTGGCGATCATCAACCATGGCCAGATCGTCGAGCAGGGGCCGATGCGCACCCTGCTGGCCAAGCTGGACGTGGAGGGCTTCCTGCTGGACATCGACGGTGACCTGCCGGCGCAGCTGCCGGTGATCGAGGGCGCGACCCTGACCGCGCCGGACCCGCACACGCTGGACATCGACATGCCGCGCGCAATGGACCTCAACCGCGTGTTCGCCACGCTCAACGAGGCCGGTATCCGCGTGCGTTCGATGCGTACCAAGAGCAACCGCCTGGAGGAGCTGTTCGTGCGCCTCACCGGCAACCTGGAGAAGCCTGCATGAGCACCACCGAGCTGACCGACGGCCAGCGCAACCGCATCGCACTGATGACCATCGTGCGCCGCGAAGTCGCCCGCATCATGCGCATCTGGGGCCAGACCCTGGTGCCGCCGGCGATCACCATGACCCTGTACTTCCTGATCTTCGGCAACCTGATCGGATCGCGCGTGGGTGACATGGGCGGCTACACCTACATGCAGTTCATCGTGCCGGGCCTGGTGATGATGAGCGTGATCCAGAACAGCTACGGCAACATCAGTTCCTCGTTCTTCGGTGCCAAGTTCGGCCGCCACGTGGAAGAGCTGCTGGTCAGCCCGATGCCGAACTGGGTGATCCTGTGGGGCTACGTGGCCGGCGCCGTGCTGCGCGGCCTGATGGTGGGCGTGATCGTGCTGATCATCGCGATGTTCTTCACCCCGGTGCGCATTCCGCACCCGCTGGTGATGCTGACCACGGTGATCCTGGGCGCGACGATCTTCTCGCTGGCCGGTTTCATCAATGCGGTGTATGCGAAGAAGTTCGACGACGTGGCGATCGTGCCGACCTTCATCCTGACCCCGCTGACCTACCTGGGTGGCGTGTTCTATTCGGTGAAGCTGCTGCCGGGCTGGGCCGAAGCGGCCACGCACGCGAACCCGATCTTCTACATGGTCAATGCGTTCCGCTATGGCCTGCTGGGCAGCAGCGATGTGCCGCTGCCGGTGGCCTATGGGTTGATGATCGGCTTCGTGGTGGCGCTGACGGCGCTGGCGTTGTGGCTGCTGCGCCGTGGCGTGGGCATGCGCAGCTAAGGGTGGCCTGCAGGGCCTGCGGCCCTGCACCCGCCGAATCAACGTGAACTTCAACGGCAACGTCAAAAGCTGGCATTCCTTGGGTTGGCGAGGTGGGTCCGATTGCGGGGGACGCCGTAAACCCATCCTTGGGGGCTTGGCCGCGGCATCCATGCCGCGGACACCCCCGCAATCGGACCCACCCCGCCTTCGACAAATTCCGGCGATCTGCCGGGATGTCGTTCTCCGCTGCTGCTGGTAGGTGTCGACCTTGGTCGACACGATGGATCGACGCCATGCGTGGATGGAGCTTTCACGGCAAAGCCGATGTTCCGCTTTTCTCGTTCGGGATTGCAGCTAGGCTGTGGCGATGAAGATCACTTCCATTGCGCTGGACAAAGCCGTGTCGGACGGCCCCATTGATGCCTTCAGCCATGCGTTGCTGGGCGATTCACCCACGCTGGATGAGGTGCTGGAATACCTGGCCTCGCGGCACGCGGCTGATCCCCGGTATCGCTACCTGTGCACGCTCGATGATGCCGGCCAGTGCCGCTACACCAGCATGCACGCGTCAGACGACGCGCGCATCGCGCTCTACGAGGACGAAGACCCGGCGACCCCCGACGATGCGTTGGCGGCACGCGGGCGGTTGCTGGCGCATGTGGTCGCGCAGCTTGAGCATTCGACGCATCGGCTGGAATGGAGCACGCTGGCGGGCACGCTGATGTGCAATGACGCAGACATCGAGGCATTGGTCGCGGCCAATGCCGCACCGGATCTCATCGTCGACGAGGTGGTCTGCGTGCAACAGGTGCCCGTGGATCGTGACGACCTGCTGATCGCCGCCCTGCCCAACGGCTACTTCAGCGCGGACTGGAACATCTTCCAGAACCACGCCCTGATCCGGCACCTGCAAGAGCATTACGACTACCGCCTGTTCGGGCTTGGCGCATCGTGGCTGGGCTTCCAGCGTGACAGCGCGCCGTCGCCTGCGGAAGCGGACGCTCTGGTCGCGGACCTGCAGCGCGTCTACGCTGCCGGAACGCACGACACCTGGTCACAACTGGCTGCAACGCTGTCCTCCCGCACCACGCTTCTATTGGGATACACCGAAGGCTTCAGCGAACAGCTGCCCTGAGCGCGGTTCTACACGCGCTCGCGCAGCGAGCGGCCCGCTTCCGCTCCTGATCTGTCTTCCGTGGTGGCCGCACCCGGCCAACCCCACTGAACCGTGCTTTCCGCGAACCACCACGAGTGGCACCGCCGTTGGCCGCGATCTCCGGCACAATCGAAATCCTGATTCCCCAGAACACGGTGAACGTGCAATGCGCATCCTGATCCTCGGCGCCGGCGGTACCGGCGGTTACTTCGGTGGTCGCCTGGCCCAGGCCGGTGTGGACGTGACCTTCCTCGTGCGCCCCGCGCGCGCCGCCCAGCTGGATCGCGACGGCCTGGTCATCCGCAGCCCGCTCGGCGATGCCAGCTTCCCCGTGCAGCATGTCACCGCTGATGCACTGCCCGCATTGGCCGCGCAGAAGCCGTTCGACCTGGTCATCCTCAGCTGCAAGGCCTACGACCTGGACAGCTCGATCGACGCCATTGCCCCGGCCGTGGGCGCAGGCACCACCGTGCTGCCGATCCTCAACGGCCTGCATCACTACAACGCACTGGACGCGCGCTTCGGCCGCGACGCCGTGCTTGGTGGCCTGTGCTTCATCAGCGCCACCAAGGCCCCCGACGGTGCGGTGCTGCACCTGGGCAAACCGGCCAAGCTCACCTTCGGCGAGCGCGACAGCGGCGCGGCCTCGGCGCGCGTGCGCGCCTTCGCTGCGGTCTGCGCGCAGGCCCATCTTGATCACCTGGCCAGCGAACACATCGGCCAGGAACAATGGATCAAGTACACCTTCCTTACCGCGCTGGCGGCGGCGACCTGCCTGCTGCGCGCCGACATCGGCACCATCGTTGCCACCGATGATGGCGAGGCGATCGTGCGCGGCCTGTACGACGAATGCCTGGCCGTGGCCGAAGCCGCCGGTGAACCGGTTCCCGTGGCCGCGCAGGACACCGCGCGCGACACCCTGACCCAGGCCGGCTCGGCACTGAAGGCATCGATGCTGCGTGACCTGGAAGCCGGCCAACAGGTGGAGGCCGAACAGATCGTCGGCGACATGCTGGCCCGCGCGCGCAAGGCCGACCAGGAAGCCCTGCTGCTGCAGGTCGCCTACAGCAGCCTGCAGGCCTACCAGGCACTGCGCGGCGCGTGAGCATCATCTCCGCCGCCAGTGCATCGCCCTCGCGGGTGCTGATCCTCGGGCTGGGCTGGAGTGGCGGTGCGATGGCCCGACATCTGCAGGCATTGGGCGCACACGTCGCCGGCACGGTACGCGATCCCGCATCGGCACCACGCGATGGTCTGCGTCGCCATCCGCTGGGTGCCGATGCCACGCCATCGCCCGCCCTGCTCGATGAGATCGCGCAGGCCGAGGCCGTACTGTGCAGTGTGCCACCCGACGCCGATGGCGATCCTGCACTGCGCCTGCTGTTGCCCGCGCTGCGGGCCAGCCCGGCATTGCGCTGGGTGGGCTATCTGTCGTCCACCTCGGTGTATGCCGACCGCGCCGGCGGCTGGGTCGACGAGCGCAGCGCAGCCGATGCCACTGAAGCAGCCGGCGTGCAGCGCCTGCGGGCCGAAGCGCAATGGCGTGCGCTTGCAGGAGAACGCGGCATCGCATCGGCAGTGTTCCGCCTGCCCGGCCTGTACGGGCCGGGGCGCAATGCGCTGCTGCAGCTGGCGCAGGGACGTGCCCGCCACGTAGTGCGTCCCGGGCTGCTATTCAACCGGCTGCACGTGGATGACCTGGTGACGGTCGTTATCGCGTCGATGCAGCGGCCGTGCGTGGATGGCCTGTATCTGCCGGCCGATGACGAGCCGGCACCGCCGCAGGAGGTACTGGCCTTCGCCGCGCAGCTGGGCGGGTTTGCGATGCCACCTGCCGTGGCATGGGACGACCCTGCACTCAGCCCGACCCTGCGACGCTTCTACCAGAGCAACAAGCGCATCGACAGCCGTGGCACGCGTGAAGCACTGGCGTGGGCGCCGCGGTTCCCCAGCTACCGTGAGGGCCTGCGCGACCTGCTCCGGTAGTGCCGGCCGCTGGCCGGCAATCAACCGTGTTGCCGGCCAGCGGCCGGCACTACCATCAACCTGCGCCGGGCAGGCGGAAGAACGTACGCGTCGCGGCCGTTGCATTCGCGGCGGTAACTGCCACGTCCTCGCCACGGTCACGCGCCAGTTCTTCCACGATGTGCGAGAGAAACATCGGTTCGTTGCGGCGGTCCTTCGGCATCGGCTTCAGCGTGCGCGGCAGCAGGTACGGTGCGTCGGTCTCGATCATCAGGCGGTTGGCCGGGATGTTCTTCACCAGTTCGCGCAGGTGCGCGCCACGGCGCTCGTCGCACAGCCAGCCGGTGATGCCGATGTACCAGTCCTGGTCCAGGTAGTCGAACAGCTCGTCACGCTCACCGGTGAAGCAATGCACCACCGCCGGGCCGATGCGGCCTTCGAAGTTCTTCATCTGTGCCATGAAATCGGCATGCGCATCGCGCTGGTGCAGGAACAGGGGCTTGCCATTGTCCGCGGCCAGCTGCAGCTGGCGCTCGAACGCGCGGTGCTGGGCCGGGCGCGGCGAGAAATCGCGGAAGTAGTCCAGCCCGCACTCCCCCACCGCCACTACTTCCGGGTGGGCATGCAGCGCGCGCATTTCGGCATCGCATTCCTCGGTGTATTCCACCGCGTGGTGCGGGTGCACGCCGGCGGTGGCGTACAGGAAGCCGGGGTGCTGCTGGGCCAACTGCAGGGCCAGTGGCGAGTGCTCGCGGCTGGCACCGGTGATGACCATCTGCACCACGCCGGCCTGGCGCGCGCGGTCCAGCACGGCATCGCGGTCGCGGTCGAAGGAGTCGTGGGTCAGGTTGGCGCCGATATCGATCAGGTGCATGGTCATCGCGGGGGAAAAGTGCCCGCGCATTGTACCTGCGCCTGCCGTGGCCCCTTATCCTTTGCATATGAACGCCCCGCTCTTCCCGATTTCCCCGCTGCTGCCGCAGATCCAGCAGCAGCTGGCCGTGCAACCACGGCTGGTGCTGGAGGCCCCGCCCGGTGCCGGCAAGACCACCCAGGTGCCGCTGGCGCTGCTCGACGCGCCGTGGCTGCAGGGCCGCAAGATCATCCTGCTGGAACCACGCCGGGTCGCCGCGCGCAGCGCGGCGCTGTTCATGGCACGGCAGCTGGGTGAGGAGGTCGGCGGCACGGTCGGCTACCGCATCCGCTTCGAGAACAAGGTATCCGCGCGCACCCGCATCGAGGTGGTCACCGAGGGCATCCTGACCCGGATGCTGCAGGACGACCCGATGCTGGAAACCGTCGGCGCGATCCTGTTCGATGAATTCCACGAGCGCCATCTCAGTGGGGATCTGGGCCTGGCGCTGGCGCTGGACGTGCAGGCGCAGCTGCGCGACGACCTGCGCCTGGTGGTGATGTCGGCCACGCTGGACGGCGAGCGGCTGGCACGCTTCCTCGATGCGCCGCGGCTGAGCAGCGAGGGCCGCAGTTATCCGGTGGCGATCAGCCACTTCCCGGCGCGCCGCGATGAAGCCCTGGAACTGCAGGTGCGCCGCGCGGTGCAGCAGGCACTGGCCGAGCACCCCGGTGACCTGCTGGTGTTCCTGCCCGGCCAGCGCGAGATCGCGCGCGTCCAGGCCGGCCTGCAGGAGTCACTCGATGGCAACGTCGAGGTGCTGGCGCTGCATGGCGAGCTGCCGGTGGAACAACAGGCGCGCGTGTTGCAGGCCGCCAGCGATGGCCGCCGTCGCGTGGTGCTGGCGACCAACGTGGCCGAGTCGTCGGTGACCCTGCCCGGCGTGCGCGTGGTGATCGACAGCGGCCAAGCGCGCGAGCCGCGCTACGACCCCAACAGCGGCTTCACCCGGCTGGACGTGGTGGCCATCGCGCAGGCGTCGGCCGACCAGCGCGCGGGCCGTGCCGGTCGCGTGGCCGAGGGCGTGGCCTGGCGGCTGTGGCCGCAGTCGCAGCGGCTGGAGCCGCAGCGCCGCGCGGAGATCGACCAGGTGGAACTGGCCGGACTGGCGCTGGAACTGGCCGCGTGGGGCAGCAGCGACCTGCGCTTCCTCGACCCGCCACCGGCCGGCCCGATGGGTGCGGCGCGCGAACTGCTGCAACGCCTGGGTGCACTGTCGGACTCGGGCGCGATCACCGCACTCGGGCGCCGTGTACTGGCGCTGGGTACGCACCCGCGGATGGCGGCGATGCTGCTGGCAGCGCCCGATGCCCGCGCGCAGGCGCTGGCCGCCGATCTGGCCGCCCTGCTGGAAGCGCGCGACCCGCTGCGCCAGGGCGGTGACGCGCTGGCGGCCCGCTGGCGCGCACTGGCCGCGTTCCGCACTGGCCGCGCGCCGGGCGATGCCAACCGCAGCGGGCTGGCCGCCATTGATGCCGCCGCCAAGCAGTGGCGTCGCCGCCTGCGCTGCGAGGCTACGCCGCCGGCCAGCATCGAGGCGCACGAACTGGGCGATCTGCTTGCACACGCCTTTCCCGACCGGATCGGTTTCCAGCATCCCGGCGATCCGCTGCGCTACCTGCTGGCCAATGGCCGCAGCGCGCGCCTGCACGAACTGAGTGACCTGCGCGGTGAGCCGTGGCTGGTGGCCAGCGAACTGCGCTTCGAGGCGCGCGATGCGCTGCTGCTGCGTGCCGCACCGGTGGATGAAGGCCAGCTGCGCAAGGCATGGCCGGAGCGCTTCGTCACCGAAGACGTGGTGCGCTGGGAGAGCGAGCGACGCGCCCTGGTGGCGCTGCGCGAGACCCGTTTCGACCGGATCGTGCTGGACAGCCGCTCGGCCGGCCGGGTCGATCCGCAGCACGCCGCGCAGGCGCTGACCGATGCGGTGGCCGAGCTCGGCCTGCAGGCGCTGCCGTGGACCGAGGGCCTGCGCCAGTGGCAGGCACGGGTGGAATCGCTGCGGCGCTGGATGCCCGAGCTCGGCCTGCCCGACTGCAGCGACGATGCCCTGCTGGCCACGCGCGCGCAATGGCTGCAGCCCGCGTTCGCCGGCAGGACGCGACTGGATGCGCTGGATGAATCCAGCTTCGGCGAGGCGCTGAAATCGCCACTGGAGTGGTCACAACGGCAGTTGGTCGAGCGTCATGCGCCGACCCGCATCACCGTGCCGTCCGGACTGGAGCGGCCGATCACCTATGCGCTGGACAGCGAGAGCGGCGATCCGCTGCCGCCGGTGCTGGCGGTGAAGCTGCAGGAACTGTTCGGCCTGGCCGACACGCCGCGCATCGCCGATGGCCGCGTGCCGCTGACCCTGCACCTGCTCTCCCCCGGCGGCCGCCCGCTGCAGGTCACCCAGGATCTGCGCAACTTCTGGGAAAGCACCTACGCCGAAGTGAAAAAGGAGATGAAGGGCCGTTACCCGCGCCACCCATGGCCGGATGATCCGTGGACGGCGACGGCCACGCACCGGGCCAAGCCGCGCGGAACCTGATTGGTAGTGCCGGCCGCTGGCCGACAGCCCCCTGGCACCAGGCGGAGAGCATTGCCGGCCAGCGACCGGCACTACCGGGTGCGGAGCCTGCCTGATCCTGAATGGCTGCGGTAAAGTCACACCACGTGCGTCCCCGACTGACATACCGTTTACGGGCAACACGCGACACTGGACTTCGACCCGAGGCAAAGGACCCCCGCATGAGCAAGCTGACCGTAATCACCGACCGCGCTCTGGAGCGCGCCCTGGAGCTGGCCCACACCGCCGGCGATGGCCTGAAGAGCGCCGGTGGCAGCCTGCGCAACGCGGACTGGATCAAGACCGGCGCCGCCCTCGGCGCAGTGAAGACCGGCGGCAAGGTCGCCACCAAGTTCGCCCGCCGCAACCCGGCCGTGACCATTGCCGCGGCTGCCGTCGGCGTCGGCCTGCTCGGCTATGCGCTGTACCGCAAGCAGCAGAAGAAGAAGGCTGCCAATGGCCACGTGGTGAATGGGCAGGCGCAGCGCATCCACGCACGCGACCGTCGCAACGACACCGTGGTGGACGAGCACAGCGATATCGGCAGCGACGCGTGAAGCTGCCCGGGTCAGAGCCCTTCCGCAGGAAGGGCTCTGACCCTACCAGCTACGAGAGGGCCGGATGCCGCGAGGTATCCGGCCCTTTCTGTTTCAACCGATCTGCCGCCACTGCCCCGGCTGCAGGTCGTCCAGCCGGTAGGGCCCCATCGCCACCCGCACCAGCCGCAGCGTTGGCAGGTTCACTGCCGCGGTCATCCGCCGCACCTGGCGGTTGCGGCCCTCGCGGATCGTGATCGCCAGCCAGGCATCGGGCACGGTCTTGCGGAAGCGCACCGGCGGATCGCGTGTCCACAGCGACGGCGCCGGATCGAGGCGCTCGATCTTCGCCGGCAAGGTCGGCCCGTCATTCAGCTCCACCCCATCGCGCAACCGTTGCAGCTGCTCATCGCTGGGCGTGCCTTCCACCTGCACCCAGTAGGTCTTGTCGGCCTTGTGCTTCGGGTCGGTCAACGTGTGCGCCAGCGTGCCGTTATCCGTCAGCAGCAGCAGGCCTTCGCTGTCATGGTCCAGGCGACCGGCGGCATACACGCGCGGCGGCAGGCCGAACCCGGACAGCGTCGGTCGCGGCGGTACGCTGCGGTCGGTGAACTGGCAGAGCACGTTGAAGGGCTTGTTGAAGGCGATCAGCATTGCGGGCACGGCAGTCGGCGGGTGGCGCATTGTCCCATGCCGCGCCACGCGCCACTCGGCTGTAGAGCCGAGCCCATGCTCGGCTCATCGCGCACAGCACGGCGGAACGCAACAGCAGCCGAGCATGGGCTCGGCTCTACAGAGTCAGCATGCGCCAGCCCGGCACCCCTCTTACGGCTTGATGAAGCGCAGGGTCATGCGGTCGCTTTCGCCGATCGTCTGGTACTTCGCATCATCGGCCTTGTCGTGCTGGTTGGTCGGCGGCAGCGTCCACACGCCGTTCGGGTGGTCCTTGGTGTCGCGCGGGTTGGCGTTGACCTCACTGCGCGCGTCCAGCTTGAAGCCGGCGGCCTCGGCCATCGCGATCACCTGCTGCTGGCCGACATAGCCGGTGTCATCGTCGTCAGCCACGTCGGCCTTGGCGCGGTGCTCGACCACGCCCAGCACGCCGCCCGGCTTGAGCACGTTGAAGAAGCCCTGGAACATGCCCTGCGCCTGGCCGGCCTTGCGCCAGTTGTGCACGTTGCGGAAGGTCAGCACCACATCGGCTGAACCGGCCGGGCCGAACACCGGCTTGGCCGGATCGTAGGCGACCACGGCAGTCTTGCCGAACTGTGCCGGTGCAGCGGCGTACTTCCTTTCCAGGCTGTCGCGGCTGCGCTGCTGGTAGTCACGGCCGCGGCCTTCGGGCACCGCCATCGGATCGACCACCGCAGCAACGTAGTGGCCCTTGTCGTGCAGCAGCGGCGCCAGGATCTCCGAGTACCAGCCGTTGCCGGGGGTGATCTCGATGACGGTCTTTTCCGGCGTCACCTTGAAGAACGACAGCGTCTGCGCCGGGTGGCGGAAACCGTCGCGCTTGACGTTGTTGGCATCGCGGGTGGGCGCCTTCACCGCCGCGTCGATGGCCGGCGACACCTGGATCTTCGCCGGCGCGACCGTGGCCGGTGCGGCAAACGCGGGAACAGCGGCAAGCAGGGCCGAAGCAAGCAGCAGGCGGCAACCACGCAGGGACGAAGCAGGCATCATCGGAGCGACTCCAGCGGAAGATGCGGCGAGACTAGCAGCCGCGGCGCCCCAGGTGTTCACAAAACGTTAGCCGCGTGCGTATCGCGGAACACTGTTTTGTGGTCGCCGCCGCAGCACGGTCACACTACGCGTTCTATTCTGGAGCACTTCCCCCAAGGAGTCCGTGCCCATGACGGCAACCCGCGAACTGGGCCGTTCCGGCCTGCATGTACGTCCGCTCGCCTTCGGTGGCAACGTGTTCGGCTGGAGCGCCGATGAGAAGGCCAGCTTCGCCCTGCTCGATGCCTTCGTCGACGCCGGCTTCAACCTGGTCGACACCGCCGATGTGTATTCGGCCTGGGTGCCGGGCAACGCCGGCGGCGAATCGGAAACGCTGATCGGCAAATGGTTCGCGCGCAGCGGAAAGCGCGACAAGGTGGTGCTGGCGACCAAGGTGGCCAAATGGGCCGAACGCCCCGGCCTGACCCCGGACAACATCAATGCGGCCGTCGAGGATTCGCTGCGCCGCCTGCAGACCGACGTGATCGATCTGTACCAGGCCCACGAGGATGATGAGTCGACGCCACTGGAAGCGACCCTGGCCGCGTTCGGCCGCCTGATCGAAGCCGGCAAGGTGCGCGCCATCGGTGCCTCCAACTACAGCGCCACGCGCCTGGCCGATGCGCTGAAGGTGTCCACCGACTACAAGCTGCCGCGTTACGAAACCCTGCAGCCGGAGTACAACCTGTACGACCGTGCCGGCTACGAGAATGAGCTGGAACCGCTGGTGCAGCGCGAACAGATCGGCGTGATCGGCTACTACGCCCTGGCCAGTGGCTTCCTCAGCGGCAAGTACCGCACACCGGCCGATGCGGCCAAGAGCCCGGCACGTGGCGAAACGGTGGTGAAGCGCTATCTGAACCCGCGCGGCCTGCGCATCCTGCAGGCGCTGGATGACGTGGCCAGCAAGCACAGTGCCAGCGCCGCACAGATCGCACTGGCATGGCAGATCGCGCGGCCGTCGATCACCGCGCCGATCGTCAGCGCCACCAGCGTCGAACAGCTGCACGATCTGCTGGCAGCGGCCAACGTGTCGCTGAGCGTGCAGGATGTCGCGCAGCTGGATGCCGCCAGCGCCGAAGCGTGAGGCCCGGTAGCGCCGGCCGCTGGCCGGCATTGCCCACGTGCCGAAGAAAACAATTGAACAAAATGGTTGCACGCGACTAAATCGTGGTTTATCGTGCGCACCTCGTTTCAACAACCTCTGGAAACTTCCCTTGAACGCGCATTCCGTCGCCATCGCCAAACTGCTGCCATGCCTGCGCATGGACGGGCTGGCGCGCGCGTTCGGCAAGGAAGACCAGCTGACAACGGCCTGATACCCGCCCTGCGGAGATCGGCCACCCCGATCTCCGAGGCCTGACGACGCCCTCGGAACGCAAGTCCCGGGGGCGTTTTCGTTTGCGTCGGCACAAGGACCCGCGATGCCAGAACTGCACCCCGCGCGGCAACCCGCCGCTCACTGACCCAGGTTTCTCCCGCCCCGCCGAAGGATTTACTTCGCGCGATCGGCTGCGCCAGGACATTATCTGCATCGCATCAAAACATTATCGCTCGTCGATAATGTCGGTGGCCTGCACCCTCGATTCTCCAACGGTCCCGTTTCCATCACGGGCTGGTGCGCGCGGCGTTGCCGTGGCGTATGCCGGAGGTCGCGGACATGCCATCGCCTGGATCGCCTGCTGGAGGCAGGCGCCGGTTCGCCGGTACGCGGTTCGATTCCGCGCGGTCCCCAACTGGATAGCTCAGCAGGGTAGAGCAACGGATCCTGATTCCGTCTGTCGTGGGTTCGACTCCCACTCCAAACCACATGACCTGTCACGTCATGACTTGAAGCAACACCCGGGGCGCAAGCCCCAGCGGCCATTGTCGCCGTCCACCGCCATCGCCTTCGGGCGGGGCGTGGAAGGCAACGGACCGCACGCCGGGCCCCGGCCCGCCGCCACTGCCAGCCACGTTCCGCCCCGGTGCTGCCTGCCGGGAACGGCGATGGCAGCACTGCCGGCGCACCGAAGGCTCCGCGCGCGGACCGTCCGCCGATGGCCGCCCTCTTCCGCTGCCTGCACGTGGTGTGCAGGCGGCCGCGCCACGACCTGATCGACCCGGGTCATGGCGATTCATCCGCAACGGGTCGAACCACCAGAGCCATACAAGGAGAGACTCCCATGTTCTGGACCATCAAGGTCGTGATCGGCGACGGCGAGCGCGGCCTGGTGTATCGCAACCGTCGTTTCCAGCAGATGCTGCTGCCGGGCGTGCACCGCCTGTCGCCGTTCGGCGGCCGCCCGCACGTGGACATCCACACCGCATCGAAGGGCGCGGCCTATACCGGCAGCGACCAGGACAGCCTGATCGAGGCACTGGGCGCGACGCTGGACACGCACTTCGTGCTGGCCAATGTCAGCGCCACCGAAGTCGGCCTGTTGCTGCGCAACGGCCGCATCGATGAAGTGCTGCCGCCGGGCAGCCGCCGTCTGTACTGGCGGGGTTCGGTCGACACCCAGGTACGCGTGATGGCGCTGGGTGACGAGCCGCGCATCCCGGCGGACGTGCAGCAACGCCTGGGCCAGCTGGGCGTGCTGCCGCGTGTGGCGGTGATCAGCACCGTGCCAAGCGAGTCGGTCGGCCTGCTGTTCATCGATGGCACGCTGCGGCAGACGCTGGACGCCGGCCTGCACGCGTTCTGGAACTTCAACGGCAACGTGTCGGTGGAGCGCGTGGAACTGCGTGCACGTTCGCTGGACGTGTCCGGCCAGGAGCTGCTCAGCCGCGACAAGGTGACCCTGCGGGTGAACCTGGCCGCGACCGTGCAGGTGATCGACCCGGTGCGTGCACACCGCACGCTCAGCAATGCCGATGAGTTCGTCTACCGGCAGCTGCAGTTCGGCCTGCGCCAGGCGATAGCCGCGCGCAGCCTGGACGAGCTGCTGGGCGACAAGGCGGCGCTGGACGGCGAGATCGCCGCCCATGTGCAGGCCGCGATCGAGGGCCACGGCGTGCGGCTGCTCGGCGTGGGCATCAAGGACGTGATCCTGCCGGGCGAGATGAAGGAGATCCTCAATGGCGTGGTGCTGGCCGAGAAGCAGGCCCAGGCCAGCGTGATCCGTCGCCGCGAGGAGGCCAACGCCACGCGTTCGCAGCTCAACACCGCAAAGCTGATCGAGGACAACCCGGTGCTGATGCGCTTGAAGGAGCTGGAGGCACTGGAGAAGGTCACCGAGAAGATCGACACGCTCACCGTGTTCGGCGGCCTGGATGGCGTGCTGAAGCAGCTGGTGACGATCAGGTAGGGGGTAGCGGCGGCGCAGGGACGCGCCGCCGGCCCATCAAGGACATACACGAAGACATGGACACTCAACACAACTATCAATGGCTGCACGCCGAGGGCACCACGCCGATCAAGGGCTGGGTCAACGGTGTGCCGCTGGAAGCGCAGGCGCATGAGCAGCTGCGCAACATCGCCGCGATCCCGTTCGTCGGGCCGTGGGTGGCCGTGATGCCGGACGTGCACCTGGGCAAGGGCGCGACCGTCGGCTCGGTGATCCCGACCCGCGGTGCGATCATCCCGGCCGCGGTCGGCGTCGACATCGGCTGCGGCATGGCGGCGGTACGCACCACGCTGCGCGCCAACGACCTGCCCGACGACCTGCGGCAGCTGCGCAACAGCATCGAGCGCAGCATTCCGGTCGGCAACGGACGCGGCGGCGAGCATCACCGCATGCCCGACAGCATCCACACGCGGCTCGTGCAGTCCGGGCTGGCCGCCGGCCTGGAGAAGATCAAGGACAGGCACCGCAGAATCCGCACCGACAAGCTCGACCGCCAGCTGGGTACGCTGGGTGGTGGCAACCACTTCATCGAACTGTGCCTGGACGAGACGGACACGGTGTGGGTGATGCTGCACAGCGGATCGCGCGGCACCGGCAACCTGATCGGCACCTACTTCATCGAGAAGGCGCGCGAGGAACTGGCCCGGCGCGTGCTCGGCTTCCACCTGCCGGACAAGTACCTGGCGTTCTTCATGGAAGGCGAGCCGCTGTTCGATGACTACGTCGAAGCCGTGTCGTGGGCGCAGGACTACGCCCGGCAGAACCGCGAGGCGATGATGTCGCGCGTGCTGGCCGAGATGCGCCACCGCTTGCCGAAGTTCCAGCTGGCAGCGATGGCGGTGAACTGCCACCACAACTACGTGCAGAAGGAGACGCACCACGGCCAGGAACTGCTGGTGACCCGGAAGGGGGCGGTGAGTGCGCGCGAAGGCGAGCTGGGCATCATTCCCGGCAGCATGGGCACGCGCAGCTACATCGTGCGCGGCAAGGGCAACGCCGACAGCTTCCACAGCTGCAGCCACGGTGCCGGCCGGGTGATGAGCCGTGGCACGGCGCGCCAGCAGATCACGCTGGCCCAGCACCGCGAGGCCACCGCGCACGTGGAATGCCGCAAGGACAGCGGCGTGCTGGACGAGTCACCGGCCGCGTACAAGTCGATCGACGATGTGATGGCAGCGCAGCTGGACCTGGTCGAGGTGGTGCACACCCTGCGCCAGGTGCTGTGCGTGAAGGGGTAACGGAGCAGTGCCGGCCAAGGCCGGCCTCTACCAGAGTAGTACGTCACGTCGGGGGTCAGATCGCTTTCTGCGAAAGGGATCTGACCCCGGCACATTCAGCGCGGCACGCTGTCTTCGGCCACCAGCGCATGATGCACGCCGATGCCCGCGCGCACGCCTTCGGCCATGGCCAGGGTGATGTTGCCGACCGTCGTCGCATCGCCTGCGGCATACACGTTGGGCACCGAGGTCTGCTTCATCATGTCGACCTCGATCAGCACCCCCAGCGGGCTCTCGACCAAGGTGCAGCCAAGCTGCTGCACCAATGGCGTGGCCATCGCCTGGGTGGCCGGTACGAACAGCGCACGCTGGGCGATGCGGCGGCCATCGGCCAGCTCCACTTCCAGCCAGGTCGGCTGGTCGCCCTGCACGCCCAGCACCGGCGACGTCTCGATCTGCACGCCGCGCTGCTGCATGGCAGCCCGTTCCTCATCGGTGATCGGCAGGCCCTGGCTGAAGAAGGTGACATTGCCCCAGTCGGCAAACAGCGGCGCCTTGCCGGCGGACATCGGATGGCCGCCAAGCAGGCCGATGGCGCCGCCACCCACTTCGTAACCATGGCAGTAGGGGCAGTGCAGCACGGTGCTGCCCCAGCGCGCGGCCAGCCCGGGCAGTTCCGGCAGCTGGTCGGCGATACCGCTGGCCAGCAGCAGCTTGCGCGCGGCCAGCACCTGGCCATCGGCGGTACGTACTTCCACGCCCTCTGCGCTGGCGTTGGCCTGCACAGCCTCGGCATGCACCCAGCGCACGCTGGGGTAATCCAGCAGCTGCTGGCGCGCGGTCTTCAGCAGCTCGGCGCCGCTGATGCCATCCAGCCCTGGCACCCCGTGCGAATGGCTGGCGAAGCGGTTGCGCGGCGAGCCGGCGTCGATGACGGTGACCGGCCGCCGGGCGCGGGCCAGGATCAGGCCGGCGGCAATGCCGGCGTAGCTGCCGCCGACGATGAGCACATCAGGATTCATGAGGACCTTCCAGGGAACGGTGATGGGCGAGATGGCGGGCGAAGTCGGCGCCGAGCTGGTCCAGCGTGGTCGCCCGCAGGCGCGCCTCCAGCAACCGCTGTGCCTCGCGTGCCCCCTCCAGCAGCGCGCTGTTGACCAGCTGCTGGATCGGGCAGCCGCCGCCGGCGTCGCGGGCGCCGACCTGCACCAGCGGTGGTGCGCCCACGGCCAGATAGATGTCATGCAGGGTGATCGTTGCAGCGTCGCGGGCCAGCTGGCTGCCACCGCCATGACCGCGGGTGCTGCGTACCAAGCTGGCCTTGTGCAGCTGCGCCAGCAGACGGCGGATCACCACCGGATGGGTCGGCAGGCAGGACGCCAGCTGCCCGGAGGTGCGCGGGCCATCCTGGCCGACCAGATGCGCCATCACGTGCAGGGCGTCAGAGAGCGGGTTCGCGGATTTCATGTAACTACATTAGTTACATTTATATCCCCTGTCCAGGGTCCGCATTTGTTCCATATGGACACATTTGTCCTATGAAACACTTCCTTCACATCACTAAACGAAACGCTAATGTGATGTTCGTCGCACTTCAGCGGAAGCGTAGCGGGTCGATACCGCATTGCCCCTTCCCGAGAGTGCTTCCCGATGAATGCGTCTGTCCGTGCTCCGCGCCTGCAGTCCAAGCTGCTCGGCGCGGTTTCTGTTGGCTTGGCCGTGGTCCTGCTGTGCGCGCTGGCAGGCCTGGCCTCCGCCTGGTTGAAGTTGTCCACCGAGGTCCCGCCCGAAGTCGCGCACAGCCGCGATGCCGAACGCCTGCAGCGTGAGTTCCGTGGCCAGGTGCAGGAATGGAAGAACGTGCTGCTGCGCGGGCACGACGATGCGCTGCGCCAACGCCACCTGGATGGCTTCGACAGCGAAGGCCGCCTGGTCGGGCAACTGGCCAAGGGTCTGGCCACCAGCCCGGACCCGCGCACGCGTGAGCTGGCGCAGGCGTTCGTTGGCCTGCACGCGCAGCTGCAGCAGGACTATCACGCGGCGCTGCAGGCATTTGCCGCGGCCGGCTACGATCCCGCGGCCGGCGACAACCTGGTGCGCGGCAAGGATCGCCCGGTGGCGATGGCTCTGGATGCGCTGAGCACGCACGCCACGCAGGTGGCTGAAGCGGCGCTGGCGGCACGTTCGCAGCAGGCCCGGCAGACCCTGCTGCTGTGCGCGGCGCTGACCGTGCTGGCCGCCGTGCTGCTGCTGATCGGTCTGGCCTGGTGGCTGCGGCGTGCGGTGGTGCAGCCGGTGCTGGCAGTGGAAGCAGCGGCGCGCGCGGTGGCCGCCGGTGACCTGCAGCACGCAGTACAGGTGCGCAGCCGCGACGAGATCGGTCGCCTCGCGCAGGCCATGCAGGCGGTGCAATCCACGCTGCGCAGCGTGCTGGATGCACAGGCCGCGATGGCGCAGGCGCACGAAGCCGGCACCATCAGCCATCGCATGGACGCCGCTGCCTTCCCCGGCGCGTTCGGCACCATGGTGGCCGACTGCAACGCACTGGTCGATGCGCATATCCGGGTGAAGATGCGCGCGATCTCGATCATGGGCCGCTACGCGGTCGGCGACCTCAGCCAGGACATGGAACGCCTGCCCGGCGAGAAGGCCGTGATCACCGAAGCGCTGGATATGGCCAAGCACAACCTCGGCCTGATCAATGGCGAGATCCGCCGCCTGGCCGAGGCGGCGGCCGCCGGTGACTTCAGCCAGCGCGGCGACACTGCCCGCTTCGAGCATGATTTCCGTGCAATGGTCGAAGGCCTGAACCGCCTGATGCAGACTACCGAACTGAACCTCGGCGAAGTCTCGACGATGCTGCGCGCGATCGCCGATGGCCGTCTCGGCGCGCGCATGCACGGTGATTTCCAGGGGGTGTTCGCCCGTATCGCCGGCGATGCCAATACCACCGCCACGCAGCTGGCGACCATCGTCACCGACATCAAGCACGCCTCCGGCAACATCCACACCGCCGCCGCGGAGATCGCCGCCGGCAACAATGACCTGTCGCGCCGCACCGAGCAGCAGGCGGCCAACCTGGAGGAGACCGCGGCATCGATGGAGGAGCTGACCTCCACCGTGCGCCAGAACGCCGAACATGCGCGCCAGGCCAACCAGCTGGCGATCGGCGCCCATACGGTCGCCTCGCACGGTGGCAGCGTGGTCGGCCAGGTGGTGGCGACGATGGGCGCGATCGAGACCTCGTCGCGGCAGATCGCCGAGATCATCAGCGTCATCGATGGCATCGCCTTCCAGACCAACATCCTGGCGCTGAATGCCGCGGTGGAAGCGGCACGCGCCGGAGAACAGGGCCGCGGCTTCGCGGTGGTCGCCAGCGAAGTGCGCACGCTGGCGCAGCGCTCGGCGGCAGCCGCGAAGGAGATCAAGTCACTGATCGAAGCCTCGGTGGAACAGGTTGGCCATGGCGCACAGCGCGTGCGCGAGGCAGGCGACACCATGGCCGAGATCGTTGCATCGGTGCAGCGCGTGACCGACATCATGGCCGAGATCTCCGCGGCCTCGCAGGAGCAGAGCGCGGGCATCGAACAGGTCAGCCAGACCGTGATCCAGATGGACGGCACGACCCAGCAGAACGCCGCGCTGGTGGAAGAAGCCAGCGCCGCCGCGCGCAGCCTGGAGCAGCAGGCCAACCGCCTGATCGATGCGGTGGATGTGTTCGACCTGTCGACCACGGCGGCGGCGAAGGGCGGGCTGGCACGCGCGGCTTGATTGATCCGGTTGCCGGCCAGCGGCCGGCACTACCGTCGAGCGCAGACAGGGGGAGTGCCGGCCGCTGGCCGGCCGCGTCCAACGCTGCATGGGTGGCGGCATGAACAGTGCGGACCAACGGTCCGCACCCACCACCACCTGCCGTCGTACACGTCGATGCAATGCACCGTTGCCGGCATGCACACGGCCGCTGGCCTACCCTTTCGTGGATATTCCCGCCTCCCTCCCCCTCTGCTGGAGCCCCCATGACTGTCCCCGCCTTCGGTCTCGGTACCTTCCGCCTGAAAGACCAGACCGTGATCGACTCCGTGCGCAACGCGCTGGCGGTCGGCTACCGCGCCATCGATACCGCGCAGATCTACGGCAACGAAGCCGAGGTCGGCCAGGCCATCGCCGATTCCGGCGTGCCGCGCGACGACATCTACCTGACCACCAAGGTCTGGATCACCGCGTTCAAGCGCGATGCGCTGCTCGCCAGCCTGCGCACCAGCCTGGAAAAGCTGCGAACCGAGTACGTCGACCTGGCGCTGATCCACTGGCCATCGCCGAACGACAAGGTCGACGTGCCGATGGAGGAGTACCTGGCCGCACTGGCTGAAGCCAAGGCGCAGGGCCTGACCCGCGAGATCGGCATCTCCAACTTCACCATCGCGCAGACCCGCAAGGCGATCGGCATCCTCGGCGCCGGTGCCATTGCCACCAACCAGATCGAAATCCACCCCTACCTGCAGAATCGCCTGCTGGTGAAGTTCCTGCAGGACAACGGCATCCACATCACCGCCTACATGAGCCTGGCCTACGGCGAGGTGATCAAGGACCCGGTGATCCAGGCCATTGCCGGACGCCACCAGGCCACGCCGGCGCAGGTCGCGCTGGCCTGGGCGCTGCAGCAGGGTTTCTCGGTCATTCCGTCCTCGACCAAGCGCGAGAACCTGGCGAGCAACCTGGAAGCGGCAGCGATCCGCCTGACCGACGAAGACATGGCACAGATCGCCAAGCTCGACCGCGGCCATCGCCTGGCCAACCCGGAAGGCATCGCCCCGGCCTGGGATTGAGGCAGTGGTGCTGTAGAGCCGAGCGCACGCTCGGCTGCTGCCTCCCCGGAACCGAGCATGGCTCGGCTCTACAGGTAGGTGCCGACCTTGGTCGGCACTGAGCCCTGATCGATCGTTGGAACACCGTGCCGACCAAGGTCGGCACCTACGAGAGGGTGGGGATCATCCCCTGCCCTGCAGCAACCACCCACGCATCGCCGCACTGACCTCGTCCGGCTTCTCCATCGGTGCCAGGTGCCCGCAGTCAGGCACCACCACCAGCTGCGAGTGCGGCACCATCGCGTGCATTTCCTCGCTCACCGCCAGCGGCGTGATGCGATCGTTCGCGCCGCACACGATCAGCAGCGGATCGCGGTAGCCGGCCAGCACATCATGGCCATCGCGGCGTTCCAGCGCGCTCTGGCGCAGGAACACGTCCGCGCCCAGGCGGGCGGTCATGTCGCGCACGCGCTGCACCAGCACGTAGTCATCCAGCCGCGACGCATCGATGTAGCTGCGCATCAGCACATCGCCGAAGCCGTGGAACTTCCCCGGCAGGCGCACGCTGGCACGTTGGCTGCGGCGCTGCTCGGCACGTTCCGGTGAATCGGCGTGGATCGAGGTATCGATCAGCGCCAGCTGCAGCACGCGCTCCGGCGCAATGCGCAGGATCTGCTGGGCGACGAAGCCGCCCAATGAGAAACCGGCCAGCGCAAAGCGCTCCGGTGCCTGTGCGAGTACGTCCTCGGCCACCGCCTGCAGGGTCTCGCCACGGGTCTGGTCGCCTACTGTGCAGTCGGCGATGTCGGCCAGGTCGGCCAGCTGCGCGCGCCACAGCTCGGCATCGTTGAGCAGGCCGGGCAGCAGCAGCAGGGGAATACGGTCGGTCATGGGGGTATTGTCGCGCCAGCACGGTGACGGAACCATGCCGCAACAGGCGGTTGCGTTGTAGGGTCGCGCCATGCTCGACTGCTGCACGGCCCGTCGAGCATGGCTCGACTCTCAGAAGGCAGCGATACGGACGCGACCATGGCAGACCCCTACAACAGCGGCACCCCCACCCCACCCGCGCTCCGCTTCGATGATGCGCTGGTCACCACCGCCTTCGAGCTGCCTGGGCACCGCGTCGTGCGCAACCTCGGTGTGGTGCGCGGCATCACCGTGCGCTCGCGCTCGATCGTCGGCAACTTCCTCGGCGGTATCCAGACGCTCTTCGGTGGCAACATCACCATCTATACCGAACTGTGCGAACAGGCCCGCGAGGAAACCTACCGCGACATGGTCAAGCATGCGCGGCAGCTGGGTGCCAACGCGATCATCGGCATGCGCTACGACGCCACCGATGTGATGACCGGGCTGACCGAAGTGCTGTGCTATGGCACGGCGGTGGTGGTGGAACCCATGCGTTGAAGCTGTAGAGCCGAGCCCATGCCCGGCTCAGGCGTGCCCGTGTGATGCAAGGCAGCCGAGCGTGGGCTCGGCTCTACAATGGCACGTCGGGCACCTCGACCTGCTGCACCGGCAGGGTCACCATCATCACCGTCGGGTCGTCCGGGTCCAGCTTCGTCTTGAAGCCCAGGCTCTGGCACATCGCCAGCATGGTGCTGTTCTCGCGCAGCACCTGGCCTTCGACCACGTCCAGGCCCAGCCACTTGGCGTACTCGATCATGATCGCCATCAGCCGCCAGCCGATGCCGTGGCCCTTCAGGTCCGAGCGGATCAGGATGCCGTACTCGCCACGGTGGTAATCGGCATCGGCGTGCAGGCGCACCGCGCCCAGCATCTCGCCGCTGCGCGGTTCGATCGCCACCAGCGCAATCGAGCGCGCGTAGTCGAGCTGGGTCAGGCGCGCGATGAACTCGTGGCTGAAGTGCTTCACCGACTGGAAGAAGCGCAGGCGCAGGTCCTCGTCGCTGACGCGGGCGAAGAACGCACGGAACAGCGCGTCGTCCTCCGGCCGCACCGGGCGCACGAAGGCACGGCCGCCATCGGACAGTTCGATGGTGCGCTCCCACTCCTTCGGGTACGGGAACACCGAGAAACGTGGATGGCCGCGGCCCTTGTGCAGGATGCGCGACGGCGCCACCGCTACGCGGGCGTCGAGGGCGAGGATGCCCTTGCCGTCGACCAGCAACGGGTTGATGTCCAGCGTACGCACTTCGGGAATGTCGGCGGCCAGTTGTGCCAGCTTCACCAGCGCCAGCGCCAGTGCGCGCTCGTCAGCCGCCGGCACGTCACCGTAGGCCTTGAGGATGCGCGAGGCGCGGGTCTGGCCAATCAGCTCGTGGGCCAGGCGCAGGTCCAGCGGCGGCAGCGCCAGCGCCTTGTCGTTGATCACTTCGACGGCAGTGCCGCCGCGACCGACCACGATCACCGGGCCGAACGTCGCGTCATCGGCGATGCCGACAATCAACTCGCGCGCCTTCGGACGCACGATGGTCGGCTGCACCAGCAGGCCGTCGGTACGCGCATCCGGCCGCAGCTGGCGTGCGCGCGACAGGATCGCGTTGGCCGCGCTCTGCACCGCCGGCAGCGTGGACAGGTTCAGGCGCACACCATCCACTTCCGACTTGTGCGGAATATCCGGCGAGAGAATCTTCAGCGCGACCGTGGCACCGCGTTCCAGCAGCGGCTGCGCCAGGTCCATCGCCTCGTGCGCATCACGCGCATGCATCACCGGCGCGGAGGGAATGCCGTAGGCCTTGAGCAGTTCATGCGTAGCCAGCGGGTCCAGCCACTGCTGGCCGTTGGCCAGCGCGGCATCGACCAGTGCGCGCGCGGCGGCCGTGTCGACGCTGAAGTCCTGCGGCAGGCTGGGCGGCGTTTCCATCAACGCGTTCTGCGCTTCGCGGTAGCGCACCAGATGCTGGAAGCCACGTACGGCTTCGGCCTCGGTCGGATAGGTCGGCACCCGCGCCGCGTTGAGCGTGGCGGTGGCCTGGTCGTCGTTGCCTAGCCACACCGCGAACACCGGCTTGTCGCGGTGGTGGCGCGGGCGCAGGCCGAGCGTGCGGGTGAGTGCCTGCGCGGCGTCCGCCGATGAGGTGAACGCGGTCGGCACGTTGACCACCATCACCGCGTCATTCTCGTTGTCGGCCAGCAGCGCTTCGATGGCCGCGGCATAGCGGTCACCATCGGCGTCGACCACGATGTCGACCGGATTGCTGCGCGACCAGCCCTGTGGCAATACCGCATCGAGCTTCTGCACCGTGCTGTCGGACAGGGTGGCCAGTGTGCCACGCAGCGCGATCAGCTGGTCCACGGCAAGGCGGCCGACGCCGCCACCATTGCTGAGAATGGCCAGGCGGCGGCCAGGGAAGGTGCCCAGCCGCCCCAGTGATTCGGCGGCGGTGAACAGCTCGTCCAGCGCACCGACGCGCAGCAGCCCGGCGCGGTTGAAGGCCGCACCGTACACATCATCGGCGCGGGCCAGGGCCTGCACATGGGTATCGCGGCTGCCCGGCTGCACGCGCTCGGCGCGGCCGGACTTCACCACCACCACCGGCTTGGCGCGGGCGGCGGCACGCGCGGCCGACATGAACTTGCGCGCGTCCTTGATCTGCTCGACGTAGAGCAGGATGGCGCGGGTACGGTAGTCGGTGGCGAAGTAGTCGAGCAGGTCGCCGAAGTCGACGTCCATCGTATCGCCCAGCGAGACCACGGCGGAGAACCCGACCGAGCGCGCCACGCCCCATTCCACCAGCGCGGCGGCAATGGCCGAGGATTCGGAGATCAGCGCGAGGTCGCCGGCCTGCGGAAAATGTGCGGCGATGCTGGCATTGAGCCGCGCGTGCGGCGCGATCACGCCCAGGCAATGCGGCCCGAGGATGCGCAGGCCATGCTTGCGCGCCACCGCCTCTACCTGTGCAGACAACGAACCGGGGCCTTCGCCCAGGTGCGCGGTGAGGATGATCGCCGCCTGCACGCCACGTTCGGCGGCAGTGCGCACCACCTGCGGCACGATCGCCGCTGGTGCGGTGATCACCACCAGGTCGGGCACCCAGTCCAGGTCCTTCAGCCGCTTGACCGTGCGGATGCCATCGATCTCGGCATGCCGCGGATTGATCCACGCCACCTTGCCGGGGAAGCCGGTGCCACGCAGGTTGCGCATCACCGCGCGCCCGGCCGAACGCTCGCGCGGGCTGCCGCCGATCACCGCGACCGACTGCGGACGGAACACGGACTGCAGGTGGTAGGTACTCATGCGCCTACGGTACCCAAATTCCGTGGCGATGGGGTCGGAGGCGGGGTCGGACCCCTTTTCGCAGGAAAGGGCTCTGATCCCCTGCTGCGGATATCCGGGGTCAGAGCCCTTCGCTGCGCGAAGGGATCCGACCCCGGCGTGCACGTTTTGTTACAGCAGCGTGCCGTGCAGGATCATCGCGGCGATGCTGAAGTAGATCACCAGGCCGGTCACATCCACCAGGGTGGCCACGAACGGGGCCGAGGCGCTGGCCGGGTCGAAGCCGAGCCGCTTCAGGATGAAGGGCAGCATCGAGCCGGACAGCGAACCGAAGGTGACGATGCCCACCAGCGCGACGCCGATGGTGATCGCCAGCAGGATCCAGTGCTCGCCGTAGTCGTGCAGGCCGCCCAGCTGCCAGATCACGATGCGCACGATGGCCAGGCAGCCGAGGATGGCGCCCAGCACCATGCCGGTCGGCACTTCGCGCAGGGCCACCTTCCACCAGTCGCGCAGGCGCAGTTCGCGCAGTGCCAGGCTGCGGATCAGCAGCGAGGTGGCCTGCGAGCCGGAATTGCCACCCGAACTCATGATCAATGGGATGAACAGGGTCAGCACCACCGCGCGCGCCAGTTCGTCCTCGTAGTGCTGCATCGCGCTGGCCGTCAGCATCTCGCCCAGGAACAGCACGCTCAGCCAGCCGGCGCGCTTGCGCAGCATCTCGAAGAAGCCGATCTGCATGTACGGCTTGTCCAGCGCTTCCATGCCGCCGAACTTGTGCGCGTCCTCGGTGGATTCCTCGATCAGCGCATCGAGCACGTCGTCCACGGTGACGATGCCGAGCATCTGCTGCTGCGCGTCGACCACCGGAATCGCCAGCAGGTCGTGGCGGCGGATCAGCCGTGCCACCTCTTCCTGGTCCATCAGCGCATCCACTGTTACCGGCGGATTGACCTGGGCCACGTCCAGGATCGATTCCTCGGGCAGGCCGGTGATCAGCCGGCGCATGGTCACCACCTGCTGCAGCTGCTGGCTGGCCGGCTCCAGCACGTAGATCGCGTACACCGTCTCGCGGGTGCGCTCGACCTGGCGGATGTGCTGCAGGGTCTGCGCCACGGTCCAGCTGGCGGGCACCGCCACGTACTCGGTGGTCATCAGTGCGCCGGCGGTGTTCGGCGGGTAGCTGAGCAGCTTCTGGATGACCTGGCGGGCGTCGGTGCCCAGCAGCGGGATCAACCGCGCGCGCTCTTCCTCATCCAGCTCGTGGACGATGTCGGTGGCGCGGTCGTCGGCCATCAGGCCAAGCAGCGCCGCAGCCCGCGCGGGTGGCAGCGCGGCCACCAGCTCACCGCTGCGGTGCAGCTCCGGCGCTTCGAGCATCTTCACTGCACGCGGCAACGGCAGCGCAGCCAGCGTTTCCGCGGCGCGGGTCAGGTCCAGCGTGTTGAGGAATTCCACCGCGTCGGCGGTGTTGTAGTTCGCCAGCGGTGCGGCCAGTGCGGCGGCATCGGCCACCGGGCGCAGCAATTGCTTCTGGTTCATCGGTTTTGCCTTGTGGGGATGCGACCTCGCGCAACGCCAACGCAGGCAAACCGTCCCGGTGTCAGGCGGTGGCCATCGCTGGCGTCGAACGAGGTCGACTTCTACTGTCGCTGGACATGGGTTGGGGACTCCGGGATGCGTATGCCAACGGACGCGCCGCCAGCGGCGGGCAGTCTGGACCCGTGGGCCATGCAGGTCAACCTGGGCGCCCCGCGCTGGGTGGCCGCCCGGCCGGTTGTTCTCGTGCATACACAGGCCGGCGCGCATAATGTCGTGGTGGCGCTCGCCACGCCCTCCCCCATCCGAACGGACGCACAGCGGGCTCCCCCGATGACCAGGTATTCCCATGCATAGCGGTGGTCTGGAACTGGCCCTGGTGCTGCTGCTGGCGGCGGTCATCGCCGTGCCGGTGTTCAAGAAGTTCGGCTTCGGCGCGGTACTGGGCTACCTGGCGGCCGGCGTGGTGCTGGGCCCGGACGGGCTGGGCTTCGTGCAGGACGCCGACCGCATCCTCGGTGCCGCCGAGATCGGTGTGGTGATGCTGCTGTTCGTGATCGGCCTGGAGCTGTCACCGGCACGCCTGAAGGTGATGCGGCGCTCGGTGTTCGGCGCCGGCGCGGCGCAGGTGGCGTTGTCCGGGCTGGTGCTGGGCGGCCTGCTGCTGCTCGATCACTTCCAGTGGAAGAGCGCGCTGGTGGTCGGCGTGGCGCTGGCGCTGTCATCCACCGCGGTCGGCCTGCAGCTGCTGTCCGAGCACAAGGCGATCAACAGCGACCATGGCCGGCTCGGGTTCGCCATCCTGCTGTTCCAGGACCTGATCGCGATCCCGCTGCTGGCGGCCATCCCGCTGCTGGGCGGAGTGAAGAACGAGACCCTGCGCTGGGAAGATGCGGCCGTGGCGCTGGGTGCGCTGGCGGTGGTGATCCTGTGCGGACGACCGGTGCTGCGCAAGGTGTTCAGCATCATTGCGCGCACCCGCAGCCCGGAAGTATTCACTGCCACCGCCCTGCTGGTGGTGCTGGGCACCGCCTGGTTCATGCAGGAAGCCGGCCTCAGCCCCAGCCTCGGCGCGTTCCTGGCCGGCGTGCTGCTGTCCGATTCGGAGTTCCGGCATGAGCTGGAAGCGCAGATCGAACCATTCAAGGGGCTGCTGCTGGGCCTGTTCTTCATCGCAGTGGGCATGGGCATCGACCTGGACCGCATCGCCGCCGAGCCGTGGCTGATCGCCGCGGGTGTCGGCATCCTGCTGGTGGTCAAGTTCAGCCTGCTCTACGCGGTTGGACGTGTCGCCCGGCTCAGCTCGCGGCAATCGCTGCTGCTGGGCAGCGTGCTGTGGCTGGGCGGCGAGTTTGCCTTCGTGGTATTCAACGAGGCACAGCGCGCGCACCTGCTGGGCAACGCCAACCACGACCGGCTGGTGGCGATCGTCGGCCTGTCGATGGCGATCACGCCGCTGCTGATGATCGCGCTGCTCAAGCTGCTCGGCCAGGAAAAAGCCGCACCACGCGCGGCGGCCGAGGCTGACAAGGTGGCGCCGGACAACCGGCCCAAGGTGCTGATCGCCGGCATGGGACGCTTCGGCCAGGTGATCGCGCGCCTGCTGACCGCGCAGAAGGTGCCGTTCGTGGCGCTGGAGGCGAACCCGGACACCGTTGCCGACCTGCGCCGCTTCGGCAACCAGCTGTACTACGGCGATCCGACCCGGCCGGAGATGCTGCGTGCGGCGGGGGGCGAGCACATCGATGTGTTCGTGATCACCGTGGATGACCCGGAGACCAACCTGCGCGCGGTACGCATGGTGCGCCGGCTGTACCCGGACGCGACGGTGCTGGCGCGTGCACGCAACCGCCAGCATGCGTGGCGCCTGATGGACATGTCGGCCGAGCCGTTCCGCGAAGTGTTCGGCACCAGCCTTGAGATGAGCGGACGCGTGCTGACCGCGCTGGGCGTGGCGCCGGACGTGGCCGAACGCCATGTGCAGCGCTTCCGCGAGCACGATGAGCAGCTGCTGCGCGACCAGTATCTGGTGTACGACGACGAGGCAGCGGTGATCCAGACCTCGCGCGACGCACGCAACGACCTGATGCATCTGTTCGAGGCCGACGCGGAAAGCGACGGCAAGTAGGCGTGCCGACCAACGGTCGGCACCCACCGGGGGCACGATCGGCACCCACCGGGGGCAGGGTTGGCACCGACCCGATCGATGGCGGACCCGGTAGTGCCGGCCGCTGGCCGGCAGCCTCGGTATCCCGGAGGTCTCAGCAGGTTGCCGGCCAGCGGCCGGCACTACCCACTGCGGATTCCGATCCCGGTGCTCAACCGTTGTCGCGCAGGAACCGCGCCATCGACGAAACGCCCGGCACGCGCGGTTCGAACTCGCCAGCGACGTCGATGAAGCCGCGCATCACCGCGATCTCGCGCGGGCTGCGGTTGAGGCTGTCGCGCACTTCCGGATCGGCACCGGCGCGCAACAGGCGCTGCACCAGCAGCGGCAGTCCATGCAGGGCGGCCAGATGCAGCGGGCCGAAGCCGCGCGGATCGCGCACGTCCAGGCTGACGTCCTCATCCAGCAGGCGCTCTACCGCCGCCATCACCACCTGCTCGTCGCAGGCGGTACCCGGCTCGGCGCGTGCGCCCAGCAGCAGCAGCAGCGGCGTGACCGAACCGGCGGCGGCCTGGTCCGGCTCGGCGCCCGCCAACAGCAGGGTGTCGAGCAGGGCCAGCAGGCGCGAGCGGTCGCGGGCACTGAAACCGTACAGCGCGGCACAGTGCAGCGGGCCCAGCTGCTGCGCGTCACCGGCATGCACGTCGGCACCGGCAGTGAGCAGGCGCGCGACGATGTCCGGCAGGCCCAGCGCCGAGGCCAGCATCAGCACGGTCACCCCGCCCGGCAGGCGATGTTCCAGCTTGGCGCCGGCATCGAGCAGGGCCGAAACGATGTCGACCTGGCGCATGCTGACCGCCGCCGACAGCGGCGTCGCACCGCTTGCAGCGGCGTGCTGCGGATCGGCACCGCGCGCCAGCAGCAGGTCGGTCACGGCCAGGTGGCCACCACCGGCCGCACGCAGCAGCGCGGTGCAGCCCTGTGCGTCGACCGCGTCGACGGCAAATCCCAGATCGATCAGGCGGCGCACGGCGTCCACATCACCGGCCATCGCAGCGGCCGGCAGATCGGCCTCGCGCAGGGTACGGCGTGGCAGCGGCCACACCCGCCAGTCCAGCCAGTCGGCCAGGTCACGGCGACCGATCGACAGCGCCACGCCCAGTGGCGTCTGACCGTCGGCGGCACGTGCTTCCGGCGAGGCACCGTGCTGCACCAGCAGCTTCAGCGCGCCTTCGCGGGCCAGGGCGGTGGCCAGATGCAGTGCGGTCATGCCATGGCTGTCGCGCGCTTCGCGATCGACACCGGCCTTGAGCAGGGCCTGCTGCAGGCGCAGCCAGCCCAGGCGTACCGCCAGCGACAGCGGTGGGTCACCGGCCGGCGAAGCGGCGAACGGATCGGCGCCACGCTCCAGCAGTTCCAGCGCCAGTTGTTCCAGGCCGCGGGCGGCCTGGTCGTGCTGTGCGCAGGCGGCCAGGAAGCGTGCCAGCCCACCGCGCCCGGCCGGCGACAGGCCGCGCTGCAGCATGACCTGCAGCGCCGGCACCGCGTCGATGCCGCGCGACAGCAGCGCGAACATCGGCGTATCGGCGCAGGCGTCGCGCACATAGGGATCGGCACCGTGGGCCAGCAGCCAATCGACCGCGCGCGGCTCCAGGGCCAGCTCCGGATCGAGCAGCAGGCCGCCCAGTTCTTCCGGCTGACACAGCCTGGCCAGCGCGGCCATGCCATCGGTGTTGCCGAAGCCCAGCGCTTCGCGCAGCAGGGTCAGCGGCGGACGGTCCGGCAACAGGCCGCTGGCGCTGGCCGCTTCACCGCGCTCGGCCAGGCCATCACTGACGGCTGCCGGCAGCGGATAGGACGGGTCCAGCAAGGCCACGATCGCCCAGCGGCCCGCTTCGGCCGCATAGTCCACCGCGCGGCGGCCAACCGGGTCGGTGGCGTCGGCGGCGATGCCCAGTTCCATCAGGCGCTTGATCAGCAGCGGCGAGACATCCTCGGCCATCACTGCCAGCTGCACCGCATTGCGGCCTTCGCCGTCCACCGCGACCAGGTCCGGCTTGTGCGGCAGCAGGTGCTCGACCACGGCGGCACGGCCGGCACGGGCGGCTTCCAGCCACGGCGTGCGGCCCAGTGCATCGCGCGCTTCCAGGTTGGCGCCGGCGCCCAGCAGCACGCCGATGATCTCCACGTGGCCGGCCAGCGCTGCCTCGTGCAGCGCGCTGCGGCGCTGGCGATCACGCGCGTCGGCGCGTGCCTTGTGCTTGAGCAGCAGCTGCACGCCGGCCGGATCGTCGTCCTCGGTGGCGGCGGCGGCCAGCAGCACCGGGGTGCCATCGGCCGGTTCGCTGCGTGCACCGCGCTCGAGCAGGAAGCGGGCCAGGCGCCAGTTGCCGACCTGGCAGGCCACCGCCAGCGGCGACCAGCCCTCGCGGTTCAGCGCATCGACTTCGGCAGCGGCATCGCGCAGCAGCGCGGCAACGCCCGGGTCGGAACTGCGTGCGGCATGGTGCAGCGGGGTGTTGCCATCGCTGTCGGTGGCACGCGAATCGGCACCGTTGGCGAGCAGGGTCATCACCGCTTCGGGGCGGCCATGCCAGCTGTCACGGGTGGCGGCCAGCAGCGGGGTCATGCCCCGGTGCGGCGCGTTCACATCAACGCCGCGGGCAATCAGCTCGCGCAGCAGGCGCAGGTCCGGCAGCACCGCCGCCAGCACCGCCAGGCTGCGCTGGTCACGCCAGTTCGGGTCCGGCAGCGCATACGGATCAGCACCGGCCTGCAGCAGCTGCAGGCCACGGTCGACGCGGCCCTGGCGCGCGGCCTCATACAGGGCCGGTGTCAGTTCCTGCGGCGCCATCGCCTCCAGCGGCGCGGTTTCGGCCGCAGCGGGGAACATCGGTTCCTGTTCGCTGCTGGCAGCGGCGAACGGGCTGGGGCGCAGCGACACCAGCGGCGCGGGCGCGACCCGCTGCAGCAGCAGGTGCAGCGCCGGCGACAGCAGCACGACCGCCAGTGCGGCGGGCCAGCGTGCGCCGTCCGGCAACAGGCCCGGCCAGGCCGGCAGCACCACCAGTGCGGCCAAGGCGATCACCAGCGCCGCCACGCCAAGACCACGCCAGGCGGTCAGGTCGCGGCCGGCCAGCGCCTGCCAGTGCTGGGCCAGGCTGCCATCCAGGCGTTCGACATCGTTCCACAGCGGCCAGGTGCGCCAGGCCGCCAGCAGGCCGGCACTGACCAGCACGCTCAGGCCCAGCACCGCCGCCAGGCTGCCGCTGTCACGCAGGGCCGCCAGCGGCCAGGCCAGCAGCAGCGCCAGCAGCAATGGCGCGGCAGCCCACAGCGCCAGCAGTGCGGGCAGGTCCTGGCGTGCGACCACCTTCAGCGGCAGC
The DNA here is from genome assembly GCF_059368215.1 of Stenotrophomonas sp. YJH_SMC_123. Taxonomy (NCBI): domain Bacteria; kingdom Pseudomonadati; phylum Pseudomonadota; class Gammaproteobacteria; order Lysobacterales; family Lysobacteraceae; genus Stenotrophomonas; species Stenotrophomonas sp. YJH_SMC_123. The sequence continues at coordinate 427,899 of NZ_JCAFRM010000003.1, forward strand.
AGCGCACGGCTGCGACGCCACCACGACACGCCCAGCGCGAACGCCGGCTGCGCCAGTGCGGCAAGGATGGCACCCGGCACACCGCCCACCGCGGCGCCCAACGCCAGCATGGCACCCACGGCGAAGGCGATCGACAGGGCACGCGGACGGGAGGTGTCAGTCATAGTGTCGCGGCATCAGGCTGGCCACCGACGGCGGTACCTGCAGGTAGAACCCGCGTTCGCTCATTTCGCTGCGGACCTTTTCAGGATCGGCCTGGGCCAGGCGGCGCTGGACATCCAGGGCCACCTCCAGGACGAAGGTGAGCGTCCCCAGCGAGGTGAGCAGCGGCGCGGGCAGCGCGCTGAAATCATCGCGTCGGGGAACGTAGACGTAGGTGTCCGGCTTGAGTTGGCTTTTATAGACGTAGGCGTGCATGTCCGCGGGACGATAACCCGGGAAGAGCCATGATTGTGTCGGAAAGCCGACACCGGGGAAAGCCGTCAGCCGACGATGGCGGCGCGATCGGCGGCGTTTCCCTTGCGAGGTTCAGCAATGTGGCGGCGACGTTCAGCCAACGCCGCCGCCACGCGGGCGCTTACTTGACCTTGGCGTAGGTGCCCTTCAGCGCGACACCGGCGAGGATGGTGCCGGCGTAGCACTCGTAATTGGTGCTGCTCTTGAACTCGTTCTTCTTGTAGTAGCTGACGATGTCGACCACGGCGTTGGCGCCGCGCGACCTGGCGCCGTCCTGCAGCGCGCGCAGCGCCGACAGCGCGACCCAGCGGCAGGCCTCGGCATCGCTCTTGTTGGCGGCGTTGGTCTTCTTGTTGGTCACGTCTTCACCCAGGCGCTGCTGCACGCTGACCGGCTGGCCGGCCAGGTAGAAGCGCACGCTGCCGTCGATGCCGGCGTCCTTGGCAGCCTGCGAGCTGACCAGCTCCTGCAGGGACTGCTCGACGCGGGTATCGCGGGCAGAGGCGGTGGAGGTCAGGGCCAGCAGCGCGGTGGCAGTGGCGAGCATGAGAGTGCGGCGCATCGAAACTTCTCCTTGTCAGGGGTGCGGGTGGATGGCGGAAACAGTGCGGTGGGGCGGTGGATCACTCGCTCCAGCGGCGGAACACCAGTGAGGTGTTGATGCCGCCGAAGGCGAAGTTGTTGCTCATCACGTACTCGGCCTGCAGTTCGCGGCCCTGCCCGGTGATGAAGTCGAGCTGGCCACAGCGCGGGTCGACCTCGGCCAGGTTCAGGGTCGGCGCGAACCAGCCGGCGCGCATCATCTGGATGCTCAGCCAGGCCTCGAACGCGCCACAGGCACCCAGCATGTGGCCGACATAGCTCTTCAGCGAGCTGATCGGCACGCGGTTGCCGAACACCTGCGCGGTCGCCTGGGTTTCGGCGATGTCACCGTGGTCGGTGGCGGTGCCGTGGGCGTTGACGTAGTCGATCTGCGCCGCGTCCAGGCCGGCATCCTCCAGCGCCAGGCGCATGGCCTGGGCCATGGTGTCGGCGCTGGGCTGGGTGACGTGCTGGCCATCGCTGTTGGTGCCGTAGCCGACCACCTCGGCAAGGATGGTGGCGCCGCGCGCCTGCGCGTGCTCCAGGTCTTCCAGGATCAGCGTGCAGGCGCCCTCGCCCAGCACCAGGCCATCACGGCCGGCATCGAACGGGCGCGGGGTGGTCTGCGGCGCATCGTTGCGCACGCTGGTGGCGAACAGGGTGTCGAACACCGCCGCTGCGGTGGCATCGAGCTGCTCGGCACCGCCGGCCACCATCACCGTCTGCTTGCCACTGCGGATCGCTTCATAGGCCGCACCCACGCCCTGGCTGCCGGAGGTGCAGGCACTGGAGGTGGTGTACACGCGCCCGGACAGGCCGAAGAACACGCCGATGTTGACCGGCGCGGTGTGGCTCATCATCTTCAGGTAGGTGGTGGCACTGATGCCATCGGTGGTGAACTCGTTGAGCATGCGCCCGAATTCGCCGGTGGCCTCGTGGCTGCCCGAGGACGAGCCGTAGGCCACGCCGGTACGGCCGCTGCGCAGCACCGGATGCTCGTGCAGGCCGGCTTCACGCAGTGCCACCTCAGTGGCGCGCACCGACATGATCGCGACCTTGCCCATCGAGCGGGTGGTCTTGCGGTTGTAGTTCGGCGGCAGCTCGAAATCCTGCGCCGGCGCGGCCAGCTTGGTGTTCAGCCCGGCATAGACATCCCACTCGGGCATCGCACGCACCGCATTGCGGCAGCTGCGCAGGTGTGCCTCGATGGTCGGCCAGTCGTGGCCGAGCGGACTGATGGCGGCGGCACCGGTGACCACCACGCGACGATCAGCGGCCATCAGATCATGCCTCCGTTCACCGAGATCACCTGGCGGGTGATGTAGCCGGCCGGCTCGGACAGCAGGAACGCCACCGTGGCCGCCACTTCGTCGGGACGACCGACGCGGCCGGCGGGAATCAGCTTGAGCGCGTGTTCAACCACTTCATCGTTGAGCATTTCGGTCTCGATCAGGCCCGGGGCCACGCAGTTGACGGTGATCTGGCGGCTGGCCAGTTCCAGCGCCAGGGCCTTGGTGGCACCGATGATGCCGGCCTTGGCGGCGCTGTAATTGACCTGCCCGCGGTTGCCGGCCAGTCCGGACACCGACGACAGGGTGATGATGCGGCCAGGCTTGCGCCGGCGCACCATCGGCATGATCAGCGGATGCAGTACGTTGTAGAAACCGTCCAGGTTGGTGTGGATGACCTGGTCCCAATCCTCCGCTGACAGTGCCGGGAAGGCACCGTCACGGGCGATGCCGGCGTTGCAGACCACGCCGTAGTACGCGCCGTGCGCTTCGACATCGGCCTCCAGCACAGCGCGTGCGGCCTCGCGATCAGCCACGTCGAACATCAGTACGCGGGCCTGCTGGCCCAACGCGTGGATCTCGGCCATCACGGCCTGTGCCTCATCCAGGCGGCTGCGGCAATGCACCACCACGTCGAAGCCGTCACGCGCGATGCGCAGCGCGATGGCCCGGCCGATGCCCCGGCTGGCGCCGGTCACCAGCACGCTTCGATTCCCTGTCATGCCTGTCCACTCTCCAGATAGGCCATCGCATCGGCCGGTTCGAACACCGACACGTTGGCTGTCGCCCATTCGTCCTCGCCTGCCAGGATGCGGCAGGCGAACATCCCCAATCCATTGTCACCCAACAGCTCGCAGCGCGCCTGTACGCGCAGCCGCGATCCGCTGGGAAAGCTGCTGCGCGGGCTGCTGTAGCGGCGGCTGCCAAGCAGGAAGCCCAACTGCGGCGGCTTGCCCGCCGCACGCGCACGGCAACCGGCCCAGGCCGCGATGGCCTGCGCCATGTATTCGATGCCGACCCACGCCGGCACCTGGCCCTCCTCGACGAACAGGCCCGCGTCGGGCACCACCAGTTCGGCCTCGATGGTGTCCTGGTCCCAGTGCGTGATGCGCTCCAGCAGGCACATGTCCTGGCGGTGCGGCACCACCTCTTCGATCGCGTACAGCGTGTTCATCGACGCTCCAGCGCCAGCACGGCATTGCTGCCGCCGAAGGCGAACGAATTGCTCAGCACCCGCCGCGGTGCCTGTGCCAGGCGGGTGGCCGGTGCGACCAGCGGCAGTGCCGGCAGCGCGGGGTCTGCCACGCCGTCCCACCAGTGCGGTGGCAGCTGCTGCTGCGGGTTCCCGGCCAGCACGATCCAGCACAGTGCAGCTTCGATCGCGCCTGAAGCACCCAGCGTATGGCCGGTCAGCGGCTTGGTCGAACTGGCCGGCACCTGGTTGCCCAGCACCTGCGACACCGCCAGGCTTTCCATCGCATCGTTGTGGCCGGTGGCGGTGCCATGCAGGTTCACGTAGTCCACTTCATCGGCCGCCCAGCCGGCGCGCTGCAGCGCCTGCTGCAGGGCATCGATGGCACCCAGGCCCTGCGGATCGGGGGCGGACATATGGTGCGCGTCGGCCGATTCGCCCCAGCCGGCCAGGCATACCGGGCCGGGTTCGCGGGTGAGCAGGAACAGCGCGGCACCCTCGCCGATGTTGATGCCGGCACGGTGCTGCGAGAATGGATTGCAGCGCAGGGCCGACACCGATTCCAGCGCGCTGAAGCCGGCCACGGTGAAGCGGCACAGCGAGTCCGCGCCACCTGCGATCACGGCGTCGACGATACCGGCCCGCAGCATGCGTGCCGCCGACATCAGTGCCTTGGCACTGGACGAGCAGGCGGTGGACAGGGTCCACGCCGGCCCCTGAGCGCCGCTGCGCTGGCGCACGAACTGCGCGGCAGTACCCATTTCCTGCTGGGCGTAATCGAACCCGGGCGGCCATTGGCCCTGTTCGGCATGGGTGCGCAGGGCCTGCTCGGATTCACCGATGCCCGAGGTACTGGTGCCCAGCACGACCGCCACGCGTTCGGCGCCGTGGCGGGCGATCGCGGCGGCCACCGCCGGTGCGATCTGCGCCAGTGCCACGTCCAGCAGGGCGTTGTTGCGCCCGCGCAGGGCGGCCGGCAGTTCTTCCAGCGTCGGCAGCGGTGTACGCACCTGCCCCAGCGCCAGGGTGTGCCCCGGCAGCAGGGTATCGTTGTCGCTGAGCCCGCCCGGCACGCCGGCGAACATCGCCGAAGCCACCGCGTCGCGGCCATCGCCGAGCGCGCAGACCACGCCCAGATCGTTCAGATAGATCGGTGCACTCATCGATCCGGCCCGGCCATGTCGATCGATTCGATGCGCAGCGCATAGCCTTCGGCGCGGTTGTCCAGCTGCACGCTGCCATCGTCCAGGCGCTGCAGCTGCAGCCACACCGTGCCGTCGCGCGACAGGCTGCGCTGATGGCCATCGTCACGGACCTGCCAGCCGGCTGGCAGCGCGGCCGCGATGGCTGCGGTCGGCCACAGCGCGAACTGCAGGTCATCCAGCACGCGCTCGGCGCGCACCTGCGGCGGCAGCCACGGCGCGCGCTGCTGGGTCAGCTGCCGGCCGTCCCACTGCAGGCGCACGCCGGTCTGGCCCATCGCCTGCACCGCCAGCTGCACCTGCTGCGCATCGGCTTCCAGCAGTGCATCCAGGTCGCGCTCATGCGTGCCGAACCGGAAATGCAACTGCTGCTGCAACGCCAGCGGCGCCGGCAGGCTGGCCGGCGACAGGCGCAGCGGCGGCAGTTCCACCAACGGCTTCGGCATGCGGCCGGCGCAGGCCACCAGCAGCAGGCTCAGCAGCAGTGCTGTCGCAGGGGCGATCAGGCGCCGCACAGCTGCTCCAGCACGCGCATGCGGCGGCCACTGTCATCGGCCACGTACGGGTTGTTGGTGTCCCAGGCGTAACCGGCCAGGATGGAGCTGATCATGTCGCGCACTTCGGGCTGCTGCTGCGGGTGGTAGATGATCTTCTGGAAACCGCCTTCGTACCAGCTTTCGACAAAGCGGCGGAAGGTCTTCACGCCCGCCCGCAGCGGGACCGAGAACTCCGCTTCCCAGTCCACGGCTTCGCCGGCATAGCGGCGCGCCAGGCATGCACTGGCCAGCTGCGCGGACTTGAAGGCGATGGTCACGCCGGACGAGAACACCGGGTCGAGGAACTCGCCGGCATTGCCCAGCAGGGCATAGCCCGGCCCCCACAACGAACTGACATTGGCCGAGTAGCCGGTGATGCGGCGCACCGGCAGCACCGCCCATTCGGCATTGGCCAGCAGCCGGGTCAGGTTCGGGTCCTCGCCGACCATGGCCTGCAGTTTCTGCAGGTCGTCGCCCTCGTAGCGCTCGAAGAACGACGGTTCGGCGACCACGCCCAGCGAGCAGCAGCCGTTGGAGAACGGGATTGTCCAGTACCAGACGTCGACGTGCTCGGGATGGGTGGTGATCAGGATCTTGTTGCGGTCGAAGTCCGCTTCGGCCGGAATGTTGTCGCGCACGTGGCAGAAGATCGCCCCGCGCACCGGGAAGTTGGACGGGGATTCCAGCTGCAGCAGGCGCGGCAGCAGGCGTGCGAAGCCCGAGGCGTCGAGGATGAAATCGGCCTCGATGCGGTACTCGCTGCCGTCCGGGCGGCGCACCGTCACCGCCGGCTGCTCGCCGGCTTCGACCGACAGCACTTCATCACCGAAACGCAGCGTGGCCCCCATGCGCTCGGCACCGCGCGCCAGCACGTTGTCGAAGTCGGCGCGCTGCACCTGGTAGGTGGTGCCCCAGCCCGGCGAGAACTTCTTCCTGAAGTCGAATGCGGTACGCGCTTCGCCGTGCACGAAGGCCGCGCCGTTCTTGTGCTGGAAGCCGGCTTCGACCACGTCCTGCAGCAGGCCGGCGGCCTCGATGTACTCCATGCTCTGCGGCAGCAGGCTTTCGCCGATGGAGAAGCGCGGGAACTGCTGGCGCTCCAGCATCAGCACCTGGCGGCCCTGCTGGCGCAGCATCGCCGCAGCCACGGAGCCGGCCGGGCCGGCACCGATGATCAGGATTTCAGTACGTTCGACAGCATCCACAGCAGTATTCATCGGTGCGTCCTTGTTGCTCGATCAAGTGGAAAGAAGGAAGTCGGAAGCAGGCTCAGGCCCGCGGCAGATCATGCGGCGGCGGCCGGAACAGCGGCGAGATCAGCCAGACCAGGCCGATGCCGAACAGCAGGGTCAGGCCGAACGCGCGCAGCGCCGGGGTCTGCGACAGTCCCAGCAGGCCGAACGACAGCCAGGTGCTGGCCGCGCCCACGCACACCGCCAGCCAGGCACTGGCATCGCCGCGGTGCTCGATCAGGAAGATGCCGTAGTCGATGCCCATGCCCAGCAGCAGCATCAGTGCCAGCACGTTGAACAGCTGCAGTGGCTGGCCGAACAGGCCCAGCAGGCCCAGGGTCAACGCACCGGCAATCAGGGTCGGCGCGAACACGCGCCAGGCCTGGCGGCGGTAGCGCAGCCACAGCGCGCCGAACACCAGCACGATGCCGACCAGCAGCAGCCCCCCCATCAGCTTGCGGTAGTGGCCCAGCAGCTGCGAGAAGTCGGCGGTGCGGTCCACCCAGCGCACGCCGGGCAGGCCTTCGGCCGCCCCGCGCAGGGTCGCCAGCGCATCGGCGCGCGACAGGTCATCGACCATCACCACGCTGATCATCTGCCCACCGACCTCACCCACCCACAGGTGGCGGAACGGCTGCGAGGCCGGCGAGGCCAGGAACGCCTCCGCGGTCAGCGGCGTGGTGGCGAAGTCGGGGCGCGGCAAGGGTTCTCCGACCGCATCGGACACGGCCTGCAGCACGCCCGGTTCCACCTTGGCGGTCAGCGCCGCATCGGCCTGCTGGCGTGCCGGCGACGGCAGCCAGTCACTGATCGCGCGGTAACCGCCGATGCGCTTGTCGTTGGCCAGTACACGCAGGCGTTCGGTCAGTGCTTCTTCGCGCTGCAGCAGCTGTGCAGCGTCACTGCCCTGCACCAGATAGAACTGCGCCGGGCTGGGCATGCCCAGCAGCTGGCTCAGGCGGATCTGCTGGGCCATCAGTGCCGGCGGTGAGGACTGCAGGCTGCGCAGGTCGTCATTGCTGTGCAGGCGGGCGATGCCGATGGCAGACAGCGCCAGCGTGATCACCACGAACACCGTCACCGGCCGGCGGCCATGCAACCGCGGGAAGCGCTCCAGCGTGTTGCCCAGCCACTGCGAGAAACGGGTCTGGCGGATCTCGCCGCCATCCAGCCACGGGAACCAGAAGATCACCGTGAGGAACGCGGCGGCCAGGCCGACCACCGAGAACAGCGCCATCTGGCGCAGGCCCGGGAACGGGGCCAGGCCCAGGGCCAGGTAGGCCAGCGCGCTGGTCAGCAAGGCCAGCCACAGGCCCGGCAACAGGTGCCGCAGCAGCTTCCAGCGGCGATCGGCCGGCTCGGCCTGGCGCGAGGCAAACCAGTGGATGCCGTAATCCTCGGCCACGCCCACCAGCGACGCACCGAACACCAGGGTGAGCACGTGCACCTTGCCGAACACCAGCACGGTCACCGCCAGCGCCACGCCACAACCGATCAGCAACGACGCGGCGACCAGCAGGATCGGCCGCAGCGAACGGAACGCCAGCCACACCAGCAGCAGCACCGCGGCCAGCGAGCCCCAGCCGATCGTGTTGATTTCCTGGTTGGCCTGCACCGCGGCCGCCTCGGCGTGCAGCGGCACGCCGGCATGCAGGATTTCCAGCTTCGGTGCTGCCGCCCTGGCAGCCCGCCCGGCACGTTCCAGCAGGCCGTCGAGATGACGCTCACCGTCGAGCTGGAACGCCGAACCCGGTGTATCGAACTGCAGCACGGCCCAGTGCCTGCCCTCGGCTTCGAGCAGGCCGTCATCGCCCAGCCGCAACCCCGACCCCTGCGCCTGCTGCTGCCACCATTGCGGCCACAACGACAACGGGTCTTGCCGCCAGTCGGTCAGGCGCGGAGCGCCCATCGGGCCGTACAGCGCGGCCAACGCCTGCTCGGCCAACGCGCCCGGTTCGCTGCCCTGCAGCTGCTCGCGCTGGGCCGGCGTCAGCAGGCGGTCGCGGTACGGCGCGTAGAACGCGCGCGCCTCATCGAACCAGCCTTCGATCGAACCACTGGGCACCAGCAGGGCTCGGTCAGTGTCCTTGGCCATGGCCGCGGCAAAGGCCGCCTGCGCACGCTTGGCGGCGGCGCCGTCCCTGCTGCCCAGCAGCACCACCACCTGCCGCGAGCTGCCGTCGGCGATGCGCCGGGTGACGTCGCTCAACAGGCGGTCATGCGCATCCTGCGGCAGCAGCGCGAGGATGTCGGTGTCGATCCGCGATTGCTGGCTCCACAGGTGCCACTGCTGCGCGCCCAGTACCAGCAGCAGCAACAGCCAGGCGATGCCCAGCCAGTGCCACCAGCGCCGCAGCCGCTCCGGTGCGTTCGATGCGACGGCCTCACTCAAAGCGGCGTGCCTCGTCGGCGGTGAGGGTGGCCGGCGCCTCGCTCAATGCACTGAACTGGATCTGCGTGCGGTCCTTGTTGGCCTCGACGATCTCGACCTGGCGCACGTAGCGGTCACCCTGCAGGGTCAGCGACTGGAACGCCTTGGCCAGCATCGCCGACTTCGGCGTCAGCCGCAGCCGCCAGCCCTGCCCTTCACGGCTGGCCGCCACGTTGAACTGGCTGGACAGCGCCTGCACGTCGCCACTCATCAGCGCGAACATGATCGCGTTCACCGAACGCATCGCCGGCTGCTGCCGTGCATCGAGCTCGACACGGGTGCTGCCATCGCGCTGGCGGCTCAGGATGCGGTCGGCGGTGACCACCACTTCGGAAGGGAACGGCTTGAGCGTGGTCCAGATCACGCCGTGCCGGCGCGCGACCACGAACTGGCCCTGCGAGCGCAGCGGGTTCCTGAAGCCGCTGACCTGCTTTTCCTGGCTGAACTGGCCACGCAGCACGTCCGGCCGCGCCACCGCCTGGGTGATCGCATCGATGGCGGGGTCGGCCGCCTGCACCTGCGGTGCGGCAACGAAGATCAGCGCGCACAGCAGCACGCTCGAAAGACGGACAAGGGGGTTCACGGCGCAGGTACTCCCAGGCGTTCCCACAGTACCGGCGGGCACTGGTACAGCATTTCCTTGCTGGCCGCGTCCACCGCGACCTGGATGGTCATCGCGCGGGTCAGCACCTGGCCGCTCTGCGCATCGAGGATTTCATACTCGATCTTCAGCCGGTTCTCCCATTCCACGATGCGCGCGACCACGCGCAGCGCCTGGTTGAACAGCAGCGGCCGCACGTACTTCACCCGCGCATCGACCACCGGCCACAGGTAGCCCGATTCGAGCATCTGCGGGTAGTCGTAGTCGTAGCGCCCGAGCAGCGCGCAGCGCGCGATCTCGAAGTACTTGAAATAGTTGCCATGCCAGACCACGTTCATCGGATCGCAGTCATGGAAGGCAGGGGTCAACGCAATTTCGCCAACCCGTTCGATGGCCTCATTCACCGGCATACAGCTCCCAACGTTGCGCGCGGATCTCCACCAGCAGTTCCCGCAGTTCGCGATCCAGCGCGCGGTCTTCCTCGACCAGGGCGATGCGCTGCCCCAGGTCGGCGTACATGTCGGCCAGACTGCCATGCAGCTGCGCATTCAGGCCAACCCGCTCACGCAGCGCCAGGCCCTGGCGCGCGGCGATCAGCATTGCCGCCACCACCTGTTCGGTCAGCTCGATCACGCGCAGGCAGTCGCGCGCGGCGATGGTGCCCATGCTGACCTTGTCCTGGTTGTGGCACTCGGTGGAACGCGAGAACACGCTGGCCGGCATGGTCTGCTTCAGCGCTTCGGCAGTCCAGGCCGACACGCTGATCTGCAGCGCCTTCAGGCCATGGTTGATGGCCGCGCGCGGGCCGGTGGCCGCCGACAGGTTGGCCGGCAGGCCATGGTTGTAGCGGGCATCCACCACCAGCGCCAGCTGCCGGTCGAGCAGGTCGGCAACGTTGGCCACGGTGTTTTTCAGGGTGTCCATCGCCAGTGCGATGTGGCCGCCGTAGAAGTGGCCGCCATGCAGGATGCGCTCGCCGTCGGCGTCGATCAGCGGGTTGTCGTTGGCACTGTTCAGTTCGGTTTCGATCAGCTGGCGCAGGAACGGCAGGCTGTCTTCCAGCACGCCGATGACGTGCGGCGCGCAGCGCAGCGAATAGCGGTCCTGCAGGCGCTGTTCGTTGCGCGGCGGGCGTTCGCTGTGCAGGTCGCTGCGCAGGCGCGCAGCGATGCGGCCCTGGCCCGGGTGCGGCTTGGCGGCGAACAGGGTTTCGTCGAAGTGGTGCGCGTTGCCGTCGCTGGCCAGCACGTTGAACGCGGTCAGGCGCGTGGCCATGCGCGCCAGGTAATCGGCGCGCTGCCAGGCCAGGCAGGCCAGGCCGGTCATCACCGCGGTGCCGTTCATGATCGCCAGGCCTTCCTTCGGCCGCAGCTTCAGCGGGGTCATGCCGATCTTCGCCAGCACTTCGGCCGCCGGCTGCACGCGGCCGTCATGCAGCACCTCGCGCTCGCCGCACAGCACCGCCGCCACGTACGACAGCGGGGTCAGGTCGCCGCTGGCACCGACCGAGCCTTCGGCCGGGATCATCGGCAGCACGTCGTGCTGCAGCAGCGTGGCCAGGCCTTCCAGCAGCGGCACACTGACGCCGGACATGCCGCGCACCAGCGACGCCAGGCGCGCGGCCAGCACCGCGCGGGTCTCGACCGGGTCCAGGTAACGGCCCAGGCCGCAGCCGTGGTAGGTGTACAGGTGGTGCGGCAGTTCCGCCACCAGCGCCGGCGGGATGTTCACCGTGCACGAGTCGCCGTAGCCGGTGGTCACGCCGTAGATCACGCCGTCCTCGCGCAGCAGGCGGTCGAGGAAGTCGGCACCGCGCTGGATGTGCGCGCGGAACGCCGGCGCGTCGCTCAGTGCGGCCTCGCACTGGCGCTGGGCCAGGGCAACCACGTCTTCGATGGTCAACGGTGCGTCGCCAAAGCGGCACACGGGTACGGCGTCAGTCGTCATGCGGAGCCTGATCCCAGAAGGAGAAGAAATTGAACCAGTCCAACGGGGACTGGATGACCTGGAGTTCCAGCCAGCGCGCGAAGCGCTGTGCCTGTTCGGCCAGCGCGGCGTCGCGCGAGCCACGCGGCAGCACGATGCGTTCGGCGAACTGTTCGAATGCCACCCGATAGCCGTCGCCCTCGTGCAGGCAGGCCATGGTGTAGACCGGGCAGCCCAGCGCCGCGGCGAGCACATAGGCGCCGATCGGGAACGGCGCGCGGTGGCCCAGGAAATCGGCAGTGACGCTGCGGCCACCCTGTACCGGCGTGCGGTCGCCGACGATGGCAACGAAGCCCCCCGCCGCCACGCGCTCGGCCAGCATCACCGCGGTGGCCGGCCCCATTTCGGTCACCTGCACCAGTTCCACCGCCGCCAGCGGGTCCAGCCGCTGCAGCAGGCGGTTGAAGCGCTGCGCATGCGCGGTGTGCACCAGCACGGTGATGCGGAACCCCGGCACCTGTTCGGCTAGCACCTGGCACAGCTCCAAGCAGCCGATGTGCGCGGTGAGGATCAGCCCGCCCTCGCGGCGCGCGATCTTCTGCAGCACCAGGTCACGATGCAGGTGGATGCGCTCGGCCGGGTAGCGCCCGCCCAGGCCGAGGATCTTGTCCAGCATCGTATCGGCGAAGGCGAAGAAGTGGCGCAGGCTGTCACGCCGTGTCGGCGCGCGGCCGAGCACGCCGCTGTGCGCCTGCAGCCGCTGCAGGTACTGCATCGAAGCCTGGCGCCCTATACGGTTGCCCAGCCAATGGCAGGCCACCACCGGCCACACGCACAGGCGGAACGGCCAGCGCCCGAACCAGCGGTGCACCCAGCACAGGAACAGCACGCCGGCCACCGACGTCGATTCGCCGATGTCGGCCCAGTGCGGGGCACCCTGCGCGGCCGCCATCTCAGCGCTGCCCCCGCAGGCGGCGCCACAGCAGCCGCGGCGCACGCCAGAGCATGCCGAAGAACAGGCGGGTATGCATGCGGCTGATGCGCACGTTGTCGCGCCACACATCGAAGTGCGACACGCCATCGGATGGATAGGTCACACGCGTGGCCAGGTGCTCGACCGGCAATTGCCGCCAGTACAGCCGCACCATCACTTCGGTATCGAAATCCATGCGCCGGCCGATGGTCTCTTCACCGATCAGGCGCAGTACCGGCGGCAGCGGATACACGCGGAAGCCACACATGGTGTCGCGCAGGTGCAGCGACAGCGTGTTGATCCAGACCCAGATGTGGGTGGCGTAGCGGCCATACAGGCGCGCCTTGGGAACACTGGCGTCGTAAGCCGGAATGCCGCAGATCACCGCCTCGGGATGGGCGCGCGCGGCTTCGATGAAGCGTGGCAGGTCAGTGGTATCGTGCTGGCCGTCGGCATCGATCTGCAGCACGTGGCTGTAGCCACGCGCGCCGGCCTCGGCAAAGCCGGCCAGCATCGCCCCGCCCTTGCCCTGGTTGACGTCCAGGCGCAGCAGGTCGACGCCCTGGCGCTGTGCCAGAGCGCGCAGCACCGCCGCGCACCCATCGTGCGAACCATCGTCGACCAGCAGGCAGGGCAGTCCCGCGGCCTGCACGCCATCGACCACCGCCGCGATGGCGTGCTCGTGGTCGTAGACAGGGATCACCACCAGTGGCGCGAATGCGGCACCGGCAACGGCCGGGTCAGTCCGCATCAGCGAAAACCACCCTGCCGCTGGCATGCACACCGTGGCTGGAGGTGTAGCGGAAGGCCAGCACGTTGCGTGCGGCATCCCAGTCCAGCTGCAGGGTCAACTCGTCACCGGGGCGGGCCACGTGCTGGAATTTCACCGCATCCATGCGCACGAACGCGCCCCGCATCACAAACGCCTGGCGGGCGAAGCGCACCGCCCAGTCCAGCTGCGCCACGCCGGGCAGGATTGCCGCCTGCGGGAAGTGGCCCTGGAACGGCCGCAGCGCCGGGTCCAGGGTCATGCGCAGGGTGGCGCTGGCGGCATCGCGGTGATCCCACGCCGGCACCGGCATCAACGGCTGGAACAGCGCCGCCAGCGCGGCCTGGGTCACCTTGCCCTGCGCATTGATCGGCAGCGCCTGCACCAGGCGCCAGCGACGCGGCCGGGTCACTGCGTCATGCGCATGCGCCAGGCGGGCGCCAAGGCGCTGGCCCAGCGCCCGCCGCGCAGCGTCGCCGCCCTCCAGCAGCGCCGGATCGGCCGGCACCACCACGGCGGCCAGCTGCTCGCGCTGCCCGGGCAGCACCAGCACGCGCGCGTCATCCACCTCGGCGTCTTCGCGCAGCGCGCGTTCCAGCGCATCCAGCGACACCCGGCGTTCCTCGATCTTGACGATGCGGTCGGCCCGGCCCAGCAGGCGGAAGCGGCCGTCGGCCAGGGCTTCGACACGGTCCTGGGTGCGCCACCAACCGGGGGTGTCCAGGTGCGCCGAGGCCACCGCCAGGCAGCCATCGTCGATGCGCCACTGCACGCCCGGCAGCGGCTGCCACGGCGGCAGGTCGATGTCCCAGCGGCGCCAGGCGATGCCGCCGGTCTCGCTGCTGCCATAGACCTCGGTCGGGGCCACGCCCAGCCACTGCCGCACCTGCCGCGCTGCGTCTTCCGGCAGCGGACCACCGGAGGAGAACACCGCGCGCAGGCGGCCATGCAGGCTGGCCCAGTCGAGCTGCCCGGGCAGGCGCTTGAGGTGGGCCGGCGTCGCCACCAGCACCGTATCGGTACCGGCCAGCGCACCCACGAGGTCTTCGTGGAAGAACCGGCGCGGATGAATCAGGCGGCCGGCGGCCAGCGGCCACAGCACGCGGAACAGCAGCCCGTAGATGTGCTGGTGGGACACCGTGCCATGGACCTGCACACCCTCCATCTGCGCACCGAACGCGGCCTGCAGCGCCTCCACCTCGCGCGCCAGCTGGTCCAGGCGCTTGCCGATCGCACTGGGCTGGCCGGTGCTGCCGGAGGTGAACACGCACAGCTCGCAGGCGCGCTCGTCCAGCGCCTGCAGCTCATCGTCCAGCGCGGCGTCCAGCGCCACCAGCGAGCGGTAGTCGGCGGACACGTCGCCTGCGAAGCCGCTCACCTGCGGCTGCAGCGCCTGCAGCGTGGCTGGCAGGTTGTCGGCGGCCAGGAACACCCGCTTGCCGGCATGCCAGGCACCGAACAGCGCGGCGGCAAAGGCCACGGCATCATCGAAGTACAGGGCCCAGTCGCGGCCTTCGGCGGCCGCAAAGGCGGCGCGCCAGGCCAGTACGCGCTGGCGGAAGCCGGCATGGTCGATCACCTCGCCGTCGCACAGGCCGACGCTGCGCTGCGGCCGTGCCTCCAGCAGCAGCCGGTCCAGGGCAATCCACTCAGCCATGCGCGTGCGCCGCCTTCACCTGCCGCCGCACCAGCCACTCCCCTGCGAACAACACGCCCATCATCACGTACGCCAACAATCCGTTGTAGAGCATCCAGACCCGGTCCGACGCGTACAGCGCGGTCAGCAGGGCCAGGCTGCCGTTGAGAACGAAGAAGCCGCACCACACCTGGGTGACGCGGCGGGTATAGGCCACCGCGAACGGCGGCAGGTCCGGCTCCTGCAGCCGCGCCAGGCGCTCCACCAGCGGTGGCCCGAAGCGCAGGCTGGTGCCGAACACCGCCAGCATCACCACGTTGACCAGCGCCGGGTACAGCTTCAGCGGCAGGGCCTGGTTGAGCACGGTGGCCAGCACCGCCAGCAGGCCGGTGCCAGCGGCGGCGGCCCACCACAGCGGCTGTCGCGTGCTCAGTGCACGCAGCAGGGCCAGGGTGAACAGCAGCAGCGACAACCAGCGCGGCTCGAAACGGCCCATCGCCAGGTACACCAGCAGCGGGTAGGCAAGCGAGATCGCTGCCACCACGACGGTACGTGCGCGAGCCATGGCGAAGCCGCCGGCGCTGCGGTCAGGCGGCTGCCTGGTCCGGCAGCAGTCCATGCACGACATCGACGATGTCCTGCACGGTGCGCACGGCCTTGAACGCTTCCGGCTGCAGATTGCGGCCGAGCAGCGGCTTGAGCTGCACGATCAGGTCGACCGCATCGATGCTGTCGATGTCCAGGTCGTCGTACAGGCGGGCCTCGGGGGTGATCCGGGCGGTTTCGATCTCGAAGCTGTCGGTCAGGATGCTGACGATGCGTTCGAACAGTTCATTCTTGGTCATGGCAATTCCTGGCGCCGTTACGACTGGCGGGCGGCGACGAACTCGCCGAGCGCGCGCACGCTGGAGAAATGGCGACGGGTTTCTTCTGAATCGGCCGAGAGGCTGACACCGTACTTCTTCTGCAGCGCCAAGCCCAGTTCCAGCGCGTCGATCGAATCCAGGCCGAGGCCCTCGACGAACAGCGGCGCGGTCGGATCGATGTCCTCCGGCGTGATGTCCTCCAGCGAAAGGGAGGAAATGATCAATTCCTTGATCTCGTGCTCAAGTGCTTGCACGGGGCGGATCTCCAGACAGGTCGAAATAACGAGAAAGGTGCTCGGTGACGCGGCGTGCTGCCAAGGCATCCCCCCTTGGCGAGTCGTCATCGGCCAGGAAGGGCGCGATCGGGATATCTTCGCCGATCTGCAGCCGAACGTGAAAGCGACGTGAGGGGACACGATACCACTTCTGTCCCTTGGTCAACGTGGGCGGGGTGCAGGTGATCCGTACCGGGGTGATGTCCAGCCGGCCGCGGACGGCGATGTTGGCGGCCCCGCGCTGCAGCCGCGGCGGTTGGCCCGGCACGCTGCGGGTGCCCTCCGGGAAGATCACCAGGGTACCGCCGGCATGCACCGCCGCTACGCAGTCGTCGACCAGGCCGGCCCCGTCATCGTTGGCGATGTAGCCGGCCGCCCGCACCGGGCCGCGCATGAACGGGTTGCAGGCCACGGCCCGCTTCACCACGCAATCGGCGTTGGGCAGCAGCGAAATCAGGCAGACCACGTCGATCAGGGTCGGGTGATTGGCCAGAACCAGCAAACCGTCGCGCTGCAGGCGTTCCCCGCCCTCGATCTGGTAGGTCATCACCCCCAGCGCACGCATCAGGCGCAGGTGGCTGGCAAAGGCGACCTGGACCACGCGGCGGGCGCGGCGGCGGCGGACCACCGCGTCGCGCATCAGCAGCAGCACCGGCATCACCAGCACGCCCAGCAGCAGGCCGCCCACGCCAAATGCGGCGAAGCTCAGGCCGGTGCCGAACACCCGCCAGGCATGATCGAGGCGGCGCAGCGCCTCAGCCACGGCGTCCCCAGCGCCAGCGCTGGCCCTGGGCCACGTGCTCCAGCGCCGGCGCGCCAGACAGCAGGAAGCGGTGCAGGTCCAGCGCGTGCGGCAGCGTGCCCGGGGCGGTGGCGGTGGCCTCCGGCGCCGCCTCCCATTGCAGCGAGAGCGTCGGCTGGCCCGCTGTCGGCGCGGTCAAACGCCAGCACCAGGCAAAGAACGGGTCGGGTTCGTCGGCAAACGTCGCGTAAATTTCAGGCAGCGGCGACTCATAGACCACCACCCGCACTTCGCGGGCACCATCGGCCAGCAGCCCGGCGGCCTCCAGGCAGGCGGTCTCGACCGTGGCCTGGCCGGCGGCCAGCGCCAGGTAGTTGCCGCGGTGGCCGCGGGCGATCGAGTACAGCGCCGCGATCGCGTTGTGCACCGACAGGCCGAACCCGGTGGGGGACAGGGGCTGATCGCTGGCCAGCGCCCCCAGCAGGTCCATCGAACGGGCCACGTCGCCGTGGCGGCTGGCGAACACCAGCGGCACCTGGCTGTCAGCGCCCTGCCCGTCCTCGCACCAGCAGGCAGCCTGGATCGCCATCCGGCCCAGCCGCTCGATGCGGCGGCGCTGCATCGCCGGGATCTCGGCCAACGCCGGCGTGTCTTCGCCCTGCGGCGGATACGGCGCATCGGCCCAGCCCAGCCACTGGCTACGCTCGCTCAGGCCGGGCGCCCAGGCGGCCCAGTCGACGATGGAGAATTCGATCATTTAGCGATGGTGCTTCAACGGGAGAACGATAGGCACGAGCCATTACGGCGACGCGCGGCGGCCCCCCATTCCTGCAGCCGTGCGTCCGTCCAGGACGTCGCCGGCTGCCCCCCTGGCCGCCGGAAAGGAGCGCACGCTAGCACGTCCTGCGCGGGGTGTGCAGGTTTCACATTCCCCAACGCGGGGGCCGGCACCAGCCGGCCCCGCATTCAAACGATCAGTGGTAACCGGTGTCGGCGTGCACCTTGCCGCGGAACACCCGGTACGACCACGCCGTGTAGCCGAGGATGACCGGCAGCAGAATGACCAGCCCGACCAGGGTGAAGCCCAGCGAGGAGGCCGGCGCGGCGGCCTGCCACAGGGTCATCGACGGCGGCAGCAGGTAGGGCCACATGCCCAGCACCAGGCCAAGGAAGCCGAGCACGAACAGGGCCAGGCTGAGCAGGAACGGCGGCAGGTCGCGGCGCGGATGGGTCGCGCTGCGCCACAGCGCGGCCGCCACCGTCAGGGTCAGCAGCGGGACCGGCGACAGCCACCAGAAGTTGCCGTCGCTGAACCAGCGGTCCATCAACCGCGAATCGAGGAACGGCAGCCAGCTGCTCACCAGGCCCATCGCCGCGATCACCGCCACCACCAGCGGGCGGGTCATCTGCCGCGCCAGCGCCTGCACGCGCCCTTCCGTCTTCAGGATCAGCCAGGTGCTGCCCAGCAGCGCATAGCCGGCCACCAGCGCGGCACCGGTCAGCATCGCGAACGGGCTGAACCAGGCGAACGCGCCGCCCTGGTAGGCACCGTCCACCAGCGGGATGCCCTGCACCAGCGTGCCCAGGATCACGCCCTGGGCAAAGGTGGCCAGCAGCGAGCCCAGGCCGAACCCCACGCTCCACAGCCGGCGCGAACGGTGTGCCTTGAAGCGGAACTCGAACGCCACGCCGCGGAACACCAGCGCCACCACCAGCAGCAGCACCGGCAGGTACAGCGCCGACAACAGCACCGCATAGGCTTTCGGGAACGCCGCCAGCAGCCCGGCGCCGCCCAGTACCAGCCAGGTCTCGTTGCCGTCCCAGATCGGCGCGGCGGTGTTCATCATCAGGTCCAGCTGCTCCTCGTCCTCGGCGAACGGGGCCAGGATGCCGATGCCGAGCACGAAGCCGTCCAGCACCACGTACATCAGCACGCCGAAGCCGATCACCGCGAACCACGCCACCGGCAGCCAGGTCATCAGGTCCATGTCAGCGCTCCTCCAGCGGTTCGTCGGCCGCCGACAGCGGGCGTGCCGGCGTATGGCTGCCATGGTCCAGCGACGGCCCCTCGGCATACGGCTGCGGCCCGTGGCGCAGGATCTTCACCAGGTACCAGATGCCCCAGCCGAACACGAAGGCGTAGCCGACCACGTACACGCCCAGCGACAACGCCGTCATCCACGCGCTCTGGGGGCCAACCGCATCGGCGGTGCGCAGCACGCCGTACACCACCCACGGCTGGCGCCCCATCTCGGTGACGAACCAACCGGACAGCAGCGCGATGAAGCCACTCGGCAGCATCCAGTTCCATCCGCGCAGCAGCCACGGTGAATCCAGCAGCTTCCTGCGCCACAGCTGGAACGCTGACACCCAGGCCAACAGCAGCATCAGCGTGCCCAGCCCGACCATGATGCGGAAGGCGAAGAACACCGGCGTCACCGGCGGCCGCTCGCTGGCCGGTACCGAGGTCAGCGGGTCGAAGGTGCCGTCCAGGCTGTGGGTGAGGATCACGCTGCCCAGCTTCGGGATGGCCACTTCGAAATCGTTGCGCTCTTCCTTCTCGTTCGGCAGCGCGAACACCACCAGCGGCACGCCCTCGCCTTCCTCGGTTTCATTCCAGTGCGCTTCCATCGCCGCGATCTTCATCGGCTGGTGCTTGAGCGTGTTCAGGCCATGCATGTCGCCGACGAAGATCTGCACCGGCACGGTCAATGCCGCGAATGCAACGGCGGCGATCAGCATGCGCCGCCCCGCTTCCACGTGCGTACCCCTGCGCAGGTACCACGCACCGACGCCACCAATCACGAAACAGGTGGTGATGAACGAGCCCAGCGCCATGTGCGCCAGGCGGTACGGGAACGAGGGGTTGAACACCACCTGCCACCAGTCCACCGGATGCACGATGCCGTTGACCATCTCGTAGCCGGCAGGCGTATGCAGCCAGCTGTTGGACGACAGGATCCAGAACGTGGAGAACAACGTGCCCAGCGCCACCATGCAGGTGGACAGGAAATGCAGGCGCGGCGAGACCCGGCCCCAGCCGAACATCATCACGCCGAGGAAGCTGGCTTCCAGGAAGAACGCGGTCAGCACCTCGTAGGTCAGCAGCGGGCCGATGACGGTACCGGCCACCTCGCTCAGCCGCGGCCAGTTGGTGCCGAACTGGAAGGCCATGACGATGCCGCTGACCACGCCCATGCCGAACGACACCGCGAAGATCTTCTGCCAGAAGAAATACAGCTCGCGCCACACGGGCAACTTCGTGCGCAGCCAGCGCCATTCGATGAAGGCCAGCCAGCTGGCCGTGCCGATGGTGAAGGCCGGGAACAGCACGTGGAAACTGATGACGAATCCGAACTGGATCCGGGACAACAACAACGCGTCCAAGGGACGCCTCCTGCCTGCGACTGGTGGGATACCGGACCACTTTAGGAGGATTTCGTTAAGGTGGGATGCGACCGGGTGACGCGCTGCTTCACTTTGTCGCAGGGGTCAACCGTTCTGGTAGCTGCCAGCCTTGGTTGGCACACACGCCCAAACGCCGACCCAGGTCGGCATCTACCAACGGCGACTGGAACGGCCCACCGCCCGGAGGGCGCCTCAGAGCCAGAAATACCAGGCCGCTGCAGCCAGCAGCGCGCCAAACAACAGCACCTGCACCACCACATAGCCCACGCCACCGTCGCGCGACTCAGCGGCAATGCGCTTCTGCAGCGCCTCGCTCACATCCGGCGTTGCTTCCTGCTGCGCCTGCTCGCGCAACGCCTGTGCCAGCACGCGCGCTTCCGCATCGCGAGGATCGGTGGGTGGGTTCACAGCAGCTCTCCGGCAGTGGCATGCCGCGTCAGTTCCTGCTTCAGGACCTGGCGCGCGCGGTGCAGGTGGCTCTTGATGGTACCGCGTGCCAGTCCGGTCACCTGCTCGATCTCGGCCAGATCGAAATCCTCCAGGTAATGCAGGCCGACGATCAGGCGCTGCGGCGCGCTCAGCCGTTCCAGTGCCGCGCCGAGCTGGCGCCCGGCCTGCAGCGCCTCGCTCAACTCGGCGGGCCCGGGGCCTTCATCGCCGATCCCCAGTTCCTCCGGCACCTCCACCGCCACCATCCATTGCGCCTCCAGCCGCCGCCGGCGCAGGTGCTGTAGTGCAGTGGTGTAGGCCACCCGCGAAACCCAGGTACGCAACGAAGATTCAAAGCGGAACCGGTGCAGCTGGCGGAACACGGCCAGGAAGGTTTCCTGCAGCAGGTCAGCCACCTGGTCGCGGTCGCCCACCATGCGTCCGATCACATGCGCGCAGGTGCGCTGGTGGGCTTCAACCAGTTGCGCGAAGGCCGACTGCGAGCCATCGATGATGGCCCGCACCAGGGCCTGGTCCGCGTCCAGCGCTTTGGCGGGAGCCGCCGTCGCCGCCGTATCCTCGCGGCGACGGCCCCGCAGTGCCGACAGCGCTTCGCCGAGCAGGCTCATGCGCGGGGCGCCCCCTGTGCCCGTGGCATGCGCCGGCTCAGCCCTTGCGTGCGGCAGGACGGGTGAAGTGCCAAGCCAGCAGCTGGCCCAAGCCGGCACTGCCGACCAGCGCGGCAGCGGCACCGAAGGTCAGGTCACGCGCACCGATGGCCTCCAGCAGGGCCATGGCCAGGGCCAGGCAGACCAGGCTGATGCCCCAGCGCAACGCCCCCTGGCGGCGCCGCTCTTCTTCCAGCACGGCCAGCGAGCGGATCACTTCCTCCGGCACGTGCGGGGCCACCAGCTTGCTGCGCGCGCGCGCATCGGCAATGGCATGGATCGCGTAGGCGATGCAGATGAAGAGGGTGATCGGGATCAGTTCCTGCATGGTCGGGCTCCTGTTCGATGGATGATGCGGGTTCAGGAGAATGGATGCGCGACCACGGCAACCGGTTGCACTAGCTGCCTGCCACCTCGTCGCTGGCGCCGGGCGTGTCCGCCGGGTCCGGGAAATAGGTCTCCACCTGGAAACCCAGCTGCAGGTCCGCCAACAGTCGCAGCAACTGCTGATCCAGCACAAAACCCGCCCATGCGGTCTTTCCAAAGATGCCGACACGCACGCCGATCGAAGCCCCCTCCTGCAGCAGTTCCCCGATCACATCGGCGCGTGCCCGCAGGAGGTCGACCAACGCCGGCCAGGCATCCATCAGCCAGCCGTCCTTGCCCCTCTCCAGTACGAACACCACGCGGGTCTCCGCATGCCCGCTGATCAGGCTGCCGTCGCGATCCCGGTATCCGGTTCCGACGTCTCGGGAAAACGCCGGTTCCAGATCCAACCGGGCGGCAATCCCGGCGCCGGCCTCTGTTGGGTGCTGCACGCGCAGCGAGATCCTGTAGTCGTAGCAGTACATATCGGTTCCATCCGAACGGAATGGCCATCATGCCGCACACGCCGTCGCAGCGACCTGGAGGGGGCCATTTTGCCGATTCCGCTGCCATGACCTGTGGCCCCTGCCCCGGGCCCGTGCGGCTGCTACGCTTGCCCGGTTTCCTCTACTGGTGCCGTCCGCCCATGTCCCGAGTGCTGCCCCTGTCCCTCCTGCTGTCGGCCGTGCTGGCCGCACCGGCTGCGCATGCCGCGCCGACGCCGATCACCATCGAACAGGCCATGGCCGACCCGGACTGGATCGGTCCGCCGGTCGAGAAGGCCTGGTGGTCGTGGAACAGCCAGCAGGTGGAGTACCAGCTCAAGCGCAACGGCAGCCCGGTACGCGATACCTTCCGCCAGCCGGTGGCCGGTGGCGTGGCCGCGCAGGTGGCCGATGACCAGCGCGGCACCCTGGACGTGGCCGAGCCGGTCTACGACCGCAGCCGCAGCCGCAGCGCCTTCGTCCGCAATGGCGATGTGTTCGTGCGCGACCTGCGCAGCGGCGCGCTGACCCAGCTCACCCGCAGCAACGAGCGCGCGGGCAACGTGAACTTTGCCGCCGACAACGGCGTGATCTGGCGCGTCGGCCAGAACTGGTTCCACTGGACCGCCGCCAGCGGCGTGCAGCAGGTGGCCAGCCTGAAAGCCGAGAAGGACCCGCGTACGCCGCCGAAGGCCGACGTGCTGCGCGACCAGCAGCTGCGCACGCTGGAAACCCTGCGCCGCGACCGCGACCAGCGCGAAGCATTGAAGGACCAGGACCAGCGCTGGCGCCAGGCCGACCCGACCCGCGCACCGGGCCCGGTGTACCTGGGCGCCGACGTCGAGATCGGTGACAGCGTGCTGTCGCCGGACCTGACCCACCTGATCGTGGTGACCAAGCCGAAGGACTTCGACGACGGCCGCACCAGCAAGATGCCGCTGTACGTGACCGAATCGGGCTACGAGGAAACCGAGGACACCCGCACCCGCGTCGGCCGCAACGGCTTCGAGCCACACACCCTGTGGTACGTGGACGTGCGCACCGGCAAGGCCGAGAAAGTCTCGCTGTCCAGCCTGCCGGGCATCAGCACCGACCCGCTGGCCGAGCTGCGCCGCAAGGCCGGCAAGGATGCGCTGAAGGGCGAGCGCAGCGTGCAGGTGATGAGCGACTTCATGGGCGGCGGCATCCGCTGGAGCGCCGACGGCCAGCAGGCCGCGGTGATGCTGCGTGCCAACGACAACAAGGACCGCTGGATCATCAGCGTCAATGCCGCCGACGGCCGCGTGCAGAACCGCCACCGCCTGACCGACAACGCCTGGATCAACTGGGGCTTCAACGATTTCGGCTGGATGGCCGATGGCCGCACGCTGTGGCTGCTGTCCGAGGAATCGGGCTTCTCGCACCTGTACACCCAGGCCGGCACCGCCAAGCCGCAGGCGCTGACCAGCGGCAAGTGGGAAACCTCGGCACCGGTGCCGTCGGCCGATGGCAAGGGCTTCTACTTCCTGTGCAACCAGCAGGCGCCGCATGACTACGAAGTCTGCGCGGTCGACACCGGCAGCCGCCAGGTGCGCGAGCTGACCAGCCTCAATGGCGTGGAGGATTTCTCGCTGTCGCCGGATGGCCAGCAGCTGCTGGTGCGTTACTCCGGTGCCTACCTGCCGCCGCAGCTGGCGGTGCTGCCCAGCACCGGTGGCCAGGCACGCGTGCTGACCGATACCCGCACCGCCGATTACAAGGCGCGTGAGTGGATCCAGCCGAAGCTGGTCGCGGTACCGTCCAGGCACGGTGCCGGCGTGGTCTGGGCCAAGTACTACGAGCCGGAAAACAAGGAACCGGGGAAGAAGTACCCGATCGTGATGTTCGTGCACGGCGCCGGCTACCTGCAGAACGTGCACCAGCGCTACCCGGCCTACTTCCGCGAGCAGATGTTCCACAACCTGCTGGTGCAGAAGGGCTACATCGTGCTGGACATGGACTACCGCGGCAGCGAGGGCTACGGCCGCGACTGGCGCACGGCCATCTACCGCAACATGGGCCACCCGGAACTGGAAGACTACAAGGACGGCCTGGACTGGCTGGTCGACACCCAGCAGGGCGACCGTGACCACGCCGGCATCTACGGCGGCTCCTACGGCGGCTTCATGACCTTCATGGCGCTGTTCCGTTCGCCGGGCACGTTCAAGGCCGGCGCCGCGCTGCGCCCGGTGGTCGACTGGCACAACTACAACCACGGCTACACCAGCAACATCCTCAACACCCCGGACATCGATCCGGAGGCGTACCGCGTGTCCTCGCCGATCGAGTACGCGCAGAACCTGCAGGACAACCTGCTGATCGCCCACGGCATGATGGATGACAACGTGTTCTTCCAGGACTCGGTGAACCTGACCCAGCGCCTGATCGAACTGCACAAGGACAACTGGTCGATCGCACCGTACCCGCTGGAACGCCACGGCTACGTGCGTGCCGATTCCTGGCTGGACCAGTACAAGCGCATCCTCAAGCTGTTCGAGCAGAACCTGAAGTGAGCAACGCCGCGGCCATGATCCGGATCGTGGCCGCGGTCATCCTGGATGACCGTGGCCGGGCGCTGCTGGTGCGCAAGCACGGTGCCCGCCGCTTCATCCAGCCCGGTGGCAAGCCCGAACCCGGCGAAGCACCGCTGCAGGCGCTGGCCCGCGAACTGCACGAGGAACTGGGCGTACGGCTGTGCACCGGTGCCGCCATCGCACTGGGCACGTTCGAGGACTGGGCAGTGAACGAGCCCGGCCACCGCGTGCAGGCCCAGGCCTGGTGGGTGCAGGTGGACGGTACGCCACAGGCGTGCGCCGAAATTGCCGAACTGGCCTGGGTGCCGCTGCAACCACCGCATGGCCTGCCCTTGGCACCCTTGAGCGAACACCATATCCTGCCGGCGGTCGCCACCCGGGTGACGGCCCGCTGAGCAGGCGGGCGCCGACTGCAAGGACATCGGATGTCAGTGCCGCTCCCGCCGCTTCCCACCCGCACCACGCCACCCGCTCACGCCTGGGTGCGCCCGATGGCGCAGGCGTCGTTCTGGCTGTGCCTGCTGCTGACGCTCTACTTCGTGCTGCAGGCGCTGCTGTTGTGGCCACTGCACGGCACCCCGCTGTGGCAGTCGCTCGCCGGAATGGCGCAGGCGCACCGGGTGCAGAGCGTCACCTGGCTGCTGGCCCACCCGGTGGGCGCCTCGATGATCATCGCGCTGGCCTGCCTGGTCTCGACCGCAGCCAGCTGGGGCCTGCTGCGCGAACGCCGCTGGGGCCTGTGGGGCTTCGTGGCGCTGTTGCTGCTGAGCGCACTGGCCAACTTCGCGATCGCCTGGTGGCTGGACGCGTGCATGCGCGATCTCATCGCACTGCTGGCCGATGACCCGGCCCTGCAGCAGGAGCTGCAGCCGCGGCGCTGGATGGTCACCTTCATCGTGGTCGGTACCTCGATCCTGTTCCTCGGCCTGCAGGGCTGGCTGGCCTGGCGCCTGTTGAGGCCGGACATCCGCTCGCGCTTCCGCTGAGCCCCATCCGATTCCCGCTGGACAAGGACCGTCGCATGCGCGTGCTGACCCTGCTCCCCGCACTGCTGCTGTTCGCCGCGCAACCTGCGTCCGCCGACGCGTTGCGATGTGGCGAGTACCGCAGCACCGAGGGCGCCATGGCGCTGGTGTTCGAATCATCCACTGCCGGTTATCGCGCTCTGGAAGGCCAGGAACACGCGCCTGTGCGCATCGACCGCAGCGGCGGCGATCTGCGCCTGGTATTTCTCGACGACGGTGTATCCACCGCCATCAGCGTGGCTGCTGACGGGGCGCATATCAACGACGGCATGACCGACTTCGAGTTGCATCGACCCCAGGCCTGCCAGCGCGCCCCTGCGCCCGTCACCGACGGCTGCCTGGGCCAACCTGCGCTGTGCATTGCGCGGCTCGCGGATGCGCCGCCGGAACAGGCGCAACGCGCGTGCGAGGAAAGCGTCGGCGCCGGGTGCTCGGCGCTGTTGCGCCACTTTCTCGCTGCACCCGCCGCCGCAGCCGGGCAGCAGGACGCGCCATTGCCTGCCGCGCAGCGCACCACGCTGCAGCGGCTCTGCCTGCACCAGCGCGGTGGTCGCTTCTGCACCGAGGTGGCCGAACAGCAGTTGATCGCGCTGGAACCCGCGTTGGCCGTGCAGGCGCTGCAGGTGGTCTGCGATGCTGGGCGCGCCAGTGCCTGCGAACGTAGTGCGCCATTGCGTGAACTCGGCACCGATCTACGCCTCGTGCCTCTCCAGCAAGTGCCCTGTGGCCGCTATCAGGCCGATGGCGGCGCGATCGACAGGCTCGACTTCGGCGATGGCACGCGCGGCCGACTGGAAGACGGCGCCATCCACCTTCAGCAGGACGGCGAAACCCTTGTCCTGCGCCAGCTGGGCAACGGCGACCTGCTTGGCATGGATACGCAGACCGGTTACCAGCGCTACCAGCCGGTGCCCGGCACGGCACAATGCACGCCCCCGCGCGAGGGCCGTGGTTCGCCGTAGCGCCTGGAGTTTCCCGTTCGATCGTCAAGGAGACGACATGCATTCACCCGCACCGCGCCGCCGCTGGCTGGCCTGGGCGCTGCTGCTGGCCGCGCCGATGGCCGCCGCACAGTCACCGCAATGCGGCCTGTTCAAGGCCGACGAAGGCAGCGGCACGCTGCGCATCAGCTCACCGAACCGCGGCGAGCAGAAGCACTTCGGCAGTGCGCCGTCTCCGGTCGCGTTCCAGCAGATCGACGGAAAGCTGCAACTGGTGAACCTGGAGTACGGCCTGCCCAGCGCGTTGCAGGTGCGCGATCGTGGCCGCACGGTCGAGGTGGATGGCACGGTCTACATCCTGCAGGCCCCCGCACAGTGCGCCGCCGCAGCCAGGCCGGCTGAAGGCAGCTGCCTGGCCGATGCGGCGGCGTGCCTGGACAACCGCCGTGAAGCGCCCCCGGCCGCGCTGGAAGCAGGGTGCCGGGAAGGCGTGCCCGGCATGTGCCTGCAGCTGGCCGATCGCTGGCATGACGAGGCCAGGGCGCCGGCCACGCCGGATGAGGCGCAGCAACAGGCCATCCTCGATACCGCACTGGCCGGCATCGAACTGCCTGTGCCGTGCCGGAATGGCGACTTCAGCAACGAGACACCGGCCTGTGCAGCGGCGCTGGAAGCGGATCCGGCGCTGCAGGAGCAGATCGTCAAGGCCGCGATGGGTGCGGCGATGGTCGAAGCCGTGAGCTCCGTGCTGTCACCCTCCACGCCGGTGGTGGTGCCGGCCGCGCAGCGCCAGCAGCTGTTGCAGTTGTGCCAGCAGGTCGGCCATGGCGGCTTCTGCAGCCGCGTGGCCGAGCTCTCGTGGGAATCCGGCGACCCCTTGCAGGCGGTGCAGGCACTGACCACAGCGTGCGCGCCCGGTAAGGAAAGCGCCGCCTGCGAGCGCCTGCCTGCATTGCAGGCGCTGGGCGCCTCGTTGCGGCCGCAGCCGGCTACGGCGCTGCCCTGCGGCACCTTCCGCGCCGCAGGTGGCCTGATGGATACGCTGGACTTCGGCGATGCAGGACGGGTCGGCATCGGCTGGGACAGCCAACTGCGTGCTCGTGTCGAAGACGGCGACATCCGCATCCGCCACGACAAGGGCGGCGACTTCGTGCTGCGGCCGTTGCCCGGGGGCCAGCTGCTGGGCCTGGACACGTGGACACGCTTCCAGGTGTTCGTGCCGACCGGCGAGGGCGCGAGCACCTGCAGCCCGCCGAAACACTACACGGTGCTGCCGCTGCCTCAGGACTGCCCGCAGGCGCTGGCCAGCGGCGGTGCCGAAGCCTGCTGCGCGCAGGGTAAGCTGCAGGGCTGCAACATTCTTGGCAACCGTCTTGCGCTGTCCGGCCAGTGGCGGCAGGCGGCAGAGCACTACACCACCGTGTGCCGTGCCGGCGTGCGCGAGGGCTGCGAAAACCTGGTCGCAGCGCAGGGCCGCAGCAGCGACATCGACGCCCATGCGACGCTGGAGCGGCTGTGTGCCGCCGACCGCAGCGGGCGCCACGTCGCCTGCGACGTGCTGGACACCGGAAACTGGAGCGCCCTGGAGCTGGGCCGTGTCCTGCAGGAGGCGGTGGACGAAGCGACGGCCGAGGACACTCCGGCGCCGCGCGCTTCCAACCGCAAGCGATGAGCCGGCCAAGGCCTGCCCGCAGCTTCGGGCGGGCCCTGCGGTAAAGTAGCGCCATGAACGAATTCGAGCGCGTGCGCGCCTACCTCACCGACCTGCAGGACCGCATCTGTGCGGCGATCGAGGCCGTCGATGGCCAGGCCCGCTTCCAGGAAGACCTGTGGCAGCGGGCCGAGGGCGGTGGCGGGCGTACCCGCGTGCTGCGCGACGGCGCGGTGTTCGAGCAGGCCGGCATCGGCTTCTCCGACGTGGCCGGCAGCCGCCTGCCGCCGTCGGCCTCGGCCAACCGCCCGGAACTGGCCGGCGCCTCCTGGCGCGCCACCGGCGTGTCGCTGGTGTTCCACCCGCTCAATCCCTACGTGCCGACCACCCATGCCAACGTGCGCTTCTTCCAGGCGCAGCGCGACGGCGAAGTGGTGGCCAGCTGGTTCGGCGGCGGCTTCGACCTGACTCCGTTCTACCCGTTCGACGAGGACGTGCAGCATTGGCACCAGGTCGCCCGCGACCTGTGCACACCGTTCGGCGACGAGCGCTATGCCGCGCACAAGCGCTGGTGCGATGAATACTTCTTCCTGCGCCATCGCAATGAAACGCGCGGCGTCGGCGGCCTGTTCTTCGATGACCTGCACGGCGATTTCGAGCGCGATTTCGCTTATCTGCGTGCGGTCGGTGATGGCTTCCTCGACGCCTACCTGCCGATCGTGCAGCAGCGCAAGGACGCCGCATATGGCGAGCGCGAACGCGAGTTCCAGCTGTACCGCCGCGGCCGCTACGTGGAGTTCAACCTGGTCTACGACCGCGGCACCCTGTTCGGGCTGCAGAGCGGTGGCCGCAGCGAAAGCATCCTGATGAGCCTGCCGCCGCGGGTGCGCTGGGAGTACGGCTTCACCCCGGAAGCGGGCAGCGCCGAGGCGCGCCTGGCCGACTACCTGGTGCCACGCGACTGGCTCTGATCGTCCGGCGCCACGCCTGATCCGTGGCGCCTTCTTACGCCTGTGGTGCGCCCCGCGCCGGACAGGCCCTGCACTGCCTCCTTCAAGGATGACCCCATGCCTGCTGCTGTTCCCTTCCGCCCCCGCGCCGCGGGCTGGCGCTCCCTGCTGTTGCTTGCATTGGCCTCGGCCAGCCTGCCGGCCGCCGCGCAATCGATGGCCTGCGGCACCTACAAGGACGTCGACGGCAACACCACGCTGACCATCGAAAGTGAAGGCCATGGTTTCCTGTCCGGCCCCTACCAAGCCACCGAGCAGCTGCGCATCGCCCGCCAGGAGGACGTGCTCGGCACCGGCAACCTGTCCACCGGCCGCCTGGAAAACTGGTACTTCTCGGACAACGATCGCACGATCAGCACCCCCTATCGCGAATTCACCCGCGAGCACACCGCCGTCTGCAAGACGATGCCGGAGCCCATCGAGGGCGGCTGCGTAATGAACACCTCCGAGTGCCTGGAGGCGTTGCCGGAAGCCGAACCGCTGAAGCTGCATGCCTAGTGCGCCGAAGGCGTGGGCGCGGCCTGCATGCAGCTGCTGGAGACCTACCAGCGGCAGGCCAAGGACGCAGCGCCGGCGCCTGCACGTTCCGAGCCGCCGATGCCGGAGATCTGCAAGGAGGATTCGGCGTCGTTCAATGCCGAGGGCTGCAGGGCGATCGCCGAGGTGGTCGGCGCCGAGATGATGGGCAAGGCCGTGCTCGGCCTGCAGCATTCGAACGACCCTGTCTTGCCGACCGCGCAGCTCGATGAACTGGCCGCACTGTGCCGGCAGCAGCACGGCGAGGCGTTCTGCGCCGACGTTGCCGAGGCGCTGTGGAGTGGTGGGCGCCTGTTGCAGGCCCATGAGGCGCTGCAGCTCTCGTGCGCCCAGCGCGCGGAGGGCGTGGCCTGCGGCCGCGCCGAGGCGCTTGCCCGACTGGCCTCGGTACCGGCCGCTGCACTGGCCCCGGTGCCGGCTTCCGCGCTGCCCTGTGGGAGCTATGAAGCGGAGTACGGCGTGCTCTCGCAGCTGCGCTTCCTCGATGGTGGCCTGGTGGAAGCCGGGGGCCGCGACCAGCGCCTGCGCGCGAGCCTGCAGGACGGGCGCATCCTCATCCATCGCGACGTCGGCAGCGACTTCGTACTGCAGCCGCTGAAGAACGGAAACCTGGCCAGCATCGACGGCGGCAACCGCTTCGCCTACTACGAGCGCAAGCCG
This sequence comes from Stenotrophomonas sp. YJH_SMC_123, assembly GCF_059368215.1. Classification (NCBI taxonomy): domain Bacteria; kingdom Pseudomonadati; phylum Pseudomonadota; class Gammaproteobacteria; order Lysobacterales; family Lysobacteraceae; genus Stenotrophomonas; species Stenotrophomonas sp. YJH_SMC_123. The sequence continues at coordinate 458,339 of NZ_JCAFRM010000003.1, forward strand.
GGCTCAGGCAATGCCAGCTGCGCACCGCCGGTGGCCTTCGTGGAGATCCCCCTGCCGCTGGACTGCCCGACCCTGGACCGCAAGGACGGCGCCAAGGCCTGCTGCACCGATGGCAAGCTGCTGGGCTGCAAGGTTGCCGGCGAGGCACTGTTCAAAAACGAACAATGGGCCGCATCGCGGTCCTACTTCCAGACGCTGTGCAGCGCGGGTGTGCGCGAAGGTTGCCTGGCAATGGCCGCGGTGTATGCGCATACCGCGGATCCGAAGATTCCGCAGGCCATGGCGGCGATCTGCGCGAAGGACGGCAAGGGCACCCACGTCGCCTGCGATGTGGACGCGACGCGCAACTGGCCGGCGCTGAAGGCTGAAGCCGCTCCCTGAGGCCAGGCACCTGTTGAGCCGGGCATGGGCCCGGCGCTACGAGGTCAGGTGCTCTTCCGCGCGATGATCGTGATGTGCCCGGTCGTCTCCAGCAGGGCGATCTGCACGTCCTCGATCTGCAGGCCGCCCTGTTGGCGCAGCGCGGCATCGAAATCGGCCCGGCTGATCAGTTCGCGGCGGAGAACGCCCTCCAACAGCCGGCCATCACGCGCGATCACGGTGGGCTCTCCTTCGATCATCCGCTCCATGCGCCGATTCCGGGTGGTCAACCAGCCCACCCCGTAGTTCAGCACGATCAGGGTGGCCGCCAGCAGCAGGCCACCGCCCAGCGAGGTGTCGGTGCCCAGCAGCGCGTTCTGCACCGCGTTGCCCAGCAGCACGATCAGCAGCACGTCGAAAGGCGTGATCTGCCCCAGAGCCCGCTTGCCGCCCAGCCGGACCATGCCCAGCACCACGACATAGACCACCACCGCGCGCAGGATGAATTCCCACCACGGCATGGCCAGGGCGAACAGGTCGGGCATGGTCTTCCCCTGCGGAACGGTGGCCCAGCCTAGCATCTGGGGTCAGATCCCTTTGCCCGGCGGGCAAAGGGATCTGACCCCCAGTGTGTGTTCCGTTGGCGCAAATAAAAAGCCCCGCTGACCAGGGGGAGGTCAACGGGGCCGGGGAACGGGCACTTGGGGAGGAGTCCCCGTTCCGAGATCTGCTCCAGGGGATGGGAGAGATCCACAACAGGCGTTGCGCCTGTCGGGAGTTATAGAAGCACTTCGAACACTAACGGTTCGTGAAGGGGCCCCATTTAATGAATTTCAATAGGGGCAACATTCATGGTCGAGTCAGAAACACCCGACTCATGAACAAATTCACGTCGTTTTCGGCCTGAAACACCGTCAGTGCGCTTCGTCCCAGTTGTTGCCGACGCCCGTGTCGACCACCAGTGGCACCCGCAGTTTGGCCGCTTGCGACATGCGCTCCACCACCTGCAAACGCAGGTCCTCGACGAAACTGCTTTCGGTTTCGAACACCAGTTCATCGTGCACCTGCAGGATCATCCGTGCCGGCGCCCCGTTGTCACGCAGCCACTGGTCCACATCCACCATCGCGCGCTTGATGATGTCGGCGGCAGTGCCCTGCATCGGCGCGTTGATCGCCGCGCGTTCAGCACCGGCACGCAGGCCCTGGTTGCGGGCGTGGATGTCGTTCAGGTACAGGCGACGGCCGAACAGGGTTTCCACGTAGCCCTGGTCACGGGCCTGCTGGCGCATCCGCTCCATGAAGTCGCGCACGCCCGGGTAGCGGCTGAAGTACAGCGCCACGTAGTCCTGCGCCTGGCCACGGTCGATGCCCAGGTTGCGGGCCAGGCCGAAGGCGCTCATGCCGTACATCAGGCCGAAGTTGATGGCCTTGGCGGCGCGGCGCTCGTTCGGGGTCACTTCCTCCAGCGTGCGCCCGAACACCTCGGCGGCGGTGGCACGGTGTACGTCGGCGCCCTGCTCGAAGGCACGCACCAGGCCCGGGTCCTCGGACAGGTGGGCCATGATCCGCAGTTCGATCTGCGAATAGTCGGCCGCCAGCAGCTGGAAACCTTCCGGGGCGATGAACGCGCGGCGGATGCGGCGGCCGTCCTCGGTGCGGATCGGGATGTTCTGCAGGTTCGGGTCCGACGAGGACAGGCGGCCGGTGGCGGCACCGGACTGGTGGTAGCTGGTATGCACCCGGCCGGTGTCCGGGTTGACCATCTCCGGCAGCTTGTCGGTGTAGGTGCTGCGCAGCTTGGCCAACCCGCGGTAGTCCAGGATCACCCGCGGCAACTCATGCTGGTCGGCAATCGCCTCCAGCGCCTCTTCATTGGTGCTGGGCTGGCCCTTCGGGGTCTTCACCACCGCCGGCAGCTTCAGCTCGTCGAACAGCACCGCCTGCAGCTGCTTGGGCGAATCCAGGTTGAAGCTGCGCCCGGCCAGCTCGGTGGCCTTCTGCTGCGCGGCCAGCATGCGCGAGGACAGGTCCTGGCTCTGCCAGCGGAGTTCGTCGGTGTCGATCCGCACGCCATTGGCTTCAATGCTGGCCAGCACCGGCACCAGCGGCATCTCGATGTTGCGGTACACGCTGTCCAGCGCCGGCTCGGCCAGCAGCTGCGGCTGCAATGCGTGGTGCAGGCGCAGGGTGATGTCGGCGTCCTCGGCGGCGTAGCGGCTGGCTTCGTCGATGCCCACCTGCGAGAACGGGATCTGCTTGGCGCCCTTGCCGGCCACGTCCTCGAACTTGATGGTGCTGTAGCCCAGGTAACGCAGCGCCAGCGAATCCATGTCGTGGCGGGTGGCGGTGGAATTGAGCACGAAGCTCTCGAGCATGGTGTCGTCGTGGTAGCCCTGCACCGCCACGCCGTGGCGGCGCAGCACATGCAGGTCGTACTTGCCATGCTGGCCCAGCTTCTTCTTCGCCGGGTCCTGCAGCGCCGGGCGCAGTGCGTCCAGCACCTGCTGCATGGGCAGCTGGGCCGGCGCACCCGGGTAGTCGTGGCCGACCGGAATGTACGCCGCCCTGCCCGGCTCGACGGCCAGGCTGATGCCCACCAGGCGCGCGCGCATCGCGTCCAGCGCATCGGTCTCGGTATCGAAGCTGATCAGGTCGGCCTGCTGCAGGCGTTCGACCCAGGCCTGCAGCTGCTCGGCGGTCAGCACGGTCTCGTACTCACCCGGCGCGGACAGTGCCGGATCCAGCGTGCCAGCGGCGGGCGCCTCGACGCTGCCACGGGCGAAGCCAGCGGCGGTGCCGCGCAGGCTCGGGGTCGCCTCGCTAGCGGCCACCGGTGCCGGCACCGGCGCGCCCAGCTCCTTCAGCGCCTGGGTGAAGCCATAGCGCGTATACAGCTCGGTCAGCTCCGGCACATCCTGCTCGCGCAGGGCCAGCGTGGTCGGGCTGGCGTCCAGCTGCACGTCGGTACGGATGGTCACCAGCTCGCGGTTCAGCGGCAGCCGCTCCAGTGCGGCACGCAGGTTCTCGCCGATCTTGCCCTTCATGGCCGGCGCGGCCGCCATCACGCCGTCCAGGTGCTGGTACTCGGCCAGCCACTTGGCGGCGGTCTTCGGCCCGCACTTCTCCACGCCCGGCACGTTGTCGACCGCGTCGCCCATCAGCGCCAGCAGGTCGATGATCTGGTCGGCGCGCACGCCGAACTTCTCCATCACCGCCGCATCCGAATCCATGCGGCTGCCGGTCATGGTGTTGACCAGCTCGATGCCCGGGCGCACCAGCTGGGCGAAGTCCTTGTCGCCGGTGGAAATGGTCACCTTCAGGTCCTGCGCCAGGCCCTGAAGGGCCAGCGTGCCGATCACATCGTCGGCTTCCACGCCGGGGATGCGCAGGATGCTGATGCCCAGCGCTTCGACGATGCGGCACATCGGCTCGACCTGGCTGCGCAGCTCATCGGGCATCGGCGGGCGGTTGGCCTTGTACTGGTCGTACAGGTCGTCACGGAAGGTCTTGCCCGGCGCGTCGACCACGAACGCGACGTAGGCCGGGCGCTCCTTCAGCGTCGAACGCAGCATGTTGACCACGCCGAACAGCGCGCCGGTGGGTTCACCCTGTGCATTGGACAGGGGCGGCAGCGCGTGGAACGCGCGGTACAGGTAACTGGACCCGTCGATCAGGACTAATCTGCTCATGTGCCGATTCTACGCGCCCGTGCCTGCACCGCGGCGACACGGCCCGTACACCGCGATGGGGCATAATCAGGGCTCTTTCCAGGCAAAGGCCCTGCCGATGAAGACCCTGATGCTGGCTTCCCTGCTCCTGCTCGCTGGCTGCGCCAGCATGGGTGGCGCGGGCGCTCCCCCGGTGGACGTCAAGGGCGCGGATGTATCCAAGCGCACCATGGACAACGGTGACACCATCGAGGAATACCGCGTGTCCGGCCAGCTGCGCATGGTCAAGGTGACCCCGTCGCGCGGTGCCCCGTTCTACATGTACGACAAGAACGGCGACGGCCGCATGGACAACGACAAGGACGGCGTGTCGCCGGTCTACTGGAAGCTGTACAGCTGGTGAGGTGACCGGGGTTGTGACCGGGGTCGGATCCCTTTCCACAGGAAAGGGCTCTGACCCCCTCGAAGCCACCGGCACGGCCCCGATCCCCCACAAAAAAGCAACGCCGGCGCGCATCCTGCGGCCGGCGTCGGGTCCCCTCCCCGGGAACGCTTGAATCAGCGGGTATGGATCAGCGGATGACCAGCACCGGCAGCGTGCTGCGTGCCAGCACTTCGGCGGTCTGGCTGCCCAGCAGTACACGGGTCACGCCACGGCGGCCGTGCGAGGTCATCACGATCAGGTCGCTGTTGCGCTCGCCGGCGGTCTCGATGATGCCGTCGGCCGCATAGCGGTCCAGCACGTGCACCGGGTTGGCGGTGATGCCCTGCTCGGCGGCCTTGGCCAGCGCCGGCTGCAGCACCTTCTGCGCGCCTTCCTCGCGGTCGGCCTTGTATTCGGGGCTGTTCATGTAGCCCACGCTCCAGCCCATGGCGTCGTACATGCCGACGGCCCACGGCTCGGAAACAGTGACGATATCGACCTCGGCGTTAAGGTCCTTGGCCAGCTCCAAGCCCTTGGCCAGGCCCTTGTCGGCCAGTTCGGACCCGTCAGTGGCAATCAGGATGCGCTTGTACATGGTGGGGCTCCGTGGCGGTCTGCCGGATGGGAACGACACCATTGCACACCGGATGTGGAGGCGGCGCCTTGAGCAGGATCAATCCGGCGCCGCGCAGCGGCGTGTGCGCACCGTCACGTGGTCCGGGGGACAGGCTCGGCCCGCCCTCTTCTGTAGAGCCGAGCCCGTGCTCGGCTGCTTCTGGCGGGAAGAGCAGCCGAACATGGGCTATGCCGGTCGTCCTGACCGGCACCCTTCGGGCCGTCGCAAGCGACGTTGGCAGCGGCTCCTGCCGCTACCTTCGGCTCTACAACAACGTCGCTCAGGCGATCTGCACCACGCGCGCGTTCTGGCACAGCGGGTAGCTGGCCACGAACTCGTCAATCGCATCGCGCATCGCCTCGAACGATTGGCCGTACATGTACAGCGCGGTCTCGGTCGGGCCCTGCCACCAGCTGCAGATCTCGCCCAGGCCGTCGATGTTCCCGGACAGCTGCTCGAACACGTGGTTGGAATCGCACTGTTCGTAGACCTCGTCCGGCAGGTTCAGGCCATCCAGGTAGATGCCCAGGCCTTCGGTCACGCCGAAGCTGCGATCGGCCTCGCCTGCGCCCTGTATCTGCGAACCCTTCGGTGCACCCAGCTGCTCCAGCAGGTCGATCAGCTTCGGCACGCCCGCGGCATCGACCAGTGCCACTTCGATATCGCCGTATTCGACCTCACCCAGGTCGGACATCGCGGTGCCGCCGCCGGTCAGCTCGCCCACCTGGGCCGCCTGCAGCAGCGCGTCGAGCGGATCCTCGAACAGTTCGTGGCGGTGCTCCGGCTGCAGCCGGGCGTTCAACTTCACGGTGACGTGCAGCGTGGGTTCGGTCATGGGGGCGTTCCTGGAAGAAGTGCCACCTATTGTAGAGCCGAGCCCATGCTCGGCTGCTTCTGGCCGGAAAAGCAGCCGAGCATGGGCTCGGCTCTACAACAGCCTGTCAACGCAGGAACGGCGTGACCTTGCGCTTCAGCAGTTCCACCAGCACCGGGTCCATGTACTCGTAGTCATCCGGAATATCCAGGCAGATCACCCGCTTGCCGTTCAACCAGGCCTTGTAGCGGCTGGACAGCCGGTTGCGGTGGGCGCGCTCCATCACGAACACGATATCGGCCCACTGCAGCAGCTCGGGGCTGAGCACTTCCTCGGCGTCGGCCAGCAGCCCGGCCGAGGCGGTCTCGATGCCCGGCCAATCGGCGAATACCTGCTCGGCCGTCGGGCTGCGCAGGCGGTTCTGGCTGCAGAGGAAGAGCACATTGCGGGTCATGAGCGCAGCCTAATGGGGGCAGAGCCCTTTTCCAACGGAAAAGGCTCCGGCCCCAACCACGTGCATTCCGCGATGGGGTCAGAGCCCTCCCTGCGGGAGGGATCCGACCCCTCGACGGCGATCAGATCACCGTCAGGTTGGCGTAGGCCATCACCAGCCACTTGCTGCCGGCATCAGCAAACTCGACCTGCACGCGGGCGTGCGCGCCGCTGCCTTCGTAGTCGGTCACCATGCCTTCGCCGAACTTGGGATGGGTAACCAGCGCGCCGAGCTTGACCGGCGGCGCCTCGATCGAGGCATGGCCCATCACCCTGCTGGCGCCCATCGAAGCCGGGCGCGAGACCTGCACCTTCGGGCGCACTTCGTGCAGCAGTTCGCGCGGAATCTCGCGCAGGAAGCGTGACGGCAGGCTGTAGTTGTCCTGGCCGTGAATGCGGCGCGATTCGGCATAGCTCAGCACCAGCTTCTGGCGCGCGCGGGTGATGCCGACATAGGCCAGGCGGCGCTCTTCTTCCAGCCGCCCGCTTTCCTCCAGCGAGCGTGCGCTGGGGAACAGGCCTTCTTCCAGGCCGGCCAGGAACACCAGCGGGAATTCCAGGCCCTTGGCCGAGTGCAGGGTCATCAGCTGCACGCCCTCTTCGCCTGCCTGCGCCTGGCCCTCACCGGCCTCCAGCGCGGCATAGGCCAGGAACGCGACCAGCTCGTCCATGTCCTCGCCCACTTCCTCGATGTCGTCAGCCCGGCGCACGAAGCGCGAGGCCACCGAGACCAATTCGTCGAGGTTGTCGGTGCGCGACTCCGAGTCCAGCGCGTTGCGGCTTTCCTTGCTCCAGTGCTCGCGCAGCTGCGAGCGGGCCAGCACGTGGTCCACGCGCTCGGCCAGGGTCATGTGCACGGTCTGCGCCTGCAGCTCGTTGACCAGCCCCAGGAAGCCGGCCAGCGCATTGCGCGCGCGTGCGGCCAGCGCGTTGCCCTGGGTGACCAGCATCGTTGCTTCCCACAGCGAGATACCCTGCGCGCGCGCCTCGCGGCGCACTTCGTCCAGCGTGCGGTCGCCGATGCCCCGGGTGGGGGTGTTGACCGCGCGCTCGAACGCGGCGTCATCGTTGCGGTTGGACAGCAGGCGCAGGTAGGCCAGCGCGTCCTTGATTTCGGCACGCTCGAAGAAGCGCATGCCGCCATACACGCGGTATGGCACCTGCTCGCTCAGCAGCGCTTCTTCCAGCGCGCGCGACTGCGCGTTGCTGCGGTAGAGCACGGCCACTTCGGTGTAGCTGCCACCGTCGCGCACCCACTGGCGGGCACGCTCGACGATGTAGCGTGCCTCGTCCATCTCGTTGTACGCGGCGTACAGGTCGATCGGCTCGCCGTCACCGCTGTCGGTCCACAGCTGCTTGCCGATGCGATCCGGGTTGTGCGCGATCACCGCGTTGGCAGCGCCGAGGATGTTGGCGGTGGAGCGGTAGTTCTGCTCCAGGCGGATGGTCTGCGCGCCCGGGAAATCGCGCAGGAAGCCCTGCACGTTCTCGACCTTGGCACCGCGCCAGCCGTAGATGGCCTGGTCGTCGTCGCCGACCACGAACACGTGGCCGGAATCGCCGGCCAGCACGCGCACGAAGGCGTACTGGATGGCATTGGTGTCCTGGAACTCGTCCACCAGGATCTCGCGGAAGCGGGCGCGGTAGTGCGACAGCAGCGCCGGGTTGTCGCGCAGCAGTTCGTGCGCGCGCAGCAGCAGCTCGGCGAAGTCGACCAGGCCGGCGCGGTCGCAGCGCGCCTGGTACTCGATGTAGGCCTGGCGCATGGTCTCCAGCCACGCGTCGTGCGGTTCGGGCTGGATGTGCTGCGGGCGGCGGCCCTCGTCCTTCTGCGCGTTGATCCACCACGCGATCTGCTTGGGCGGGTACTTGCCGTCGTCCAGCTCCAGCGCCTGCACCACGCGCTTGACCAGCCGCAGCTGGTCGTCCGAATCCATCACCTGGAAGCCTTCGGGCAGCTTCGCGTCCTGCCAGTGCAGGCGCAGCAGGCGGTTGGCCAGGCCGTGGAAGGTACCGATCCACATGCCACGGCTGCCATGGGGCAGCTGTGCGTCGATGCGGTGGCGCATTTCGCCGGCCGCCTTGTTGGTGAAGGTCACCGCGAAAATGCCGTGGGTCGGCACGCCGTCGACTTCATGCAGCCAGGCGATGCGGTGGGTGAGTACGCGGGTCTTGCCGGAACCGGCACCGGCCAGCACCAGGTGGTGGCCGGGGGGAGCGGAGACGGCTTCGCGCTGGGCCGGGTTCAGGCCATCAAGCAGGTGGGAGACATCCATGCCCCCATTTTACGGCATCGCCGTCGCGGCTCCTGCGACCACCTGGGTGGCCAGTGCCTGCGCCTGCTGACGCAGTTCAGGCACCGCCAGGCTTTCCCACAGGCTGCCGATGCGCAGGCTGCCGAGTACGCCCAGCCGCGCCTGCGGCTGGCCACCGGCGGCACGCAGGCGGTCGCCCGGCACCGTGCTGTCCAGGCCCAGCCCATGCGGGCCGGGGCGGGCCAGGCCATCGGCCTGCAGCTGCTGCAGCAGCGGATTGCGCAGCGCGCTGGCGCGGGTTTCCACACCGGTGGCGTTGATCACCCCGCTGATCGTCCACTGCTGATCCTTGCCGGAGGCGTCGCGACCCGACAGCCGCAGGGCATCGCCTTCGCGGCCGACGCGTTGCAGGCGGGACCGGTGAATACGCAGTTGGCCGCTTTCGATCAGCGCCTGCAGCTGTGCGTCGACCTCTTCGGCGATGCGGTGGCGATGCACGTCCCAGTAGCGCACCACATGGCGCAGGAAGCGGCGCTGGTCGGCCGCGTCGAGGCTGCACCACAGTGCCTGCCCGTGCGGACGGATGCGGTCCATCACCCCCTGCCACGGCAGACCATCGGCCTGCGCCTGGCGCGCGAACCCGCGCAACGCGCGCAGGCGCTGGCGCAGGCTCATCGGCAGCAGCGCAGCCGGGTCGAACGCGGGCAGGCCGCCATGCGCATGCGGCAGCGGCAGCAGGCCATGGCGCGAGATCACGTGCAGCGGGCCGGTGTGGCCGGCAGCAACCAGCGCCAGCACGGTGTCGGCCATGCTCAGGCCGGAGCCGACGATGGCCACGGCCTGCTCACCGGCCAGGGTGCGTACGCCGTCGTAGTCCCAGGCCTCGATCACGTCATCGGCAGGCAGCGCATCGGCACCGGCCACCGGCAGCGGCCGCATGCTGTTGCCGGTGGCCAGCACCGCCTGTGCGGCGTGCAGCGTCTGGCCATCGCCCAGCAGCAGCCGGTAACCATGGTCATCCGGCTGCAGGCCCAGCACCGGCTGCGCGATCACCTGCAGCTGCGCCGGGCTGGCTGCGGCAGCCTCCTGCAGGCGCTGCTGCAGGTAGGCCGCAAAGTGGTGGCGGCACACGTAGCGCTCGCCCAGCACCTCGCGCGCCTCGCCCGGGTAGGCATTGGCGGCCATCAGGTAGTCGAGGAAGTCGCCGGGCTGGTCGGCAAACGCACTCATCTTCGCCGCCGGCACGTTCAGCAGGTGCTCCGGCCACGGCGTGGCATAGGCGATGCCCTGCGCCAGCTGCGAAGCCGGTTCGAAGATGGCCAGCGCCAGCGGCGCCTGGGCCTGGCGCAACACCTGGATCGCCACCAGCACCCCGGCCGCACCACCACCGATGATTGCCAGGTCCAGTTCGCCATTACGCGGTGAATCAGTCATGCGCCGATTGTAGGCCATCGGCGATGACGGGCCGGATTGCCGAAGCGGGCGGTTGCCGCCGTTTCACATCAACGCATCGGCCAGCCGTGCGATGCCTTCGCGGCTGCGCCGCCACGTGGGACGGCTGCGCCACTGCTGCAGGTCCAGCTGCCGCGACTCGCGCAGGTAGCCATCCTCGATCGCGCACAGCTGCTGCACCAGCGCACGGTCGTAGCAGACCAGGCCGATTTCGGCATTCAGCGCGAACGAGCGGATATCCATGTTGATCGAGCCGAGCACGGCGATGTCCTCGTCCACGCTCATGTGCTTGGCGTGCAGGAACTGCGGCTCGTACAGCGCGATGCGCACGCCACAGCGCAGCAGCTCGTCGTAGTAGGCCTCCTGCGCCCACGACGTCAGCCGCTGGTTGTTGCTGGCCGAGAGGATCAGCTGCACCTGCACGCCGGACAAGGCCGCAATGCGCAAGGCGCTGAGCGTGGCTTCGTCGGGCACGAAATACGGGGTGACCATCACCAGCCGGCGCCGCGCCAGGTGGATCAGCGCCGCCACCGCATCGCGTGCGTTGCTGTACGGATAAGCCGGGCCGCTGGGCAGCAGCTGGGTGGCGATGTCGTCGCTGCACTCGGGCACATCGGCGATCACGTCCAGGCGCTGGCCGGTTTCCATGTACCAGTCGCTGGCGAACACCGCTTCCAGATGCGCCACCGCCGGGCCGCGCACGCGCGCCACCAGCTCGCGGTTCGGGTGGCCAGGCACGAACTGCGGGCCGGCCAGGTTCTGCGAACCGACATAGGCCACTTCGTTGTCGATCACCGCGATCTTGCGATGGTTGCGCAGGTCCATGCGCCCGCTGCGGCGCCAGCGCAGGCCACCGGGCAGCATCGCGCGCACTTCGATGTCGCGCGCCTGCAGGCGCTTGCGATAGGCACGCAGGCCGCGCTTGGCGCCCACCGCGTCGAGCAGCACGCGGCACTGCACGCCACGTGCAGCCGCACGCTGCAGGGCCTCGACGATCGCCTCGCCCACCGCGTCGTCGAACATCAGGTAGTACAGCAGGTGCACGCGGTCTTCGGCCTGGTCGATGTCGGCGATCAGCGTGTGCAGTGATTCGTCGTAGTCGGTCAGCAGATCGACGGCGTTGCCGTGCACCGGCATGAAGTCGCCCTGGCGCTGCACCAGCGGCACGATCTCGGCGCTGGCGGTGTCCGGCTGCGGTGTCCAGCGCAGGCGATGCTGCAGCGCCTGTTCCTCGCGGATGACCTGCGAGGCCTCGGCCTGGCGGCGGATGCGCTCGCGCGACAGCCATGGGTGGCCAAACAGCAGGTACAGCGGCAGGCCCAGCAGCGGCACGAAGCCGACCAGCAGCAGCCAGCTACGCGCCGCCCCCGGCGTGGTGCGGGTGGGGATCCAGCACAGTGCAACCAGCCGGATCAGCCAGTCGATCAGCAGCAGGTACGAACCCAGCAACCACTCGAACAGCATCGTGTCGCCCGTCGGGAGGTGATGGGCCATTCTGCCCACCGGCCCTTGTGGAGTCGAGCCGCGCTCGACGGCCTTCCGGTCCGACCGCACAGCAGCCGAGCGTGGGCTCGGCTCTACAGGATGGATCAATGCCGCACCGGCACCTCGCACAGCTGCCGCACCGCGTCGGCATGGCGGCGGCCGTTGAGCGCCATGCAGGCGATCGCCTGTGCGGCCCGCTCCAGCTGCGCCTCCGGCAGCGGCGACGGCGCGCCGTTGGCCAGTGCCAGATGGTGGTCGCACAGCAGCAGCGCCATGCCCTCGATGCCTTGCAGCATGCGCTGCAGGCGCAGCCAGCCCAGTTCCAGGTCCTGCCGGTGTGATGGGGTGTTCATGCAACCTCCTTCAACGGATCTGGCCACCGTGAAGGTGGCGGACGATGCGTGGTTGCAATACCGGGAACGGTAGCCACCAAACCGGCGGGCGCGAGGCCCCCACGCACCGTCCGCCATAGAGGCAGATGGGTCGCCCGCCGTCGGCGGAGCTTTCCGGCAACGGCGGGCGAGTTTACTGGCTACCGATTCGACGGGATTGCAAGCCCGACCACTGCAACCGCAGCGGCCAGCCATCATGGGCACGGCGGGGCCCGTCGTTCCAATCGATTTGAACCGCGCGAGGCGGCAGAACCGGTAGGAACAATCACTTATCGCATTCGGCCCTTCACCTCAGGCAGGGTGCCATTGGCGACAGCGTGCGCAGGGAGTGCGGCAGTGCCGACCAAGGTCGGCCGCTACCGAAGTCTGCACGCCAGGCATGAAAAAACCCGCCACAAGGGCGGGTTTCTTCGCGGGGATCAGCAATCCGTGCGGATTACTTGATCTTGCCTTCCTTGTACAGGACGTGCTTGCGCACGACCGGATCGTACTTCAGGAATTCCATCTTCCCCGGGGTGTTCTTCTTGTTCTTGTCGGTCGTGTAGAAGTGGCCGGTACCGGCCGAGGAAATCATACGGACCTTATCGCGCTTGCCTGCCATGATGCTTTACTCCTCAGACCTTTTCGCCGCGCGCACGCAGCTCAGCCAGAACGGAATCGATACCGTTCTTGTCGATGGTGCGCAGTGCATGCGCGGAAACACGAAGCTTGACCCAGCGGTTCTCGCTGGCCACCCAGAAACGGCGCTCGTGCAGATTCGGCAGGAAACGACGACGGGTCTTGTTGTTGGCGTGCGAGACGTTGTTACCCGTCTGCACTCGCTTGCCGGAAACCTGGCATACGCGGGACATTGCGCACCTCGATAGTAGTAGTTGTCAGCCCGTAGCCCGGGCGACGGCGGCCTCGATGGTTGCCCACCACACGTCAAGAGAATCAAAGGGTTACGCTGGCGTTGGGCGGCCAGGGACGTGCTCCCGGGGGCGCCGCCCGGTAGAAAACCGGACACAGCGAGCCGCGCATTATGCACGGGTTCAAACACTTGCGCAAGTTACCCACAGGCGGGGACTGGACCGGCGGGGCCGGGGAGACTTCGCCAACCGGCATACTGGCCCGGATCACTGCGGAGCTTTCCATGCGGCTGCTGGCCCTGACCTACGGAACCGAAGGCGATACGCGTCCGCTGGCCATGCTCTGCCATGGGCTGATCAGCGCAGGCCACGCGGTGACACTGCTGGCCGATGGCGGCACCCTGGGCAGCGCGCAGGCCCTGGATGTGCCCCACGCGGCCCTTGAGGGTGACATCCATGACGAAGTGGTCGCCCTTGTCTCGCGGGGCAACGGTGTTGCCGCCGCCAGTACCGGTCTGGCACGGATGGCGCTGCAGCATGTCAGCGGCTGGATGCGCCAGGCCGATGCCGCCGCCGAAGGCTGCGATGCGATTCTGACCGGCGGACTGGCGGCCCTTGTCGGCATGAGCGTGGGCGAACGTCGGGGTCTGCCGGTCATCGGCACCGGCATGATTCCGCTGACCCCGACGCGAGCCTTCCGCTCTCCGTTCCTGCCACCCGGACGCTCGCCGGGCTGGTTGAACCGGGCCAGCTACGGGTGGGTCAACGGCCTGATCTGGCGCCAGTTCCGTCGGCCGATCAACGCGGCACGCCAGCAACTGGGGCAATCGCCGCGTCGCGCGCTGTGGTCCGGCCTGCCGATGCTCTATGGCATCTCGCCGCAGCTGCTGCCGCCACCGGCGGACTGGCCGGTCGACCACATCGCCTGTGGCCAATGGCGGCTTCCTGACGCGCCCTGGACGCCGCCGGCCGATCTGCAGGCCTTCCTCGATGCCGGGCCGCCGCCGGTCTATCTGGGCTTTGGCAGCATGACCGGATTCGATCGCGAGCGCGTGCTGCCGGCCCTGCTGCAGGCGCTGGCACCGCGCCGGGTGCTGCTGTTTCCAGGGTGGGCCGGATTGCCGACGGGTGCGCTGCCAGCAGATGTGTTCGTGCTCGGCCCGACGCCACACGAAGCACTGTTCCCGCATTGCGCACTCGCCATCCACCATGGTGGCAGCGGCACCACGCATTCGGCCTGCCGCGCCGGCATTCCCTCGCTGGTGATGCCGTTCGCCGCGGATCAGTTCTTCTGGGCCGATCGCCTGTATCGGTTGGGCGTGGCACCGGCACCGTTGTCACCGAAGCGACTGGATGCAGCAACGCTGGCGGCAGCCATCACCTTCGTTGAAACCGACGCAACACGCACACGCGCGGCGACCCTGGGCGTGGCGATGGGCCATGAGGACGGGGTGGCCTGTGGCGTGGCGATGATCGAGCGCTGGTTACGGCCGGTGTAACAGCGGCCAGGCCTCAGCGCAGGTGCGAAATCACCTGCGCTAGCAGATGGGCATCCTTGAGCGCGCCGTGCAGGCCGCGCTGGCTGGGAATGCGCAGGCGCTGCAGCACATCATCCAGCTTGTTGCCTTGGCCCGGCCAGCGCCCGCGCGCCAGCTTCAGGCTGCAGGTGATGCGGCAATGCTGGGCCAGCGTGCCGGGAATACCGGACAGACGCAGCTCGTTGTCCAGGAAGCCCACATCGAAGGTGGCGTTGTGCGCGACCATCTCGCTGCCGCGCAGGAAGTCCAGCAGTTCGGCGGCCTTGCTGGAAAACAGTGGCTTGCCCACCAGCATCGCATCACTGATGCCGTGCACGCGCTGTGCACCCCAGTCGACCCTGCGCTGCGGCTGCAGGTAGGTGTGGAACTGGCGGCCGGTGAGCTGGCCATCGATCAGTTCGACGGCACCGATTTCGATCACCCGGTGCCCCAGGCGGTGGGAGATGCCGGTGGTTTCGGTATCCAGTGCGACGATGCGACTCATGCGTGAGGCTGTTTCCTGTTGCGTGCCGCGATGATTTTCGCATGCCTGCAGCAGGAAGCCCCCCACTGTAGAGCCGAGCCCGTGCTCGGCTCACGCGCTAGGCGCAGGCCTTGAGCGTTGGAGCCAGAAGCAGCCGAGCGTTGGCTCGGCGCTACAAGTCCGGTCATTGCCACGATGGTGAGGCCTGGTCCAAGTCTGATATGCAGGCGTTGGTGTATCAGCGACCTGCTCTATACCACTATATTCAGCCTTCCATACAGGGACAGGGGAAACGATGAACACAATCGAGGAAGTGAGACAACGACTGAACCAAGCGCTGGAGGATACCCGGCTTGCCGACTTCTACAGCATCCGCCGACAGGTAAGGGGAAGAGGTAACAACCACGGGGGGCTCTTCCCCAAGGCAGGCGAGGCCTTGAACTATGTATTCCATCGAGGAGGCCGGGAGGAGCTTCAGTTCAACATTGGTTTTGAGAAAGGTGACCTTTTCCGCTACGGCGTTGCGTTCGGCTTGCAGCCCGGACAGAGCCTACCGGATCCGACAAAGCAGCTAGCCAGCCGTATTGATGCGTTCAACAGCATCCTTCCTGGGATGCCGTCATTGTCTGCTTACGAAATCTGGATTCATCGTGGAGACGGGAGTGAGGCCAGACTTCCTGCCGGGCCAATACCGGCCAGCGAAGTGATCAATGGCAACTTCATATTCTTTGGCGTCAAAGAGTATGTGGGTCCAGCCGGCGTGAACGAATCGGCAGTGCAGCGCGCCGTCGCGACGCTAGTGAATATCCTGCCCCTCTATGAAGAAATCGAGCGCTGTGTTTTCGATGAGGTCCCAGTGCAGGGGCGAACGAAGGCCAGCAATCGCTACACAGCCCGGATTGCCCACAACAGCATGGGGTGGCGTAGACCGGCAGGCGCACATGATGTGACTGAGAGCGGATCAAGCTATCGGAGCGAGTACGGCTTCGGCCATGAAGACTGGCTTTTTCGCGACGAATGGCAGCTCGGTGGCTGGCGATACGCGTTTGTTCAAGGTGTGAATCGCAGCAGGAAGCGTCTGCTCAAGCGAGGCGAGGCATTTGACCTCGAGCTTTTCGTTCTTTCGTCACAAGGTCGGTCAATGGTGTGCGAGATCCGAGACGTGGAGGTTCTAAGCGATCAGCAATCAGCAGATGCAGTTGAGGCCTATGTCAAAAATGGATGGCTTGCCACAATGAAACAAGAGGTGGAGGACGCAAACGGCTACGCTGCCGCGCTCGATCCTGACCTTCCCGAGCAGATACTCAACATACGTTTCCGGACGACGAACGTAAGGCGTATCGACGCTGGCAATCCCATTCCCAGCTGGCACCCTGCACATCGTTTGACGCGCTATTCGCTGTATGGAGTGGAGACACCGCTTCCCGAAAAGCCTGCAAGATGGGCAGGACGTAAGGGTGTACCCGAACTCCCGGACTCCGGTGAACGGCAGCGTAAGCTCCAAGCTGGAATGGCCACCTACTCTCCAGAACATCAGAAGATGCAACGGCTTTTGGAAGCTCGCTTGAAACTTCGCTATCCCGGTGCGGATATCGCCTTTGAGGAAGACTTCATTGACGTCAAGCTTCGAACGGATGACAAGCTCATACTCTATGAGGTCAAATCAGACCTCAGACCATTGAGCGCGATACGTCAGGCGCTCGGCCAGCTCCTCGAGTACGCGTATCACCCGAGACGGACGCACGATCTGGAGCCTTCATTGGTCATCGTGGGGCGTCGGCCATTGGTAGGAGAAGACAAGGACTTCTTTGAGCGCATACGCGCTCAGTTCGGCCTACCAATCAGTTACGAGTTCGTGGAGCTCTAGTCGCCATCAGCAATCGGGGGTGGTGTGCAGCGTCACCCCAGCGCTTCCACCACCCAATCGATGAACACCCGCAGCCGCTGGCTCATGTGCCGGTTCGGCGGGAACATCACATGCATCGGCATCGGCGGCAGCTGCCAGTCCGGCAACACCGGCAACAGCTCGCCGCGCGCCACGTGCGGCTCGGCCATGTAGCTGGGCAGCGCCACCACGCCCAACCCCGCCAACGCAGCGGCCAGATAGGCGTTTCCATCATCGAAGCCGACCGTATAGCGGCCCTGCACCTCAACGCGTTCATCGCCGCGCTGTGCAATGAACACGCGTGCGCGGCCACTGCGCGGGCTGAGGAAGCCAACCATGTGGTGATCGGGCCCTTGCAGCGCGCGCGGATCGGTCGGCAGGCCGAAACGCTGCACATAGTCGGGGCTTGCGTGGAAGCCGATCGGCAGCGCCGCCAGCGGCCGCGCTACCAGCGCCGGGTCGGCCGGGGTGCCACCCCGGATCACGCAGTCGACGTTGTCGGCGATGACATCGACTTCGCGGTCACTCACGCCGATGTCCAGCTGGATCTCCGGGTAGCGCGCCTGGAAGTCCGGCAGCGCCGGCACCAGCCGCAGCCGCGCGTAGGGCCCGGGCACATCCACGCGCAGCCGCCCGCGCGGCTGGGTGGCCGCGTCGCCCAGCCCGCCCTCCACTTCTTCCAGCTCGGCCAGCAGGCGGGCGATGCGCGGGTAGTAGGCCGCGCCGTCGGCGGTGACGCTGACCCGGCGCGTGGTGCGGTTGAGCAGGCGCAGCCGCAGGTGTGCCTCCAGCTGCTGCACCAGCTGGGTGGCCGTGGTGCGGCTGATCTGCAGGGTCTGCGCGGCGCGGGTGAAGCTGCCGGTTTCCACCACCCGGGCAAAGGCCCGCATCGCCTCGAAACGGTCCATGGCGGGCCATGATTGTTTGGAATTGACAATCAATCTAGGCCGATCATCGCGGTTTATCCAGACAGCGCTGACGGGGAGGATGGCGTTCTCTCCCACGGGATCTTCCCCATGTCACAGCGTGATGTCGTTTTCCCCGCCGGCCGCCAGGCCCTGTACGAGCGCAACCGCTACTCGCCTGCGATCCGTTCCAACGGCTTCCTGTTCGTATCCGGCCAGGTCGGCAGCCGTGAGGACGGCTCGCCCGAGCCAGACTTCGAAACGCAGGTGCGCCGCGCCTTCGAGAATCTCAATGCGGTGTTGGCTGCTGCCGGCTGCACGTTCGATGACGTGATCGACGTGACCGTGTTCCTGGTCGATCCAGAGAAGAACTTTGAGAAGGCCTGGGCAATCGTGCCGGAGTATTGGGGCGAGGCGCCGCACCCGACCCTGACCGGTATCGGCGTGACCTGGCTGTACGGGTTCCAGTTCGAGATCAAGGTGATCGCGAAGCTGCCGTGATACGGGTAGTGCCGGCCGCTGGCCGGCAACGCGGTGGGGTCGAAAAGCGTGTCGACCAAGGTCGACACCTACCAGAGCACATGTGCGCGGCGCACCCGAACGGTGTGGTGGGGTCAGAGCCCTTTCCGGAGGAAAGGGATCCGACCCCGCGCCCGGCCCAGCTGAACGGGAGATTCCGACGAATTCCCGAAGCGTCCATTGATATTGTATCCGGCGAAAACCGCTTGCTAGCCTGCCGTCCATGCGCTGGATCACCCGCCACCTCCGTTCGACCCTGCTGATGCTGCTGATGGCGGCATTCGTGGTCGTGCCGGTGGCCGACGCGCTGGCCTGCACGGTGGAACCGCATGCCAGCACGGTGCATGTGGAGTCCGCACCGGATGCCGATGGCGATGCCGACGGCAAGCACGTCGGTGCCTGTGGCCACAACCACTGCCACCACTCCAATCTGAGCCTGCCGGCCAGTACCTTCGCCGCCTTCGGTGCGCCGCTTCCGGCGCGCTGGATGAATGCCGGCGACGCGGCGACCTATGCGGTCGCCCAGGATGAACTGACGCGTCCTCCCCGGGCGTGAGTTGAGCGCGTCCCGCATTCGCGGGCTTCGGTTCCTCTCACCTCCGGAAATTCTTCATGTCGACCCTGACACGTCGGCCGCTGCGTGCGGCCGGGCGGGTCGTCGCCGTGTTGCTGGGCCTGGCCCCGGCGGCATCGGTGATGGCGCAAGCCGCCCCTTCCTACGACACCCTGCTTGAACGCCTGGACCAGCTGCCCGGCACCCGCGTCGGTGCGGCGCTGGCCGAGGCCGCCGACGCGCGCGCCGACCAGGCCCGTGCGTTGCCCAACCCTTCCCTCTCTTACTCCGCCGAAAACGCCTGGGGCACCGGCTCCTATGGCGGCATGGGCAAGGCCGATACCGTGCTCACCCTGTCCCAGCCGCTGGAGGTCTGGGGCCAGCGTGGCGCGCGTGTCCGTGCCGCCCGTGCCGAGGCACAGGCCGCCAACCTGCGTGGTGCCCAAAGCCGCAGCGACGTGGCCAGCCAGCTGGCGGTGGTCTATGCACAGGCGGAAAGTGCACTGCGCCGCTACACCCTGGCCGAAGAAGCACTGAGCCTCACCCGCGCTGACGCCAACGCGGTCAACGCGATGGTCAAGCAGGGCCGCGAGCCGCAGCTGCGCGCCGTGCAGGCGCAGAGCGAAGTCGCCAACGCCAGCGCCGCGCTGGATGAGGCGCAGGCCTTCCGCGATGCCGCGCTGGCCCGCCTGGCCGGTGCCGCGCTACTGGATGCGCCGGTGCAGTCGATCGGCGACAGCCTGCTCGACCGCGCGCCGCCGTTGCCACGCGGTGCCACCGATACCGCGCTGGCGGTGCGCATCGCCGAAGCCGAAGCGGATGCGGCGGGCAAGCTGGTTGACGTGGAGCGCAAGCGCGCCCTGCCCGACCTGAGCGTCACTGCCGCGCAGACCCGCTTCCGCGAGGGGGGCGAGCGCGCCTACAACCTCGGGGTCAGCCTCAGCATCCCGCTGTTCGACCGCAACCGCGGGGGCATACGCGCCGCCAACGCCGACCAGCGCGCGGCCGAGGCACGCCTGGACCAGCAGCGCCGCGACAGCGAGGCGGCACGCCTCTCCGCGGTGGCCGGTTTGAAGGCCGCCGGCAGCCGTACCCGCGCCGCCGATGAAAGCGTGGTCGCCGCCGAAGAGGCGTATCGCCTGGCCCGCATCGGCTTCGACGCCGGGCGCATCTCGCAGCTGGAACTGCGCAGCACGCGCAGCGCCCTCATCGCCGCCCGCGGCACCGCCGTGGATGCGCGCCTGTCGCGCGTCGCCGCGGAAATCGATCTTGCCCGCCTTGAAGGGCGCGCACCTTTTGTGGAGGTCCCATGACGCTCTCCCGTACTTTCCCGCTGATCGGCGGCGTGCTGCTGGCCGCGCTGCTGGCCGGCTGCGCTGGCAACGCGCAGACACCTGCCAATGAAGACCCGGCTGCGGCCAAGGCCGGCACCGACGATGGCCACGGCCATGCCGCCGACAGCAAGGAGGCCAAGGCCGAATCCGCAAAGGCGCCCGCCGATGGCGATGAGGGTGTCGTGCAGCTGACTCCTGAGCAGATCAAGGCGTCCGGTATCGAAGTGGTCGCGGTCGGTCGTGGTGGCGGTAGCTCCACGCGCCTGTCCGGCCGGGTCGAACCGTCGGTCGGTGCACGCGCCTCGGTGGCGTCGACCGTGACCGGCCGCGTCGAACGCGTGCTGGTCGCACCGGGCACCGCGGTGAAGCAGAACCAGGCACTGGCGATCGTGGTCAGCGGCGAAGCGGCGGTGTTCCGCGCCAATGCGCTGGCCGCCTCGGCCGAAGCCGAGGCCGCGCGCCTGGCCTATGGCCGCGACAAGGCGCTGGTCGACCAGGGCGTGGTCGCCCGCCAGGAGATGGAAGCCTCGCGCGCACGGTCGCTGGCGGCACAGGCCCAGGCCGCTGCCGCGCAGGCCCAGGCCGCTGCCAACGGTGCGCCCGATGCCAGTGGCCGCGTGCGCATCACCAGCCCGGTGGCCGGCATCGTCGGCAACGTGCAGGTCACTCCGGGCGGTGTAGTCGCCGCCGGCAGTGCAGTCGCCGATGTCGCCGACCCGACAATGAACGAGCTGGTGTTCACCGCACCGCCGGCGCTGGCCGCACAGGTCACGCCCGGCATGACGCTGGAAGTGAGCGTGCCGGGTGGCAGCTTCACCGCCACCGTCACCGGTTCGGCCGCCGATGTGCGCCAGCAGGGCGGCGTCGCGGTGATCCGCGCCACCCCGGTGGATGCGTCGCTGCCGCCGGCCGGTTCGCCGGTCTCGGCCGTGGTGGTCACCGAAGGCCAGGACGGTTCGCTCAGCGTCCCGGCCGATGCAGTGCAGAACGTTGATGGCAGCAGCGCGGTGTTTGTCGCCGTCGAAGGTGGCTTCAAGGCGCAGCCGGTGCTGGCCGGGCGCCGTGCCGGTGACCGCATCGAGATCCTCGCTGGGCTGACCGGCAGCGAGCGCATCGTCGGTGCCAATGCCTTCCTGCTCAAGGCCGAGCTGGCCAAGGGCGAAGCCGAGCACGGCCACTGAGGAGGCGACCATGTTCAAGCTGATCATTGAAACAGCGGTGCGCCACCGCTGGCTGGTGGTGTTCATGGCCGCACTGATCGCCGCGGTGGGCCTGTTCCAGCTGGGCAAGCTGCCGATCGACGCGGTGCCGGACATCACCAACCGTCAGGTACAGATCAACACGGTGGCACCGGCGCTGACACCGGAGCAGATCGAGCGGCAGGTGACCTATCCGCTCGAAACCGCGCTGGCCGGCATCCCCGGCCTGACCACCACGCGTTCGCTGTCGCGCAATGGTTTCTCGCAGGTCACCGCGATCTTCACCGATGCCACCGACATCTACTTCGCCCGCCAGCAGGTGGCCGAACGCATGCGCGAGGCATCGGAAGACCTGCCCGATGGTGCATCACCGATGCTGTCGCCGGTCACCACCGGCCTTGGCGAGGTGCTGATGTGGACGGTGGACTTCACCGCGTTCGATCCGGCCAAACTGGCCAAACCCGATGAAGCGGGCTGGCAGGCCGGCGAGGTCTACCGCACACCGGAAGGCAACCTGCTGCGTACGCCCGAAGAACGTGCGACCTACCTGCGCACCGTGCAGGACTGGATCATCGCGCCGCAGATGCGTTCCAGCCCGGGGCTGGCCGGCGTCGATACGGTTGGCGGCTACGTCAAGGAATACGGCGTGCATCCGGACAGCGCCAGACTGGCCGCGCATGGCCTCGGCCTGGCCGACCTGGTCACTGCCCTGCAGCGTTCCAACGTGCAGGCCGGTGCCGGCTTCGTACAGCGTGCCGGCGAGGGCCTGGTGGTACGTGCCGACGGCCTGGCGCTGACCACCGACGACCTGGCACAGGCCCCGGTGGCGACCCGCAATGGCGTGGTGGTACGCGTAGCCGATGTGGCCACGGTGGAACTGAGCCGCGCGCCGCGGCTGGGTGCGGCCAGCCGCAACGGCCATGAAGCCGTGCTGGGCACCGCGCTGATGATTGCCGGTGGCAACAGCCGCACCGTGGCCCAGGCAGCGGCCGCGCGCCTGGAACAGGTAAACAAGTCACTGCCGGCCGACATCGTGGCGGCACCGGTGCTGGACCGCAGCGTGCTGGTCAATTCCACCATCAAGACCGTCGCCAGGAACCTCACCGAGGGCGCGCTGCTGGTGGTGGTGGTGCTGTTCCTGCTGCTGGGCAACCTGCGTGCGGCAACGATCACCGCGCTGGTGATTCCGCTGTCGTTCCTGTTCGCAGTGATCGGCATGAACCGCTTCGGCATCAGTGGCAACCTGATGAGCCTGGGTGCGCTGGACTTCGGCATCCTGGTGGACGGTGCGGTGATCGTGGTCGAGTCGACACTGCTGATGCTGGGCCAGCGCCGCGCCGAACTGGGCCGTGCGCTGACCGCGATGGAACGCCTGCGCGTGGCCGCCGATTCTGCCATTAAGTTGGCGCGCCCTGCGGCCTTCGGCCAGCTGATCATCCTGCTGGTGTTCGCGCCGATCCTCACGCTGGAGGGCGTGGAGGGCAAGACGTTCCACCCGATGGCGGCCACGTTCATGCTGGCCCTGGTCGGTGCCTTCCTGTTCTCCTTCACCTTCGTGCCGGCGATGGCCGCGCTGCTGGTGCGCGAGCCCAAGGTGAAGGACGGCGATGCGCACGCGGACGACGGCGAGCACGAAACCAGGCTGATCCGCGTGCTGCGTGCGCGCATCGAACCGGTGGTGCGCAAGGCCGTGGCGCACCCGCGCACGGTGCTGGCCGGTGCGGTGATGATGGTGGTGGTGGGCATCGGCGCGTTCTCGCTGCTGGGCCGCGAGTTCATGCCGACCCTGGATGAAGGCAACGTGGCGATGCAGGCCCTGCGCGTGCCATCGACCTCGCTGGAGCAGTCACTGGCAATGCAGCTGGCGCTGGAAAAGGCGATTGCCAAGCAGCCGGAAGTGGAAACCGTGTTCTCGCGCACCGGTACCGCCGAGGCGGCGATCGACCCGATGCCGACCAATATTTCCGACAGCGTGATCGTGTTGAAGCCACGCAAGGACTGGCCCGATCCGACGCTGGCCAAGGACGCACTGGTGGCGCGCTTCGAGAAACTGGCCGGGCAGCAGCTGGGCAACAGCTTCGAGTTCAGCCAGCCGATCGAGCTGCGCTTCAACGAACTGATTTCCGGCGTGCGTACCGACCTGGCCGTAATGATCTTTGGTGATGACTTCAGCCAGCTGCAGAAGGTGGCCGACCAGGTGGCGTTGAAGCTGCGTGCGGTGGATGGCGCGGCCGACGTGCGGGTAGAACAGATCTCCGGCCTGCCCACGCTCAACGTGGCGATCGACCACGTGGCGGCGGCACAGTACGGGTTGAGCGCTGCAGATGTGAGTGATGCGCTGTCCACCGGCATCGGCGGTACCACGGCCGGCAAGATCTTCGAAGGCGACCGCCGCTTCAACGTGGTGGTGCGCCTGGACGATGCCTCGCGCAACGATCCGGACCAGCTGGCCTCGCTGCCGATCGCCACGCCATCGGGGCTCGTGATTCCGTTGTCGTCGGTGGCGCGCATTACCGTGAGCGAAGGGCCGAACCAGATCAGCCGCAACAACGGCAGCCGCCGCGTGGTGGTGCAGGCCAACGTGCGCGGTCGCGATCTGGGCGGCTTCGTCGGCGAGGCGCAGGCCGCGGTGGCCGACGTGGCGCTGCCGCCGGGCGCCTACCTGACCTGGGGCGGTCAGTTCGAGAACCTGCAGCGCGCGGAGAAGCGGTTGGCAACCGTGGTGCCGGTGGTGTTCCTGCTGATCGGCAGCCTGCTGTTCATGGCCCTGCGCAGCGGCAAGGAAGCCATTCTGGTGTTCAGCTGCGTGCCGTTGGCGCTGGTCGGTGGCATCCTCGCGCTGCTGCTGCGAGGCATGCCATTCTCGGTATCGGCGGCAGTTGGCTTCATCGCCGTCTCCGGCGTGGCCACGTTGAACGGCCTGGTGCTGATGCAGGCGATCCGCGAACGCCTGGATGCCGGCGACCTGCCGCTGCAGGCGGCGATCAACGGTGCCTCGAGCCGCATCCGCGCGGTGCTGACCACGGCGCTGGTGGCGATCGTCGGCTTCATCCCGATGGCGATTGCCAGCGGTTCCGGTGCGGAGGTGCAGAAGCCGCTGGCCACGGTGGTGATCGGTGGCCTGATCACCGCCACCGTGCTGACCCTGCTGGTGCTGCCGACCTTCGCAGCACGGGTGGCCAAGCCGCGGCCGGTGGGGTGAGGCGAGAGGGGGTCGGAGCCCTTTCCACAGGAAAGGGATCCGACCCCGTGACCGGGTCGGGTTGCCGGCCAGCGGCCGGCACTACCCTTGCACGGTCAGGCCTTCTTGCGCTCGGCGATGTAGGCCTGGATCTGCTGTTCCAGCACCGGCAGCGGCACCGAGCCCTGCTTGAGCAGGGTGTCGTGGAAGCCCTTGATGTCGAACTTGTCGCCCAGCTCCTTCTCGGCCTGCGCACGCAGGCGCACGATGGCGATCTCGCCCAGCTTGTAGCTCAGCGCCTGGCCAGGCCAGGAGATGTAGCGGTCCACCTCGGTGGTCACTTCATGCTCGCTCAGCGCGGTGTGGTCACGCAGGTAGGCCAACGCCTGCTCGCGGGTCCAGCCCTTGCTGTGCACGCCGGTGTCGATCACCAGGCGCGCGGCACGCCACATCTCGTAGGTCAGGCGGCCGAAGTCCTCGTACGGGGTTTCGTAGATGCCCATCTCCACGCCCAGTTTCTCGCAGTACAGCGCCCAGCCTTCGCCATAGGCGGAGATGTAGGCGTTGCGGCGGAACTCCGGCAGGTTCTTCTGCTCGGCGGCGATCGCGCCCTGCAGCGAGTGGCCCGGATCGGATTCATGCAGGGTCAGCGCCGGCAGGTTGTACAGCGGGCGCGACGGCAGGTTGTAGGTGTTGAGCCAGTAGGTGCCCATGCCACCGCGGCCGGCCGTCCAGAACGGTGCGATGTCCGGCGGCACCGGCACGATGGTGAAGCGCGCGCGCGGCAACGTCATGTACTTGCCCAGCTGGCCATCCGCCCGCTTGGAGATCCACGCGGCACGCGACAGCAGCTCTTCCGGTGTCTTTGCATAGAACTGCGGATCGGTACGCAGGAAGGTCAGGAACTCGGCAAAGCTGCCCTTGAACTTCACCTGCTTGATGATGTCGTTCATTTCCTTCTGGATGCGCGCGACCTCATCCAGGCCGATGCGGTGGATCTCGTCCGGCGACAGGTCCAGCGTGGTGTACTCGTGGATCTGCTGCCGGTAGTACGCCTTGCCATCGGGCATCGCTTCGGCGGCCAGGGTGGTACGCGCCTGCGGCACGTACTCGTTGACGAAGAAGGTGCGCAGCTGCTGGAACGCCGGCACCACCTTGCCGCTGATTGCTTCGCGCGCCTGCGCCTGCAGCCTGGCCTGCTCGGCGGCCGGGATGGTGGTGGGCAGCTTCTTGAACGGCGCGTACAGCGGCGACTCGGTCGGGTCCTTCAGCTCGGCGACGGTGGCGATGGACACTTCGCGGCCATCGAGCACCGCGCGCGGCACGCTGAAACCACGCTTCAAGCCGGCGCGCATGTTCTCGGTCTGCTGGCCGAAGTAGCGCGGTACATCATTCAGGCGTGCGATGTAGTTCTGGTAGTCCTGCACGGTCTTCATCTCGCGCCGGGCCATGAAGGACAGGTTGGACCAGAACGAGGAATCGGCGTTGAACGGCATCTCGTAGCCGCGCAGGCGCGTCTCTTCGGCCAGGTTGAACACCTGGTCGTGGTAGATCGCGTAGTTGACCTGGTTGTCGGCCGACAGGGTCTTCGGGTCGATCTTCTTCAGCGCGGCCAGGGTCTCATCCCACACCTTCAGGCGCGCCTGCTGCGCGGCCGGGCCGACGTCGGGCATGCGGGTGGCGTTGGCCGGGGCGTCCTCGTCCTCGCTGGCCTCGCCACCGCCCTGCTGGCGCCACTTCCATTCCTTCTCGTACAGCGCGCGGAAGGCGGCGTCGGCGGGCGATTCAGTGGCCACGCCGGACGGTGCGGCGGTGGCGGGCGGCGCGGCCAGGGCCACGGCGGGGGCGGACAGGGCGATCAGCAGGGCAACGGCAAGACGGGTTTTCACGAGCACAGGTTCCCGGGAAGGCAGACCCCGATCATGGCACCCCCCATCGCCCGTGGCATGGGACGAAGGTCCTGCCTGCGCAGCAGACCGGGGCCCCGGTAGCCAGGTACGCAGTAGACCCACGTCATGCGTGGATGCGCCGCGGATCCGGACAGGGTGATCCGGACGGGGTCAGAGCCCTTTCCCATGGAAAGGGATCCGACCCCGGGGCCTCAGTGGCTGGCCTTGTCTCGCTTCCAGCCGCGGTGCTTGATGTCCAGGTGCAGGCTGTACAGCGCGGTGAACGCCGGGAACAGGTTCTGCAGCACGCCCACCGAGTCCTGCTTGGCCGAGAACAGGAAGTAGCTCAGCGTCATCAGGCTGCCGAGCACGCTCATGTACCAGAACAGGCGCGGGATCACCGGCTTGCCGGCGCGCTTGGACGCGACGAACTGGACCAGCCAGCGGCCGCCGAACATCAGCGCGCCGGTATAGCCGATCAGCTTCCAGCCGGTCACGTGCAGGCCGGTCCAGTACAGCCAGGTCAGCGGCTGGTCGAGCCAATGCAGCTCCAGATCCATCAGCGCTCCTCCACCGCGGTGCGCTTGCTGCGGGTGATCAGCCAGGCCACGCCACGCAGGTCGCGGATGCCGACCAGCGCGCGGCCGAGGTTGTTGTACTTGGACACGCCAGCGGTACGGTGGCGGTGGTTGACCGGCACGCTGGTGGTCTTCCAGCCGGCGCGCTGCATCAGCGCCGGCAGGTAGCGGTGCATGTGGTCGAAGTACGGCAGGTCGAGGAACGCGCTGCGTTCGAACAGCTTGATGCCGCAGCCGGTATCGGGCGTATCGTCGCGCAGCATGCGTGCACGGATGGCGTTGGCCCATTTGCTGGCCCAGCGCTTGCTGCCGCTGTCCTGGCGGTTGACGCGCCAGCCGGCGAACAGCTTCACCTGCGCCTCGGCGGCGTCGCGTGCGGCGAGCAGCTTGGGGATATCGGCCGGATCGTTCTGGCCATCGCCATCCAGGGTCGCGATCCACGGCGCGCGGGCGTGCTTGACGCCGGTGCGCACCGCGGTGCTCTGCCCGCTCTGGTTCACATGGTGCAGCACGCGCAGTTCCGGGGTGGTCGCCTTCAGTCCCTGCAGCACCGCCAGGGTGTCATCGCGCGAGTGATCGTCGATGTAGACGATTTCGAACGGCAGCCGGCCACGCAGCGCGGCGGTGATTTCGGCGACCAGCGGGGCGACATTGTCGCGCTCGTTGAATACCGGGACGACAACGGAAAGCTCGGGTTGGCTCATAAGGCACTCGGCCAAAGGGGGGACAAAGACCGCGCATTCTCCGCTGCCGAGGTTATCCGAAGATGAACCCCGCGGCGTGAGGATCCATCCTCAGGCGCGATCGCCAAAATACTCGCGGCACCACTGCACCACAGGCGGCAGGCCTTCTTCGATCGGGGTCACCGCATCGAAGCCGAAAGCGTCATGTGCGCGCCGGGTATCGGCCATCGTGCGCACCATGTCGCCGGGCTGCATGGGCTTGTACACCTTCTGCGCGGGGCGGCCGGCGGCCTGCTCGATCACGCTGATGAAGCGCTCCAGCTCGACCGGCGTATGGTTGCCGAGGTTGAACACCCGGTGCGGCACCGGGCCGTCGGCCGGGTGCGCGAGGGCGCCGAGGATACCGGACACAATGTCGGAGACATGTGTGAAATCGCGCTGCATGCGGCCTTCGTTGAACACGTCGATCGGCCGCCCGGCCAGCACCGCGCGGGAGAACAGCAGCGGTGCCATGTCCGGCCGGCCCCACGGGCCATACACGGTGAAGAAGCGTAGGCCGGTGGCATGCAGGCCGTACAGCTGCGCGTAGGTATGGGCCATCAGCTCATTGGCGGCCTTGGTCGCCGCATACAGCGAGCGCGGCTGGTCCACGCGCTGGTCCTCGGAGAACGGCGGCGTGGCCGAATCGCCGTAGACCGAGCTGCTGGAGGCATACACCAGGTGCTGCACGCCGCGGTGGCGGCACAGTTCGAGCATGTTGACGAAGCCGACCAGGTTGCTGTCGACGTAGGCGTGCGGGTTTTCCAGCGAATAGCGCACGCCGGCCTGGGCGGCCAGATGGATCACCGCCGTCGGCTGCACTTCATCGAACAGCGCAGCCAGGCCCTCGCGGTCGGTCAGGTCCAGCGCGCGCAGGTCCAGCGACGGGCACAGCGCGGCCACGCGGTCGCGCTTGATCTGCGGGTCGTAGTAATCGTTGAAGTTGTCCAGGCCGACCACGGCCTGGCCGGCCTCCAGCAGTGCGCGGGCGGTGTAGGCACCGATGAAGCCGGCAGCGCCGGTGAGCAGGATGGTCATGGCAGGGGCCTGGAAACGAAGTTCAGGCCCCTGATGTTACCGGTCTCAGAACAAACCGAAACGCTTCTTCGCCACGTTGGTGCGGCCGGGTTCGATTACATCCTGGATCTTCTTCGCGTCGAAGCGGTCGAGCAGCGCCTCGGCGCCCTTCCTCAGCTTCAGGTCCATCTCTTCGGGGTACAGCGGGACCAGGCTCATGAAGCTGATGGTCTTGCCGTCGTCCAGTTCCAGCGTGGCAAAATCCTCCGGGGTGGTTACCGGCGTCAGCACGATGGCGCCGTCGAAGCCCACGCCCGGCGCATAGGGCTCGCTGGGATGGCCGTTGGGAATGGTGTGGCCGAAGCCCAGCCAGGTGTCGTACTCGTGCGGCAACCGCGCCATGCCCTTCAGCAGGCGCACCGGCCAGTAATTGCGCTCGTCCTCGAAGGCGTCCTGGGAGATGGGCCAGTCCGCCGGCAGGGTCACCATCAGTTCCATGTAGCGCGGCACGTCCGCGTCCACCTCGGCGGGCACGGTCATCGGCAGGTCGCTCATGCCGGAGGTGACCAGGCGCAGGTAAGGGCAGTGGTCATTGGCCGGCACCACGTGCACGTCGATGTGCACCAGGTCGGAGATGATCTCGTGGAAGACACCGGATACCGGGCCCAGATGGCGTTCGAGGTGGGCGCTGATCGCCTCGATGTGGCGTTCTTCGCCGGTGGCGAGCACGAAGTCCTTTTCGCGGCGATGTACCAGTATCTGGGTGCCGTCCGGGCTGACGTCCTCGTATTCGTTGCTCATATCCTGCTCCCTGGATGAGGCCACGGACCGGAAGGCAGTGCATTCCCACGGCGCGCGCGGCGGTACGTTCCCTGTCATTGGCGGGACACGGCAGGAACGGGCCGCGCCCCCTGTCACTGCGCCGGGCTCAGCCCTGGCGCGTGCGCAGCTTTTCCAGCACGCCGTCCAGGGTATCCAGGTCGGTGTAGTGGATGATCAGCTTGCCCTTGCCGCCACGGCCATGATTGATCGCCACCTTGGCGCCCAATGCTTCGGACAGTTCGGTTTCCAGCGAGGCGATGTCGGCCTGCTGCACCTTCGGCGTGGCCGCCGGGCGGTTGCTCGGCACCTTGCCGGCGGCGAAGGCCTGCGCACGGCGCTCGACCTCGCGCACCGACCAGCCTTCATCGGCTGCTTCCTGGGCCAGCTTGCCGGCCAGCTCGGGAGCCAGGGTCAGCAGCGCGCGGGCGTGGCCCATTTCCAGGCGGCGGGTTTCCAGCAGCAGGCGGATCGCCACCGGCAGCTCCAGCAGGCGCAGCAGGTTGGACACCGCCGCGCGCGAGCGGCCGACGGCCTCGGCGGCCTCGGCATGGGTCAGGGTGAACTCGCTGATCAGGCGCTGCAGCGCCTCGGCTTCTTCCAGCGGATTGAGGTCTTCGCGCTGGATGTTCTCGATCAGCGCCATCGCGATGACGGTGCGGTCTTCCAGCTCGCGCACCACCACCGGCACTTCGTCCAGGCCGGCCAGCTGCGATGCGCGCCAACGGCGTTCACCGGCGACGATTTCGTAGTTGCCTGCCGGCAGCTGGCGCACCAGGATCGGCTGGATCACGCCCTGCGACTTGATCGAGTCGGCCAGCTCGGACAGCTTGCCCTCGTCCATCTCGCGGCGCGGCTGGTACTTGCCCGGCTGCAGCTGGCCGACCGGCAACTTGCGCAGCACTTCACCCGGCAGCGGCTCGATCACCGCGGTGGTGGCCTGCACCTGGCTGACCGCGCCTTTCGGGCCCAACAGCGCATCCAGGCCACGGCCGAGGCCTCGCTTCTTGGCTGCCGGCTTGCTGCTGGTCATCAGACGATCTCCACGGCCTTGCCGGCCTTGTTGCGTTCGTTGTTGCGGCGGATGATCTCGCCGGCCAGGCCCAGGTAGGCCACGCCACCGCGCGAGGCGCGGTCGTAGCCGACGATGCTCTGGCCATGGCTGGGTGCCTCGGCCAGGCGCACGTTGCGCGGCACGATGGTGCGGAACACGCGGTCGCCGAAGTGCTCGGTGAGCTCGGCCGACACTGCGTTGGCCAGGTTGTTGCGCACGTCGAACATGGTGCGCAGCACGCCTTCGATCTCCAGCGCCGGGTTCAGGCTGGTGCGCAGCGCTTCGATGGTTTCCACCAGCGCGCTCAGGCCTTCCAGCGCGTAGTACTCGCACTGCATCGGCACGATCACCGAGTCGGCGGCGGCCAGCGCGTTGAGCGTCAGCAGCGACAGCGCCGGCGGGCAGTCGATCAGGATGTAGTCGTACTCGTCGCGGATCGGCGCCAGCGCGCGCTTCAGGCGCTGCTCGCGCTCGCTCTGGCCCATCAGCTGGATCTCGGCGGCGGTCAGGTCGATATTGCCGGGCAGCAGGTCGTAACCCTCGGCAGTCTGCACGCGTACATCGGCAGCGCTGTTCTCGCCGAGCAGCAGGTCACAGGTGGAGGCGGCCAGCTCGCGTTTGTCCACGCCACTGCCCATGGTCGCGTTGCCCTGCGAATCCAGGTCGACCAACAGCACGCGCTTGGGTGCGTTGGCCAGGGAAGCGGCCAGGTTGACGGCGGTCGTGGTCTTGCCGACGCCACCCTTCTGGTTGGCGATGGCGATGATGCGGGCCATGCGGGTGTGCCTCGTCGACGTGTGCTGGGACCGGTCATTATGCGTACAACCGGCCCCTTGCGGAAATCGTGGATCGCCAACCCGTTGTTCCACAAGGGGCTGGCGGCCGGAATCAGGGGCCTGTAACAGTGACCAGGTGGCGTTCGCCGGCCAGGCCGGGCACGCTCAACGGGGTCACCTCACGCACCTGCCAGCCCGCCGGCAGGTCCGCGATCTCCTCATGCGGGTGGACGCCCTTCATGGCCAGCAACACGCCGCCGGGGCGCAGCAGGTGGCCACCGACGCGGACGATGCCGGCCAGGGTGTCCATCGCGCGCGCGGTCAACTGGTCGTAGCGGCCGGCCTCGTCCAGCGCCTCGGCGCGCGACTCGGCCACGCGGGCGTTGCCCAGGCCGAGCTGGCGCACGGCTTCGCGCATGAAGCGCGCCTTCTTGCCGTTGCTCTCGACCAGGGTGACCTGCAGGCCCGGGCAGGCGATCGCCAGCGGGATGCCGGGCAGCCCGGGGCCGGTGCCAAGGTCGGCCAGGCTGCCGTCGGCCACGAACGGCTGCATCGCCAGCGAGTCGAGCAGGTGGCGGGTGACCATCTCCTGCGGGTCGCGGATGGCGGTGAGGTTGTAGGTGCCGTTCCAGCGGTGCAGCAGGGCCAGGTAGCGCAGCAACGGCGGCGCCAGCGCGGCGTCCAGGCCCATGCTGGCCAGGCCCTGTTCCAGCGTGGCAGACACGCTGGCGGGAAGTGGGTGTTCGCTCATGCCGGCATTATCGCCGGTTTTGCGCGCCGATTCCCCGCTTCAGTGTGGATACCAGGCCAATGCGGCGCGGAACTGGCCGCTGGCCTGCCACTCGTGCAGGTGCCAGCGCGCGGCCTCGCCCAGTTCCGGGTCGCACCAGCGCAGGTGCAGGGCGCCATCGGGCCCGGGCGCCAGCTGCAGGCGGTGCAGGCCGAACGAGATGCCCTGCCCATGCGCCTTCAGGATGGCCTCCTTGACGCACCATACGCGGAAGAACCAGTGCTCGCGCCCGGCCTCATCCAGGCGTTCCAGCCAGGCCACCTCCTGCGGGTGGAAGAAGCGCCGCACGATTTCCAGCAGGCGCGGTCGCGGCCGCAGCAGCTCCAGGTCCACGCCCAGCCGCACGCCTTCGCCCAGCGCCACCAGCAGCACCTCGCCGCTGTGGCTCCAGCCGGTGCCGTAGTGGGCCAACGGGCCGCTCAGTTCCGGCCGGCCCTTGTCATCACGGACCAGCGGCAGCGTCTGCGGGTCGGCGCCCAATGCCTGCGCCAGCACCTGCCGCGCCTGCGGTTCACCACGCTGGCCCGGCACATGCGGGCGCCGCCAGACCGTCACCGGACCGAAGCGCCACGGGCCATCGAGGGTGGCTGGCAGGCTCATCCGCACACGCCCATCACGCAATTCCACGACGGGTTCACAGCCCTGCGCGTCAACTGGTCACAGTTCCCCACCGGAGGTTCGATCATGGGCATCATCATCTGGCTGATCGTCGGCGGCATCGTAGGCTGGCTGGCCAGCATCATCATGAAGCGCGATGCCCAGCAGGGCATCATCCTCAACATCGTGGTCGGCATCGTCGGCGCGCTGATTTCCGGCTGGCTGTTCGGCGGCGGCATCAACGAAGCGATCACCCTCCGCACCTTCCTGTTCTCGCTGATCGGTGCGGTGATCCTGCTGGCGATCGTCAACCTGTTCACCCGCAAGAGCATACGGTGATCTGAGGGTAGTGCCGGCCACTGGCCGGCAGATGTTCCAGAACGGGCCCGGCAATCGTCGGGCCCCGTTCGTTCAACCGATCTGCACCCAGACCGGCGCATGGTCACTCGGGCGTTCCCAGGTGCGCGGCTCGCGGTCGATGCCCGAGGCCACCGCACTGCCCTTCAGCGCCTCTGAGACCAGGGTCAGGTCGATGCGCAGGCCCAGGTTGCGGCGGAAGCCGGCGGCACGGTAGTCCCACCAGCTGAAGGTACCCGCCTCGTCGTTGTGCAGGCGGAAGCCATCGTGCAGGCCCAGCTGCAGCAGCTTGTTCAATGCGCCGCGCTCGGCGGTGGAGGTCAGGATGTGGTTGTCGTTCCACACCGCCGGGTCGTGCACGTCGCGCGCGTCCGGGGCGATGTTGAAGTCGCCCATCACGATCAGCTTCGGGTGGCGCTGCAGTTCTCCGGCGATCCAGGCATGCACCGCTTCCAGCCAGCGCAGCTTGTAGTCGTACTTGTCGGTGCCGATGTCCTGGCCATTGACCACGTACAGGTTGATCACCCGCAGGTCGCCGAAGGTGCCGGCGATGACGCGCTTCTGCTCGTCCTCGAAACCGGGAATGCCGATCTGCACGTCCTGCGCCGGCTCACGCGACAGCAGCGCCACGCCGTTGTAGGTCTTCTGGCCGGCGAACACGCTGCGATAACCTGCGGCGATCAGCGCCGAATCGGGGAACTTGTGGTCCTCCAGCTTGGTTTCCTGGATACCGACGATGTCCGGGCCGAACTCCCTGAGCCATTGCTCCAGGTGCGGCAGGCGGACATTGAGCGAATTGACGTTCCACGAGGCGATCTTCATGGGGGCATTCTAACCGGCTGGGCCACCCATGCCCGGTAGTCGCCAACCTTGGTTGGCGCCGAGGCCCCCATGTGCCAACCAAGGCTTGCACCCACCGGTAGTGCCGGCCGCTGGCCGGCAACCCCATGAACCGTCGGCAGGACCCTGCAGTTGCCGGCCAGCGGCCGGCACTACCGAAGCAGCAGCTTCAACAACCCCGCAATCTTCGAATACGGCGGCCGCAGCCGGTCGCTGGCCGCCCAGCGCGACTGCCACAGCACCGGCAGCCGCTTGCTCATCGCATCGAACCCGGCGCGGCCGTGGTACGCGCCCATGCCGCTGGCCCCTACACCGCCAAACGGCAGGCCATCGGCGGCGAAGTGCAGCAGCGTGTCATTCACCGTCACCCCGCCGGCCACCACCTGGCCAAGGATGCGCTCCACCGTCGCCGTGTCGTGGCTGAAGGGATACAGCGCCAGCGGCCGGTCGCGGGACAGCACGTCGCCCAGCGCGGCGTCCAGATCCGGGTAGGCCCGCACCGGAAGGATCGGGCCGAAGATCTCCTCGCGCATCAGGTCCAGGTCGTCCGGCGGGTCCAGCACCACGGTCGGCACCAGCAGGCGCTCGCGGTCGGCGCGCGCGTCATCCACCTGCGCCAACGGAATCACCGGCACCCCGCGTTGCCGCGCCTGTGCCAGATAGCCCTGCAGGCGCCGGTACTGGCCTTCATTGATGATGCGGGTGTAATCGTCGGCATCGCTGAAGTCGCCATAGCGCTCGCGCACCTGCTGCTGCAGCGCCTGTACGAATTCGCGCTGGCGAACGGTATCGATCAGCACGTAATCCGGCGCGATGCAGGTCTGGCCCGCGTTGAACCACTTGCCGGTGGCCAGCCGCGCAGCGGCTTTGTCCAGCGGGAAATCGCGACAGACAATCGCCGGCGACTTGCCGCCCAGCTCCAGTGTGACCGGTACCAGATGCTCAGCGGCGGCGGCCATCACCTTGCGGCCAACCGCCGTCGAGCCGGTGAACAGCAGATGGTCCAGCGGCAGCGACGACACCGCTGCGGCCACATCCGCCCCGCCCTGCACCACCGCCAC
Source organism: Stenotrophomonas sp. YJH_SMC_123 (assembly GCF_059368215.1). Taxonomy (NCBI): domain Bacteria; kingdom Pseudomonadati; phylum Pseudomonadota; class Gammaproteobacteria; order Lysobacterales; family Lysobacteraceae; genus Stenotrophomonas; species Stenotrophomonas sp. YJH_SMC_123. The sequence goes on from NZ_JCAFRM010000003.1 coordinate 493,222, forward strand.
CCGATCGGGCGGGAACACGCTGGCCAGCAGATCGGCCAGGAACGCGCTGGTGCGCGGCGTGTGTTCCGAAGGCTTCAGCAGCACATGGTTGCCGGCAGCAATCGCGGTGACCAGCGGCACCAGCGCCAGCGTGACCGGGTAGTTCCACGGTGAGATCACCCCCACCACGCCGAGCGGCGTCGGCCGCAGCTGCGCGCGCGCCGGCCACAGCTTCCATCCCGCCGGTGCCCGCTGCGGCTTCGACCAGCGCCGCAGGTGGCGCCGCAGGTGGTCGATGGCCGACAGCACGCTCATGCCATCGGCCAGTTTCGATTCAACGTGGGCGCGATGCCCGAAGTCCTCGGCGATGGCCTGGGCCATTTCGTCCAGGCGCGGCTTCAATGCCTCGCGCAGACGGCGCAGGTCGGCTTCGCGCTGGTCGAACGTCGGGCGCTGGGCCTGCCAGGCGCTGCGCAGGGTGTGCAGGAGGGCGGGAAGGTCGGCCGGCGTGGTGGTGGTCATGGGCCGACTATACGGGGTGCTGCGCAACGCAATGGTAGTGCCGGCCGCTGGCCGGCAAGGGCTTCATGTCCGCGGCGATTCAGGAGGTTGCCGGCCAGCGGCCGGCACTACCGGATGCGGGCCGAGTGGGCACGGCCCACAAGCAGAAAGGCCGCGGTCTGCACCGCGGCCTTTCCTTCACTGCATGGAACCCACCGGTTACTTGGTGATATCCACGTTCTTGGTTTCGCGCAGGAACAGGCCGCCGATCACCACCGACATCAGTGCGATCGCGATCGGGTACCACAGGCCGTAGTACAGGTTGCCGGTACCGGCCACCAGCGCGAACGAGATCGCCGGCAGGAAGCCACCGAACCAGCCGTTGCCGATGTGGTACGGCAGCGACATCGAGGTGTAGCGGATGCGGGTCGGGAACAGTTCGACCAGGTAGGCGGCGATCGGGCCGTAGACCATGGTCACGTACAGCACCAGCAGCCACAGCATGAAGATGGTGCCGGCGATGTTGATGCGGGCGCCATCGGCCTTGGCCGGGTAGCCGGCGGTGGTCAGGGCGGTCTTCAGTTCCGCACCGAACGCATCGGCCTTGGCCTTGCCTTCTTCCTTGGTCAGGCCGGCGGCCTCATACGAGGTGACGCTGGCGCTGCCCACGTTCACCATCGCCAGCGAACCGGCGGCGGCGGGCTGCACGTCGTACGGCACACCGGCCTTGGTCAGCGCGGCGGTGGCCACGTCGCAGGAGCTGGTGAACTTGCGCAGGCCGACCGGATCGAACTGGAACGAGCAGGTAGCCGGATCGGCCACGACCAGGGCCGGCGAGCTGCTGCGGGCTTCTTCGATGGCCGGGTTGGCGAAGTGGGTCAGGCCCTTGAAGATCGGGATGTAGGTGATGGCCGCCAGCAGGCAGCCGGCCAGGATGATCTTCTTGCGACCGATGCGGTCGGACAGCCAGCCGAAGAAGATGAAGAACGGCGTGCCCAGTGCCAGCGCAGCGGCGATCAGCAGGTAGGAGGTGGTGGCATCGACCTTCAGCATGCTGCTGAGGAAGAACAGCGCGTAGAACTGGCCGCCGTACCAGACCACCGCCTGGCCAGCCGCCGCACCGAGCAGGACCAGCAGCATCAGCTTCAGGTTGCCACCCTTCAGGCTGTCGCGGAACGGGGTCTTGGAACCCTTGCCTTCAGCCTTCATCTGCTGGAACAGCGGCGATTCGCTCAGCTGCAGGCGGATCCATACCGAAATGCCCAGCAGCAGGATCGAGACCAGGAACGGGATGCGCCAGCCCCAGGCTTCGAAGGCCTCGTTGCCCAGCGTCATGCGGCAGGCCAGGATGATCAGCAGCGACAGGAACAGGCCGAGCGTGGCGGTGCACTGGATGAAGCTGGTGTACAGGCCGCGCTTGTCGTCCGGCGCGTGCTCGGCCACGTAGGTGGCGGCACCGCCGTACTCGCCGCCCATCGCCAGGCCCTGGGCCAGGCGCAGGATGATCAGGATCACCGGTGCGGCGAAACCGATCGAGGCGTAGTTGGGCAGCACGCCGACCAGGAAGGTCGAGATGCCCATGATCAGGATGGTGACCAGGAAGGTGTACTTGCGGCCGATGCGGTCGCCGAGGCTGCCGAAGAAGGCCGCGCCGAACGGACGCACGAAGAAGCCGGCAGCGAACGCCAGCAGGGCGAAGATCATGCCCGTGGTTTCATTGACGCCACTGAAGAACTGCTTGGCGATGATGGCCGCGAGCGAGCCGTACAGGAAGAAGTCATACCACTCGAAGACCGTGCCGAGGCTCGAGGCGAAGATGACTTTCTTGTGGCCCTTGGTCAGGGTGCCCGCCGCATGGTGCGGGCCTGGTGCAGTGCTGGACATAAGACGCTTCCCCTCCGAAGCAATCGTTGTTGGTGGGTGCCGACCGTTGGCCGGCACTCAATTCGGTAGATGCCGACCTTGGCCGGCACCCCATCTCGGTAGATGCCGACCTTGGCCGGCACCTCATCTCGGTAGGTGCCGACCTTGGCCGGCGCCCCATCTCGGTAGGTGCCGGCCGCTGGCCGGCACGCTCTTAGAAGCTGTACTTCGTGGTGAACTGCAACCGGGTGATGTCACCCTTGTTGCCGTTTTCCACTTCGCGACGGCCATACATCAGCTCGGCGCCGATATCGACCTTGGGCAGCGGCGAATAGAAGATGTTGCCGCGGATGCTCTGCACGCTCTTGGTCACCAGCGGGCCGAGGATGCTGTCGTTGTCGTAGTCGCTGCGCGCGTAGATCAGGTTGGTGCGCAGCTTCGGCGAGAACGCATGCCGCCAGCCCACGTAGCCGGCCAGCACGCCGGTCGGGTTGAGCTCGTCGCGGGCCACGTCATAGGCACTGTCGGCAGTGATGCCCAGGCCGATGTAGCGGGCGATGCCTTCGCCACCGGTCAGCTGGTAATGCAGCGAATCGCTGTCACCCATCACCCACTTGCCGCCCAGGGTCAGGCCGCCGGCCACCTTGTCGGCCTTCGCGCCGGTGGCCTGGTTGTCGACCTTCAACTGGCGGACGATGCCGCCGACACCAAAGGTGCCCCAGTCGCCCTTCCAGCCATAACGCATGGTCAGGTCGGGCAGGCTGCCACGGTCGGAGTTGGCGCTGGCGTTGGTCCAGGCCCCGGTGACCGGGTTGCGGGTACCGGTGAGGGTGGTGGTTTCCGGGTTTTCCAGTGCGACGCTGAAGCCGCCCTGGGTGTAGCGCACCTGGGCCTGGCGCACGAAGATCACGCCGTCGGTGGGGCCGACGAAGTCGACCGCCTCCGGCAGCGCGGCCGCGTCCATGAAGTTGGACCAGGTCTGGCCGGCCATCCAGTTGTTCCAGTACATGTAGGCGTGGCGCAGGGTCACGCCATAGGTATTGGTGGCGGTCTGGTTGCCCAGCGAGTTGCCGAAGAAGTCCATCTCGAAGAACGCACCGGCCTTGTTGCCCGATTCGCTCACGTTGTCGATGCCCAGGTTGAAGCGCGAGAACTTGGCGTGGGCGTTGAAGTCGGTGCCCGAACGCTTGCCGCTGCCGCCGGCGCCTTCCACCGGGGTCTGGCCCGGCAGGTACAGCGAACGGCCGGTGGCGTCGTCGGCCAGCTGGCCATCGCTGGTCTGGGTGGCCAGGAAGTCGGCCTTGATGAAGCCACCGATCTTGACCGTGGTGCCGGGCGCGGCGCCCGGAGTGATGGTGGTGACCTGGATCGGCTGCTTGCCCGCCGGCACCGAGGCGACCGGCTTCTGCCCGGCCTGCACCGTGCGCACTTCGGTCACCGCCTGCTGGGTCTGGCTGATCTGGGTCTGTTGTTGTTGCTGCGAAGACAGCAGCAGCTGGACCTGGCGTTCCAGTTCGGCAACGCGTGCTTCCAGTGCCTTCTCTTTGGCGGTCTCTGCGAACGCCATGCCCGGTGCGACCAGGGCGACCAACAGGCAGGCCGCCAAAGGTGTGCGCACGGCTTTCAACGTACGGTGGCTCATGTTGCCCTCTCTCCCAAGTGGCAAGGTGATGCCGCGCGTGGGGCACGGTCGAGCCGAGACTGCGGGGCGTTCGCGCACAGCGGCTATTGGCCATTGGTCGAACCCGGCCCTGCTGGGCGCTCACTTTCGACCATGGTCTAACCAGGGTGGTGACGCGGCCGGGGGTGAATGGGGCAAACTGAGGGGGATCGGTCGTTGCGATGCTGCGACCGCACATACAAAGTCAACGTGCAAGTGAGGGTGCCATGGCTGATATCTACCCCGTCGATCCGCAGTTCGCCGCCAAGGCACGCATCGACAAGACGTCGTACGAACAGCAGTACCAGGCGTCGGTGACCGACCCGGATGGTTTCTGGGGCAAGGCCGCCGAGCGCCTGCAATGGATGCGCAAGCCGACGAAGATCAAGAACGTCAGCTATGACCTGTCCGACTTCCACATCAAGTGGTTCGAAGATGGCGAGCTCAATGCCAGCGTGAACTGCCTGGATCGCCAGCTGGAAACGCGCGGCGACAAGACCGCCCTGCTGTTCGAGCCGGACGGCCCGGATGCACCGGCCCAGCACGTGACCTATCGCGAGCTGTACGAGCGCACCTGCCGCCTCGGCAACGCGCTGCGCAACCTCGGCGTCAAGAAGGGCGACCGCGTCACCATCTACCTGCCGATGATCGTCGACGCCGCGGTGGCCATGCTGGCCTGTGCGCGCATCGGTGCGATCCACTCGGTGGTGTTCGGTGGCTTCGCGCCGAATTCGATCGCCGACCGCGTCAGCGACTGCCAGAGCAAGCTGATCATCACCGCCGACGAGGGCCTGCGCGGTGGCCGCAGGATTCCGCTGAAGGCCAACGTTGATGCCGCGCTGAAGCTGCCGGGCACGAATACGGTTGAAACCGTGCTGGTGGTGCGCCACACCGGCGGCGCGGTGGACATGCAGGCCCCGCGCGACCGCTGGTTCCACGATGTGGTGGACAGCCAGCCGTCCACCTGCGAACCGGAACGCATGAACGCGGAAGACCCGCTATTCATCCTCTACACCTCCGGTTCCACCGGCAAGCCCAAGGGCGTGCTGCACACCACCGGCGGTTACCTGCTGTACGCGGCCTACACCCATGAAGCGGTGTTCGACCTGCGCGAAGACGACGTCTACTGGTGCACCGCCGATGTCGGCTGGGTCACCGGCCACAGCTACATCGTGTACGGGCCGCTGGCCAACGGCGCGACCTCGCTGATGTTCGAAGGCGTGCCGAACTACCCGGACACCTCGCGTTTCTGGAACGTCATCGACAAGCACAAGGTGACCATCTTCTACACCGCCCCGACCGCCATCCGCGCGCTGATGCGCGAAGGCGAGGAGCCGGTGAAGAAGACATCGCGCGCGTCGCTGCGCCTGCTCGGCAGCGTCGGCGAGCCGATCAATCCGGAAGCCTGGCGCTGGTACTACGAAGTGGTCGGCGACAGCCGCTGCCCGATCGTCGATACCTGGTGGCAGACCGAGACCGGCGGCATCCTGATCTCGCCGCTGGCCGGCGCGATGGACCTCAAGCCGGGGTCGGCCACCCTGCCCTTCTTCGGCGTGCAGCCGGCGCTGGTCAATGCCGATGGCGAGATCCAGGGCGGCCCGACCGAGGGCAACCTGATCATCCGTGATTCCTGGCCGGGCCAGATGCGCACGGTGTACGGCGACCACCAGCGCTTCATCGATACCTATTTCCGCACCTACCCGGGCAGCTACTTCACCGGCGACGGTTGCCGCCGCGACGAGGACGGCTACTACTGGATCACCGGCCGCGTTGACGACGTGATCAATGTGTCGGGCCACCGCATCGGCACCGCCGAAGTGGAAAGCGCGCTGGTCTCGCACCCGAAGGTGGCCGAAGCGGCCGTGGTCGGCTTCCCGCACGACGTGAAGGGCCAGGGCATCTACGCCTATGTCACCCTGGTGGCCGAAGAGGTACCGAGCGATGAGCTGCACAAGGAGCTGATCGCCTGGGTGCGCAAGGAGATCGGCCCGATCGCCACGCCGGACCACCTGCAGTGGGCGCCGGGCCTGCCGAAGACCCGCTCGGGCAAGATCATGCGCCGCATCCTGCGCAAGATCGCCGAGAACGCGCCGGACCAGCTCGGCGATACCTCGACCCTGGCCGACCCATCGGTGGTGGCCTCGCTGGTGGACGAGCGCAAGGTGCGCTGATGTACGACCGGGGTCGGATCCCTTTCCGCAAGGAAAGGGCTCTGACCCCATCTGCTTTCCCCCACGGTTCCCCCCGACCATGACCACCCTCCTGATTGCCGATGACCACCCGCTGTTCCGCGAAGCCCTGCGCGGCGCCGTGCAGCGGGTCATCCCCGGCGTGCAGCTGTTCGAGGCCGACAGCGTGGAAGCGCTGTACGCGCTGGCCGATCAGCACAACGACGCCGACCTGGTCCTGATGGACCTCAACATGCCTGGCGCACAGGGTTTCAACGCGCTGGTGCACATGCGCTCGCTGCACCCGCACCTGCCGGTGGTGGTGGTGTCCGCGCGCGAAGAAGCCACGGTGATGCGCCGCGCGCTCGACCACGGCGCGCTGGGCTTCATTCCGAAGTCTGCGGACTCGGACACCATCGGCCACGCACTGGGCACCATCCTCGATGGCGAGACCTGGGCACCGCCGGAAGCGCACAACGTGCCGCCCACCGGCAGCGAAGAACGCGAAGTCGGCCAGCGCCTGCGCGAGCTGACCCCGCAGCAGTTCCGCGTGCTGCAGATGCTGGGCGCAGGCCGCTTGAACAAGCAGATCGCCTACGACCTCAACGTTTCCGAAGCGACGATCAAGGCCCACGTCACCGCCATCCTGCGCAAGCTGGGCGTGACCAACCGCACCCAGGCCGTGCTGATGGCCGGCAAGCTGGCCATCGACGACGACGCCATCGTGCTGCCGCCGGAAGAAGATTGAGGTAGTGCCGGCCGCTGGCCGGCAGTCAGCTGAAACGCCTTAAACCGCTCTGGTAGGTGCCAAGCTTGCTTGGCACGCACTCGCCGTTGCGCATGCCGGCCAGCGGCCGGCACTACCAGGCACCGCTGCGCTCGCGATATAGCCATCGCTATACAAACCAGCCCTGCCTGCGCGTTTCGCTGGAAATGCGCCACGCGCGAGTCGCGATGCTAAGCTTCGCGTCCCCTTGGGGAGTAGCCGGATTCCTTCGCAGGAATCGTCCACGTCAACATACTCGGCCAGTGCGCCGTGGCGTGGACAACCATGATGGTTGGCGAGACCAGCGGCCCGCGCGCGCAACGTCAGGTTGGGCGCGAGCGCGAGCCGTGCGTCCGTCCTTGCCCGACCTCAGCAGCTGTCCATGTCCCCCATTTCGATCCTCCTGATCGGCTTTGCCATGTCCACCGATGCCTTCGCTGCGGCGATCGGCAAGGGTGCGGCCATGCGCAAGCCGGTGTTCCGCGATGCACTGCGTGCCGGCATCATCTTCGGCGTCATCGAGGCGATCACGCCCATCATCGGCTGGCTGCTCGGTCGCGCCGCCCTGCAGTACGTGGAAGCTTTCGACCACTGGATCGCGTTCGGCCTGCTCGGTGCGCTGGGCATCCACATGATCTACAACGGCCTGCGCCCGGATAGTGCCGAGGACGACGAGGACCCCTCGCATCACCACGGCTTCTGGAAGCTGGCGCTGACCGGTTTCGCCACCAGCATCGACGCGATGGCGGTGGGTATCGGCCTGGCCTTCATGGACGTCCATATCGGCGTGATGGCCGCGGTCATTGGCCTGTGCACGCTCTCCATGGTCACCGTCGGCATCATGCTCGGCCGTGTGCTGGGCAGCATGGTCGGCAAGCGTGCCGAGATCATCGGTGGCGTGATCCTGGTGATCATCGGCGCGATGATCCTGTACGAGCACCTGCACGGCGTGGGGTAACGCTTCCGCGATTACGTGGTTGCCGGCCAGCGGCCGGCACTACTGCGCATCGCGCAGCGCGCCCAGGAAGGCGCGCAGCGAGGCCGGCTTGATCGGCTTGGTCAGCACGCGGTAGCCGCGTTCGCGTGCCATCCGCTTCAGTTCGTCGCGGCCATCGGCGGTCAACAACGCACCCGGCAGCGGGTAACCGGCGGCTTCACGCAGCGCCACCAGCGCATCCAGGCCGTCCATGCGGTCGTGCAGGTGGTAGTCCACCAGCATCACCTGCGGCCGCTCGGCCACTTTCTCCAGCGCCTGATCCACCGTCGATGCCGTAATCACCTGCACCTGCCAGCGACCGAGCAGCGCGCGCATGCCGTCGAGGATCTCTTCGTCGTTGTCTACGCACAGCACGCGCAGGCCGGCCAGCGAATCGCTGCGCAGCGGCGCGGCTGCGGCCTGTACCGGCGCGGCCAGTTCGGTATAGCCCGGCAGCGGCGCCACCCGCGGCAGGATGATCGAGAACATCGAGCCCTTGCCAACCCGGCTGCGCGCATTGAGGCGATGGTCAAGCAGGCGCGAGATGCGCTGGCAGATCGACAGGCCCAGGCCCAACCCCTGCTCGCCCCAGTCGAACGGCTGCTGGTAGCGATGGAATTCATCGAAGATCTGCCGCATGTGGTGCTCGGGAATGCCCGGGCCGGTATCCCATACCTGCAGCTCCACTTCGTTGCCACGCTGGCGCACCGCCAGCACGATGCGGCCCTGACGGGTGTAGCGCAGCGCATTGGCCAGGAAGTTCTGCAGCACGCGGCGCAGCAGGCGGCGATCACTGCGCACCCAGGCCGGACGCGTGAACAGGTCCAGGCGCAGGCCACGGCCGGCGGCGACCGGCGTGTACTGCGCGGCCAGTTCGCGCATCAGCGCGCTCACGTCGAACTCGCCGATCACCGGGTGCAGGCCACCGGCATCCAGCCGCGACACGTCCAGCAGGCCATCGAGCAGTTCTTCGGCGGCGCGCAGCGACGCATCCACGCGTTCGGCCAGATGCTTCTGCTCGTCGCTCACATGGTCGCTGTCGCGCAGCGCCGAAGCAAACAGCCGCGCGGCATTCAGCGGCTGCAGCACGTCATGGCTGATCGCCGCCAGGAAGCGGGTCTTCGACTGCTGCGCGACCTCGGCCTCGTGCGAGCGCTCGGCCACGCGCTGTTCCAGCGTCTCGTTGGCTTCCAGCAGTGCCTTCTCCGCGTGCTTGTAGTCGGTGATGTCGTTGTAGCTGGTCACGTAACCGCCGCCGGGCAGCGCCTGGCCGCGCATCTCGATCACCTTGCCGTCGCTGCGGGTGCGCTCGAACACGTGCGGTGAGCCGGCGCGCATGTAGCCGATGCGGCGGTTGATTTGCACTTCGATATCGCCCTCGCCCAGCTCGCCGCGCTCGGCGTTGTAGCGGATCAGGTCGGCCACCGGGCGGCCCACGTAGAGCATGCCGTCGGGGTAGCCGAACATGTCCTGGTAGCGGCGGTTCCATGCGGTCAGGCGCATGTCCGGATCAACCACGCTGACCCCGGCGCTGATGTTCTCCAACGTGGTCGACAGGATCTCGCGGTTGAAGCGCAGCTCCTGCCCCGCTTCGTCCAGCACCGCCACCACTTCGCCCAGGTCCATGCCCGAGCCACGCAGCAGGCTGGTCAGCAGCAGGCGCGCCGATGCCGCGCCGATCGAGGCCGCCAACAGACGCTCGGTGAACTGTACCCACGGCCGGTCCGCAGGCGCCGAGGATTGCAGCTCGCGGCCCAGCGACTGCGCCTGCTCGAAGAACGAACGCCGCGCGTAGCGCTCGCCGACCACGCGCGAGGCCAGTGCCAGCAGGTCGCCCACGTGCACGTGGCCGGGCCAGCCGCCGGCCACCGACGGGCGTTCGGCATACGGGTCGAGGAAGGGTGCGGCACGCAGTCGCTCGTCGACGCCGGGCCGCCAGCGCGCGGACACCAGCATCATCGTCGCCGCATTGACCAGCAGCGACCAGAACGTGCCATGGGTCAGCGGATCCCAGCCGGTCATGCCGAACAGCTGCCGCGGGCGCAGCCACTCGATGCCGAACGGGCCGTGCTGCACCCAGGCGGCATCGACCCAGCCGGCCATGGTCATCGCCGGCAACAGCAGGGTGTACAGCCAGGTGGCGAAGCCGAGCAGCATGCCCACCTCGACGCCACGCCGGCTGGCACCGCGCCAGTACAGGCCGCCGATCAGGCCGGGCGCGAACTGCGCCACCGCTGCGAATGCCATCAGGCCGTACGAGGCCAGGGTGCTGTCGTTGCTGCTGGTGCGGTAGTAGCTGTAGGCCATCAACGCCAGCAGCAGGATCGCCAGGCGGCGGATCCACAGCACGCGCGAGGCGACGTCGGCGGCCTCCTGGTGGTCACCGCTCCGACGCAGCAGCACCGGCATCACCAGGTCGTTGCTGACCATGGTAGCCAGCGCGATGGACGACACGATGACCATGCCGGTGGCCGCCGAAAAGCCGCCCACGTAGGCGATCAGCGCCAGCGCATTGCGGCCCTCGGCCAGCGGCAGGGCCAGCACCATCGAGTCGTCGGCGACGCTGCCGCCGGTGCCGAACAGGGTCACGCCGGCGGTGGCGATCGGCAGCACCATGCCCGAGATCAGCACCAGGTAGCCGCCGAACATCCAGCGCGCGCGGCGCACGTCGCGCACATCGCCGCACTCGACCACGGCCACGTGGAACTGGCGCGGCAGGCAGATGATGGCCAGGAAACTGAGCAGCGTCTGCGAGATGAAGCCCACCGGCGGCAGGCCGGTGAACAGCGTATGCACCGACTCGACCACCGCGTCGGTGCGGTTGCTCAGCCACAGGTAGGCGAACACGCCCACGGCCAGCATCGCCAGCAGCTTGATCACCGATTCGAAGGCGATGGCCAGCATCATGCCGTGGTGGTGTTCGGTGGCATCGACCTGGCGGGTACCGAACAGGGTGGCGAACAGCGCCATCAGCAGCGCCACGTACAGCGCGGGATCGGTGAAGAAGCCGGTCGGGCCGGTGTTGCCGGTCAGCACCTGCAGGCTCATCGCCACCGCTTTGTACTGCAGCGCCAGGTACGGAATGATGCCGATCAGCGCGATGATCGCCACCAGCGCCGCCAGCCGCCGGGAACGGCCGAAGCGCGAGGAGATGAAATCGGCGATGGAGACCACGTTCTGGCTGCGCGCGATCAGCGCCAGGCGCTCGATGATGCGCCAGCCGAACAGCAGCAGCAGCAGTGGGCCGATGTAGATGGGCAGGTAGCCCACGCCGTTGCGCACGGCGGTGCCGACCGCGCCGTAGAAGGTCCACGACGAGCAGTACACGGCCAGTGCCAGGCTGTAGACCACCGGCCGCAGCCACGGCCGGTCGGGGTACATCGGCCGACGGTCGCCCCACCACGCCACGCCGAACAGCAGCGCGGCATAGGCAACCGAGACCAGCAGCAGGATCCAGCTGGAGACCACGCGTGCGTTTCCGTCAGGACAGGGGTCAGTAGATCACGACCGCTGGTCGTGCGGGTAGGTCACGAGGAAGGACCGCAAGGGTGGGGCATGGCAGTAGGTCACGATCGTTGATCCGTCTGGTGGGTCACGACCGTTGGTCGTGACGGGGACATCCGTGCCCACTAACAGTGGGCACCTACCGGGAATCAATGGGCACCCACCAGGAAGCGGTGGGCGCCTGCCAGGTACCGGCGTTATTGGGCCGGCACGCCCATTTCCTTCAGCAGCTCGGGCGCCGGGTAGACCTTGGCCAGCAGCCAGCGCAGGTAGCGCATGTCCACGTGCACGGCGCGCTTGTAGCGCGGGTCGAACCACCAGCTGGCGCTGACCGACTCCCAGTTGCTGTCGAAGTTCAGGCCGATCAGTTCGCCCCTGGCGTTGAGCACCGGCGAGCCGGAGTTGCCGCCCGTGGTGTCCAGGTTGGTCAGGAAGTTGACCGTCTGGGTCTTCAGTGTCGGATCGGCGGTGCTGCCGAAGTCACCCTTGGCGATCGCTGCCAGCAACGGCTTGGGTGCATCGAACGGGTAGGCGTTGGTGTTCTTCTCGACGATGCCGGCCATGGTGGTCACCGGCGAGTAGGTCACGCCATCGCGCGGGTGCAGCGCCTCGACCTTGCCGTAGCTGATGCGCAGGGTGCGGTTGGCATCCGGATACACCGCGCGGCCCTGCTTGGCACGCCAGGCGAACAGCGCCTGCATGTACGCCGGGCGCAGGCGCAGCTGCTCGCCTTCGCGGGTCTTGCTCTCGTTCTCGATGCGCAGCTGCGCGGCCACCAGCGGACCGGCCACGCTGATCAGCGGATCGGCGGCCAGTGCCTTGCCTTCGCGTGCGGCGGCAAAGCGCGACAGGCGCTGCGCTTCCTCACCCAGCTGGGTACCGGCATACAGGGTGTCCAGCGCCTTGGCCAGCTGCTGTGGGGTACGACCAAAGGCCGCGTCGAACTCGGCCACGCGCTGCGCGTCCGGCAGCTGCTGGTAGCGGGTCAGCAGGGTGGTCAGCAGGGCCTTCTCGACCTCCGGCGCGTAACGGCGCTGGACCTGCTTGAGCACCCCTTCGATCATCGCCTGGTCGCGCTGCTGGTAGCCGCTCTCGCGCTGCGCGTCCGGCTTGGCCGATTCGATGCGCAGGCGCTCCAGCAGCAGCGCCGAGCGCAGCAGCTGGCTCTGCGCGGCCATCTGCTCCAGCAGCAGGTCACGCTCGCCCACCGCCGCACCCTGCGACAGGTTGGCCAGCAGCGCCTTGATGTCACCCTGGTACCTGCGGTCGGTGGCAGCCAGCATGGCCGTCTCGTCGGCGGCACGCTGGGCCTTCGCATCGCTGCGCAGCAGGCCTTCCAGTTCGCCGGCGGCGCGCTTGCGGTTGTTCTTCAGCGACTGCAGCTGCGAGGCGTAGCGGGTACGCGCCTGCGCGTCCTTGGCGCTGGCGGCCTCGATGGTGTCGATCATCTGCTGGAACACCGATACGCGGCGCGGCAGCACGGTATCGATCTGGCCGGCGAATTCGGCCGCGGTGCGGTGGCGGTAGGTGATGCCCGGGTAACCGGCCAGCATCGCGTAATCGCCTTCCTTCGGGCCTTCCACCGACATCTGCAGGTGTGCCGGCGCCTGGTAGGGCACGTTGTCCTTGCTGTAGGCGGCCGGCTTGCCGTCCTTGCCCACGTAGGCGCGCAGCAGGGTGAAGTCGCCGGTGTGGCGCGGCCACATGAAGTTGTCGATCTCATCGCCGTAGTTGCCGATCGCACGCGGCGGCGCATACACCAGGCGCACGTCGCTCAGTTCCAGCTGGGCAATGCGGTAGAAATCGGTGCCGTAGTACATGTTGGCCACCGAGCAGCGCACGCTGCCGTCCTTCTCGCACTCGGCCACGATCTGCTTGCTGGCTGCATCCACGGCATCGAAGTAGGCACGGCCGGTCTTGCCACGGGCCTGCGCCAGCACCTGGTCGGTCACCTTGTCGAAGCCGACGGTGACCAGCACGCGGAAGTCCGGGTTGGCCGGGCGCTCGTCGGCACGGTCCCTGGCGATGAAGCCACCAGTGATCAGGTCGTGCTCGGGCGAGCTGTTGTACTGGATCACGCCCATCGCCACGTGGTGGTTGGTCAGCAGCAGGCCGTCGGCGGACACGAACGAACCGGTGCCACCACCGGCGCGCACCACGGCGCTCAGCGGCGGCGCGGTGACGTTGGCCAGGTCGGCCGGATTGCCCTTGAAGCCAGCGGCCTGCAGCGGTTGGGCCAGGTCCGGCAGCTGCGTCGGCATCCACATGCCTTCATCGGCGTGGGCACCGGTGGCGAGGGTCAGGCCCAGGGCCAGGGCAGTGGGAAGGGCTTTGCGTGGTGACATGAGGCAATCCGGTACGACAGAACAGCCCGGGACCATAGCCCGTGGGGCGCTGTCGGGCAACGCCCGATAGTCAGGCCTGCGCCGCGCTCCTAGAATTGCCGTTTTCTGCACATCGGACGTTCGCAGATGATCGTCGGCATCGATCTTGGCACCACCCATTCCCTCATCGGCAGGCACACGGCAGCAGGGCCGCAGCTGTTCCCCAATGCCCATGGCGAGCTGTTGACCCCTTCGGTGGTCAGCCTCGTCGATGGTGCCGTACTGGTCGGCCAGCCGGCCCGTGACCGCCTGGTCAGCCATCCGCAGCAGACCGTGGCCCATTTCAAGCGCTGGATGGGCAGCGACCGTGAGACCCGGCTGGGTGAGCGCAGTTTCCGTCCCGAGGAGCTCTCGGCCATGGTGCTGCGCTCGCTGCTGGCCGACGCCGAAGCCGCCCTGGGCCACAAGGTGGAGGAAGCGGTGATCAGCGTGCCGGCCTACTTCTCCGACGCCCAGCGCAAGGCCACCCGGGCCGCCGGCGAACTGGCCGGCATCCGCGTCGAGCGCCTGATCAATGAACCCACGGCCGCTGCGCTGGCCTATGGTCTGCAGGAGCGTGACGGCGAAGGCCGCGTGCTGGTGCTGGACCTGGGCGGCGGCACCTTCGACGTCTCCATCCTGGAACTGTTCGATGGCGTGGTCGAAGTGCATGCCAGCGCCGGCGACAATTTCCTGGGCGGCGAGGATTTCCTGCAGGTACTCGTGCAGGCCTTCCATGCCGACCAGGGCACGTCCGCCAGCGACCTGTCCGCTGCCGAGCAGGCGCAGCTGCTGCGTCGGCTGGAACTGTTCAAGCGCGAACTCAGCCAGAGCGGCACTGCCAGCCTGCAGTTGCCCCTGGCCGGCAGCGAACGCCAGTGGCAGCTGGATGAAGCTCGCTACACCCAGCTCTGCGAGCCACTGCTGCTGCGCATGCGCGCGCCCATCGAGCGCGCGATCCGCGACGCCCGGCTCAAGCCCGAGGCGCTGGACGACATCATCCTGGTCGGCGGTGCGGTACGCATGCCGATGGTCAGCAGGCTTGCGACCCGCATGTTCGGCCGGCTGCCGCTGCGCCATGTCCATCCGGACCAGGCGATTGCCTTGGGTGCCGCCGTTGCAGCGGGATTGAAGGCGCGCGACGAATCGCTGCGCGAAGTCGTGCTGACCGATGTCTGCCCCTACACGCTTGGCACGCAGGTGTCCCGCCAGGATGCTGCCGGTGGCGAGCGCAGCGGCTATTTCCACCCGATCATCCAGCGCAACAGCGTGGTGCCGGTCAGCCGCGAGGATCGCTTCTACCCGCTGCACGAGCGGCAAAGTGCCATCCGCATCGACGTGTTCCAGGGCGAGAGCCCGACGGTGGATCGCAACATCAAGCTCGGTGAGCTGACCGTGCCGCTGACCCATTCTGTCCCGATGCAGGAACGCAGCGTCACCGCCCGCTTCACCTACGACGTGAACGGGCTGCTGCAGGTGGAAGTCACCGAGGATGCCACCGGCAGGCGCCACGAGCTCATCCTGGAACAGAATCCCGGGCTGCTGTCACCCGAAGAGATCCAGCAGCGCCTGCGCGCGCTGGAAGCGCTGAAGATCCACCCGCGTGACGCCCAGCCCAACCTCGCGGTGATCGCCCGCACCGAGCGCCTGTACGAGGAACGCATCCATCACCGTGAACAGTTGCAGTCGTGGCTGAGCAGCTTCCGCCATGTGCTGGAGAGCCAGGATGCCGTTGCCGTCGAGCGTCATCGCCGTCAGCTGGACGAGGCACTCGACGCCCTCGAGCGCGATGCATGAGCTGGGCACTGCACGTCCTGGAGCTGGACCAAACGGCTGACGAGCGCGCGGTCAAGCGCGCCTATGCAAAGCGCCTGCGGGTGACTCGACCCGACGAGGATCCGGTCGCCTTCCAGCACCTGCATGAGGCCTATCAGGCGGCATTGGACTGGGTCCGCCAGGAAGCGCTGGCCGATATCGCGGACGAAGACGAACCGGCGGAGCATGCAGCCGACATCGCACCCTGGCCGCCCGACGCAGACGTGGCATGGGCGCCGCCCGAAACGCGTTCGTACTCGCCTCCATGGCCACCTCGCGGCACGCCTGTGCTGCTGCGCACGGCGCCAGTGGCGGAACTGGAGGGAGCGGTCCACGTATCGGGCCATGCGCACACGATCCTGCGCATGGCCCATCTGTCTTCCCCTGAAGACTTCGGCCCCTGGCTGGAGGCCACGCCGGTGCTGTGGTCGCTGCGCTACAAGCCATTGGTGGGCGACGCGCTGCTGGATGAACTGGCACGCAGTCACAACAGCGTCAGCGCAGCCAACATGGGTCTGCTGGCACGCTGCTTTGGCTGGGATGATGTGCACGATGGCGTGGATCCGGACAGGCTGGCATCGATCCAGTCGCGCGGTCATCGACGCTGGGCTGCCGAATCCGGCAATGCGGCGGAGCTGTCGGCGCTGCTGGAGGAGGAGGGCAGCCTGCGGCTGGGGAGGGTCACCCTTGCGCGTTGCCTGCGCTACCTGTCGCAGCCATGGCACGCGCGACGATCCCTCTGGCAGGCGCAGCTGCCCGAGCACATCATTGAGGTCAACGCGCTGCTGGATGCGCTGGAACGCGGCGGCCAGGAGCCATTGCCCGCCGTCTGGGATCGGCAGCAGGTGCAGTTCTGGCGCAGCCTTGCCGACGTTTCCCGTCCCAACCGCTGGCGTTGCCAGGTCAATGCGCTGCGGGGCGGCCTGTTGGCTGCCCTGACGCTCGCGATTGCCGGTGGCTCGACCCTCATGAGTCTTGCCCAGCGTGACCTGCGCACCGCCGCCGCGCTCGGCATAGGCGGCGTGCTGCTCGGGGTCCTGCTCGCCCTGACCGGCGCTCTGTGGGTCCATGTCCGTTGGGCGCTGCGCCAGCTGACGCTGGATCTGCCCCCTTCGCGCTGGGGATGGCTGCTGGCGTTGCCAGCGCCGCTGATCGCCCTCGCCAGCCTGATCCTGGTCCATGGCCTGGATCTGCGGCTGGAAGGTACGTTGCTGCTGTTCCCTGGCCTTGCTCTGGCGACGGCACGCTGGATCCGGCGCGAGGATGGCCGGGGATTCCGGCCGCGCAACCTGATTGGACCGGGCATCGGCATGTTCGTCCCCGAAGTGGGCTGCGCCCTGGTCCTGCTGCTATGGACCACCTGGTTCCTGCGTGACAGGTGCCGTCGCCTGTCGATCGACCTGCCTCCACCTGCTTCTGGAAACACCGTGTGAACCGGGCACTGGACGCTCTCGGGCTCGACGCCAGCGCCGACGAAAAGGCGATCAAGCGCGCCTACGCGCAGAGACTGCGCGCGGCACGCCCGGACGAAGACCCGGTGGCATTCCAGGCGCTGCACGAGGCTTACCAGCAGGCCCTGCTGTGGGCACGCAGCCGCACGCAATGGCAGGAGGAAAGCAGTGCAGAAGCGCTGTCGACGCCGCCTGCAGACAACAGCCCACCCGGCCCACCGGCGCCGTACGACAGCCATTCGCCGATGGACCACATGCCGGTGCTGCATCATCCATGCACGCCCGACACCGACATGCCGGACGATGTGGTGGAGCCATCATTGAACCTGCCCCGGTTTGCGCGCCTGCTGATCAACACCGCCGGCGACGCCGACCCGGCCAGCTTCGAGCACTGGCTGGCCCATCGCCCGGAGCTGTGGTCATTGGCCGACAGGCCGCGTATCGGTGACGTGGTACTGCAGCAGCTGCTGCACCAGGGCCAGCCGCTGTGCGAGTCCAACTTCGATCTGCTGGGTCGATACTTCTGCTGGGATGAGATCCGGGCTGATATCGATCCCTACCGGGTTCGCGCACGGCGCAACCTGCTGCATCGCCGCTGGCAGCTGCAGCCGCGCAACCACACGGCCCTCACCGCAGCCCTGGACCGACCGCATGACCGGGTGTCCGTAACCGAGGCCCATGCCCGCATGGAACGCTTGACCCGACCGTGGCACTGGCTGCAATCGCTGCTGTCGGCCAGCGTGCCCGGGCGTGCTGGCATCATGCGGCAAACGATGCAGCGTCTGGGAGTGCATGGTGTCCGTGACACGCTGGCGCCACTGGACACGGATCAGGTCGCCTTCTGGATGGCGGTATCCCAACCCGGGCACTTCAATCTCATGAAGATGCAGGTGGCCATTGTCCGCTGCCTGCTGGGCGCTCTCGTCGTGCTGGCCGTTCTGGCGGCGCTGGCATTGCTCGGTGATGCCGCTCGCCCTATCGCGATCAGCACGTCCAGCATGAAACACGTGGCAATCCATGCCTCGGTGGTCATCGTGTCTGGCGTCCTCATGCTGACGCCTTTCGTTGGAGGCACCCCATCGCGGACGGCGTCCGCGCCAGCGCCCGTCGAGCCACCGTCGGCGCTTGATGGACACGGCATGCTCACGCACGGGCCTCGTCCGCGCAGGCCCGCCCCCTCCTTCGCCGTTGTCAGCCAGACCGATCCCGACACAGAGGGTGGTTGAGGGGCAGCGGGTTACTTCTCCCGCCGCCAGTTGATCGACCCGCGGTTTTCCACGGTGCTCGACTCCACTTCCACGTCGAACCCGCGGCGCAGCAGGTACTTCAGCGTGATCACCGAACCGGCACCGACCAGCGACACGCCGTAGCCGACGTACAGCTTGGGCGAGATGTACTTGCCAACACCGATCACCGAGCCGCCCAGCGCGCGCGACTGGCTCACGCCGGCGTCGTCCAGGCCCAGCTTGGCGCCCAGCTGCGAAGCCAGCAGGCCGCTGCCCGCCGAGAGCGCCGCCGAGGCCGCGTTGACCTGCTGCGCCTGGTCGCTGCTGGCACCGGTCAGGCTGCGTCCCAGCACCAGATAGGCCAGTGCCTCGGACTGCGACATCGCCGGATCGGACCACACGTCCGCGCGCGGCTGCTGCGCACGCCCGGTCACGTCGATGCCGGCGGTGACATCACCGATCCGGCGCTCGGCGCGGATGTTGATGCGCGGGTCGGACACCGCGTTGTAGTTCCAGGTGAGGTTGCCGCGGGTGATGGTCAGGTCCTGCCCATACGCCTTGTAGCGGCCGCTCACTTCCAGGCCGCCATTGGCGGTCATTTCACGGCCGGGCTTGGCCCAGACCTGCATCTTGCCGGTCAGCGCGCCCTTCAGGCCGAACCCGGTCATCTTCACCTTGTCGCCGAGGCTGACCGTCAGGTCCATGTCCAGCGGCGAGGTGCGCGACTCTTCCGGATCGGCCGGGTCCAGCACCACCACGTCTTCGGACACCGAGGTGCCACGGTCCAGGCGCTCCAGGTCGATGTCGGCCTCGGGCACGTGCACGGTGCCACGCAGCTCCATCGCCGCCTTGGCCAACGTGAAGTCGAGGTTGGGATTGGCGACGATGCGCAGCTCGCTGGTGTTGGACAGCAGCACGTTCTCGCCGTGGATCTTCAGCTGCAGCGGCTGTGCATCACCGAACCACGACAGGCCGCCGTCGACATACAGCGTGCCCTGGCCCGAGTTGGCCTGCGCGGTGATCTTGGCCGAACCGTCGGGCTGGGCCACGAAGCTGCCCTTGCCCTGGTCGAAGGTCAGGCCAAGCGCGGGGAATTCGCCCTTGAAGTTGCTCAGCTGCGCGTCGCCTCCCAGCGACGGCTGCCCGCGCGTACCGCGCAGGCTGACGTGGCCTTCGATCAGGCCGGTCGGGCGCACGATGTCCGGCGAGAACAGCTCCAGCCAGTACAGCCGCGACATGTTGAGGTAGAGCTCACCGTTCAGCGGTGCGCTGGCTTCCCAGCCGGTCTGCATCTTCGCGTCGACGAAGCCATTGCCCTGGAAGCCCATGCCCAGGTAGCCCTTGATGCTGGCCGGGGTCATGTCGAGCTTCAGCGAGAACTGGTCATAGCGCACCAGCTCGCCGCGGGTGGTATCGCCCACGGTGTTGCGGTTCTCGCCCAGGCGCACGCCGCCTTCCTTCGAGCGCACTTCCACATGGCCTTCCCAGGCCGCGCCGCGCGGGCGGATCTGCGCGTCCAGGCTGACGTCGCCGCGCAGGTAGATGCGGCGGCCGGACTGCGGCGGCAGCCACGGCTGCACCAGCGCCAGCGGCAGCGCGTCACTGCGCACCACCAGGCCTTCGCGCGGCCAGTTGGCCTGTGCGCACAGCGCACCGCTGCTGGCGGCGGCCAGGCAGGCTTCGGACAGGGTGTAGGTGCTGCCGTTGATCGCGAACGCCGCCGGTGCACGCAGCGACCACGCATCACCCTTCACCGGTGCGATGCGCAGCGAGGCCAGCTCGCCACGCCACTGCGCCCCCTGCTGGCGCACGCTGCCCTGCAGCTCGATCGCGCCCATCTCATTGCGGGTCTGCGCAGCCAGGCGCAGGTTGGACACACTGCCCTGCGCATCCACGTTCAAGCGCTCCAGCAGCATGCCGGCGTTGACCTGCTGGCCCTGCACCGCCAGCGTGCCGCTGTCGCCGCGCCACGGCAGGTGGCCCTTGATGCTCACGCTCTCGGCGCCGTAGCCCTCCCAGTTGAGGTTATTGCCGACCAGGTCGGCGGTGATGTCCGGCGCATCGCGCGGCCCCTTCACCTGCACCTGGCCGCGCAGGCCGCCGTCGGCGCCCGGCAGCAGGTCACTCAGCTGCAGCGGTTCGAAACGTGCATCGATGTCGAGGCGGTCGCCGACCTTGCCCGACGCGGTCACCCGGCTGCTGCCCAGCGACAGCTTCAGGTCACCCTGGCCCTGCGCGCCCTGCAGCGCGAACTTGCCCTGTGCATCAAGGTTGCGCTGGCGCAGGATGCCCTTCAGCGACGGCAGGTCGACGGTGGCTTCCAGCGTGCCGGCCGTGCCCGGTGCGGCATTGGCCGGCGGCGGCAGCTGACGGCCCTTGGAGGCCAGGTTGCCGGACAGGCGGCCGTTCCAGCCCGGCACGAAATAGCCGGGGTCGAAGTCCTTCAGCGTGGCCTTGGCGTCCCAGTCCAGCTGCGGCGCCCAGGCCACCTGGCCTTCCACCTGCAGCTGCCCACCCGGCGTCTGCGCCTGCAGCTGGTGGATCGACGCGGCCTGGTCATTGCCGCGTACGTCGAACTGCAGCTGCGCCTTCTGCGCCTCGCGTTCGATCTCGGCACGGCCGATCGCCGCCCAGGCCTTCAGGGTACCGGCCAGGCCGAAGCGTGCTTCCTTCAGGGTGACCGGCACCGGTGCGCTGCCAGCCGTGTTCGGGTCGGGTGCCGGCACGTAGGTCAGATCGCGTGCGACCACCGAGAAATTGAGTTTCTGCTGATCGTCCTGGCTGAAGTCGGCGGTGCCTTCCAGCCGCGCTTCGCCACCGAGGCCCTTCACCAGCAGCGGTGAGACCTTCAGCACCTGGTCCTGCAGCGACACCACCGACGGTGCCAGTTCCAGCTCCTGGTCGCCCTGCTTCACCCTGCCGCGCAGGTTGGCATTGCCGCCCTTGCCGGCGGCGGTGAAGTCCAGCGACAACGGCGCAATCGCCGAGCTCGCCAATGCTGGCGACAACAGCGCCAGATCCAGCTCGTCGCTGCGGATGCTGGCGCTCCAGCTCGGGTCGGTGCGGCCATCGAACACCAGCATCGCGTGCAGCGGCTTCGGCGCGCGCCCGGCTACGGCCACTTCCATGTGCGACAGGTCGCCGCGTGCGACCAGGCCCACCGTAGCGGCGGTGCGCCCACGCGGTGCTGGCAGCACCGCCGTCACCGTCACATCGGTGTCGTAGTCCTTGGCCGGAATGTAACGGCCCTGGGCGGTGAAGTTGCCCATGTCGCTGTCCACCACCAGCTTGTGCGCCTGGAACTCGCCATTGGCGATCTCGATGCCACCACGCACACGGCTGATGTCGATCACCGGCTCGTTGGCCTGGCTGATGCGGAAGCCGTCGATGGCAATGGCATCGGCCTGGATCGCCAGCGGCATTTCGATCTGCGGCAGCGAATCGGGCCACGACGGCAGCTTGAACGGCTCGTCACTCTTGGCCAGGTTCAGCGTGGCGTTGGTCAGCTCCAGCTTGTCCAGCAGCAGCTTGCGGCCCAGCAGCGGGCGCAGGTCCGGCTCCAGGTGCGCGCGCTCGGCGTGGAAATGGATGTCGTCGTAGCGGAAGTCGACGTTGTACAGGGTCAGCGGACCGGCCACCGGGCCGTCCACCTTGTCCCAGGTGAAGCTGGCGCCCGCCGGCAGTCGCGCCACCACCTGGGCCAGCAGCACATCGCGGCCGGCCACGGTCTGCAGCAGCCAGTACACCGCCAGCAACGCCAGCAGCACCAGGCCGATCACGCCCACGCCGGACCACGCCCAGAAGCGGCGGCGGCGGTAGAAACGCACGCGCGGCGGCGGCGTGTTCGGGGTGGGTGCGGGCGTGCTCACAGGTCCGCTCCGATGTTGAGGTACAGCTGGAACTGCGAATCCGGGTTGTTCAGGCCATGCGCGATATCCACGCGCACCGGGCCCACCGGCGATTTCCAGCGCACGCCGAAGCCGACGCCGGTGTGCAGGTCAATGGTGTTGTCGAAGGCGCTGCCGGTATCGACGAACACCGCCGCGCCCCACGGGCCGCCATTGAAGTAGTGCTCGTACTCGGCCGAGCCGATCACCAGGTTCTTGGCGCCCAGCGCGTATTTGTCGGGTTTGGGTGTGCGCGGGCCGACTTCGCGGTAGGCGTAACCGCGGATGCTGCGGTCACCGCCGGCGAAGTAGCGCAGGCTCGGCGGCATCGCCACCAGATCGCTGGTCCAGGTGGTGCCGCCTTCACCGCGCAGGATCAGGCGGTTGCTTTCACCCACCGGGATGTACCAGCGCAGCACGGCGTTGGCCTGCACGAAGCTGGTATCCGAGCCGGCGCCTTCCACGCCGGCACGCACCGTCGCCGCGCCGCTGATGCCCTTGCGCGGGAACATCTCGTCGTCGACGTTGACGTAGTCGGCAACCATCTGCGGGTACACCAGCGTCGAGGTGTTGTAGACGGCGTCGGTGAATTCGGTGCCGGACGCGTAGCGCCAGCGCTCGCGCAGTGCGTTGATCGAGGCGATCGCGGTCCAGTGCTCGTTGATCTCGCCGCTGCGGCTGGCGATCAGCTTGAAGTTGCGCAGATCGATGTAGTCGGTCTGCTCGTCGTACGCGCTGGCGGCGAAGGTGTACCAGCCGTCGAGCCAGTTGAAGGCCGGAATGCGGTAACTGGTGACCAGGCTCTTGCGCTTCTGCGCATAGTCCAGCTGCGTGTTCATCTTGTGGCCGCGGTTGTTCAGGAAGCGCCGCTCGATGCCACCGCGCACACCCGGGCCGCTCTCGCTGCCGTAGCTCAGGCCGGCGGTATAGATGGTGCGCTTGGCGCGCGTCAGCTTCACGTCCACCGGCACTTCGCCGTTCTCGTCGGCCTGGTCCGGGCGCGGCTGGATGTCGATCACGCTGAAGTAGTCCAGCTTGGTCAGCGACTCGCGCAGCCGGTCCAGCTTGCCCTCGTGGTAGTAGCTGCCCTGGTCCCAGTAGACCAGTGGATCGAACAGCTTGTCGACGAAGTAGTCCTGCTGGAAGCGCACCGGGCCCATGTTGTAGCGGCGGCCGCTGTCCCAGGTCAGGTCGATGTCGGCGGCGTTGTCGGCGCGGGTGATCTGCACCTGGCGCTGGGTGTAGTCGGCGTCGAAGTAGCCGCGCTCGGCCAGGCGCCGGGTGATGGTGATCTTGCTGGCTTCGTACTGGGTGTGCTCGAAGCGCTGGCCCTTGCGCGGCTTGAACGCGGCCAGGTCATCCTGCAGGTACTGGTCGTACATCGCCGGGCCGGTGATGTCGATGTGCTCGCGGCGCACGGTCACCGGGGTGCCCTTGTCGACATGGATCAGCACACGCACGTATTCGTCCTCGCGCGGTGCCTCGACCTTGATCACCGGGTTGTAGTACCCGAACGGTTCCAGTGCCTGGCGGGTCTGCCGCTCGGCCTGTGACAGCAGGTATTCCAGGCGCGATTCGCCCTGTTCCTTGCCGATCGTGTCGTACAGCGACAGCGATTCCTGGATGTTCTCGATGATTGCGGCGTCGTCGCCCTTGTCCAATCCCTTGATGTCCACCTTGTCGATGGTGCCGCGCGCGTGGACCACGGAAGTGGCGGCCAACGACAGGACCATCAGCGGCAGGGCGTATTTCTTTGGCTGCATGCGGGACAGCATACCGACCGAAGGTGACGATGCGAAATGCATCACGTCATTCGGGATCGGTTGTTAAGTGGCGGTCAAAATACGCACCTTTGTGGCGATCATCGTGGATGCAGGCGAGGATGCCGGCATCGTGCGCGATGCCGGCAATGACCCCGATGGACATCCACCGGCGATGCGGTGCGCGGGGGTAATGCCGGCCAGCGGCCGGCACTACCGATACGGGCATCAGCTCGACAGATGCTCGATCGCCGCGACCTTGCCCAGGCGCTCGCCCAGCATCGTCAGCAGCGCCAGGCGGTTGCCACGCAGCGCCAGATCGTCCGCATTGACCATCACCCCGTCGAAGAACGCGTCGACCTGCGGGCGCAGGCGCGCCAGGCGTGCCAGCACGGCCACGTAGTCCTTCTGGTGCAGGCTGGCGCCGGTGTCGTCGATGGCGGCGGTGACCGCTTCGGCCAGCGCGCGCTCGGCGTCTTCCTGCAGCAGCGCCGGGTCGATCTGCGCCGGAATGTCGCCCTCGGCCTTGCGCAGGATGTTGCGGATGCGCTTGTTGGCCGCAGCCAGTGCTTCGGCTTCCGGCAGTGCGGCGAAGGTGCCGATCGCATCCAGGCGGCGGTCGAAGTCGTACAGCGAGGCCGGCTTCAGTTCGGCCACCGCGTTGAAGTGCGTGGCCGGCACGCCCTTGTCGCCGTAATAGCCCTTCAGGCGGTCGAGAATGAAGTCGTACAGCTCGCCGACATCGGCCTGCACGTTGCGCGCGGCCAGGCCGGCGTTGGCGCTGGCCAGCAGCGCGCGCAGGTCCAGCTCGAAGCCGCTTTCGATGATCGTGCGGGCCAGGCCCAGCGCATTGCGGCGCAGCGCGAACGGGTCCTTGTTGCCGGTCGGCTTCAGGCCCGCGGCGAAACCACCGGCCAGCGTGTCGACGCGTTCGGCGATGGCCAGCACCTTGCCCAGCGGCGACAGCGCGATGTCATCACCGCCGAAGCGCGGCTGGTAGGCCTCGTCGATGGCCAGCGCCACCTCGGTCGATTCGCCACCGGCCACGGCGTAGTGGCGGCCGGCGATGCCCTGCAGCTCCGGGAACTCGTTGACCATGCGCGACTGCAGGTCGTTCTTGGCCAATTCGGCAGCCCGCCTGGCCTGCACGGCATCGGCACCCACCTGGGGTGCGATCACTTCGGCCAGGGCGGCCACGCGCGCCACCTTGTCGGCCACGCTGCCCAGCTTGGCCTGGTAGGTCACCGTCTTCAGGCCGTCGCCCATCGACGCCAGGCCCTGCTTCAGGTCCTCGTCGAAGAAGAACTTGGCGTCGGCAAAGCGCGGGCGGATCACCCGCTCGTAGCCCTTGGCCACTTCGGCCACGTCCTTCGATTCGATGTTGGCGATGCCGATGAACTTCTCGGTCAGCGTGCCTGCGGCATCCAGCACCGGGAAGAACTTCTGGTTGATCTCCATCGTTTCGATCAGCGCTTCCTGCGGCACTGCCAGGAACGCGCGTTCGAAGCTGCACAGCACCGCCGACGGCCACTCGACCAGGTTCACCACCTGCTCCAGGTTGTCGTCGGTGATGCGGGCGCTGCCACCGGCCCTGGCCGCGGCGGCCTCGACCTCGGCGACGATGCGCGCACGGCGCTCGCGCGGGTCGACCAGCACGAAGGCGGCGCGCAGGGCTTCAACATAGTCCTGCGGCTGGGCCAGCGACACGGGCTGGTCGTGGTGGAAGCGATGGCCACGGCTGACACGGCCGGCCTGCAGGCCGAACAGTTCGGCCTCCACCACCTCGGTACCGTGCAGCAGCACCAGCCAGTGCGCCGGGCGGGCAAAGCCCCAGGTGTGGCCGCCCCAGCGCATCGGCTTGGGAATCGGCATCGCTGCAATCGCCTCGCGCAGGATCTCCGGCAGCAGGCTGGCGGTGCGTGCGCCCGGGGTCACCGCGCGGTGCACGAAGCGCTCACCCTTGTTGTCGGTGGTCTTCTCCAGCGCGGTCCAGTCGATCCCGGCCTTGGCGGCGAAGCCCTGCAACGCCTTGGTCGGCTGGCCTTCGGCGTCCAGTGCGATGTTCAGGTACGGGCCCAGCACTTCGCTGTGCTGTTCCGGCTGTTCCAGGCCCACGCCCGGCAGCAGCACGGCCAGGCGGCGCGGGGTCGACAGCGGGCGTGCATCACCCAGTTCCAGCGCGACGCCGCGCGTGCGCAGGCCTTCGACAACACCGTCGAAGAACGCCTGGGCCAGGCCCGGCAGCGCCTTGACCGGCAGCTCCTCGGTGCCCAGTTCGATCAGCAGGGGGGACAGTTGGCTCATCGGTTCGATCCTGTGGTGGGGGCGCAGCGCGCGACGCGTCCGGCGCCCCGGGTAGTTGATGAAAAGCGGGTGGGTGCGGACGGCCCGTCAGGCCTTCTTCGCGCCCGGGAAGCCCAGCTTCTCGCGCTGCTCGTAGTACGCCTTGGCCACCGCCTGGGCCAGCGCGCGCACGCGCAGGATGTAGCGCTGGCGCTCGGTCACGCTGATCGCGCGGCGTGCATCGAGCAGGTTGAAGGTGTGGCTGGCCTTCATCACCTGCTCGTAGGCCGGCAGCGGCAGGCCCACCTCGACCAGCTTCTGCGCTTCACGCTCGCAGGCATCGAAGCGGTGGAACATTTCGTCCACGTCGGCGTATTCGAAGTTGTAGGTGCTCTGCTCGACTTCGTTCTGGTGGTAGACGTCGCCATAGGTCACCGGTTGCCCGTCCGGGCCGTAGGTCCAGACCAGGTCGTAGACGTTGTCGCAGTTCTGCAGGTACATGCACAGGCGTTCGAGACCGTAGGTGATCTCGCCCAGCACCGGGCGGCACTCCAGGCCACCGGCCTGCTGGAAGTAGGTGAACTGGGTCACTTCCATGCCGTTGAGCCAGACTTCCCAGCCCAGGCCCCAGGCGCCCAGCGTCGGCGATTCCCAGTTGTCCTCGACGAAACGCAGGTCGTGCACCAGCGGGTCGATGCCCAGCGCCTTCAGCGAATCCAGGTACAGCTGCTGGATGTTGTCCGGCGCCGGCTTCATCGCCACCTGGTACTGGTAGTAGCGCTGCAGGCGGTTCGGGTTCTCGCCGTAGCGGCCATCGGTCGGGCGGCGCGACGGCTGCACGTAGGCCGCGTTCCAGCGTTCCGGACCGATCGCACGCAGGAAGGTGGCCGGGTGGAAGGTACCGGCGCCCACCTCCAGGTCGAGCGGCTGGATGAGCACGCAGCCCTGCTGGGCCCAGAACTGGTTCAGGGTCTGGATCAGGCCCTGGAAGGTGATCGGAACGGTCGGGGTCGCGGACATGCGTACGAGTCTTGGCCGGCAAGGGGGTGCGTTAGTATAACGGCCGACCTGCGGGGCATTCCGTACCCGGGAGGAGCAGGCAGATGGAACATCGGCTGCCGGTGGGCACGCCCGGCGAGCCAGGCGACATCCCGCTGCCGTGGGGCCGCCTGCATTTCGAACAGGTCTGCGCAGCGCTGCTGGCCGATGGCCTGGTGGCCGAGCACGACGTCGAGCGCATGCGGTTTTCCGCACAGGGCGCGCGCAATGCCAGTGAAGTGCACCCGCTGGTGTTGCTGTCCAACCTCAAGCTGGCCGCCCGCGACGGTGGCGAACTGACCCTGGAACGCCTGACCGAATGGCTGGCCCGGCGCACCGGCAGCCGCTACCTGCGCATCGATCCGACCCGGGTCGACGTCGCTGCGGTCACCGCGCTGGTCTCCCATGCCTACGCCCGCCGCCACCGCTTCCTGCCGCTGGCGGTGGATGCCGAACGGGTGCTGGTGGCCACCAGCGAGCCGCTGGTGCAGGAGTGGCGCCGCGATCTGCAGCACCTGACCCGCCGCAGCATCGAGCTGGCGGTGGTCAATCCGCTCGACCTGCACCGCTACACCATGGAGTTCTACGGGGTGACCCGCTCGGTGCGTGGCGCGCGCGGCGATGTCCGCGGCGAAGCCAGCACCACTCTGCCCAGCTTCGAGCAGCTGGTCGAGCTGGGCCGTACCGGCGACGTCAATGCCGACGACCAGCACATCGTGCACATCGTCGACTGGCTGCTGCAATATGCCTACGAACAGCGCGCCTCGGACATCCACCTGGAACCGCGCCGCGAGATGGGGCGCATGCGCTTCCGCATCGATGGCGTGCTGCACAAGGTCTTCGAGGTGCCACCGGCGGTGATGACCGCCGTGGTCAGCCGCATCAAGGTGCTCGGCCGCATGGACCTGGCCGAACGCCGGCGCCCGCAGGACGGCCGCATCAAGACCCGCTCGCCGGGCGGCCGCGAGGTCGAGATGCGCCTGTCGACCATGCCCACCGCCTTCGGCGAGAAGTGCGTGATGCGCATCTTCGACCCGGATGCCGCCTTCAAGAGCATCGACCAGCTGGGTTTCAGTCCGCAGGAGGCCGCCGGCTGGAATGCACTGGTCGAACGCCCGCACGGCATCGTGCTGGTCACCGGCCCGACCGGCTCAGGCAAGACCACCACCCTGTATTCCACGCTGAAGCGGCTGGCCACGCCGGACGTGAACGTGTGCACCGTGGAGGACCCGATCGAGATGATCGCGCCCGAGTTCAACCAGATGCAGGTGCAGGCCAACATCGACCTGGACTTCGCCAGCGGCGTGCGCACCCTGCTGCGGCAGGACCCGGACATCATCATGATCGGCGAGATCCGCGATCTGGAAACCGCGCAGATGGCGGTGCAGGCCTCGCTGACCGGCCATCTGGTGCTGTCCACGCTACATACCAACGACGCGCCGTCGGCGGTCACCCGCCTGCTCGACCTGGGCGTGCCGCACTACCTGCTGGCCAGCACCCTCAACGGCATCCTCGCCCAGCGCTTGGTGCGCACCCTGTGCCCGCACTGCAAGCAGCCGCACACCCTTGGTGCTGCCGACTGGGCGGTGCTGGCTGATAGCCAAGCTGCATATCCAGATGCCGCCACGCCCTGTCGGCCGGTTGGTTGCCTGGAGTGCCGGCGCACCGGATTCCTCGGCCGCATCGGCCTGTATGAGTTGCTGCCATTGGGCTCGCGGCTGCGTGGGCAGATCCGCGCCGACATGGATCTGGCCGGTTTCACCCGTGCCGCGCGGGCTGAAGGGCTGCGAACCCTGCGCCAGGCCGGGCTTGAAAAGGTGGCGCAGGGGCTGACTACAATCGAGGAAGTCCTGTCAGTCCTGCCGCCCCCGGATGAACCCAGCCCCGTTCCTGATCCTTGAAACCGGCCGCCCGGTGCCGTCGCTGCGCCGCTACGGGCGCTTCCCGCACTGGATCCGGGTGGCCGCCGGGCTGGAAGAGCACGAGACGGTGGTGGTCGATGTCGAACACGGGGATGCCCTGCCCGACCCGCATGCCTTCGCCGGCGTGCTGGTGACCGGCTCGGCCGCCTTCGTCACCGACCACGCCGAATGGAGTGAGCGCAGTGCCGCATGGCTGCGCCAGGCCGCCCACGACGACCTGCCGGTGTTCGGTATCTGCTATGGGCACCAGCTGCTGGCGCACGCGCTGGGTGGCGAGGTGGCCTACAACCCGGCCGGGCGCGAGTCGGGCACGATCGAACTGGAGCTGCAGCCGCAGGCCGCGCAGGACCCGCTGTTCCAGGGCCTGCCGCAGCACTTCGCCGCCCACGCCACCCACCTGCAGACCGTGTTGCGCGCGCCTGACGGTGCCGAAGTACTGGCACGCTCGCCGCTGGATGGCTGCCATGCCTTCCGCTGGGGGCGCCAGGCCTGGGGCGTGCAGTTCCACCCCGAGTTCGCCACCCACCACATGCGCGGCTACGTGCGTGCCCGCGCCGACTGCATCGGCCGCCATGGCGGCTGTGCCCGCAGCATCGAGCGCGCGGTCAGCGCCGCACCGCTGGCGCGCCAGCTGCTGCGCCGCTTCGTTCGCCAGGCGCGGCTGTCTTCAGCCCAGCCGGCGGCAAAACAGGGATAATCGGCGGCACGGGCAAGCGCCCGGCCCCCTCCTGTCCTTCCCGGATGTCCATGAAAGAGATTCGCAAGCTGCCGGCCTCGGCGGGCGCCCAGTGGTTGCTGGATACGTTCTCGCTGTATCGGCGTGCGCCGCTGCAGCTGGCCCGGATCGGTCTGACCTGGCTGCTGGTGAGCTGGGTGGTCACCCTGTTGTCGACGCTGATTCCCGGCGCTGCCGGCATGGCCGTGCAGCTGATGACCCTGGCCATCTCGCCGATCATGTTCGGCGGCATGCTGTACGCCGTGGGTGAGATCGACGAAGGTCGCCCGGGCCTGGCCTCGCACCTGCTGCAGCCGATCCGCGACCACCGCGTCAGCCACCTGCTGGTGCCGCTGGCGATCCAGGTGCTGGCGGTGCTGCTGCTGGGCGCGCTGCTGTTCCTGATGATCGGCCGCGAAGGCTTCACCGCCTTCAGCGAGGTCATGACCAAGATGGAAGAGATCAGCCGCAGTGGCCAGCAGATCAAGCCGGACGATGCCGCGGCGCTGGTGGCCAACCTGCCGGCCAAGCGCATCGCACTGTGGATGCTGCTGGTGTTCCTGAGCGCGGTCGCACTGTCGCTGGCAATGTTCACCCAGCCGGCGCTGGTGGTGTTCGACAAGCAGAGCGGCATGCACGCGCTGCGCCTGAGCCTGCAGGGCTGCATCGAGAACATCGGCGCGATGATCGTGTTCGCCGTGCTCGGCCTGATCGCCGCGTTCTGCATCTACATCCTGTTCGTGATCGTGATCCAGATCGCGATGCTGATCGGCGGCCCGCTGGCCGCCGCCTTCATCGCCCAGCTGGTGCTGACCACGGTGCTGATGCCGCTGTATGTCGGCGCGGTCTACGCCGCGTGGAAGCAGATGTTCGTGCACCGTGGCAGCCGCGCCGCCCCGCCGATCCCGACCACGCCGACCTCGAGCGACATCTTCCACGCCTGATGAAAAAGGGGACGGAGGGGATTAAGTCGTTTATGCCCAGTGTGTGCAGCTAACGACTTAATCCCCTCCGTCCCCTTTTTTCTTTCAGGCGGCGGGCTTCTTGACTGCCGACGACGGCACCAGCCAGCGTGCGGCGTGGATGCCCAGCTCATAGAGCAGGCACATCGGGATCGCCAGCATCAGCTGCGAAACCACGTCCGGCGGGGTCAGCACCGCCGCCAGCACGAAGATGCCGACGATCGCGTAGCCGCGGCCTTCCTTGAACTGCTGCGGCGTCACCCAGCCCAGCAGCACCAGGATCACCATCGCCACCGGCAGTTCGAAGCTGCCGCCGAAGGCGAAGAAGATCGCCAGCACGAAATCCAGGTAGGCATTTGCATCCGGGGTGATCGCAATCACGTCCGGGCTGAAGGTGGTGAGGAAGTGGAACACCGCCGGCAGCACCAGGAAGTAGGCAAAGGCACAGCCGGTGTAGAACAGCAGCACCGAGGACACCAGCAGCGGCACCGCCAGGCGCTTCTCGCGCGCATACAGGCCGGGCGCGACGAAGGCCCACAGCTGGTACAGCAGCCACGGCACCGCCACGAACAGGGCAACGAAGAAGGTCAGCTTCAACGGCGCGAAGAAGGCGCCGGCCGGATTGGTGGCAATCATCGTCTGCCCGTTCGGCAGCTGCGAGACCAGCGGCTCGGCCAACGCGTTGTACAGCTTCTGGGTGAACGGCAGCAGCGCCAGCAGCACCACGCCCAGGCCCAGCAATGCGCGCACCAGGCGGCCGCGCAGTTCCACCAGATGTTCGACCAGCGAGCTCTCGCCGAAATCCTGTTCACTCATGGCTGGCGCTCCGTGCGCGGCGGCGGCGGCGCACCGGCTTCAGGGGGTGTCGCCGGCGTCGGCTCGGGAGCGACGCCCTCCTGTACCGGTGCATCGGCACGGGTCAGGCCGCTCATATGCGGCGGCAGATCCGCAGGCGCCGGTGCGCGTACCTCCTGCGCCAGCGTATCGCCCTGCTGCTGCGCCTCCTGCGCTTCGCGACGGATCGCTTCGCCGCTGGCACGCAGCTGGTTCTCGGTGTCCTGCATGCCCTGGCGAACGTCCTGCATCTGCCGCTTGATCTCCTCGGCCTGCAGTTCGCGCTCCAGTTCCTGTTTCACCGAATCCCATTGATTGCGGGCGCGACGCACCCACAGGCCGGCAAAGCGGGCCGCCTTGGGCAGGCGCTCGGGACCGAGCACCACCAGGGCGACCACGGCGATCACCAGCAATTCGCTGAAGCCGATATCAAACACCGCGACCGCTCCGGATCAGCGAGGGGTGCGGTCGTGCTCGTCCTGCGCGGTGCGCGAGGCGTCCTGGCTGCGCGACTCGTCGCCCAGCTGCGCGTTCGGCTTGTCGTCGTCGCGCATGCCCTTCTTGAATTCCTTGACCGCCGAACCGAGGTCCTTGGCGCCACTGGTCAGGCGCTTTGTGCCGAACACCAGCAGGACGATGGCCAGCACGACCAACCAATGCCAGATGCTGAAACTGCCCATAAAGACGCTCGTTACGTTAGTGATCAGGCTGTCGAGCATAGCGCACCGGGTGTTAGCCGGCGCGCGTGACGAAAGTCAGTTTCCGCCCAGCGTTTCCGTGCGGATTTCGCCGTCGTTGACCGGCTGGAAGCCCTGCTGCTGCGGCGGCGGGTTCTGCGGAACGTTCTGCAGCGGCGCGGTGGTGGCTTCGGCCGGGGCCGCCGGTGCTGCCTGAACGGGCACAGACACGGGGGCGGCAGCCGGCGCCGGCGCCGGACGCGGTGCATTGCCACCGTTGCCGTTGCGGTTGTTGCGGGCGGCGTAGGTGGCCTCTTCCAGGCGATCACGGAAGGCGACCACGTCCATCGACGGGGAACCGACGGCGCGACCTTCGAAGATCATGCGCGGCGTGGTGTTGCTGCCGTAGGCGTCCAGATTGGCGGCATCGTCGATCTGCAGCACCGCGCCATCCAGCGCGACACCGGCGAACAGGCCGCGCGCGCGCGACCACGACCAGATCTCGGCCTTCAGCTGGCCGTCGGTGGCGGCGGCGGCATTGCGGCCGACCGGACCGGCGGCAACGCCGGCATCGGCGCCAAGCGTGAACTTGCCATTGACCAGGTTGTCCAGGCTGCGGTCGTTGCGGAACACCAGCACTACGTCGGAAGACTGCACGCCGGCCTGGAAGCCGATGCTGCCACCGGTCAGCTTGACGAATACCGGGCTGGACCAGGCGCCATTGGGCATGCGCACCGACATCAGCCCGTGGCCGCGACGACCGCCAATGACCAGGCCGGCCTTGATCGTGTCGGGAATGACGATGACCGCGCGGCCTTCGTCGAGCAACTTGTCCGGAATTCCCTGTTCAGGGATTTCCTGGATCTCCGCCAGCACGCGCACGGCATTGCGGGCGCGCTGGTCTTCCTGCGGTCCGGCCATGGCCTGGCTGGACAGCAGGCTGGCGGCGATCAGCAGGGCTTGGATCGGGCGACGCATGGCAGGCTCCAGAAGTCAGTCCATAGGAAGATATAGCAAGTGACTGAAATTAGTAGTGTTGTCATGAATCGCCAATGAGCGCTCCCCGCTCACATAGATGCCCGCTATGCCTGCAATCCGAACCCTGCATCCCGGTGCGACACCGGATCGGCGACAATGCACCCCATGCTCGACGCACCCGATACCGCCGTGCTGGCGGTCAACCTAGGCACGCCCGATACGCCGACGGCCCCCGCCGTACGCCGTTACCTGGCCGAATTCCTGTCCGACCGCCGCGTGGTCGCGATCCCGCCACTGCTGTGGCAGCCGCTGCTGCGCGGACTGATCCTGCCGCTGCGCAGCAGCCGTTCGGCGGCCAAGTACGCCCAGGTCTGGCTGCCGGATGGCTCACCGCTGATGGTCCATACCCGGCAGCTGGCGCAGGCGATGCAGGCCCTGCTGCCAACCCTGAAAGTGCGCCACGCAATGCGCTATGGCGAACCGGCCCTGGCCCACGAGCTCGACCGCCTCGCCGGCGAAGGCGCACGCCGCATCGTGGTGCTGCCGCTGTACCCGCAGTACTCCACCACCACCACCGCCTCGGTCGAGGACCGCGTCGACGCCTGGCAGCGGCGCAACCCGGGCGTGACCGTCAGTCTGGTACGCGACTACTCGGTCGACCCGGGCTGGGTCGAGGCCGTTGCCGGCTCGATCCGCCGCTACTGGGAACAGCACGGCCGCAGCCAGAAACTGATGTTCTCCTTCCACGGCATCCCGCAGCGCCTGGCCGACGCGGGTGATCCGTATCCGCAGCGCTGCGAGGCCAGCGCGCAGGCCATCGCCAACGCGCTGGGCCTGGGCAAGGACGACTGGCAGATGGGTTACCAGTCGCGCTTCGGCCGCGAGCGCTGGCTGCAGCCTTACGCTGAGCCGAGCCTGTGGGCGTTGGCCGAATCCGGTGTGAAGCAGATCGACGTGGTCTGCCCCGGCTTCGCCACCGATTGCCTGGAAACGCTGGAAGAAGTCGCGATGGGCTTCACCGAAACGCTGGCCGAACGTGGCGCGACGATGCGCTACATCCCCTGCCTCAATGCCGAACCGGAACACGCGCGCGCCCTGGCACGACTGGCCGTGGCCTCGCTGGCATGAGTCTGCAACCCTTTGAACTCGAGGTGGGCGGCACCCGCGTCGCCGGCCTGCGCAACAGCGGCGACGGCCCGCGCGTGCTGGCCCTGCATGGCTGGCTCGACAATGCCGCCAGCTTCGTGCCGCTGGCGCCGCACCTGGCGTCGCTGCAGCTGGTGGCGATCGACCTGCCCGGCCATGGCCACAGCGCGCACCTGCCGGCCGGTGCCAGCTACACCACGGCGGCCGCGATCTGCCACGTGCTTGATGTGGCCGACGCCTTGGGCTGGGACCGCTTCAGCCTGCTCGGCCATTCGATGGGCGCCGGCATCGCCAGCCTCACCGCCTCGGTCAGCGACCGCGTCGAGCGCCTGGTGGCGATCGAAGCTCTCGGCGGCCTGCGCGGCCCCGAAGAAGAGACCGCCCATCGCCTGCGCGAGCATGTGAACGCCACCCGTGCGTTGGCGCGCAAGCAGCTGCGCGTGTTCCCCGACCTGGCCGCGCCGATCCGCGCACGGATGATGACCAACCAGCTCAGCGAACCGTGCGCACGACTGCTGGTCGAGCGCGGCGTGGAACCGGTCGAAGGCGGGTATCGCTGGTGCAGCGATCCGCGCCTGATGCTGCCCACCGCGATCCGCCTCAGCGAGGGCCAGATCGACAACCTGCTGCAGGCCATCGCCTGCCCGACACAGGTGATCTATGCCACGCCGGCGCAGTCGTATTATCCCGAGCCGATGCGCAGCGATCGCCTGCAGCACCTGCGGGATGGCCGGCTGGCAGTGTTTCCCGGCAACCATCACCTGCACATGGAAGATCCGGAACAGATCGCAGGCGTGATCCTGCACTTCTTCAGCAACGACAACGCCGGCTGAGCGCAGGCGTCCGCGCGCTTCACTCCGCGCGTTTGCGGCCGATACATCAGTTGCGGGCCCCTGCGCCCGCTGCACGCGGGCCCGGTCGGTCCTGCGGCATGTGTCTGGTTCTGCAAGGAAGTCCGCATGCCCGCTCTGCTGCACCGTCACCCACAGGATGTGGCCGCGGTGTCCCCTCTCCGCGTCGCTGATCGCGCCGCATCCCTCGAATTCCCGGCACCCGCCCTCGTCACGCCCTGCTGCGTGCGTTGCGGCGTGCTCGTTGTCGTCTGCTGACCCAGGAGCCTCCGATGTCCATTGCATCCGCCCGTCCCCCCGATACCGCCCGCCTGTCGCACCTGCAACAGCTCGCCCGCGGTGCTGACCGCCGCCTGCTGACCGGCAGCGCGGCACTGGCCGTGACCGGGCTGGTGCTGGCCCTGCGCGGTCCGCACGGTGTGGCCGCCGCGTTGGCCGCGGGCGCTGTGCTGCCCGCCTTGTGGCTGGCCGGTCCGCTGGCAGGCCGCGACATCGCCCGCAACGCCCTGGCAATCCTGGTGGCGCTGCAGCTGGCCCTGTTGTCCGCGATCACCGGCCTGTCGCCGGCGTTGCCGATCGCCCTGCTGCTGGGCGTGCTGCTGGGCCATCGCGATCGTCTGCCGGTGTGGCTGGCCGGTAGCATCGGCACGCTTGCACTGCTGGCCCCGCTGCCGGCCGGTGCTGCGGTGGGGCCGGCGCTGCTGCAGGCCGCGATGCTGGCCGGCCTGACCCTGTTCCTTGGCCAGGTCGCACTGCGGCTCCGCCAGCAGACCGAAGCACTCGGCCACGGTCCCCGGCGGCTGGCCGCGCTGGCGCGCGACATCGCCACCGGCGCCGATCTTGGTGCACATGCTGACACCACCGCCTACGCACCGGGTTCGCTGGCCCATGCGCTGGCCGACACCGCACGCCATGTGCAGGCCCAGCGTGGACGCGAAGCGGAGGCACACGCCGAGAACGCGCAGATCCGCCAGGCCCTCGATGCCTCGCGCACCGCGATGATGATTGCCGACAACGATCACGTGATCCGCTACGTGAACCGCTCGGTGGTGGCCCTGCTGCGCAACCAGCAGGCAACGTTGCGCCAGGCCTTCCCCGATTTCGATGCCGAGCGCCTGGTCGGTAGCAGCATTCATCGCTTCCACGCCAACCCGGACCGGATCCGCGCCATCCTCAATGGCCTGCAGGTCAGCCACAACGGCAAGGTACAGATCGGCCCGGTGCACTTCGCACAGGTGGTTACTCCGGTCTTCGACGCACAGGGCGTGCGCCTGGGCTTTGCCGTGGAGTGGCATGACCGTACCCATGAGCTCGCCTTGGAGAACGCCGTCGCCGGCATCGTCGCGGCCGCCGCCGCCGGCGACCTCGACCAGCGCCTGCAGGCAACCGAAGGTGCCAGCTTCCTCGATGGCCTCACCGGTGGCATCAACCAGCTGCTGGATACGTTGGGCAGTACGGTTGACGAGGTGCGGCAGATGCTCTCGGCGCTGGCCAGCGGCGATCTCGATCGACGCATGCATGGCGAGTATCACGGCGCCTTTGCCGCGATCCAGCGCGATGCCAACGCCACCGCCGGCCAGCTGGCGCGCATGGTGGGCCGTATCCAGCAGTGCGCGTCCTCGATCAGCACCGCTGCCAGCGAAATCGCTGCGGGCAATGGCGCGCTGTCCGAGCGCAGCGAGCGCCAGGCAGCGCACCTGCAGGAAACCGCCGCTTCGATGGAAGAGCTGACTGCCACCGTGCGCCAGAACGCTGCCCATGCGCGCGAGGCGAGCCAGCTGGCGATCACCACCCAGAGCGCCGCCAGCGATGGCAACGTCGCCATGCAGCGGGTCGTCGACACCATGCAGGCGATCGAGGGAGCCTCGAAGCGGATCGGCGACATCACTGGCGTGATCGATGGCATCGCCTTCCAGACCAATATCCTCGCGCTCAACGCGGCAGTGGAGGCCGCCCGTGCCGGCGAGCAGGGCCGTGGCTTCGCGGTGGTGGCCAGCGAGGTGCGCGTGCTGGCGCAGCGCTCCGCCGCTGCGGCTCAAGAAATCAAGAAGCTGATCGATGAGGCAGGTCGCCAGGTGGGCGAAGGTGCCCAGCTGGTGGCCGATGCGGGGCAGCGGATGCAGGGCATTGTCGGGGGCG
Organism: Stenotrophomonas sp. YJH_SMC_123; assembly: GCF_059368215.1. Lineage (NCBI taxonomy): Bacteria > Pseudomonadati > Pseudomonadota > Gammaproteobacteria > Lysobacterales > Lysobacteraceae > Stenotrophomonas > Stenotrophomonas sp. YJH_SMC_123. The sequence continues at coordinate 530,686 of NZ_JCAFRM010000003.1, forward strand.
TTGAGAATGTCAGCCACCTGATGCACGAGATCTCGGCGGCCTCGCAGGAGCAGTCGGTCGGCATCGAGCAGATCAACCAGACCGTGGTGCAGATGGACCAGGCGACGCAGCAGAATGCCGCGCTTGTGGAGGAAGCCACCGCGGCCGCACGCGAGCTGCAATCGCAGGCGGGTACGCTTACCGAGGCGGTATCGGTGTTCCGCCAGCAGGAACCGCACGAGGTCTCGCGGGCCGCCTGATCCGGGCCTGCAGTTCCATCCCGGTCAAGACGGCGCCCGCAGGGCGCCGTTTTTTTGCCTGCTTTTGCGTGATGGGTCAGGAAAGTCCGCTTCCGGACCTGCCGTGAGGAGCGACCAACCCTGGCTGGCGCCGCATCCACACACGGCGTGGATCTACTGTGCGCCCGCATGCCCTCGGTAGTCGCCAACCTTGGTTGGCGCTGGGGCTGCCCGCGGAGAATATCCACGCATGGCGTGCATCTACCGGCCGGTGTGCAGCTATGGCGGTGCCGGCCGGCGGCCGGCACTACCCGCGTGTTCTGCGCACAAAGAAAAACCCCGCTGCGCAAGCAGCGGGGTTTTGGGTATAAACCCTGGCGATGACCTACTCTCGCATGGCTTGAGCCACACTACCATCGGCGCAGCTGCGTTTCACTTCCGAGTTCGGGATGGGATCGGGTGGTTCCACAGCGCTAATTTCACCAGGGAG
>NZ_JCAFRM010000004.1:0-438038 GCF_059368215.1 Stenotrophomonas sp. YJH_SMC_123
CTCCCTGGTGAAATTAGCGCTGTGGAACCACCCGATCCCATCCCGAACTCGGAAGTGAAACGCAGCTGCGCCGATGGTAGTGTGGCTCAAGCCATGCGAGAGTAGGTCATCGCCAGGGTTTATACCCAAAACCCCGCTGCTCACGCAGCGGGGTTTTTCTTATTAAGTGAAGGCACTGCATTTTGCGGGTCCCTTCCGCCCCAAGGGCAAGATCGCGAAGCTGGCGCTGCAAGCGCTGCTGCAACCGTCTCCCTGGTGAAATTAGCGCTGTGGAACCACCCGATCCCATCCCGAACTCGGAAGTGAAATGCAGCTGCGCCGATGGTAGTGTGGCTCAAGCCATGCGAGAGTAGGTCATCGCCAGGGTTTACACCCAAAACCCCGCTGCTCATGCAGCGGGTTTTTCTTTGTGCGCAGAAAGTGCAGGTAGTGCCGGCCGCTGGCCGGCAACCCGATGGCGTTGCATAGCCCGGTAGATCCACGCCATGCGTAAGTGCTCCGCGAGGAGCATGGCGCCAACCAGGGTTGGCCGCTACCAATCGATTGCCGGCCAGCGGCCGGCACTACCGGCAGATCCACACCAACCGTGGATGAGCCGCCGACGGTACGCAAAAGAAAAGCGGCGCCCCGTGGGGCGCCGCTCTGCTCTCAACAGTGCTCAGTCGAGCATGGCCCGACTTTACTTGGCCGGGACCTTGTCCTTCATCATCGCGTCGCGGGCTGCCTTGAACGGATTGCCTGCATACCAGTTCGGCCAACGATCGCCACCGGCCAGTTCCTTGCCCACGCCGTACATCAGCTGCAGGTCTTCGACGGTGCCGTCCAGCTTCCAGGTGGCGGCGTCGAACTCGTCCTTCGGGCCGTGGTAACGGTTGGCGCCGTAGTCCGCCGCCGCCTTGCGGCCCGCTTCCACGCCACCCTCGCGCAGGTCTTCGCCGCCATCGGCGTACAGGGCCGGCACACCCGCCTTTGCGAAGTTGAAGTGATCGGAGCGGAAGTAGAAGCCGCTCTGTACCGAGGTCTCACCGTGCAGGGTGCGGTCCTGGGCGGCGGCCAGCGGCTTGAGGATGTCCTCCAGCTCCGAGCTGCCGAAGCCGGTGACGGTCACGTCCTTGGCACGGCCGGCCACCGACATCGCATCGATGTTGATCACGCCGGCGATCTTGTCCAGCGGGAAGGTCGGGTGGGCGACGTAGTACTTGGAACCCAGCAGGCCGGACTCTTCCAGGGTCACCGCCAGGAACACCACCGAACGCTCCGGCTTCGGCTCCTGGTGGGCCATGGCTTCGGCCACTTCGAGAATGCCAGCCACGCCGGTGGCGTTGTCGACCGCGCCGTTGTAGATGTTGTCGCCGGTCTCACCCTCATGCTTGCCCAGGTGGTCCCAGTGCGCCATGTACAGGACGGCCTCGTCAGCGCGCTTGCTGCCCGGCAGCACGCCGACCACGTTGCGCGACTGCTTCTGTGCGATCTGGCTCTTCAGGTCGACCGCAGCGGTGGCCTTCAGCGGCACTGGCTTGAAACCGCGCTTGCTGGCGTCCTTGTAGGCCTGGGCAAGGTCCAGGCCGGCACCGGCGAACAGTGCCTTGGCCGCGTCGGCGCTCAGCCAGCCCTGTACCGGGATGCGCGCTTCCGGGTCATCCTTGGCGGGCAGGTCGTACTGCGGGCCAGCCCAGGAATTCTTCACCACGTCCCAGCCGTAGGACGCGCCGGCGGTGTCGTGCACGATCAGCGCGGCGGCGGCGCCCTTGCGGGCGGCCTCCTCGAACTTGTAGGTCCAGCGGCCGTAGTAGGTCATGCGCTTGCCGTCGAACAGCTTCGCGTCGTCGACGTGGAAGCCCGGGTCGTTGACGAACATCACGACCGTCTTGCCCTTCCAGTCCTGACCGGCGTAGTCATTCCACTTCTGCTCCGGCGCATCGACGCCATAGCCGACGAACACCAGGTCGCTGGCATCGACCTTCACCTCGGCCTGGCCGGTACGGGTGCCGACCACCATGTCGGTGCCGAACTTCAGTTCGGTGGTCTTGCCGCCCTGGGTGATCTTCAGCACGGTCGATTCGTCGGCCGTGGTCTCGGTCATCGGCACATCCTGGAACCAGCTGTCGCCGTTGCCGGGCTGCAGGCCGATGCGCTGCATCTGGTCGCGGATGTAGTTGACCGTCAGTTCTTCGCCCTTGCTGCCCGGGGCGCGGCCTTCGAACTCATCCGAAGCCAGGGTCTTGACCATCTCGGCGAAGTCGCCGGCGTTGATCTCCGGTGAGAACTGATGGGCGGCCGGCTTCGCGGCAGCGGTATCGGTGGGCGGCGTGGCAGCCGGCGTGGATTCGCCTTTGCAGGCACTGAGCGCGGCCGCGGCGGCCAGGCACAGGAGGAGTTTGCGGGGCATCGTCGATTCCTGGAGAACAAAGGGCGGTCGCATCTCATGCGCGACCGGTAAACGCGAGTATCACTGAAGCGCCGGGTGCGACGGGTTCAGTCGGCCGGCGCGGTTTCGGTATCGAACGGGATCGGCTCGGCCCCGGTGACCGGGCCGATGCGTGCGGTGCGATGCACGTACAGCACCACCTCGCGCTCGAACTGCAGCGGCCCACTGACGACCGCGTTGGGGCCGATGATCACGCGCGGCTTGCGGCTGGCGGTGAGCGAGACACTGAAGTTCGGCTTGCGCACATGCACGCCGCCGTTGACCTGCGAACCGATGCCGACGGTGATGTCACCGTTGACGGTCTCGACGTCTTTGCCGACGCGGCTCTCGACCAGGCCGATGCCGCCGTTCACGGTCTCGACGCCGCCTTCGATCTGGCTGCCGCGATCAGTGAAGATGCTGCCGTTGACGGTGCTGACGCCACCGCTGGCGATCACTTCGCGACCCAGGCGGACACCGCCGTTGACGGTTTCGATCTTGCCGGTGCGTGCGCGGTCGGCAACCTTCACCCCGCCGTTGACGGTGTCGATGCTTCCGGTCTCGACGCCTTCGCCGACGCGGATGCCGCCGTTGACGGTGTCCAGCTTGCCGTAGCGTTGGCCGGGGTCGGCGCTGATGCTGCCGTTGACCTTGCTGATGTTCTCCTGGGCGCAGACCGGCCCGGTGACCAGCAGTACGCCCAACAGCAGCGGAATGGATAGAGTTTTCATGGGAACCTCGATGGATGTGCGGCTGGCAGGCCGCGTGCGGAGATGTCACCATTCCCCGGTACCCCCCGCAACTGCCTGAAGTCACTGGAAAGCCCTTGCGCGACAACGCCTTCCCATCACGCCGACATCACATCGCCGCCCTACGCGGCGGGCGCTGGCTGCTGCTGGGGCTGGCTGTGGCGCTGGCCCTGCCCCTGCCGGGTGCTGCGCAGACCACCCGCGAGACCGAGCGCAAGCTGCAGAAGCTGCGTACCGAGCTGAAGGGCGTGGCGCAGGAGCGACGGCAGATCGAAGGGCAGCGTGGCCAGGCATCGCAACAGCTGCGCGAGGCCGACGAGAAGGTGGCACGCACCGGCCGCGCGCTTGCGCAGACCGAAGCGGCGCTGCGCGAGCAGGCCCAGGCCCTGGCCCAGGCCGAGCAGCGCCGCAGCAGCCTGCAAACCAACCTGGCCCAGCAGCACCGCGAACTGGCCGGCCTGCTGCGCGCGGCGTATCAGCTTGGCAATCACGCACCGCTGAAGCTGCTGCTGTCGCAGGACACGGTGGCCGATGCCAATCGCGCCCTGGCCTACCATCGTTACCTGCAGCGCGAACGAGCGCAGCGCATCACCACGCTCACCGCCGACCTGAAGGAACTGGAAGCGCTGCAGGCGCAGATCGCCGAGCGCAAGCAGAAGCTGCAGGGGGCGCAGCAGGACCAGAAGCAGCAGGCAGCGGCGCTGGCGGCCGACCGGCGTGACCGCGCGCAGACCGTGGCCTCGCTCGACGAACGCTTCAAGGACCGGCGCGAGAAGGAGCAGGCACTGGGCCAGGATGCCAAGGCGCTGGAAACGCTGCTGGCCAATCTGCGTGCCGCTGCCGCCCGGGCCGAAGCCGAGCGTCGCGCGGCGGCACGTCGAGCTGCTGCCGAAAAGGCCGCTGCCGAGCAGGCCGCACGCCAGGCGGCCGCACAGGGCCGGCCACCGCCGCCGGCTACCAAGGTTCCACCTGCGGTGGCGTCGGCACCGGCACCGAAGGTCGGCGGCCTGGGTTGGCCGTTGTCCGGCAACCTGCTGGCCCGCTATGGCGGCAAGCTGCCCGATGGCCGTACCAGCAGCGGCGTGCTGATCGGCGCGCCGGCCGGCAGCACCGTCACGGCCGTGGCCGACGGCACCGTGGTGTTCTCCGACTGGATGACCGGCTACGGCATGATCCTGATCGTCGACCACGGCAATGGCTACATGAGCCTGTATGCCCACAACGACACCCTGCTGAAGGATGCCGGCGCACGGGTCAGCCGCGGTGATGCGGTGGCCAAGGTCGGCAATTCCGGTGGCCAGGGCGTCACCGCGCTGTACTTTGAGCTGCGCCGTGGCGGGCAGCCGGTCAACCCGGACAGCTGGCTGCAGCGGCGCTGAATCCAGGCCTGCCGGATGCGGGTTGGATTCAACGGGAATTTAGCTGTGCTTCGCGCATAATCGGTGCATGTGCCTTGGGCACGATGCCAACGTCGACAGGAGTGATCCATGCGCGCAGCCCGTACCGCCACCCTCTTGCTGGCCCTGTTGCCAGCGCTGTCCTGGGCGCAGCAGACCGCGCCCGCCCCGAGCCAGGAAACCAGCGGGCAGGCAGCGAACAGCGAGGAGGCGGTGACCTCGAAGGTGCCGCTGGAGGACATCCGCCGTTTCGTGGCCGTGTACAACGCGGTGCGCGCCGCCTATGTCGATCCGGTCGATGACAAGAAGCTGATGCAGTCGGCCGTGCGTGGCCTGCTGCTCGACCTCGATCCGCACAGCACCTACTTCAACAAGGAAGACGCGCAGGCCTTCGACGAGCAGGCCAATGGTGCCTACGAGGGCATCGGCGTGGAGCTGCAGCAGCAGCCGGACAACGCCAGCATGAAGGTGATCGCGCCGATCGACGACACCCCGGCGGCCAAGGCCGGCATCCTCGCTGGTGACCTGATCATCGCCATCGACGGCAAGCCGATCAGTGCGATCGATGCCAGCGAGCCGCTGCGCGGCCCGGCCGGCAGCAAGGTGGTGCTGACCATCGTGCGCGAAGGCAAGCCCAAGCCGTTCGACGTGAGCCTCACCCGCCAGACCATCCGCGTGACCAGCGTGCGCAGCCGCCTGCTGGAACCCGGCTATGGCTACATCCGCCTGAGCACCTTCCAGGCCGATACCGGTTCGGACTTCCAGAAGCACGTGCAGCAGCTGCAGAAGCAGTCCGGTGGCCAGCTCAAGGGCCTGGTGCTGGACCTGCGCAGCAACCCGGGTGGCCTGCTGACCGCTGCCGTGCAGGTGGCCGATGATCTGCTCGACAAGGGCAACATCGTCAGCACCCGTGGCCGCATCAGCATCAGCGATGCACGATTCGACGCGACCCCGGGCGACCTGCTGAAGGGCGCACCGGTGGTCGTGCTGGCCGATGCCGGTTCGGCCAGTGCATCGGAAGTCCTGGCCGGCGCGCTGCGCGACAACAAGCGTGCGCGCGTGGTTGGCAGCCGTACCTTCGGCAAGGGCTCGGTGCAGACCGTTCTGCCGCTGGACAACGGTGATTCGGTGAAGCTGACCACCGCGCGCTATTACACGCCCAGCGGCAAGTCGATCCAGGCCACCGGCATCGTGCCGGACGTCGAACTGAAGCCCGCCGCCACGCCGGCCGAGGATGCACTGCCAGCCAGCCTGAGCGACTACAGCGAAGCGACCCTGCCGGGCCATCTGCGCGGCGATGACGAAGGCACCGATGGCTACCACGCCGGTGCGGTGCTGCCGGGCGATGGCCCGATCAACGACGCGCTGGCCGAGCTGAAGAACCCAGGCTCGGTGGCCGCACGGTTGAAGGCCGAGGCCGCCAAGGCGGATGCGGCCAAGGCCGCGAAGGCCGCTGCGGCGAAGCCGGAAGCAAAGCCGGAAGCAAAGCCGGAAGCAAAGCCCGAACCCGTCCCGGCCAAGCCTTGATTTTGTAGAGTCGAGCCATGCTCGACTGATCTACGAACGAGCGGGTGAGCGTGGAGCCGGCCAGCGGCCGGCACTACCAGGGGTCAGAATCCGTGCCGCTTGCGCAGGCGGCGCGCGATCGCGGCGCGCACGTACACGCCATACACCACGCCGAACACGAAGCCGCCGATGTGCGCCCACCAGGCCACCATGCCGAAGCTGGGGCCGATATGGGCGAACACCACCTGCAGCGCGGCCCAGACGCCGATCAGCAGGTAGGCCGGGGCGCGCACGAACTCCAGGAACAGGCCCAGCGGGATCACCACGCCCAGCCGGGCACCGGGGAACAGGGCCAGATAGGCGCCGATCAGCGCCGACACCGCGCCGCTGGCGCCGATGATGATCTGGTCCGGGCTGCCCATGGTGTAGATCGCCACCAGGTTGGACACCGCGCCGCCCACAAGGAACAGCAGCAGCAACCGCCAGGGTCCCAGCACCCGCTCGGCGGGGAGGCCGAAGATCAGCAGGAACACCAGGTTGCCCAGCAGGTGCGACCAGTCGGCGTGCAGGAACAGCGCAGTGAACAGGCGCAGCACGCTGCCGTCCTGCAGGGTCGCCCACCAGTCCAGCGGACGGGTCAGGCCGGTGGACAGGGCGCCCCAGTCCAGCCAGAGACTGCCGCGGGCATCGTCCGGGCGCGAGATCGACCACAGAAATGCCAGCCACAATGACGCGAACAGCACGGGCGTGGCCCAACGCAGGGCCGCCTTCTTGCGCGACGGGAGGGAGACGAACATGCCAATAGCCTAGCGTGCGGCCACGTTCGGTGGGGACGGTCCTGTTCAGCTTTTGAGACGAAAAAACCGCCTGCGCTGTTATTGTTTCATTAACAGCTCTGGGTAATACTCGCATACGGCGTCGTATGTCGGGAGGGGAATCCGGCGCGCTCCGATGGGTCCCAGGACCCGGCGGGCGCAGGCGCACTCAGAGCACCATCACCGCTTACCGGAGAGAGAACTACGATGCAAACCGCTTCCACCATTGCCCGACTGACCCTGCTGGCCGTCGGCGTTGCCGGTGCGCTGGCCGCCGCCGATGCCAATGCTGCCGCCTTCCAGCTGAAGGAAAACAGCGCCAAGGGCCTGGGCCGCGCGTTCGCCGGCTCCACCTCGACCGAAGGTGACGCCTCGGTCATCGCTACCAACCCGGCGTCCATGCGCCTGCTCGACGGCACCCTGGTCCAGGGCGACGTCAGCGCCATCAGCTTCGGCGCCAAGTTCCGCGGCCAGGGCAAGTACGCCAACGGCGCGCCGATTTCCGGTGGCAACGGCGGCGACGCCGGCATGATCGCCCCGGTTCCGGCCGCGTACTTCCACGTGCCGTTCGGCGAGAACGACAACATGCACTTCGGTGCTTCGCTGACCGTGCCGTTCGGCTTCAAGACCGAATACGACCGCGACTGGGTCGGCCGCTACAACGGCGTCAAGACCGAGCTGCAGGCCATCGACCTGGGCGTGGCGTTCTCCTATGACGTCAACCCGTACCTGTCGTTCGGTGCGTCGGTGTTCGCCGAGCGCCTGAACGTCGACCTGACCAGTGCTGTCGACACCGGCACCGCGATCAACGCCACTGCCCAGCGCACCGCTGCGGCGCGTGTGTTGGCTGCCGGCGGCACCGCAGCCCAGGCTGCGGCGGCCTCGCAGGCCGCTGCACGCCAGGCCGCCCAGCTCGGCTTCTCGCCGGGCACCGCCGATGGCTACCTGCGCATCAAGGGCGATGAAGTGTCGGTCGGCTACACCCTGGGCATGACGGTCACCCCGGTGGAAGGCACCAACATCGCGTTCAGCTACCGCTCGAAGGTCGAGCACAAGATCACCGACGGCAAGGCCGATTTCACCATCCCGCAGAATGCGGCGGCCTTCCTGGCCACTGCTGCCCCGGGTACCTTCATCGACAGCAACGGTCGCGCGACCATCACCCTGCCGGCCAGCGCCACCGTGGGCTTCACCCACCGTGTGAACGACCAGTGGCAGATCATGGCTGAAGTCACGCGCACTGCGTGGAGCAAGTTCGACCAGGTCGTCGTCGATTACGACTCCAACCAGCCGGACAGCGTGCTGCCGTTCCACTACCGTGACACCACCTTCGCGTCGATCGGTACCGATTTCCGCGTGAACGACAAGCTGACCCTGCGCGGCGGCCTGGCCTATGACCAGACCCCGACCACCGATGCCCACCGCGACGTGCGCGTGCCGGACACCACCCGCAAGTGGCTGTCGCTGGGCATGACCTACGCCGCTTCGGACAAGATGGAATACAGCGTGGGCTACACCCACCTGTTCACCAAGGATCCGAACATCACCTCGACCTCGGCCACCGGCAACACCGTGACCGGCAAGTACAAGGTCAGCGGCGACGTGCTGGCGGCGTCGATGCAGTACAAGTTCTGATTCGGGCGATTGCCTGGAGCAGTACGAAGGAGGCCCCGCGCAAGCGGGGCCTTTCTTTTTGTAGGGACGGGCCGGGGCGTCCACGCAGCGCACGGATCCACGACAATAGCGACATGAACCTGTCCGATCCGAACTTCCAGCTGGAGCTGGCTGCCAACATTGCCGTCGCCGGCTCGATCCTGCTGGCCGGCCGCAACAACGTGCACACCTGGTGGCTGGGCATCGTCGGCTGCGCCTTGTTTGCTGCCGTGTTCGAACGATCGCATCTGTATGCGGACATGGTGCTGCAGTTCTTCTTCATCGCCATCAGCGTGCTGGGCTGGTGGCAGTGGCTGCGTGGTGACCATGGCGCGCCGTTGCCGATCACTTCATTGCGGCCGCGCGCCTGGGCCTGGCTGGCGCCGCTGGCGGTAGTGGCCACGTTCGGCTACGGCTGGATGCTGACCCGCCTGACCAATGCCTATGCGCCGTACATCGATTCGGCGGTGCTGGTGTTGAGTGTGATCGCGCAGATCCTGATGATGCGACGCAAGCTGGAATCGTGGTGGGTATGGCTGCTGGTGAACACCGTTGCGGTGCCGCTCTACTACAGCCGTGGCCTGCACCTGACCTCGATCCTGTATGTGGGCTTCTGGATCAACGCGCTGGTCGCCTTGCGCCATTGGCGGCACCTGATGCGGGACGAGGCCAGGGCGGCCGATGCCGCTGCCTGAGCGCGTTGCACGCGGCCTGGTGGTGGGCAAGTTCTGCCCGCTGCATCGCGGCCATGAACGACTGATCGACTTCGCCGCCACGCGCTGCCAGCAGCTGCTGGTGATCGGCTGGTCGCAGCCGGGCTTTGCCGGCTACAGCGCTGCGCGCCGCGAGCGCTGGCTGCGTGCGCGTTTCCCGCAGGCCACGGTAGCGGTGCTTGACGACGCGCGACTGGCCGCTTTGTGCACGCAGCATGGCTTGCCGGTGCGAGCGCTGCCGCAGGACAGTGATGACGAACAGGTGCAACGTGACTTTACCGCCTGGCTGTGCCTGAACCTGTTCGGTGGGCCGGTGCAGGCGGTGTACACCGGTGAGGACTACGGTGACGGCTTCGCGCAGGCGCTGGCCACGCACTTCGGTGCGCCGGTACGCCATGAGCGGCTCGAACGCGCATTGGACGTCGGGCAGGCCTGCGGCACCGAGCTGCGCAGCGATCCGCATGCGCATCGCCATGGGCTCGCACCGCAGGTGTATGCCGACCATGTACAGCGCGTGGCCTTCATCGGTGGCGAGTCCAGCGGCAAGACCACGCTGGCCCGCGTGCTGGCCGAGCGTCTGCAGACTGTCTGGGTGCCGGAGTATGGCCGCACGGTGTGGGAGCAGCGAGGCGGAGAGCTGACGCCGGGCGATCTGCTGCGCATCGCAATGACACAGCCACAGCACGAAGACGAAGCTGTGCGGCGTGCGCATCGCTGGCTGTTCTGCGATACCACGCCGCTGGTGACGCTGGGCTACAGCGGCTGGATGTTTGGCACGGCGCCGCAGCCGCTGCGGCAAGCGGCACGACGACGCTACGACCTGCTGTTCCTGTGCGCGCCGGATATTCCGTTTGACCAGGATGGCACGCGCGTGGGCGAAGCTTTCCGGGCGCAGCAGCATGCGTGGTACCTGGAGCAGCTGCAGGCAGAGGGTGTCGCGCATGTGCTGCTGGAAGGCGATCTGGAGACGCGCATCGCACGCGTGCAGGGCGAGCTGGCGAAGCGGGCGGACAATCGGTTCAGTGTCGCCTTGCCTCTGTAGAGCCGAGCCCACGCTCGGCTGCGCCAGAAAAGCCGAGCATGGGCTCGGCTCTACAGCCAGGAAAGCCGAGCGTGGGCCCGCCTCTACAGGAAGCAAAGCACAAAAAACCCCGCGCTCGCGGGGTTTTTTGTTTACTGCATCAAGCAGGCGATCAGTCGCCCAGGGTCAGCAGCGAGGCGTTGCCGCCGGCGGCGGTGGTGTTCACCGTCACCGTCTTTTCGGTAGCGAAGCGCAGCAGGTAGTGCGGGCCGCCGGCCTTCGGGCCGGTGCCGGACAGGCCCTGGCCGCCGAACGGCTGCACGCCGACCACCGCGCCGATCTGGTTGCGGTTGACGTAGACGTTGCCGACGTGGACGCCGTTGCTGATGCGATCAACGGTCTCGTCGATGCGCGAATGCACGCCCAGGGTCAGGCCGTAGCCGGTGGCATTGATCTGGTCGATCACCGCGTCGAGCTGGTCGCCCTTCCAGCGGATCACGTGCAGGACCGGCCCGAAGATTTCCTTGTGCAGCTGGCCCAGGTCCTTCAGTTCATACGCGCGCGGTGCGAAGAAGGTGCCATTGGCCGCTTCGGCGGACAGCTCGGCGGCCGCGATGAGGCGCGCTTCGCGGTCCATGCGCTCGGCGTGGTCCTGCAGGATCTTCAGCGCGTCGGCGTCGATCACCGGGCCGACGTCGGTGGACAGCAGGCCCGGGTTGCCGACCTTCAGTTCCTTCATCGCGCCGGCCAGCATGGTCATCACCTTGTCGGCGATGTCGTCCTGCACGAACAGCACGCGCGCGGCCGAGCAACGCTGGCCGGCGGAGGTGAAGGCCGAACCGATCGCGTCCTTGACCAGCTGTTCCGGCAGCGCCGAGGAGTCGGCGATGAAGGCATTCTGGCCGCCGGTCTCGGCGATCAGCACACCGATGGCGGCGTCACGCGCGGCCATGGCGCGGTTGATCGCACGTGCGGTGTCGGTGGAGCCGGTGAAGGCCACGCCGGCCACGCGCGGGTCGGCGGTCAGTGCGGCACCGACGGTGGCGCCGTCGCCCGGCAGGTACTGCACCACCTCGGCCGGCACGCCAGCTTCGTGCAGCAGCTTCACCGCGTAGTAGCCGATCAGGTTGGTCTGTTCGGCCGGCTTGGCGATGACGCTGTTGCCGGCGACCAGTGCAGCGGCGACCTGGCCCAGGAAGATCGCCAGCGGGAAGTTCCACGGGCTGATGCAGACGAACACGCCGCGGCCGTGCAGCTGCAGCTCGTTGGACTCACCGGTCGGGCTGGGCAGCTTCTCGGCGTGGCTGAACTGCTCGCGCGCCTGCTTGGCGTAGTAGCGCAGGAAGTCCACGGCTTCGCGCACTTCGGCGATGCTGTCGGGCAGGCTCTTGCCGGCTTCCTTCACGCACAGCGCCATGAACTCCGGCATGCGCGCTTCCAGCTGGTCGGCGGCGTGCTCGAGGATGGCGGCGCGGCTGGCGGCCGGGGTGCGGTTCCAGGCCGGCTGCGCGGCTACGGCATTCGCCAGCGCCTTTTGCACGGTGGCGGCATCGGCGGCCAGCCACTGGCCGACCACTTCGCGGGTGTCGGCCGGGTTGGTCACCGGCAGCGAGGCGCCGGCCGGGTTCGCACCCGGCACCAGCGGGGCGGCCTGCCACGGCTTCACGGCCGCGTTGAGCTGCTCGGCGAGGGCGCGCAGTTCGTTGTCGTTGGCGAGGTTGGCGCCCATGGAGTTCTTCCTGTCGTGGTTCTGGCTGCGCAGCAGGTCTACCGGCAGCGGGATCTTGGGATGCGGAATCGAAGCGAACGAGGCGACCATCTCGACCGGATCGCGGATCAGGTCGGCGATCGGCACGCGCTCATCGGTGATGCGGTTGACGAAGCTGGAGTTGGCGCCGTTTTCCAGCAGGCGGCGCACCAGGTACGGCAGCAGGTCTTCATGCGAACCGACCGGGGCGTACACGCGGCAGGGCAGGCCCAGGCGATCGGCCGGCACCACTTCGGCGTACAGGTCATCGCCCATGCCGTGCAGCTTCTGGTGCTCGTACACGCCACCGTTGGCGATGCTGCGCACCGCAGCGATGGTGTGCGCGTTGTGCGTGGCGAACATCGGGTAGATCGCGTCGACATGGGTGAACAGGCGCTTGGCGCATGCCAGGTAGGACACGTCGGTGTTCTGCTTGCGGGTGAACACCGGGTAGCCCGGATAGCCTTCGATCTGCGCGCGCTTGATCTCGGCATCCCAATAGGCGCCCTTGACCAGGCGCACCTGCAGGCGGCGACCGGCGCGGCGCGCCATGTCGGCCAGGTGGTCGATCGTGTACGGCGTGCGCTTCTGGTAGGCCTGCACGACCACGCCGAAGCCGTCCCAGCCGGCCAGCGAGGCGTCGGAGAACACCTGCTCGATGATGTCCAGCGACAGTTCCAGGCGGTCGGACTCTTCGGCGTCGACGGTGCAGCCGATGCCGTAGCTCTTGGCCAGCTGCGCCAGCTCCAGCACGCCCGGCACCAGGTCCTTCAGCACGCGCTCGCGCTTGGCGTGCTCGTAGCGCGGGTACAGCGCCGACAGCTTGATCGAGATGCCCGGTGCGTTGTTGACGTCGCCATCCGGGCGGCCGCCGCGGGCCTTGTGATCACCGCCAATGGCGTGGATCGCGCGACGGTAGTCTTCCAGGTAGCGCAGCGCGTCCTTCATGGTCAGCGCGCCTTCGCCCAGCATGTCGAAGGAGTAGCGGTAGTTCGCGTTGTCGCCCTTGTGCGAGCGCGACAGCGCCTCGCTGATGGTGCGGCCCATGACGAACTGGTGGCCCATGATCTTCATCGCCTGGCGCACGGCCAGGCGCACCACCGGCTCACCGACGCGGCCGACCAGGCGCTTGAACGCGCTGGGCGCATCGGCGCGGGTGGCGTCATTCATCTGTACCAGCTTGCCGGTCAGCATCAGGCCCCAGGTGGAGGCGTTGACCAGCACCGAGTCGCTGCCGCCCAGGTGCTTTTCCCAGTCGGCATCGGCCAGCTTGTCGCGGATCAGCTTGTCGGCGGTGTCCTGGTCCGGAATGCGCAGCAGCGCTTCGGCCACGCACATCAGCAGCACGCCTTCTTCGCTGCCCAGGTCGTACTGGCGCATGAAGGCTTCGATCGCGCCCTGGTCCTTGGCACGCACGCGCACGCGGCCGACCAGGTCGGCGGCCAGCGCCTGCACCCTGGCCTGCTCGTCGGCCGGCAGCCGGGCCTGCGCCAGCAGCTCGCGGACGTGGCTGGCCTCGTCCTTCAACCAGGCATCGGTGATGGCCTGGCGGAACGGGTTGGGGGGCGCCGGCAGTTCCGGCGACAGCAGCACGCCGGGACGCTGGGCGTCGCTGGCGGCAGGGGAGGAGGAAGGTGCGTTCATGCCGGTCCGGCCAATGGAAAACTTGGCGATTTTAATCATTTTTGCGGGTTGCGGAAGTGCCCCACAGCCACCTTCGTGAAGGGCTGATAGCCCCTAACGGTGGTGTATTCAGCGTGTTCAGCAAGCCCGGCAATATTTGTGCTGAATTCGGCATTTGCGCCGCCGACCCCATGCTGTGTTGCAGCATGGGAAAAAGTGTGAATGCACCCTTGCTACCGGCGAGAGGGCGGGGCTACCATCGAGACGTTTCCCGCGGCAGGAACGCGGTTGCGACATGATCGAGGTGCTTCCAGCTCCGGATGGGTCAGGTACGCAGCTGCGGCTGCGTCCCCCACGGGCGCTCGATGCCCGGCAGTTCGTCCTGTTGTTCACCGTGTTGTCGGGTGCGATGTGGCTGGTGTCCGCCCTCGGGTGGTTGGCCGGCAATGCATTCGCCCCCCTGTTCGCGCTGCTGTACAGCCTGGTGCTGGCGGCGGCACTGCGTGCCTTGTGGCGCAGCGGTGAACGGCAGGAGGAGATCCGGGTAGTGCCGGCGTACGTGGAGGTCATCCCCGTACCCGGTGGATCGCCGGTGTTCCGGGCCCACCCCCACTGGGTGCGCCTGCTCACCGACGATGAGAGGGTCCGGCTGGCATCCAGCGGCCGGCAGGTGGAGGTGGGGAGTTTCCTCGCGCCGGCCGAACGTCAGACGCTCGCAGAGACACTTGAAAGCTTGCTCGCCGCCAGCGATGGCGGCAACCGACGACGCTAAGGGTCTAGGCAATGAAGCAAAGCAGCAGGTGGGGCACGAAGTGCGTTGCAGTGGTCACCGCCATGGTGGCCGGGGGACTGATGCCGGCGTTGGCCTGGGCCCAGGCGGCCGATCCCAAGCCGTGGCAGCTGAACATGGGCAAGGGGGTGACCCAGACCTCGCGCCTGGCCTGGGAATCGAACAATCTCTCGTTGATCATCTGCACGGTGATCGGCGTCATCGTGTTCGGCGCGATGGCCTACGCCATCTTCAAGTTCCGCAAATCCAAGGGGGCAGTCGCCGCCACCTTCAGCCACAACACCAAGGCCGAGATCATCTGGACGGTGATCCCGGTGATCATCCTGATCGTGATGGCGTGGCCGGCCACGGCCAACCTGATCAAGATGTACGACACCCGCGATGCCGAGATGACGGTCAAGGTCACCGGCTACCAGTGGATGTGGAAGTACGAATACCTCGGCGAGAACGTCACCTTCACCAGCCGACTGGACCGCGAGTCCGACCGCGTGCGGCAAAGTGGCATCGTGCCGACCCGTGAAAGCCATCCGCACTACCTGCTGGATGTCGACAACCGGCTGGTGCTGCCGGTCGACACCAAGGTGCGCTTCGTCATCACCTCCGACGACGTGATCCACGCCTGGTGGGTGCCGGCGCTGGGCTGGAAGCAGGATGCCATTCCCGGCTTCATCAACGAAGCCTGGACCAGCATCGAGCAGCCTGGCGTGTACCGCGGCCAGTGCGCCGAGCTGTGCGGAAAGGACCACGGCTTCATGCCGATCGTGGTCGAGGCGGTGTCCAAGGAGGAATTCAAACAGTGGCTGGCGCAGCGCAAGCCGGCGCCGGCTGCCGCGCCGGCCACGCCTGCGGCACCTGCCGAACCGGCTGCACCGGCGGGCGAGGCGCCGGCTGCGCCTGCTGCTGCAGAAGCGGCCAGCGCACCTGCCACTGCAGCCAGCGGCGCGTGATGTAAAGCCCGCGGCCGCCCGCGGCCGTGGTGACAACCGATTCTGAGAGGTGTTTTGCAATGGCGCACTCGGCAGTTGGGCACGACGATCACCATCACCAGCAGAGTTTCTTCGAGCGTTGGTTCTTCTCGACCAACCACAAGGACATCGGCACGCTGTACCTGGGTTTCAGCTTCATCATGTTCATCATCGGTGCGGCGATGAGCGTGGTGATCCGCGCCGAGCTGGCACAGCCCGGCCTGCAGTTCGTCAAGCCCGAGTTCTTCAACCAGATGACCACCGTGCATGCGCTGGTGATGATCTTCGGTGGCGTGATGCCGGCCTTCGTCGGCCTCGCCAACTGGATGATCCCGCTGCAGATCGGCGCGCCGGACATGGCGCTGCCGCGCATGAACAACTGGTCGTTCTGGTTGCTGCCGGTGGCCTTCAGCCTGCTGCTGCTGACCCTGTTCCTGCCCGGTGGTGCGCCGGCTGGTGGCTGGACGCTGTATCCGCCGCTGTCGCTGCAGGGCGGCTACAACGTGGCCTTCAGCGTGTTCGCGATCCACGTGGCCGGCATCAGTTCGATCATGGGTGCGATCAACATCATCGCCACCGTGCTGAACATGCGTGCGCCGGGCATCGACCTGCTGAAAATGCCGATCTTCTGCTGGGCCTGGCTGATCACCGCGTTCCTGCTGATCGCGGTGATGCCGGTGCTGGCCGGTGCGGTGACCATGCTGCTGACCGACAAGTTCTTCGGCACCAGCTTCTTCAACGCCGCCGGTGGCGGTGACCCGGTGATGTACCAGCACATCTTCTGGTTCTTCGGGCACCCGGAGGTCTACATCATGATCCTGCCCGCCTTCGGCGTGGTCAGCGAGATCATCCCGACCTTCAGCCGCAAGCCGCTGTTCGGCTACCAGGCGATGGTGTACGCCACCGCGGCGATCGCGTTCCTGTCGTTCATCGTCTGGGCCCACCACATGTTCACCGTGGGCATGCCGCTGGGCGGCGAGATCTATTTCATGTTCGCCACCATGCTGATCTCGATCCCGACCGGCGTGAAGGTGTTCAACTGGGTCAGCACCATGTGGCGTGGCTCGCTGACGTTCGAGGCACCGATGCTGTGGTCGGTGGCCTTCGTCATCCTGTTCACCATCGGTGGCTTCTCCGGCCTGATGCTGGCCATCGTGGCCGCCGACTTCCAGTACCACGACACCTACTTCGTGGTCGCGCACTTCCACTACGTGCTGGTGACCGGTGCGGTGTTCGCGCTGATCGCCGCGGTGTACTACTGGTGGCCGAAGTGGACCGGGCGCATGTACAGCGAGAAGTGGGCCAAGGTGCACTTCTGGTGGTCGATCGTGTTCGTCAACCTGCTGTTCTTCCCGCAGCACTTCCTCGGCCTGGCCGGCATGCCGCGCCGCATTCCCGATTACAGCGTGGCGTTTGCCGACTGGAACCTGATCAGCTCGATCGGTGCGTTCGGCATGTTCGTCACCCCGTTCATGATGGCCGCGATCCTGCTGTCCTCGCTGCGCAACGGCGAGAAGGCCGAAGCGCGTTCCTGGGAGGGTGCACGCGGCCTGGAATGGACGCTGCCGTCGCCGGCACCGGCGCACACCTTCACCACCCCGCCGACCATCCGCCCGGGGGATCTGGCGCATGACGACATCACGCATTGAGGTGGGGCATGCATAACGAGAGCCCGCTGCAGACCTGTAGAGCCGAGCCATGCTCGGCGGATGAGAAGCAGCCGACCAGCGGTCGGCTCTACCAGGGCGGAAGCATCGAGCAGCAGCGCCAGCGTGCGAAGCGCACGGCGGTGTGGGTCGGCGCCATCGCTGTGCTGGTCTACGTCGGCTTCATCCTCAGCGGGGTGATCGGCCGATGAGCGAGGCACCGGCCAGCACACCGTCACGCAGTGCCGGGCTGCCGCGCCTGATCGGCGTGGCGGTGGCGGTGTTCCTGCTGACGTTCTCGCTGGTGCCGCTGTACCGCATTGCCTGCGAGAAAGTGTTCGGCGTGCGCCTGGAACGCGGTCCCGGTGGCGAAGCCAGCGCAGGTGCCGCGGCCGGCAAGCGCACCGTGCGGGTGGAGTTCGATGGCGGCGTCAATTCGCGACTGCCGTGGTCGTTCCATCCTGAGCAGCTGACCATGGACGTGGTGCCCGGCGAGCTCAACGAGGCGCTGTACTTCGCCCGCAACGACAGCGCAGCTGCCGTGGTCGGCAGCGCGGTGCCTTCGGTGGCACCGGCGCGTGCGTCGGGCTTCTTCAGCAAGACCGAGTGCTTCTGTTTCACCGCGCAGACGCTGCAGGCCGGCGAGAAGCGCGACATGCCGGTGCGCTTCATCGTCGATCCGGACCTGCCGCCGGAGATCAGGACGATCACCTTGTCCTACACCTTCTACCGCAACGACGCGCTGTCCGATCGGCTGGCTCCGGCCGCCACCTCGGACGGCGCGCACGCCGCACCCTGACCCGGATACCGACATGGCCCAGACACCGACCGACGCCAACGTGTACTTCGTCCCGGCCCAGAGCAAATGGCCGTTCGTGGGTTCCATCGCCATGATGGTGACCATGGTGGGCGTGGCCAGCTGGCTCAACGATGCCAGCTGGGGACGCTGGACGTTCTACATCGGCATCGCGATGCTGGTGCTGACCCTGTTCTGGTGGTTCAGCGACGTGGTGCGCGAATCGCAGGCCGGCAACTACAACCACCAGGTCGACGGATCATTCCGGATGGGGATGATC
Source organism: Stenotrophomonas sp. YJH_SMC_123 (assembly GCF_059368215.1). Classification (NCBI taxonomy): domain Bacteria; kingdom Pseudomonadati; phylum Pseudomonadota; class Gammaproteobacteria; order Lysobacterales; family Lysobacteraceae; genus Stenotrophomonas; species Stenotrophomonas sp. YJH_SMC_123. The sequence continues at coordinate 18,109 of NZ_JCAFRM010000004.1, forward strand.
TGGTTCATCTTCTCCGAGGTGATGTTCTTCGGCGCGTTCTTCGGCGCGCTGTTCTACACCCGCAACCTGGGCCTGTCGTGGCTCAGTGGCGAAGGCCGTGGGGTCATGACCAACGAGCTGCTCTGGCAGGGCTATTCCGCCGGATGGCCGACCAATGGCCCGGCGGCGATCGGTGGCGCGTTCCAGACCATCCCGGCCTGGGGCCTGCCACTGATCAATACGCTGATCCTGTTGACCTCCGGCGTGACCCTGACCATCGCCCACCACGCACTGAAGGCCGGCAACCGCCGCCAGCTGCTGATCTGGCTGGGCCTGACCGTGGTGCTCGGCCTGGGCTTCCTGACCCTGCAGGCAGAGGAGTACATCCATGCCTACAAGGAACTGAACCTGACGCTCGGCTCCGGCATCTACGGGTCGACGTTCTTCATGCTGACCGGCTTCCACGGCGCGCACGTGCTGCTGGGCACGATCATGCTGATCGTGATGTGGCTGCGTTCGGCCAAGGGACACTTCACCCGCGACAACCATTTCGGTTTCGAAGCCGCCGCGTGGTACTGGCACTTCGTCGACGTGGTGTGGCTGATGCTGTTCCTGTTCGTCTACGTGCTTTGATCAGGCGCGCATCGGTGGTCTCAGCCGCCGATGCCGTGTGGTTTGATCCAGCCCATGTAGATGCTCACGATCACCAGCAGGATCAACGCTACCGACACCGCGATGCGGCGCGTCAGTGCATTGACCGTGCGCTTGGTCTGGCCGCGGTCGACCAGCAGGTAGTACAGGCCGGCGCCCAGATTCCAGACGATGACGATCAGAAACGCGATTACCAGCAGGGTCTTCAGCGAATCACTCATGCGCGGCTCGAGGGCAGGGTGGATGTGCCTATCTGACCGCGTTTGCGCGGACTTGTCATGATGCGCCAGCACACGCGCGTGTTCGGATGGTTGCTGGCCGTGCTGGCGATGGCCGGATTCACCGCATTGGGGCTGTGGCAGCTGCAGCGCATGCATGCCAAACAGGCAATGTTGGATGCACAGGGTCCAGCCGTGGCACAGGCGTTGCCGCTGTCGCAGGCCCTGGCGGCGCCCGGCGCGTTGCACGGCGTGGCCGACCACGGTCGCTTCCTGCCCGGCGTGGTACTGCTGGACAACCAGATCCGGCATGGCCGCGCTGGCGTGAAGATCTATCGCCCCTTCCGCAGTGACGACGGCAGCGTGCTGCTGGTCGACCTCGGTTGGCGTGCGCTGCCGCCGGATCGCACGCTTCCGGAGGTGCCGTCGCCGCCTTCGCCGGTGGCCGTGCGCGGGCTGCTCGCGCCGCCACCATCGGCGGGACTGCTACTGGGCCCGGCGTTCTCTGCTACCGGTGAGGCCGGGCGCTGGCTGGCCAGCCGGTTGCCGGACGACGGGCTGGCGCGCGCGCTGGGGCTGCAGGCGCTACCCGACCGCGTGCTGAGGCTGGACCCGGCGCTGCCCTTTGGCGACGAGCGCGATCTGGACCTGCTGCCGAACACGCTGCCGCCTCAGCGCCACCTGGGCTACGCCGTGCAGTGGTTCGGGCTGGCCCTGACCGTGCTGGTGGTGGCCGTGGTGCTGGAGCGGCGGCGGAGGCGCGTGATTACCCGGTAGTGCCGGCCGCTGGCCGGCAACCCCCGCAATCCTGGATGCCGGCCAGCGGCCGGCACTACCGGCATCCCCTACCCAACCATGAGAAAATGCCCCGCATGAACACTGCTACGTCCCCGCAGGCGCGCGGTTCCGGCCGCCGGACCCTGGTGCTGCTGTTTGCCGTGTTCTTCGGGGCGATGGCACTGGCCGCCGTGCTGCGCTTCTCCGGCTGGCAGCCGACCGGGCACCGCAATGCCGGCCAGCTGCTGAAGCCGCCGGTGGACCTGCGCCAGCAGGCGCCGACCCTGGCCAGCGGCCAGTCCTACCCCTGGAACCCCGAGGCCCGTACCTGGCGCCTGCTGGTGGCGCCGGCCGGTGCCTGCGACGCGCAGTGCGTCACTTTGTCGCAGGGACTGGGCAAGGTGTGGCAGCTGTTCGGCCATAACGCCGATAATGTCGAGATCCTGTGGCTGGGTACGCCACCGGCGTCGATCGCCTCGCTGCCCGCGCTGCGGCCGCTGGCTCCGTCGCCAGCCCTGCGCGCGGCGTTGCCGGGCGTCGATGATCCGGCGGGACTGCCGGTCTACGTGATCGATCCGAACGGCTTCGTGATCATGCGCCATGCCCCGGGTTCCGACCTCGGTGGCCTGCGCAAGGACATGGCCACGTTGCTGAAACTGAAGTGAGTCCCGTTTGATGAGCCTTTCCGCGCGTCCGGCGCTGCACCGCAATTTCCACCGCCTGGCGTGGTTCGCCATGATCATGACCGCGAGCACGATCATGTTCGGCGCCTTCGTGCGCCTGTCCGATGCCGGCCTGAGCTGCCCGGACTGGCCGACCTGCTATGGCCAGGCCACCTGGCCGCAGCACGTGGAAGAGACCATCGGCCACCCGGCGGCGGAGATCCGCCCGCTGGAGACCCACAAGGCCTGGCGAGAACAGGTGCATCGCTTCCTGGCCGGCGCGCTGGGCATCGAGATCCTGACCCTGGCGCTGCTGGCCACGCGCAAGCGGCGATTCGGAAGCACGGCGGTGGTGACCGCCTGCGTGCTGGTGGCCGCCGGCATACCGCTGTACATGATGGGCTGGCACGGCACCGCCAGTGCCCTGGCCTTGACCGGCGAGGCGATCCTGCTGATCGCCGCGCTGCGCTGGAGCAACATCGATCTCGCACGTGCGGCGCTGCTGACCTTGGCGGTGGTGATCTTCCAGGCCCTGCTGGGCATGTGGACGGTGACCCTGCTGCTCAAACCCATCGTGGTGATGGGCCATCTGCTGGGCGGCATGCTGATGTTCGGCCTGCTGGTGTGGATGGCCTGGCGCGCGACGCACATGCCGATCACCCTGGCTGAAGCGCCGAAGCTGAAGTGGCTGATGCGCATCGGCGTGGCGGTGCTGGTTACCCAGATCGCGCTGGGTGGTTGGGTCAGCGCCAACTACGCCGCACTCGCCTGCGGCGGTGGCAGCGCCTCGCTGGACAACTTCCCGCGCTGCGCCAACCAGTGGTGGCCGCAGCACAACTTCGTCGAAGGCTTCACCCTGTGGCGCGGCATCGGCGTGGATTACGAAGGCGGTGTGCTGGATGGCGCTTCGCGCATCGCCATCCAGATGGCGCACCGCCTGTTCGCGGTGGTGGTGGCCGTCTACCTGCTGTGGCTTGGCGTGCGCCTGTTCCGGTTGCCGAGCATGCGTGGCTGGGCCAGCGCGCTGATCGCGCTGCTGGTGCTGCAGGTCACGCTCGGCATCCTCAACGTGAAGCTGGCGCTGCCGCTGGAAGTGGCCGTGGCCCACAACGGCGTGGCCGTTGCCCTGTTGTTCGTACTGGTCAGCCTGCTGGCCCGCCTGCGTGCCCCGGACTGATTCCATGTTTTCCAATTACCGCCAGTACTGGGACCTGACCAAGCCCAAGGTCGTCGCCCTGATCGTCTTCACCGCCCTGGTCGGCATGGTCCTGGCCATCCCCGGCGTGCCGAGCTGGGAGCAGGTGCGCGCCGGCCTGCTCGGCTTCCTCGGCATCTGGCTGGCGGCCTCGGCCGCGGCCGCCATCAACCAGCTGCTGGACGCGCACATCGATGCGCAGATGGCGCGCACCTCGTGGCGCCCGCTGGTGGTGGGCAAGGTCAAGCCGTGGCAGGTGCTGGTGTTTGCCGGCGTGCTGATCGTGCTGTCGATGACCATCCTGGTGCTGTGGGTGAACCTGATCACCGCAGTGCTGACCTTCGCCTCGCTGATCGGCTACGCGGTGATCTACACCGTGTACCTCAAGCGTGCGACCTCGCAGAACATCGTCATCGGTGGCCTGGCCGGCGCGATGCCGCCGATGCTGGGCTGGGCCGCAGTGACCGGCATGCAGGGTTCGTCGGACTGGGCGTACTCGTCGCTGCTGGTGCTGATCATCTTCATCTGGACCCCGCCGCACTTCTGGGCGCTGGCGATCTTCCGCCGCGAGGATTACGCCAAGGCGGAGATCCCGATGCTGCCGGTGACCCACGGCGTGGCGCACACCCGCAAGCAGATCATGGTGTATTCGGTGGTGCTGGCGCTGGTCTGCCTGTTGCCATACCTGGTGGGCATGAGTGGTGCGTTCTACCTGGGCGGCGCGATCGTGCTCAACGCCGTGTTCCTCTGGTACGCCTGGCGCATGCTCGACCCGCCGGATGAGCTGTTCTCGATGAAGATGTTCTATTACTCCATCGTCTACCTGATGGCGCTGTTTGCCTTCCTGCTGGTGGACCACTGGATCCTGCCCTGGCTGTGACCTCGGGGTCGGATCCCCGAAGGGGCTCTGACCCCACCTGATCGCGCGGACATCCTCGCATGACGTGGATCACCTTGAACCGCCGTCTCGGCGTCGCCATTGCTGTTCCTGACCCCAGGGAAAGGAAGCAGCAGGGATGCATTCGTTCTTCCGTTGGACCACCGCGCTGATGCTGGCGCTGGGCATGGCCGTGACCGCGCATGCCGACGACACTACCGCGCAGATCCGCCAATACGCCGCTGGCCATCGCATGCTGGTGCTGGGCGAATTCCACGGCACACGCGAGACGCCACTGCTGGTGCGGCAGCTGGTGGACGACTACAGCCGCAATGGCGCGCCGGTCCTGCTGGCGCTGGAACTGCCACGCGCCGAGAACCCTGTGCTGCGCGACTATCTGGAATCCGATGGCGGGGCCGCGGCGCGCCGGCACCTGCGCGGCCGCGCGTTCTGGACCGTGCGCGATGACCAGCATGATGGTCGCCGCAGCCGCGACATGCTGGCGATGATCGAAGGCCTGCGTGTGCTGAAGGCGCAGGGGCGCGTGATCGAAGTGGTTGGCTATGACGTCAATGCCAGCAGTGGCGGCAACCAGGCGCGCGATGACTTCATGGCAGCCGAATTGCGACGGCTCTATCGAGGGTTGCCAGACAATGCACGCATGCTGGTGCTGACTGGCAATGTCCACGCCATGCTGCGGCGGCCGGAAGGTATGCCGCCGGAAATGCAGAGGCGGCCGATGGCCTCCCAGCTGCGGGACCTGGATATCTACAGCGTGCGGTTGGGTGCGCTGCGTGGCCAGGCGTGGGCGTGCGCGGACCGTTGCATGGCGCGGCCACTTCCAGAGCAGGTGGCCCCGCGGCTGCGGGGCGATACCCATGCGGAACGGGCGTACGACCTGTGGGTGTGGATGCCGGAGCTGAGCGTCGGCACGCTCGTGGATCCGTAGCGTCAGGCAACCCATCCACGCATGGCGTGGATCTACTGTGGTTCACGCCATCCGTGGTATGGAGTAGATCCACGCCATGCGTGGATGGTCTACCCGGAACAACCCGCGCGCCCTGTCAGGGCTTGCGCCGCGCATACCGCTGCGCGATCACACCGCAGACGATCAGCTGGATCTGGTGGTAGATCATCACCGGCAGCACGATGGCGCCGAGACTGCCGCCGGCGAACAGCACCTTGGCGATCGGCACGCCGGTGGCCAGGCTCTTCTTCGAGCCGCAGAACACGATGGCGATCTCGTCCTCGCGGTTGAAGCGCAGGCGACGAGCGATGAAGGTGATCAGCGGCATGGCGATGCCCAGCAGCACGGCGGCCACCACCGCCACAGCCAGCAGCGACAGCAGCGGGGTCTTGCTCCACAGGCCTTCGGTCACCGCTTCGCCGAACGCCGAGTACACCACCAGCAGGATGGTGGCCTGGTCGGTGTAGCGCAGCAGCGCGCGCTGGCGTTCCACCCAGCCGGCAATCCACGGCCGCAGCAGGTGGCCGGCCACGAACGGCACCAGCAGCTGCAGCATGATGCCGCCGATCGCATGCAGCGGATCATGGATGCCACCCGAGGTGCCGGCCAGCGCGGTCAGCAGCAGCGGGGTCAGGAACACGCCGAGGATGCTCGACAGCGAAGCGCTGCACACCGCTGCGGGCACGTTGCCATGCGCCATCGAAGTGAACGCGATGGACGACTGCACGGTGGAGGGCAGGGTGCACAGGAACAGCACGCCCAAGTACAGCTCCGGGGTCAGCAGCCAGCCCGACAGCGGCTTGAACATCAGCCCCAGCAGCGGGAACAGGATGAAGGTGCAGGCCAGGATGGTCAGGTGCAGCCGCCAGTGCAGCATACCGCCGATGATCGACTCGCGCGGCAGGCGCGCGCCATGCAGGAAGAACAGTGCAGCGATGGCGACGGTGGTGACATCGTCGAGGACGATGGCGGCGGCGCCCTTCATCGGCAGCAGCGAGGCCAGGCCGACGGTGCACAGCAGGGCGAGGGTGAAGTTGTCCGGTCGCAGGCGCGACCACCAGCGTGTCATGGTGGGCAGGGTCCTTGGTGCGGAGGGTTCAGGGCGAGGTGACCGGCGTGGCCAGGCGTTGGCGGGTGGCGGCTTCCAGCGACTTCAGGCCAGCACGCTGGCCCAGCTGAAGGGCCTGTTCGGGGCTGGCATGTTCGTACCGTGCATTGACCAGGCCGAGCACGGCGCCGGCGCGGTTGCCGGACGCACAGTGCAGCAGCACCGGCCCCTGGCTCTGCTGCAGGGCCAGGTGCACGGCGCGCACGTTGGCCGTATCCAGGCCATCGGCGCCGGCCACCGGAATGCGCACGTAGCGCAGGCCCAATGATTCGGCGACGCGGGTTTCATCGAAGCCCCGGTCCTCGCCGGGCTGGCGCAGGTCGATCACAGTGCGCACGCCCTGTGCAGCCAAGGCCTGCAGCTGTGCGGCGCTGGGCTGGCCGCCGGCATACAGGCCGGGGCGGACTTCGTTGAGGGGCGCGTCTTCGGCCAGGGCCGTCAGTGACAGGCAGAGCGACAACAACAGCAGGCAGGTCAGGCGCAGCAGCATGGTCTTCTCCGTGAAAACGTTCTGCCGCTACAGGCGCAGTCCGGCGCGCGCCTTCAGTAGCTCGCGCAGTTCGTACTTGTCAGTATCGTCCAGGCCCTGCTGGCGCTGCTTTGCCAACAACTCCTCCAGACGTTGCACCAGCAGCTGTTTCTCCAGCTGTGCCACTGCGTCGTGCAGTTCCTGGGTCCAGCTGGCCTCGGTGCCGGGCAGCGTCTGTGCGGCCAGGGTATGCAGCGAGGCCTGTTCCTCGCGCCCGTCGAAGTGTTCCAGCAGGGCGCCGGTACTGATGTCCGGGCGCTGTTCGACCAGCCCCAGCAGCTCCAGCAGCAGTTCCACGCCGGGCAGGCGCAGGCCCTGGAAGTGGTGCTTGCCGCCCAGCGTCAGCGCCAGCGACGGCTGCTGCAGCAGTACGGCGATCGCGCCGCGCACCAGGCTGCGCTTGGCCACGGGCTGGATCGTCCGCTGCGGCTGGCGTTGCGGCATCGGCGCGCGCGTGGCCTGGGCAGTACCGCCCAGGCCGGTCAGCTGCGCCAGCTGCTGCTTCATCAGGTCGCCAAAGGCGCCGTCGGGAATCTGCGCCAGCATCGGCTTGGCGCGTTCGGCCAGGCGTGCCTTGCCATCGAGCGTGCCCAGGTTGATCTCGCGGGTCAGTTCATCGAAGAAGAACTGCGACAGCGGCGTAGCCTGCTTCAGGCGCTCGTTGAACGCTTCGGCGCCTTCCTTGCGCACGATGGTGTCCGGGTCCTCGCCATCGGGCAGGAACAGGAAGAACGCCTGGCGGCCATCCTTCATGCGCGGCAGCACCGATTCCAGCGCCTTCCAGCCGGCGCGGCGGCCGGCGGCGTCGCCGTCGAAGCAGAAGAACACGTCCGGTGCGTTGCGGAACAGCAGCTCGGCATGGTCCGGCGTGGTCGCGGTACCCAGGGTTGCCACCGCCTGGGTGACGCCGAACTGGAACAGCGAGACCACGTCCATGTAGCCCTCGACCACGATCAGCCGCTCGATCTTCTGGTTGGCCTGGCGCACCTGCCACAGGCCGTACAGTTCGCGGCCCTTGTGGAACAGCGCGGTCTCGGGCGAGTTGAGGTACTTGGGGCCGTCGTCCTTCTCGAACACGCGGCCGCCGAAGGCGATCACCCGGCCACGGCGGTCGAAGATCGGGAACATCACCCGGTCGCGGAACTTGTCGTAGACGTGGCCGCGGTCGTTCTTGGAGAACAGGCCGGCGCGGTCGAGCAGCTTCATGCGCCGCTCGTCCTTGCCCAGCGCGTCGCGCAGGCCGCTGTAGCCATCCGGCGCGTAGCCGATCTGGAAGCGCGCGCGGTTCTCTTCGTCCACGCCACGGCCATCCAGGTAGCTGCGGGCCTTCTCGCTGCCCTCCAGGTTCTTCTGGAAGAACTTGGTCGCCGCGTCCAGCGCCGAGTACAGCTCGCGGCTGTCGTCCTGCTGCTGCGGGCTGCGCGGATTCTCGTTGCGCGGCACTTCCATGCCGGCGCGCTTGGCCAGTTCATCCACCGCGTCGAGGAACTCGAGGCGGTCGTAGTTCATCAGGAAGCTGATCGCGGTGCCGTGCGCGCCACAGCCGAAGCAGTGATAGAACTGCTTGGTGGGCGAGACCGTGAACGACGCCGAGCGCTCGTCATGGAACGGGCAGCGCGCGGCGTACTCCTTGCCCTGGCGCTTCAACGGCACGCGGCTGCCCACCACCTCGACGATGTCGGTGCGGGCGAGCAGGTCGTCGATGAAAGCGTCGGGGATACGGGCCATGGGCAACAGGACAGGGCGCGGTGCAGGACCACGCGACGGAACCGGGGGCGGTCGGCCTAGTTTACCCCCTGTCGGGCACCTGGCTGGCGGTTGCCGGATCAATGCCGGCTACGGCCAGGTGATGACGCGCGCGCAGGCGCTCATCGATCACCGCCGTCATCAGTGCGCCAACGAAGAACACGACGGTGGCGTAGTAGATCCAGACCAGCGAGATCACCAGCGCACCCATCGAGCCGTAGGCACTGCCGGGGGCCACGGTGGCGATGTAGACGCCGATGCCGTAGCGGCCCAGTGCGAACAGTGCCGAGGTGATGACGCCGCCGATGAAGGCCTGGCGCCAGGCCACGCGGCGGTCGGGCAGGTAGTGGTACATGAAGGCGAAGCCGACTGCGTAAAGCAGCAGGCTCGTGACATACCCCAGCGCGGGCAGGATCGAGGGCAGCTGGGCGAAGGCCACCTGCAGTACCGTGGTGGCCGTCATCGACAGGATCAGCAGGAAGCCCAGGGCCAGCACCACGCCGAACGAGAACACGCGCTTGCGCAGCCAGGCCTTGAGGCCTTCCAGGCGCTCGCCGCTGGTGCGGAAGATCAGGTTCAGTGCGTTCTGCAGCTGGGCGAACACGGCGGTGGCGCCGACGAACAGCAGCAGCGTGCTCCACACACCCGCCAGCGAGCCGACATCCGGCTGGTTGTCGGCGTTCTTCAGAACGGTTTCGGCCACGGTAGCCGCGCTGCTGCCGGCCACCGAGCTGATCTGGTCGATCAGCGCCTGCTGGGCCGGTGGGTACAGCGAGGCGGTCAGCCACAGCAGCAGCACCAGCAACGGTGCCATCGACAGCAGGGCGTAGAAGGAGACGGAAGCTGCCTGGGTCAGCACGTCGACGTCGATGAAGCGCTTGGCCACCGCCATCGGAAAGCTGTCCTGCAGGCGCTTGAGGTACTTGTGCAGGGACACGGGAACGTTGGGCTCGGGTTCAACCATGTGTGCGGTTGTAGCAGGCGACCGACGAAGGTGCGGTGAAGCGGGTGCATCAATGGGGTCAGAGCCCTTCCGCGCTGCGGAAGGGATCCGACCCCAGGTGCTGGATTACGCCAGCAGCTGCTTGACCAGCTTGGAGACCAGGCCCATGTCGGCCTGGCCGGCGAGCTTGGGCTTCAGCGCGCCCATCAGCTTGCCCATGTCGGCCGGGCCGGCGGCACCGGTCTCGGCGATGGCGGCCTGGATGGCGGCCACGATCTCGGCCTCGCCCATCTTGGCCGGCAGGTAGGCTTCGATGACCACGATCTCGGCGCGCTCGATCTCGGCCAGGTCTTCGCGGTTGGCGGCTTCGTACTGGCTGACCGAGTCCTTGCGCTGCTTGACCATCTTGTCGAGCACGGCGATCACGGCGGTGTCGTCCAGCTCGATGCGCTCGTCCACTTCGCGCTGCTTGATGGCAGCGTTGATCAGGCGGATCACGCCCAGCTTGTGCTTCTCGCCCGCCTTCATGGCGGCCTTCATGTCTTCGGTGAGCTGCTGCTTCATGCTCATGAGGAACCTCGTGGTGGTAGGTGGGGCGGGGCGGATGCCCGAACCCGGAAACGCAAAAAGCCGGCGACGCTCGCGCGTGCCGGCTTCGGCTCCATCGCGACAGGCAGGCCCGCCGCAATGAAGATGCGTCCGATCAGTACAGGCGCTGACGCTTGGTGACGTCGCGCGACGAGCGGCGCAGCTGACGCTTCACAGCAGCGGCGGCCTTGCGCTTGCGCTCCTGGGTCGGCTTTTCGTAGAACTCGCGCTTGCGGGTTTCGGCCAGCACACCGGCCTTTTCGCAAGTGCGCTTGAAGCGGCGAAGAGCAAACTCGAAGGGCTCGTTCTCGCGGACTTTGACGCTGGGCATGGAATCTCCGGGACACAGTAGAACCGGGTCACGCCCGGCGAGCCGCACATTATAGCGGCGAAACGACAAACTGCAAGCGGCCAACCCTGAATACGGGCCGGGGGTTCGAAAGCAGTGAGATCTGCACGTCCCCCGAGGGGGCGGCAGGGGCGTCATAATAGCAGGCATGCGAGTCCTTGGCATCGAATCTTCCTGTGATGAGACCGGCGTGGCGGTGTATGACACCGACCTGGCCGGCAGCGCGGCCCTGCGCGCCCATGCGGTCTACAGCCAGATCGCCCTGCACGCCGAATACGGTGGTGTGGTGCCCGAGCTGGCCAGCCGCGACCATGTCCGCAAGCTGCTGCCACTGGTACGCCAGACCCTGGCCGATGCCGGCCTGGGCGTGGGCGATATCGATGGCGTGGCCTACACCGCCGGTCCCGGCCTGGTCGGCGCGCTGCTGGTGGGCGCTGGCGTGGCGCGTTCGCTGGCCTGGGCGCTGGAGGTGCCGGCCGTGGGCGTACACCATATGGAAGGCCACCTGCTGGCCCCGCTGATGGAAGACGACCCGCCGGAAGCGCCGTTCGTGGCCCTGCTGGTGTCCGGTGGCCACACCCAGCTGGTGGCGGTGGATGCGATCGGCCAGTACCGCCTGCTGGGCGAGACCCTGGACGACGCGGCCGGCGAGGCCTTCGACAAGACCGCCAAGCTGATGGGTCTGCCGTACCCGGGCGGCCCGCAGCTGGCCAGGCTGGCCGAGCAGGGCACGCCGGGCGCGTACCGCTTCGCGCGGCCGATGACCGACCGCCCTGGGCTGGATTTCAGCTTCTCCGGCCTGAAGACCCAGGTCCTGATGGCCTGGCGCGACAGTGACCAGAGCGAGCAGACCCGCGCCGACATCGCCCGGGGCTTTGAGGACGCGGTGGTCGAGACCCTGTCGATCAAGTGCGAGCGCGCACTGGAAGCGGCCGGGACCAACGTGATCGTGGTGGCCGGCGGCGTCGGCGCCAACACGCGCCTGCGCGCCCGCCTGCAGCAGATGGCCGAGCGCCTCGGCGGCCGTGCCTGCTTCCCGCGGCCGGCACTGTGCACCGACAACGGGGCGATGATCGCCTTCGCCGGCGCGCTGCGCCTGCAGGCCGGCCAGCACAGCCCGCCGAAGGTGGATGTGACCCCGCGCTGGGACATGGCGACCCTGCCGGCGGTCTGAGCCGGTGGCGCCGGGCCATGCCCGGCGGACGCATTACCGATGCACTGCCAACGGCGACGCCGCCAGCACGGTTGTCGCCCGCTCATGGCGCTGCAGCCAGCCCAGCGTGTGTGGGCAGCGGGCATGGATCAGCCGCCCGATCGCGGCCAGGTCGGCGCCGATGTCACGTTCCAGGACCGGCTCGTGGTGGGCGATGCGGTTGCGCAGGTGGCGGATGCGTCCGATATCCGCATGGATGGCTTTCCTTACGGCACTGGGATGAGCAGAGGGAGCATGCTGCAGAACCCTGCTGAGTGCGGGTATCCAAAGCGTGGAGTCGAAGCGACAGGTGAAGAGCTGCTGCCAGAACACCATCGGCAGGTTGGCGACGATCCCGGGTGTATCGGTTACGCGGCTGGCAAGTTGTTCCAGTACCGTGCGCGGAGAAGTACTGGATGAGGTTGGCAGCCTCCGTCGGAAGGCACCATTCCAGGGCCAACGCGGGCCATGCTGCCTGGCGAGCACAGCTGCAGCGGCGTTGCGGGTGACCACTTCGCACAGATGGACCGGCATCATCAGTGCACTGCACATCCGCATGTTCCACAGGTACAGGGATTCGGCCGTGACGTCGGGGCTGCAGGTCGATGCGATTCTCTCGTAAGTAGACAGACGCTCCGCTGACAACGCGCGCCGCAGTACATCGTATGGAGCCATCGTCATGTGCGGTGGTGAAGGAGGAATCGATGTTCGCGAGAGTGGGCGGCGGCGACCATCAGGGAACGTCCTTGTCCGCGCGGCTGATTTTCTGCGTTTTGCCTCGGACGAATACCTGACCTGTCCTGTCGGATTTGGCCTTGACCGGCGATCTGGTCCTTGCCTAATCTGCGTGCCTGCGCCACCGGGACTCGCGGCTGGATTTCAGCTCCCCCCGGGGACAAACGGTAGTACCAAAGGGCCCCGCTAGCAGGGCCCTTTGTTTTTTCCGGGCCACGCCACGCCGGTGGCCCACCGCCCGTTCCGGGCAGGCTCACCGCCGTGCCGTTACCATGGCCGCCTGTATTCGTGCCGGTAAGCGCAATGGACAAGGTTTTCATCGAGGGGCTGACGATCGACGCCCTGATCGGTATCTACGATTGGGAACGACGGATCCGCCAGGACCTGGTGTTCGACCTGGAAATGGGTTTCGACAACCGTCGCCCCGCTGCCACCGATGACATCGCCCACACCCTGAACTACAAGGCGGTGAGCAAGCGCCTGGAACAGTTCGTGCGCGAGTCGGAGTTCGGCCTGGTCGAGACCCTGGCCGAGCGCTGCGCGCAGATCGTGCTGGACGAATTCGACGTGAAGTGGCTGCGCCTGAAGCTGAGCAAGCCGGGCGCAGTGCGCGGCGCGCGCGCGGTGGGCGTGATCATCGAACGCACGCGGGACTGACCCGGTCGTGCCGGCCGCTGGCCGACAACCCCGGTAGTGCCGGCCGCTGGCTGGCAACCTTGGCAACAACGAAACAGACAGGAGACAACCGATGGTGGACGCGGTGGTGGCGGTACAGTGGCTGGAACGGCTGCAGAACACACTGGAACCCTATCCCGGCGCCTACCTGGCGTTGATGATCTCGGCGCTGCTGATCGCCGCTGGCCTGGCCAACTGGGTGACCAAGCGCATCCTGCTGCGCGGGCTGCGGCGGCTGCTGAGCCGCCTTCCGGGCGCTGACACTGGCCGCGGCAGCCACCTCATGCGGGTGATCTCGCGCCTGTCGAACGTGGTGCCCAGCCAGGTGATCGCCTCGGGCATCCGCATCGTGCCGGACCTGCCGCCGGGCCTGGTCAGCTTCATCATCGGCGCCTGCCAGGCGTGGGCGATCCTGACCGTGGTGCTGGCCATCTCGCATGCGCTGGATGCGGCCAACGATCTGTACGAGCGCCGCCCCGAGGCACGCAACAAGCCGATCAAGGGCTACCTGCAGGTCGCCAAGATCGTCCTCTTCGTGATCGCCGGCCTGTCGATCGTCGCTACCCTGGCGGGCGTCGACCTGCGCTATCTGGTCACCGGCCTGGGCGCGGCCACGGCGGTGCTGATGCTGATCTTCCAGGACACCATCCTGTCGCTGGTGGCCAGCGTGCAGATCAGTGGCGATGGCCGCGTGCGCATCGGCGACTGGATCGAGATGCCCAGCCAGAACGCCGACGGCGACGTCATCGACATCGCGCTGCACACCATCACCGTGCAGAACTTCGACAAGACCATCACCACCATCCCCACCAAGAAGCTGGTGACCGAGTCGTTCAAGAACTGGCGCGGCATGCAGGAGGCCGGCGGGCGCCGGATCAAGCGCGCGCTGCACCTGGACCAGCACAGCGTCGGCTTCCTGGACGAGGGTGACCTGGCCTTCCTCGGCGAGTTCGCGCTGCTGCGCGACTACCTGCGCGACAAGGAACAGGAACTGGGGCAGTGGAACGGGCGCCTGCGCGAGCAGGGCGTGGCCGAGGTCAACAGCCGCCGCGTGACCAACCTGGGTACGTTCCGGGCCTATGTGGAGCGCTACCTGCGCAGCCACCCGGGCATCCATACCGACATGACCCTGCTGGTACGGCAGCTGCAGCCGACCACCGAGGGCCTGCCGCTGGAGCTCTACTGCTTCACCCGCAGCACTGCCTGGGCCGAGTATGAGGCGGTGCAGTCGGACATCTTCGACCACCTGCTGGCGATCCTGCCGGCCTTCGGCCTGCGGGTATTCCAGGCCTCCAGTGACGCCATGTTGATGGCCGGGCAGCGCCAGTTGGCCGGCTCGGAGTAAGCTGCGGTGCCCCCGGCGGGGCCATACGGACCCCGCTGGTGGCTGAAACTGAATGAAGAAACCTCTCGCCAAACGGCTCGGGATCGCTAGAATGCCGGGCTTGTAAACGTTTTCATCAAGGACTGCCGGTGGCCTCCGATCGCATCGAATCCCTCATTGCCCAGATGACCGTCGAGGAAAAGGTCGGCCAGCTGGGTGTCTTCGCGGACATGGTCCGCCCGTTCGCCCCGGACGTGAACCCGGAAGCCAACGTGCGCAATGCCGACCAGGTGCTGCAGCAGGTGCGCGAGGGCAAGGTCGGCTCGCTGTTCAATGGTGTGGGCGCCGAACTGGGCCGCCGCATCCAGCAGGTCGCCACCGAGGAGAGCCGCCTGGGTATCCCGGTGATCCTGGCGGCCGACGTCATCCACGGCATGCGCACCGTGTTCCCGATTCCGCTGGGCGAGGCCGCCAGCTTCGAGCCGGACCTGGCCGAGCGCACCGCGCGCGCCACTGCGATCGAAGCCACCGCCGCGGGCCTGCACTGGACCTATGCGCCGGCCGTGGACATCGCCCGCGACCAGCGCTGGGGCCGTGGCGCCGAAGGTGCCGGCGAGGATGTGGTGCTGGGCTGTGCGTTCGCCGCCGCCCGCGTGCGTGGCTTCCAGGGCAGCGACCTGCGTGCGGCCGATTCGCTGCTGGCCACGCCCAAGCACTTCGCCGCCTACGGCGCGGTGATGGCCGGCATGGAATACAACATGGTGGACATCTCGCCGCAGACCCTGCGCGACGTGCACCTGCCGCCGTTCAAGGCCGCCTTCGAGGCCGGCGCGATCACCGTGATGTCCTCGTTCAATGACATCAATGGCGTGCCGGCCAGTGCCAATGCCGAACTGCTGACCGACATCCTGCGCGGCGAATGGAAGTTCCCGGGCGTGGTGATCTCCGACTATACCGCCGACATGGAACTGGTCGCGCACGGCTATGCCGCCGATGACCGCGATGCCACGGCCAAGGCGTTCACCGCCGGCCTGGACCTGAGCATGCAGAGCGGCTTCTATGCCGAGCACCTGCCCGGCCTGGTCGAGAGCGGCGAGGTGCCGATGGCGGTGCTGGATGAGGGCGTGCGCCGCATCCTGTGGCTGAAGGAGACCATCGGCCTGTTCGACGACCCGTACCGTTCGCTGGACCCGGCGCGCGAAGCGGATACCTCGCACATTGCCGCGCATGACGAACTGTCGCGCGATGCCGCGCGGCGTTCGATCGTGCTGCTGAACAACCGTGACAACGTGCTGCCGCTGCAGAAGACCGGGCAGAAGATCGCGCTGATCGGCCCGTTCGTGCAGGACCGCGAGAACATCGAAGGCTGCTGGACGCTGTTCGGCGACAAGCAGCGTTACGTGGACCTGGAAACCGGCGTGCGTGCCGCCATCGGCGACGAAGCGCTGCTGGAAATCGTGCCGGGCTGCGAACTGGAAGCCGCGATTCCGGGCGGCACGGAAGCCGCTGTGGCTGCCGCACTGCGTGCCGACGTGGTGGTGCTGGCGCTGGGCGAACCGCAGCGCTACAGCGGCGAAGCACAGTCGCGCGTGGAGATTACCCTGCCGCCGGCACAGCAGGCGCTGGCCGAGGCCGTGGCGATGACCGGCAAGCCGCTGGTGGTGCTGCTGCGCAATGGCCGCGCGCTGGCATTGCAGGGCGCAGTGCGCAATGCGCAGGCCGTGGCGGTGACCTGGTACCTGGGCACGCAGACCGGCCATGCCGTGGCCGATGTACTGTTCGGCGACTACAGCCCGTCCGGCCGCCTGCCGGTCAGCTTCCCGCAGGTGTCCGGCCAGCAGCCGTACTTCTACAACCACCCGCGCACCGGCCGTCCGGAACTGCCGACCATGTCGGAGTTCAAGGCGCGCTGGCGCGAGATTCCCAATGAACCGCTGTACCCGTTCGGCCATGGCATCGGCTACACCACCTTCGCCTACGGCGTGCCGCAGCTGAGCACGGCACAGCTCGGCTGGGACGACACCCTGACCATCACCACCGTGCTGACCAACACCGGCCGCGTGGCGGGCGAGGAAGTGGTGCAGCTGTACATCCATGATCGCGTGGCCAGCCGCGTGCGTCCGGTGCGTGAACTGAAGGACTTCCGCAAGGTGGCGCTGCAGCCGGGCGAGTCAGCCGAAGTGGTGTTCACCTTGACCCGCGAGCAACTGGCCTTCACCGGCCGCGACGGCGTGCTGCGTGCCGAGCCGGGCCAGTTCGACCTGTGGGTCTGTGCCTCGTCGGCCGCCGGCGAAGCGGTGCAGTTCGAGCTGCTGAAGGCCTGATCGAAAAAAAGGGGACGGAGGGGATTAAGTCGTTTGTGCCAAAACGACTTAATCCCCTCCGTCCCCTTTTTTTGTGGTCCTCACTGTGGCGGCGCTACCATCGGGCCTCCTGTTCCAATGGAGTGCGCGCATGCGCCGGATGGCCTACCTGATTCCCGCCCTGCTGCTGGCGGCCTGTTCGCAGCCGGCGCCGCCGGCCGAGCCTGCAGCGGATGCGCCGCCGCCGATGGAGGCCAGTGCTGCTTCGACACCTGCGGCTGAACCGGCGGCGCCGGCTGCCGAAGCCGCCGCTGCACCTGCCGCACCGGCAGCCGAGGTGTCCGCCGAGGATGCGCGTGCGCGCATCGAGTCGCTGCTCGGCGATGCCGCGCAGTTCGAAAAGGTCTTCAATGCGTTCAAGGCCGCCGTGGTCGGCGGTGATCGCGCCGCGGTGGTCGAGGAAGTGCGATTCCCCTTGAACATCAGCGGCGGAAAGAAGATCTCCGGCCCCGGAGAGTTCCAGCGCAACTACGAGAAGATCATCACGCCGGAGGTGGTCAAGGCGGTGTCCGAGCAGGACTTCGGCAAGGTGTTCGTCAACCAGCAGGGCGTGATGATCGGCAGCGGCCAGGTGTGGTTGAGCGGCCAGTGCCTGGACCAGGCCTGCACGAAGACCGAGGTGAAGGTCATCACCATCCAATGAATGCAGACGCCCCGCGTGCGGGGCCGTTTGGCAAGGGTAGTGCCGGCCGCTGGCCGGCAACCGCAGGATGCCGGAAGGATCCAGGGTGCCGGCCGGCGGCCGGCACTACCTCAGGTCTTCGGCGTGAGCTTCAGCAGGCGCGCCTTGCTGCCGTCTTCCAGCAGCCACAGCGCGCCGTCCGGGCCCTGTTCCACTTCGCGGATGCGCTCGCCCATGTTGAAGCGCTCGGCTTCGCGCGCGCTGTCGCCATCGAAGGCCACGCGCACCAGCGAGGTGGACGACAGGCCACCGATGAAGCCGCTGCCCTTCCACTGCGGGAACAGGCTGCCGCTGTAGATCACGAAGCCGGCCGGCGAGATCACCGGCGTCCAGGTCACCTTCGGCGCGGCGAATTCCGGGCGCGTATCGTGGTCGGGAATCGGCCGGCCGTCGTAATGGTCACCGTTGGAAACGATCGGGTAGCCGTAGTTGGCGCCACGCACGATCAGGTTCAGTTCGTCACCGCCGGCCGGGCCCATCTCGTGCGCCCACAGCTTGCCGTTGGCATCGAAGGCCATGCCGAGGATGTTGCGGTGGCCCAGCGACCACACCTGTGCGGCCACCCCGCCCTGCGACGCGAACGGATTGTCGGCGGGCAGGCTGCCATCGTCGTTGAGGCGGATGATCTTGCCGAGGTTGCTGCCCATGTCCTGGGACGGATCGAACTTCTGGCGCTCGCTGGAGCTGATCCACAGCTTGCCGTCCGGGCCGAAGGCGAGGCGATGCCCGTAGTGACCCTCACCGCTGACCTTTGGGCTCTGCCGCCAGATCACCTTCAGGTCCTTCAGCTGGCCACCGCCGTTGGCATCCAGTGCCAGCGTGGCCCGGGCCACCGCGGCACCGCGGGTATCCAGCGTGCCTTCCTCGGCATAGCTGACGTAAACGACATGATTCCGGGCGAAATCCGGGTGCAGGATGATGTCGCCGAAACCACCCTGGCCAGCATAGGCGACCTTCGGAACGCCGGTGATCTCGTGCTTCTGGCCGCTGGCCGGGTCCAGGTGCTGGAGCTTGCCGCGCTTTTCGGTGACCAGCAGGCTGCCGTCGGGCAGGAAGGTCATCGCCCAGGGCTGGTCGAAGCGGCTGACTTCGGTGGCGTTGAACGGGCGCTGGTCGGTGGCGGCAGAGGCCGCTGTGGCGGTCTGCGCACCGTTGGCGGCCGGATCGGCAGCATTGCAGGCGGAGGTGGCAAGGATCGGCACAAGGCCGAGGGCGAGCAGCAGGGGCGTGCGGGTCATGGGTATCTCCAGTGCGGGGATGCGGATGGCCGGGCTGTCCCTTGTATACCACCGGCACCGTGAGCGTCGTGGCCCGAAGGTCCTGCGCCCCCTGTGCGAGCGCGGCGGGATCGTCTAGGGTGGGCACGCCCGGGCAAAGCGTGCCCGCCTGCCTGCCAAGGACCTGCAATGAACACTGCCATGCCCCACAAGCCGTCCACCGCCTTCATCGCCGCCTCCTGGGTGGCCCTGCTGCTGGGGGCGGCGGCGTACCTGATCGGCCTGTTCAACGCCACGATGGCGCTCAACGAGAAGGGCTACTATCTGACCCTGCTGCTGTTCGGCCTGTTCGCGGCGGTGTCGCTGCAGAAGAGCGTGCGCGACCGCGTCGAAGGCATTCCGGTGAGTGGCCTGTACTACGCGCTGTGCTGGTTCGCGCTGCTGTCGGCGCTGATGCTGCTGCTGGTCGGCCTGTGGAATGCCACGCTGGCGCCGAGTGAGAAGGGCTTCTATGGCATGGCGTATGCGCTGTCGCTGTTCGGCGCGGTGGCGGTGCAGAAGAACACCCGCGACCTGATCGCCGCCGGTGGGGGCGAGAGCAAGCGCAGCGCCATCGTGCCGCCGCTGCCGGAACAGGAGTGATCGATCCGGTGTAGAGCCGGGCCATGCTCGGCTCAGTCGAGCGTGGCTCGACGTTACAGACGAGGTGCGAGAGCCGAGCGTAGGCTCGGCTCTACAGAAGCCTGGCTATCGTGCCAGCCGCGGATCCGCCAGCTGTGCCTCCTCCCAGCCACGACGCACCGCATTGCGTGCCTGCGCCCAGTCCAGGCGGCTGCGGCCGCGTTCGTTGGCCCAGCGTGATTCGAGCTCGGCCTCGACCTGTTCATAGGCGCGGATCATGTCCTGTGCACGCGCGGCGTGGCCGATGCGATAGGCCGGCTCGTAGTCCTCGAAGAACAGCTGGTCGTCGTAGTACGGCTCGGCCGTGTAGCGTTCGCGCCAGTAGTTGCTGATCGCGTCGCGCGGCGTGCTGTCGTCCGGTACGCGGCCGGGGATCTGGTACTCGGTCATGGAAGGCTCCGTTGTGGACGAAGCCCGATCGTGCCTGTGTGGCGGTTAACGGCCCGGTCCGGCAGCGTGATCACCAGATCAATCCGCCGGGTATGGCCCGGCGCTATCAGTCATCCGGCATCGGTATCTTTTCGCGGCAGCGTGTAGATCACCGCGCCGATGGCGAACGCCACCAGCGCAGCAGCGATGTTCTGCCAGCTGGCACTGGCGAACAGCGCCAGGCACAGCAGCAGCGCCAGCACCGGAATCAACGGCCCGCCGGGCAGCTTCAAGGCGCCCGGGCGGTCGGCGTAGCGCTTGGCCAGTACCAGGACTGCTGCGGCAGTGCCGATGTAGGCGAACAGGCGCGTCGTCATCGACAGCAGGGCCAGCTGCACGAACGAACCGGACAGGGCCAGGCCGAGCGCGATCAGGCCCTGGCACAGGATCGACGCGGCCGGGGTGTGGAAGCGTGGATGCACCTGGGCCAGGATCTTCGGGCCGTAGCCATCGCGGGCCAGTGCGAACAGGAAGCGTGGGCCCATCATCATCGTGTTGCTGTTGGTGCCGAGGATGGAGATGGTGGCACCGACGGTCAGGATCAGCGCCAGTGCTTCGCCACCGAAACCGGCGGCGGCATCGGCCAGCGGGGTGGCCGAACTGGACAGGCCGGCCAGCGTTCCCTGCGCCACCACCTGCACCGCGCCGTAGATGACGGTGACGGTGATGATCATGGTGATCAGGGCGAACGGAATATCGCGGCGCGGATTGCGGTACTCGCCGGCGGCGGCCGGGATGTTCTCGAAGCCCGCGTAGGCGTAAAGCAGCAGCAAGGCGGCTTCGCCCATGCGCTGCAGGTCATGCGGGTCCGGGCGTTGGCCGGAGAAGGCCAGCTGTGGGTCGATGTGGAACGCACCGATGGCCACGAACAGCAGCAGCGGCAGCATCTTGCCGATCACCAGTACCACGCCGGTGCGCGCGGCCGAGCGCACGCCGATGATGTTGATGCCGGTGAGGAAGCCCAGCGATACCACGATCACCGCGATGCGGCCCAGGCCGGCACCGGCCCACGGCCAGAAACGCGCAACCGCGTCGGCCAGCGCGTTGCTGAGCGCAGCGGCCGAGCTGATGCGGGTCAGCCAGATCATCCAGCCGATCTCGAAACCGGCGAAGCGCCCGAACGCCTCGCGTGCATACAGGTAGCTGCCGCCGGGTTCATCGAAGTAGCTGGCGGCCTGCGCATAGCACAGCACCAGCAAGGCCACGACGATGCCGGCGGCGACCACGCCCCACAGGCTGAAGGGGCCGAGCAGGGCGACGGTGGCGGCCGGCAGCAGGTAGATGCCGCTGCCGATCACATCGTTGATCGACAGGCCGACGATCTGCCAGCGGCTGACCGCGCGTTGCAGCTGCGGTTCGTCCTGCGTGCTCAACGGACGTCTCCGGCCAGCGCGGGCAGTTGCCACTGCGCCTGCAGGCGCTTGTACTCCGCGCGCGGCAGGAGCACGAAACGCGGCGCGTCCTGCGGCCGCAGCCAGTCCAGCAGTGCCTGCATGCGTTCCTGCGGCATGGCCGTGCAGCCGGCGGTGGCCTCGCCGGGCTGGCGCCACAGATGGGCGAAGATGCAGCTGCCCTTGCCGGGCTGGTTGTCCGGGTTGTGGGCGATGACGAAGCCTTCCCGGTAGCGCACGTCGCCCTTGTTGTGCAGGTCCAGCCGCATCGGCTCGGTGGAGCCCTTGACCGCTGCATTGCCGACCTTCTTTTCATCGACGATGCGGTTGTAGAACGGCGAACCGGGCACGTCCATGCAGTAGCTGCTGTCCAGCATCGGCTGGTAGGGCATGGCAGTGCCGCGGCGGGTGACGGCATAGCCGAACGCACTGCCGAGCGCGAATATGCCGGCCGGGCTGCGGCCATCGCCTTCCTGCTTCTGCGGGCCATCGGCCTGCGCCGGATGCAGGCCCAGGCCCCAGGCGCTGCCGGTGCGGCCAAGCGCCACCGGGAACGCCTGGCCATGCGGGTGCCAGCCCTGGCCGTCGCGCACATAGGCCTGCAGTTGCCCCTGGGTGCTGTCCCAGCCTTCGCTGGTGACCACGATCAGCTGGCGCGCGCCATCCAGCGGCGCCGCGTGAACGGACACCGCCGCGGCGAGCAGCAGTGCAGTGGTGGCAAGGCGGACCAGCGATCTCATCAACATGCGCTCCGGTCAGGAATCCAGCAGGTGGTCGATCCGCTCCAGGTTCACCGCAAGCTGCTGCTGGCGATCCGGATTGGTGTGGCAGAGCAGCACGAACAGGAAATCGAGCAGGGCGTGCATGGCGCTACGGTACAGCAGCTGCGCGACCTGTGGCGTGCGGTCGTGCGCGCAGACCGCCAGTGCCGCATCCGCATGCGCGCGCAGCGGGTTGGCGGTGTGGCGGGTGATGGAAATCACCTTGCCACCCATGTCCTGGAACTGCCGCGACAACTGTGAAAGCTGGGGCAGGTTGCCGAACTCGGAGAACATCAGCAGCGCATCGCCGGGGCGTGCGGCCGAGAGGTTGGCCAGCATCAGGATCGGATCGGTATGCGGCACCACCAGCAGTCCGAGCAGCGACAGCCGCATGGCGAACTCGCGGGCGAACAGGCCGTCGTCACCCAGGCCGTAGACGAACAGTTTGGGCGCACCGTCGAGCAGCTGCACGATGCGCTCGATCTCCCCGCGTGGATTGGCCTGGCGTGTTTCCTCCTCGGCCTGCGCCTTGCTGCGGCGCAGGGCCTCGCCCAGGCGCAGGTAGTCATCGCCGCTGTCGGGTTCGTCGGGCGCCTGCTGCGGATCGGCACCTGCGCGGGCCACATCTTGGCCGATGGAGTACTTCAGATCCGGGTAGCCCTTGAAGCCAAGCTTCTGGCTGAACTTCACCACGCTGGACTGGCTGATGCCGAGCGCGCTGGCCAGCTGCTGGGAGGAGTAGTCGCGCAGCAGGTGGGCGTTGTCGAGGATGAAGTCGGCGATGCGGCGCTCGATGGCCGACATCTGCCCACGCTCGGTGCGGATCTTCAGCAGGGGCGGCATGCGGGGTGTCCGGGCATGTGTAGGCGCGTTGCGGTTGGCAGCTTAGAGCGTGTCATGGAATGGGTCGGATGGGTTCCAGCCGCGAAGAGATTACGGAGTGCAGTTGTTGCCTTTGACGTTGAGTCCGCCTTCAAGCGAGCCGAGCACCGCAGGTCCGGCGAGGGCGAAGAGGCGCGGGTGTCTGAGCGCAGCGAGTTCCCGCGCCGTCCCTCGACGGGCCGAGGAGCGCAGGGAACCGGTGCGTAGCACCGGCTCGCGGCCGGCGGAGCGTTTCTTTTGGTTACTTTTCTTTTCGCGAAAAGAAAAGTAACGCGCGACCCAACGTCAGTGGCACGCAACGTCAGCCGCAAGGCAGAAATCAACCCAGCATCTCCAGCCCGCGCACTTCGGTGATGCCCAGCCCCGGCACGTCGCTGATGCTGATCTCCGATTCGTTGAAATGCACGCCGCCGCTGACCGGATCGAACTGGCCCAGCGAGGGGCCGTCCAGATCGACCTTGGTGATCACATCGCTCTTGGCCACGGCCAGGTGCACGGCGGCGGCCACGCTGATGCTCGATTCGATCATGCAGCCGATCATGCACGGCACGCCGTAGATGCCGGCAATGTCGGCGATGCGGATCGCGTTGGACAGGCCGCCGGTCTTCATCAGCTTGATGTTGATGATGTCGGCCGCGCGCTGCTGGATCAGGTCCATCACCTGGCTCGGGCTGAACACGCTCTCGTCGGCCATCACCGGCGTGTTGACGCGGTCGGTGACGTACTTCAGGCCGCTGATGTCGGCCGCTTTCACCGGCTGCTCCAGCAGTTCAAGCACCACGCCGGCGTCTTCCAGGGTACGCATCGCATGCACTGCCTGCTTGGCGGTCCAGCCCTGGTTGGCGTCCAGGCGCAGCAGGGCGCGGCCTTCCACGGCGGCATGGATCGCCTTGACCCGTTCGATGTCCAGGCCAATGTCCTTGCCGACCTTGATCTTCAGCGACTCGAAGCCGCGTTCGATTGCCGACAGCGAGTCGGCCACCATCTTGTCGATGTAGTCCACGCTGATGGTGATGTCGGTGGTGATCACCGGGTCGCCGCCACCGAGCATCTGGTACAGCGGGGCGCCGTGCAGCTGCGCCCACAGGTCGTACAGCGCGATCTCCACCGCCGCCTTGGCGCTGGTGTTGCGCTCCATCGCGGTCTGCACCAGCGTGCACAGGTGGTTGAGGTTGACCACGTCCTGGCCGATCAGGCGCGGGGCAATGAAGTGGCGGATCGCTTCGATGATCGAGCCGTGCGTATCGCCGGTGATCACGGCGGTGGCTGGGGCTTCACCATAGCCGGTGTTGCCGGTGTCGGTGCGGATCAGCACCACCACGTCTTCCACGGTTTCCACCGTGCGCAGGGCGGTCTTGAACGGTGTCTTCAACGGCACGCGCAGCATGCCCAGTTCGATGGCGGTGATCTTCATTCAGGAGTCTTGGCCCGCAGGCGCTGGATGTTGGTGATGCGGTCGATGTAGCGGACGGTATCGCTGGCCATCATCGGCTCCAGCGGCGTGACCGAAACACCATTGAGATGGGCCTGCACGCGCGTGCCGTCGGCACCGAACCAGCTGCCGCCCGCCGTATCGTGGATCACCCACGTACGACCGTCGACGTGGCCGATGGCCATCATCACGTGGCCGGGGATGTAGACCAGATCGCCGACCTTCAGGTCGGTGACGGCACGGTCGCGCAGTGCCTTGCCGTCCTTGCCGGTGAACGGCAGGCGATCCAGCGCCGGGCTGACCGCCTGTGCACTGGTATTGCGTGGCAGCAGCACGCCGAAGCTGCGGTAGATCTCGGAGACGAAACCGCTGCAGTCGCGGGAGTCGTAGTCGTGGCCCCAACCGTAGCGCTCGCCGAGGAACTTGAAGGCCTGCTGCAGCAACAGGCGCGGGGTCAGGGCCAGGTAGTCGGCGGCGGTGTCCTGCGAGCGCGGCAGCAGGGCCGGTACCAGTTTCAGGCGACCATCTGCCTCGCGTACCGGCAGCTGCACCACCCACGATGCGTGCGCCTGCTGGCCGTTCACCGGTTCTGACGCGGGCCAGTCGGCCAGCACCGGCAGGCGCACGCCCATGTCCAGCTGCAGGCGCGAGACACGCGGTTCTTCCGGGGTGTAGGCGGTCTGCGCGGTGGCACCGGTGATGATCCGGTAGGGTCCCTTCGCGCCGTAGCCGAGCACCGTGGCCTTGTCGCCGCTGGCGATGGCGTCGGCTTCGATCCACGCGCTGTAGCGCTCGCTGTGCACGAACAGCCAGCGGCCGTCGGCACTGCGGTGGACCACGGCGACCTTGTCGCCGGGGAACAGTGCCGATTCCTGGAAGCGGTCGATGTCGGTGTCACCGACGGTACTGAAGACGCGCTCGCGGGTGGGGAAGGTGCGCAGTGCGGCACGCTTCACCACCAGCCCGTAGGCCGGTGCCACCTGGGCGGGAATCGCATCAAGGCCGAGGTTGGCTTCGATCGCGCTGCGCAGGGCCGGCGCGATGGGCGTGCCCTTGTCGCTGTAGAGGGTGCGCGTGGGCCAGCTCGACAGCGCGGTGATGCTGGCACGCACCGTCGCCGCATCAAGCTGGGCTGGCAGCGCCGCGATGTCGCGGATATGGCTGTCCTGCGCCCGCATCCGTGCGTTCTGCGCCTCGATCTGCGCGCGATCCAGGATCGGCGCATCGGCGTTGTCCAGACGCGCCGCCCAGTACTGCGGCGTCAGGTAGGCCTCGTGCAGGCCGATCACATAGGGCAGCGGTGCGCCGGGATCGGGCGCCGGGGCGGCCTGTGCAAAGGCCGGTGCGGCCAGCAGGCACAGGGCCAGGGTCAAGCGGCGCGGCCAATGCCGGTGCCGTTCGCGGGAAGCCAGGCTCATGCGGTGCACACCCTCCTCGAATGCCTTGTGGAATATTTATTCCTTTCGGCATCGAAAGCAAGAATAAATTATTGACCGGCATCCCGGCCCGTGTTACACAGCCGTTACCACCCGCGCTGGGGAAGTGTCGCTGTGGATCCTGCCATTCGCAAACCGCGTCTGCCTGCTGCTGCCGGCCTGTGTGCCGCGCTGCTGCTGTGGGTGTCGGTCACGCAGGCGGCAGACGGGCGCAGCAGCCAGCAGCGTGCGCGCCAGGCGCAGGTGATCGACCTGATCGACGGCGGCCGCTTCAGCGACGCCGATGCGTTGCTGGCGACAGGGAGCGATGCTGCCGAAGGCGCGTTCCAGCGTGAGCGCATGCGCCGCATCCGCCTGGATCTTTCCCTCGACGAAACCGCCGCCAAGTCTGCCGTGCGCCGCTGGATTCCCGACCTGACCGACGAGGAATTCGCGCGCTGGGACCAGCTTGGCCTGATCGAGCATCTCGATATCGATGGCGAGCGTTGGTACTTCAAGCGCGCACCGTCGAACCTGTTCCTGCTCAGCGACGAAGCACGCGCACGCCGCCGTGCGGATGCACCGATGCCGCCTCCAGGGCCCAACGAAGTGCTCAACGCGCACCACACGCGCGTGGTCGCCGCGGCCGAACAGAGTGGCCGGGCGTCGGTGCTGCCGCAGCGTATCGAATTCACCCAATCGCTCACGGTGAAGGCCGATGCCGTGCCGGCCGGCGAAACCGTGCGTGCCTGGATTCCGTACCCACGCGAGATCCCCGGCCAGCAGGAGCAGGTGCAGTGGCTGGGCAGCAGCCCAGGCAAGGCGCGGGTGGCACCGGCCAGCACCTTGCAACGCACGGCCTATCTGGAGGCCAAAGCGGTGGCCGGGCAGCCGACCCGCTTCGAGATCCGCTACGCGGTCACGATCTTCGCCCGGCACACCGCGATCGACCCGGCCGTGGTGCAACCGACCCCGGCCGATACGGCGTTGAAGCCGTATCTGGCCGAGCAGCTGCCGCATGTGCGCTTCACCCCTGCGTTGAAGCTGTTCTCCGACCAGGTGCTGCAGGGCGAGACGCGCCCATATGAAGTGGTGCGCAAGCTGTTTGCTGCGGTCGACCGTATTCCCTGGGCCGGTGCGCGCGAATATTCCACGCTCAGCAACATCAGCGATTACGCGCTGCGTTCCGGCCATGCCGATTGCGGGCAGCAGACCCTGCTGCTGATCGCGCTGCTGCGCCTGAATGGCATTCCCGCGCGCTGGCAGTCGGGCATGGTGTTCTCCGACGATGGCAGTGGCTACAACAACCTGCATGACTGGGGACAGGTCTACCTGGCGCCGTATGGCTGGCTGCCGATGGACGTGACCACCGGCGCACTGGCCAGCGATGTGCCGGCCCTGCGCAACTTCTACCTGGGTGGCCTCGATGGCTACCGCATCGCCTTCAACGATGATTTCGGCCAGCCCCTCGTGCCGGCCAAGCAGCACTTCCGCTCGGAAACGGTCGACTCGCAGCGCGGCGAGGCCGAGTGGGCAGGCGGCAACCTGTACTTCGACCAATGGAGCTACGACTTCCAGTGGCGGGTACTGCCAGCCAGGCAACGCTAGCGCGACACATCGCATTCCACACCATTCAATTCTTGCAGGAGAGAGCAGGGGATGAAGGCTTACAGCATCAAGCGGGCGGCGTTGTGCGTCGCTCTCGGGGCGTGTCTGGGCGTGATCGCGCCCAGCGCATTCGCACAGGATGGTTCAGTGGTCGGCCGGCTGGTCAGCGATGCCGGCCAGGTACCGGCCGGTGCCACGGTGACCGTACGCAACCCGGCAACGGGCTTCGTGCGCTCCGTGCAGGCCGAAGCCAACGGCAGCTACCGCATTCCGCTGCTGCCGGTCGGCACCTATGAGATGGAGGTGAGCCTGCCGGGTGGAGGCGCCAGCCGTGTCGGCCAGGTGACGGTCAGTCTCGGCAGCGCGACCACGGTGAACGTGCCGCTGGGTGCGGTCAGTACCCTGGGCACGGTCGAAGTGCGGGCGCCGCAGGTGGTGTCGATGGTGGATGTGAAGTCCACCGAGTCGGCCACCAACATCACCCGCGAGGAGCTGTCGCGCCTGCCAGTGGACCGTGACATCACCGCGGTGGCGCTGCTCGCGCCGGGCGCGGTGAAGGGCAAGGGGTCGCTGGGCGGGCAGGGCATTTCCTTCGGCGGTTCGTCGGTGGCCGAGAACACCGTCTACATCAATGGCCTGAACGTCACCGACTTCTACAACCGGGTCGGCTTCTCGTCGGTGCCGTTCTCGTTCTACCAGGAATTCCAGGTCAAGACGGGCGGCTACTCGGTGGAGTTCGGACGCAGCACCGGCGGCGTCATCAATGCGGTGACCCGCTCGGGCAGCAACGATTTCAAGGCCGGTGCCGAACTGGTGTTCGAGCCGCGCGCGTGGCAGTCGCAGGCACGCGACCGCTACGACGGCAGCGGCAGCCGCTACATCACCGCCAGCCGCGACGACTACAGCCGCAGCGCGCTGAATGTGTTCGCTTCCGGTGCGCTGGTGCAGGACCGCCTGTTCTTCTTCGGCATGTACGAGGCGCGCGACTACCGTCCCACCTCGACCAATGATGCCGGCACGCGCCTGAGCCAGGGCAAGGCCGATGATCCGTTCTGGGGCGGCAAGATCGATTGGCAGATCACCGACAACCAGATGCTGTCGCTGTTCGGCTTCTCGGACAAGAGCAAGACCCTCACCGACGTCTACGCCTACGACTACGCCACGGGGCAGACCGTGGGCGAGCGCAGCAACCAGATCTACAACACGGTGGGTGGCAAGAACTGGTCCGGTACCTACAGCTGGCAGGTCAACAACGACCTGACCATGAAGCTGATGTACGGCGAGAACAAGCGCAACCGTGTGCAGAGCTCGTTGATGGACCAGAACTGCAACCGCGTGTTCGACAACCGCACGGCCGGCCAGGGCGTGCCGCCGTCGCTGCAGGGCGACCGCAGCTGCACCAGCAGCTCGCAGCTGGAGTCGGCGCTGGACACGCGCAAGGCCGCGCGCGCGGACTTCGAATGGACGTTGGGCAACCACCTGCTGCGGTTCGGCCTGGATCGGGAAGAGAACACCTCCGATTACAGCCGCGCCTATCCGGGCCCGGGCGGCTTCCGCTACGACATCTACTACCGCACTCCCGGCAGCTCGCTGAACGGTGGCGTGGTGCCGGCCAGCGGCGTGGTCGTGCGCACCCGTCGCTATGAAGTGGACGGGGCCTTCGAGACGATCAACTCGGCCTACTACCTGGAAGACAACTGGCAGGTGACGCCGAATCTGCTGCTGAACATGGGCCTGCGCCTGGAAGCCTTCGACAACAAGGGCGGCGACGGCAGCAGCTACATCAAGATCGACGACATGCTGGCCCCGCGCCTGGGCTTCTCCTGGGACGTGCGCGGCGATGGCACGACCAAGGTGTTCGGCAACCTGGGCCGATACTTCCTGCCGGTGGCCAACGTCATCAACATCAAGCAGGCCGGTGGTTTCCTCGACGAGCGCACCTGGTACGAGTTCCTCGGCTACACCGGCGCAGCCAACAACATCCCCAACCTGGGCGCGCAGATCGGCCCGGTGGACAACTCGCAGGGCGACGGCAGCGTGCCGGACCTGCGCGCGGAAGTGAACCGGGACATGGACCCGGTCTACCAGGATGAAGCGATCCTGGGCTTCCAGCAGATGATCAACGAGGCCTGGTCGGTAGGCGCCAGCGTGACCTACCGGCGCCTGCACAATGCCATCGATGACATGAACATCACCGCGACCGGCCAGTGTGGTGCCATCGACGGCGTGTGGATCATGGGCAACCCGGGGCGCACCAACACCGTGTGGGGTGACACCGACTGCGACGGCCGCAACGATGGCTGGATCAGCATCGACACCTCGAAGGAAGGTTGGGCGCTGTATGACGACAACGGCAATTATGTCGGCCAGCGCGGCTGGGTGAAGCCCAAGCGTGACTACAAGGCGCTGGAACTGCAGGTCGACCGCGCGTGGGACGGCAAGTGGGGCTTCAACGCCTCCTACACCCTTGCATACGGTCGCGGCAACGCAGAGGGCCCGGTCAACTCCGATACCGACTTCGCCGATGCAGGGCGCACCGAGAACTTCGACAATCCGTGGGTGAACTACGGGGGCTATGGCTACCTGGCCAATGATCGCCGCCACCAGTTCAAGTTCCGAGGCAGCTACGCGCTGACCGAGAACCTGAGCGTGGCCGCCACCCTGGGCGTGCAGTCGGGCAGCCCGATTACCCGCTTCGGCGCCGGCAATCCGTTCGACGACACCGACTTCCACAGCTACTACGTGTGCGTGTCCAACTGCCAGGCGACGGTTCCATCCCAGCGCGTGTTCGTGCATTCGCCACGCGGTGGCGATGGCCGCACGCCCTGGACCTATGACCTGGACGTGAGCGTCTCGTACAAGGTACCGATTCCCACCGATCTGCGCCTGAAGCTGGCGGTGTACAACGTGCTCAACCAGCAGCGCGTGGTGACCGTGGACCAGGACTACGAGCCGCAGGACAGCATCGGCACGCCGAACCCGCTGTACCGCTACGGCACCGGCTTCCAGTCACCGCGCTATGCGCAGTTGACCGTGACATGGGCCTACTGAAGCCCGCACGGCAGGCTCGAAACTGTGTCTGCGCGGCGGCGCTGGCGGTGTTCCCGTTTGCGGTGGCACAGACCACCGCGACCGCCTCCCTCGATGCCGATGTCGCTGCCGTCGTCCAGCTCGAGCACCTGCCCGGGCTGGCGATGGCGGTGGTCGACAACGGGCAGGTGGTCTATCGCCACGCCGAGGGCGCGCGTGGCGATGGCGGCCGCATCGACGAGGACACGTTGTTCAAGATCGCCTCCAACAGCAAGGCGATGACTGCTGCACTGCTGGCGCGGCTGGTGCAGCAGGGCAGGCTGCGCTGGGATGATCCGGTGCAGCGGCATCTGCCGGGCTTCCGCATGCACGATGCGTGGGTGGGCCAGCAGATGCAGGTGCGCGACCTGCTGATCCACAACAGCGGCCTGGGCCTGGGCGCCGGGGACCTGATGCTGTGGCCGGAGCCGAACGCGTTCACCCGTGCCGACATCATCGCCGCATTGGCGCATCTCAAGCCGGTCAGCAGCTTCCGCAGTCACTATGCCTACGACAACCTGATGTACGTGGTGGCCGGTGAAGTGGCCGCTGCGGCGGGCGGCAAGCCGTATGACCAGCTGATGCGCGAGCAGGTGTTCGAACCACTGGGCATGACGCGCTGCCAGGTGGGGGCGTGGTCGGTGAAACGCGTGGGCAACGTAGCGCAGCCGCATGCCTGGCGTGGCGAACGCAATGAAGTGGTGAACGCCGATGGTGGAACCAGCCCGGACCTGCCGTCGATGGCGGCCGGCGGCATCCGTTGTTCGTTGCGCGACATGACGCGCTGGATGCAGGTGCTGCTCGATCCCACCCTGGCGCCCGGCTGGCTGGACACGGAGCAGCGCCGCACGCTGTGGACCCTGCACATGCCGATGCCGCTGGGTGAACGCCAGCGGCGCTGGGACAACGCGCACTTCTACGGCTACGGCTATGGCTGGCGCGTGTCCGACATGGACGGCCAGTGGAAAGTGGCGCACACCGGCACGCTGTCAGGCATGTATTCATCGCTGGCGCTGCTGCCTGACCGGAAGGTGGGCGTGGTGATGCTGATCAACGGCGAAGGCGAGGACGCACGCATGGCCCTGATGCAGGCCGCGCTGAAGCGCTTCACCGCAGCGGACGATGCGCGTCCGGCGATGGAATACCTGGCCGAACTGAAGGCTGACCAGGCAACGCGGGCCGCGACCGGCCATTCGCGGCCATCCACCGCGGCGGCGCAGGAGACGAGCCGCACGGACCTGTCCCGCTGGCAGGGCCGCTACCGCGATCCGTGGCTGGGCGCGGCCTCGCTCTGCCCGGGCAAGGACGGCCTGCGTTTCAGCGTGGACAAGTCGCCCCGGCTGCAGGCCACGGTGCTGCAGCTGCAGGGGCGCTGGCTGCTGCGCTGGGATACGCTGGGCGACGAGGCGCAGGCGTGGCTGCAGCCAGGCGAAGGCCCGGCACCGACGCTGGACCTGCGCGCCATCGACCCGGACATCGACTTCAGCTATGACTTCCAGGATCTGCACTTCACTCGTACTGGCGACTGCGCTGGCGGCGACCACCAGCGCCGCTGAGCCACCGCGCGTTTCACCGGCAACCGACGCGGCCAGCGCCGGACTGGTGGAGATCCGCACGTTGTCGCCGCGCATCGACCTGGATATCCGCTATGCCGGTGCCAACAACTTCACCGGTGCGCGCGTGCCCGGCTACGAGGCGCCATCGTGTTATCTGCTGGCGCCGGTGGCGAAGGCGCTGGCACAGGTGGAACAGGACCTGCGCGGCGATGGCTTCGGCCTGCGGCTCTACGACTGCTACCGGCCGGTGCGTTCGGTGCAGGCCTTCATGGCCTGGGTGAACGATCCGCGCGAGCGCTCGCGCAAGGCACAGCAGTACCCGGACCTGGACAAACCACGGTTGCTGGCCGACGGCTACATCGCCGAGCGCTCTGGCCATAGTCGTGGCGCCACGGTTGATCTGGGCCTGCTGGATTGCCGCAGCGGTGCATGCACGCCGCTGGACATGGCCACCGACTTCGATTTCTTCGGTCCACGCGCGCATACGCAGGCAAGCGGATTGAGCGATGCGCAACAGGCCAATCGCCAGCAACTGGTGCGCGCGATGGCGCGGCGGGGCTTCGTCAACTATCCGCAGGAGTGGTGGCACTACACCCTGCAGCCCGAACCGGATCCCGGCACCGCGTACGATGTCCCGGTACGGTAGGGGCATCGGCAGGGCTGCGCCCCGCCCCCGCGGTAGTGCCGGCCGCTGGCCGGCAACATCAGACGCAACAGCAACAGTGTGCGTTCCGTGGGTTGGCGGGGCGGGTCCGGTTTCGGGGGACGCTGCAAGTACGTCCATGTAAGCTCGGTCGCCGCATCCATGCGGCTGACACCCCGCATTCCGGCACCGCCCCGCCTCTGACAGTTTCCCGCGTGGTCCGTTGTAGAGCCGAGCCCATGCTCGGCTGCTCCTTGTTCAATCGTCGAGATATTCGATTTGGATGGAGATTCATCCACGCATGGCGTGGATCCACTGTGGCTGCCGATTGGGTCCGGCGCAGATCCCTTACACTGGCCGCCTCTTCATCCCTGCCCACCCGATGAACCTTCCCCTGCACTTCGGCCTGCTCGGCACCCTGGAAGCCGGCGCCATCGCCCTGCTGGTCGGGCTGCTGGTGTACTTCGTGTGGTCGCGGCTGTGCCGGCTGCTGCACTGGTCGGTGGGGCATGCGATCGGCTGGTCCTGCGTCATCTCGGTGGTGGCCTCCGCTGGCATCGATGCGTGGAAGCTGTTCTACATGGGTATCGTGCGACTGGAGTCGCCGCTGTACGCGCGCCTGTTCCTGGCCACCATCCACGATCCGAACGAGCTCGGCAGCCGTGTCGTGCTGGAAATCGCCGGCGCGCTCGCCGGTGTCGCCTTGGGATGGGTGTTGTTCAGTTCGCGGTCATTGGAAAAAACCGTCGACTGACGCAGGTTTTTCGTTGCCTGCCGGTTAAATGCAGAGGCGTTGAATGCGCATCTTATGAGCCGCTCACTCCTCGCTAACCAGCGCGCTAAAGCATGCGTGGATGCGAGTGGTTAATCGTGCGTGTGGAGGCCGGTCGCGGCCCAAAATCGATTCAGAAACGCGGTGGCAGGGTAGGTGCCGTGCGGAAACAACAGGCCGCGCAACACCACCCAATATGCAGGAGACACCCCTGATGACTATTCGCAACCGCAAGCCCCTGATCGCCCTGATCGTCGCCGCTGGCAGCGTGCTGGCCATACCGGCGATGGCCCAGTCGGCCAAGCAGCAGGCCGCTCATGCGCAGAATGAAGCGGCGCAGGCCCAGCAGGCGGCAGCACAGGCCGGGCAGGCGGCTGACCAGGCGACCGATGCGGCCGCAGCGGCCTCGGCGCAGGCCAACGGTGGTGGCCAGACCTGGGCCAGCATCGATACCGATGGCAACGGCACCATCAGCAAGACCGAGGCGCAGGTGAACGCCGGCCTGGCCCAGGTGTTCGACCAGGCCGATACCAACAAGGACGGCGAGCTGAGCGCCGACGAGTACAAGGCCTACGTGGCCGCGCAGCAGGCCGGTGCGGGTGCCGGCGCGGCGCAGGGCCGCTGATCCAGACCTGATTCGGGAAGACCGGTGCATGGGGACCCGGGCGGCTGCGGCCGCCCGGGTTTTTCTCGTCATCGCCACCCCTGTATCCTTGGCCGATGAACACGTCCACGCCTGCGCCGTCGCGCGCCATCGGCCTGGTCGGTTTTGACGGTGACGACACGCTGTGGAAGAGCGAGGACTACTACCGCAAGGCCGAGCAGGATTACCTTGACCTGCTGTCGCGCTATGTCGACGTGCACGACACCCAGACCGCGCGCCACCTGCTGGAAGTTCAGCAGCGCCACCTGGGTACCTTCGGCTACGGCGTGAAGAGCATGACCCTATCGATGATCGAAGCGGCCATCGACATCACCGGCCAGCGCATCGAGGCCAAGGACATCCAGCGCATTCTGGATATCGGCCACGATACCCTGCGCCACCCGGTGGAACTGATCGACGGTGTGCGCGAAGCGGTGGCGGCCATCGCCGAGCACTACCCGGTAGTGCTGATCACCAAGGGCGATCTGTTCCACCAGGAAGCGAAGATCAAGGTCGCCAACCTGGCCGAGCTGTTCCCGCGCATCGAGATCGTTTCCGAGAAGGACCCGGAAACCTACGCCCGCGTGCTGGCCGAATTCGACCTGCCGATGCAGCGCTTCGTGATGGTCGGCAACTCGCTGCGCTCGGACATCGAGCCGGTGGTGACCCTGGGTGGCTGGGGCGTGCATACCCCGTACGCGGTGACCTGGGCCCATGAGACCCAGCACGGCGTGGCCGACGACGAACCGCGCATGGTCACCGCCGATACCGCCCACGACTGGCCGGCCGCACTGGCGGCGATCGAGGCCAAGGCCGCTGCGGCGGCCTGACAGGGCCCGGCAGCTGCGGCAGAATCGTGGCATGAACGTTCGACTGCGCGCGCTGTTGTTGTCCCTGCTGCTGGCGCCGGCCACCGTGCCGGCCCAGCAGACCGCCGAGCGTTCGGCGGCGTATACCGTGGAAACCGGTGACCGCTGGATCGATGCCCAGTTGCAGGACATCAACCATTACGCCGAACGCTACCCCGATGCCTTCCTCGATGAAGTGTCGCGCTACGCCGATGTCCCCCGCGGCTACATCAATGCGCTGTTCACCACCCATGGCTGGCAGGCCGGGGATATCTATTTCGCCTGCTTCTGGGCCAAGGCCAGCGGCCAGACCTGCCGCGACAGCGTTCGCGCCTTCAGCCAGGACCCGGAGGGCGGCTGGGAAGCGGTGGTGAAGCGCATGCCGGCCAAGCCGGACAACCTGCATTACCGCGCTGTGCGGCATGCCATCGTGGCCAGCTACCAGCACTGGGACCGGCCGATCACCCTGGATGCCACCCTGAAGCGCCAGTTGAAGCGGTAGTGCCGGCCGTTGGCCGGCAACTGCACCCTT
This sequence comes from Stenotrophomonas sp. YJH_SMC_123, assembly GCF_059368215.1. Taxonomy (NCBI): domain Bacteria; kingdom Pseudomonadati; phylum Pseudomonadota; class Gammaproteobacteria; order Lysobacterales; family Lysobacteraceae; genus Stenotrophomonas; species Stenotrophomonas sp. YJH_SMC_123. The sequence continues at coordinate 53,548 of NZ_JCAFRM010000004.1, forward strand.
CCAGGCATCAGGAGGTTGCCGGCCAGCGGCCGGCACTACCCGGCCATGTTGCTCTGCGTATCGCCGCCGCCGCGCGCTCCGGCGACAATACGGGTCCGAGCTGTTCCCCGTTCCCGTAATCGAGTGACTGATGAGCGCCTCTTTCGTTTCGCCTGATGTGATCCGCCGCCTGTTCGCGCAGGCCATGTCCCGCATGTACCGCACCGAAGTGCCGCTGTACGGCACGCTGGTGGAGCTGGTGGAGCGGATCAACGCGCAGGTGCTTGCCCAGGACCCGGCACTGGCCGCGCAGCTGCAGCGCAACGACGAGCGTGCGCGCCTGGACGAAGAGCGCCATGGCGCGATCCGCGTCGGCACCGCGCAGGAGCTGGCGACGCTGCGCCGCCTGTTCGGGGTGATGGGCATGTACCCGGTCGGCTACTACGACCTGTCGGTAGCCGGCGTGCCCGTGCACTCCACCGCGTTCCGCCCGCTGACCGGCGCCGCGCTGGCGCAGAATCCGTTCCGCGTGTTCACCTCGCTGCTGCGCCTGGAGCTGATCGAAGACGAAACCCTGCGTGCCGAGTCGGCGAAGATCCTGGCACGCCGCCGCATCTTCACCGACGGCGCACTGGCGCTGATCGACCAGGCCGAGCGTGACGGTGGCCTGTCGCAGGCCGACGCCGAGCGCTTCGTCGACGAAGCACTGGAAACCTTCCGCTGGCACGGCGATGCCACGGTCGATCTGCCGACCTACCACGCGCTGCACAATGCGCACCGCCTGGTGGCCGACGTGGTCAGTTTCCGTGGCCCGCACATCAACCACCTGACCCCGCGCACGCTGGACATCGACGCAGCGCAGGCGGCAATGATCGAGCACGGCATGGCGGCCAAGGCGGTGATCGAAGGGCCGCCGCGCCGCGCCTGCCCGATCCTGCTGCGCCAGACCAGCTTCAAGGCGCTGGAAGAGGCCGTGCATTTCCCGGATGCGGACGGTGGCGATGCCGGCACCCATACCGCGCGCTTCGGCGAGATCGAACAACGCGGCCTTGCGCTGACCCCGAAGGGCCGCGCGCTGTACGACCAGCTGCTGTCGCAGGCACGCGATGCCGGTGGCGAAGGCAGTACCGGTGGCGACTACGGGCAGCGCCTGCAGGCGGTGTTCGCCAGCTTCCCGGATGACCATGACACGCTGCGCCAGGAAGGATTGGGCTACTACCGCTACCAGCTGACCGACGCCGGCCGCGGCGCGCCGGAACGCGTGGCCGATCTGCCTGCCGAAGTGCTGGTGGCCGCCGGCCTGGCCACGGCCGATCCGATCGTCTACGAGGATTTCCTGCCGGTCAGTGCCGCGGGCATCTTCCAGTCGAACCTGGGCGGCGAAGAACAGCGCGCGTATGCCGCGCACGCCAACCGCGAGGCTTTCGAGCAGGCGCTGGGCGTGGCGGTGAATGACGAGTTCGAGATCTACGAGCGGCTGCAGGCCGAATCGCTGGCGGCGCTGCGCACCGCGTGAAGGTAGAGCCGGCCGCTGGCCGGCTGTAGGGGAAGCCGGCCAGCGGCCGGCTCTACCCGATGTCCGGACCCGGGGTCAGCCCTTCATCGTGCCCGTATCCAGCCAGCGCTGGTGCCACGACAGTGCTTCGGGCAACAGGTGCGGGGTGTGCTTGCCGTAGCTTTCGCGGCTGGCACGGTCGAAGTAATCCTGCAGCTGCGGGCGGAAATCCGGGTGCGCGCAGTTGTCGATCAGCACCTGCGCGCGCTTGCGCGGGGTCAGGCCACGCAGGTCGGCCAGGCCCTGTTCGGTGACGATCACCGACACGTCGTGCTCGGTGTGGTCGACATGGCTGGCCATCGGCACGATCGCCGAGATGGTGCCGTTCTTGGCAGTGGACGGGCTCAGGAACGCCGACAGGAAACCGTTGCGGGCGAAGTCACCCGAACCGCCAATGCCGTTCATGATCCGCGTGCCCATCACGTGCGTCGAGTTGACGTTGCCGTAGATGTCCACCTCGATCATGCCGTTCATGCCGATGCAGCCGAGGCGGCGCACCAGTTCCGGATGGTTGGAGATCTCCTGCGTGCGCATGATAATGCGCTCGCGGTAGAAATCGATGTTCTCCTTGAACGTCTCGTTGGCCTGCGGGCTCAGCGCGAAGCCGGTACACGAGGCGTAGCTCAGCACGCCATCGCGCAGCAGGTCGAGCATGCCGTCCTGGATCACTTCGGTGAACGCGGCCAGGTCGCGGAAACCGCTCCTGGCCAGGCCGGCCAGCACGGCGTTGGGGATGTTGCCCACGCCCGACTGCAGCGGCAGCAGGTTCGGCGGCAGGCGGCCCTTCTTCACCTCGTGCTTGAGGAACTCGATCAGGTGCGAGGCGATCTGTTCGCTGGTCGCATCGATCGGACTGAACGGGCTGTTGCGGTCCGGGCCGTTGGTGCGCACCACGGCCACGATCTTGTCCGGGTCGCAGCGCAGCGCGGTGTCGCCGATGCGGTCGTTGGCGTTCACCAGCGGAATCGGCTTGCGGTGCGGTGGCAGCGCGGTGCCGTAGTAGATGTCGTGCATGCCGTCGACGCCGGCCGGTTGCCATTCGTTGACCTCGACGATCACCTTCTTGGCCAGGTCCAGCCAGGTCTTGTTGTTGCCGACCGAGGTGGAGGGCACCAGCGAGCCATCTTCGCGGATGGCCGAGACTTCGATCACGGCGGTATCGATCTCGCCGTAGAAGCCGAACCACACGTGCTGGGCGACGTGGCTGAGGTGGATGTCGATGTAATCCAGCTTGCCCTCGTTGATGCGGTTGCGCGCATCCGGATCGCTCTGGAACGGCATGCGCATGGCGATGCCATCGGCCTTGGCCAGCGCGCCATCGAGTTCCGGCGCGGTGGAGGCGCCGGTCATCAGCTTGATCTGGAAGGGCTGGCCCTGGGCGTGCACCGCTTCGATGCGGCGGGCCAGTTCGACGGGAACGGCCTTGGGATACCCGGAGCCGGTAAAGCCGCTCATGGCCACGGTTTCACCGGGCTGGATCAGCGCGGCTGCGGCCTCGGCGGAGACCACGCGGTCACGAAGACGCGCGTTGGCGATGCGATCAACAGACATGACGACAGTGTTTCTGGGGGGAAACCCGATTATCGGCCATCCTCATCCGTACGGGGGGTTCTACCTTCGTGGAATGGCTTTTCCCCACCGGCGTCACCCATACCCACCGGTTTTGTTTTGCAGTGCAGCGTGCAAAGTGCTTTCGCAGCCCGCACGATGGCCCTGCATCCCGACGTGGGGGAGGGAGCAGAGCCCGCTGGCAGTTCGCTGCAAGCGGGCTTTTTTATTGCCTGCCGCCCAGAATGAATGCGCGGCACCCCTTCGGGGTCGGATCCTTTTGCCAAGGGCAAAAGGCTCTGACCCCAGCAGCGGCATCAACCGGCGGCACCTCGGGGTCAGAGCCCTTCGCCGTTGGCAAAGGGATCCGACCCCGCGAGAATCAGCGCATGACCCTCGCCACCGCTGACCTGCCCGCCACCCTGCAGCCCCTTGTCGACCGCGCCCTGGCGCGCCTGGCCCAGGTCCTGACCGAGCCCGTTCCGGCCGAGCTGCTGCCGCTGCTGACCCGGCTGGCGGTGGCCAGCGACTTCGCGCTGGACACCCTGGTGCGGCAACCGGCGCTGCTGGCGCAGCTGGCCGCCCCCGACTGCCCGCCGATCCCGGCGCCGGTGCTCGATCCGCTGCAACCCAGCGACTGGTCGGCACAGCTGCGGCGCTGGCGCACCGCGATGTCCACGCGGCTGATCTGGCGTGACCTGGCCGGGCTGGACGACGTGGCGCAGACCCTGGCTGGCGCCACCACCCTGGCCGAGGATTGCCTGCGGCTGGCGCTGGACGCCCTGCAGCAGGAATTCGCACAGCGGCACGGCGTGGTTCGTGATGGCGCAGGCGTCCCCCAACAGCTGGTGGTATTCGGCCTGGGCAAGCTCGGCGGTGGCGAGCTCAACTTCAGTTCCGATATCGACCTGGTCTATGCGTACCCGCAGGGCGGCGAATCCGACGGTCCGCGCGCGCTGGCCGCCGAGGAGTATTTCGCCCGCCTCGGCCAGCGCCTGGCCAAGCTGCTGGACGAAACCACGGTCGATGGCTTCAGCCACCGCGTCGACCTGCGCCTGCGCCCGTTCGGCAGCGCCGGTCGCGTCGCGCTGTCGTTCGCGGCGATGGATCAGTACTTCCAGCGCGAAGGCCGCGACTGGGAGCGCTATGCGTGGCTGAAGGCGCGCGCGGTGGCCGGCGACATCGACGCCGGCGAAGCGTGGTTGCAGACCCTGCGCCCATTCGTATACCGCCGCTACCTGGATTTCACCGCGCTCGACGGCCTGCGTGAGATGAAGGCGGCGATCACCGCCGAAGTCGCGCGCCGCGAGCTGCACGAAGACATCAAGCGCGGCGCCGGTGGCATCCGCGAAATCGAGTTCCTGTGCCAGGCGCTGCAGCTGATCCGCGGTGGCCGTGAGCCGGCGCTGCGCGAGCGCCGCCTGCTGGTGGCACTGGACGCGCTGGTGGCCGCCGGACAGATTGCGCCCGACGATGGCGCTGCGCTGCGCGAGGCCTACCTGTTCCTGCGCCGGTTGGAGAACCGCCTGCAGATGCTGCGCGACGCGCAGACCCACGTGCTGCCCAGCGACGCGCTGGACCGCGCGCGCATCGCCATCGGCCTCGGCTACCCGGATTGGGAGGTACTGCGCGCGGCACTGGCCGAACAGCAGCAGCGGGTCAGCACCGAATTCGCCGCGCTGCTGGCCCCGCGCAAGGGCCAGGCCGCGCCCGACGCGCTGGCCAACTACTGGCGCAGCCTGCCCGAGGGCAGCAACGCGCCGTTGCTGGCCGAAGCCGGTTTCCTCGATGCCAATGGCGCCGATCAGTCGCTGCGCGATTTCGCCCAGGGGACCGGCGTGAAGTCATTGTCCGATGCGGCGCGTGCGCGGCTGGATCGCGTACTGCCCGCGTTGCTGCATGCGGCCACGCGTTCGCCGCAGCCCGATGCCGCGCTCAAGCGCGTGCTCGGCCTGCTGCAGGCGGTGCTGCGCCGGACCAGCTATCTGGCGCTGCTGGACGAACAACCGAGCGCGTTGGCGCGTCTGGTCGATGTGCTGGCGCGCAGCGCGCTGCTGGCCGAGCGCCTGGTCGCGTATCCGCTGCTGCTGGATGAACTGCTGGATGTGCGCGTGTCCGGGCCGATGCCCGATGCGGCCGGCATGCTGGCCGAATGCCAGCAGGTGCTGGCGGTGGAAGATCCCGAATCGGCACTGCGCTGGCTCAACGAGACGCGGCTGGCGCTCAGCTTCCGCATGGCGATGGCCACGCTGGACGGCCGCCAGGGCGCGGTGGACAGCACGCGGCAACTGGCCGAACTGGCGCAGGCGGTGGTGGTCACCGTGCTGGCGATGGCCGAGGCGGACATGCGCGCCGCGCACGGCGCGATTCTCGGTGGACGTTTCGCGATCATCGGCTACGGCAGCCTCGGCGGGCTTGAACTGGGCTTCGGTTCCGACCTGGACCTGGTATTCCTGCACGACAACCCGGCCGGCGTGGAAGCCAGCGACGGCGCGCGTCCGCTGGAGCCGGGGCGCTGGTATGCGCGGCTGGCGCAGAAGGTGATGGCGCTGCTCGGTGCGGTCACCGCCGCCGGCCGCCTGTACGACATCGACGTGCGCCTGCGCCCGGATGGCGGCAAGGGTTCGCTGGTGTCTTCGCTGGCCAGCTACACCGAATACCAGCGCGAACGTGCGTGGACCTGGGAGCACCAGGCGCTGGTGCGCGCGCGTGGCGTGGCCGGCGATGCCAGCCTGCTGGCCGATTTCGAGCAGGTGCGTGCACAGACGCTGGGGCGTGAGCGCGACATGGGTGTGCTGTATGCCGACGTGCTGAAGATGCGCGGCCGCATGCGCACCGAACTGGACCGCAGCGACGCCGCACGGCTGGACCTGAAGCAAGGTGCTGGTGGCGTGGTGGACCTGGAATTCCTGCTGCAGACCGGTGTGCTGGCGCGCAGTGCGCGGCACGGGGCGTTGCTGCAGCCGCGCGATACGCCATCGTTGATCAATGCGTTGGCTGGTGTTGGTTTCCTGCCGGATGCCACTGCGCAGGCGCTGCATGGCGCGCACGCCACGCTGTTGGACGTGGGCCTGGCCTGCACGCTGGACCGCCGCCCGCGGCTGGCCCCGACCACGCCGGCGATTGAAGAGGCGTGTGCAGCGATTACGGCGGCGTGCAGAGCGGCAGAGCTGCCGTTCGCCTGAGTGCCGGATGGCGGAGGACTGCAGTTGGTAGATGCCAACCTTGGTTGGCATGAATGCCAAGCGCCAACCAAGGTTGGCGACTACCGGATCAATGGCCCTGCGATGGCCGCTCCTGGTGGGTGCCGACCGTTGGTCGGCACAATCTGTCAGCAGCGATGAGTTCTGCAGGGCGTGTCGACCAACGGTCGGCACCCACCGGATCAATGGCGGTCAGCTGGTGGCGCGCAACGGCGCCATCTTCCACAACAACGCGCGGAACGGGGCCAGCAGGCAGACACCGATCGCCAGCTTCACTGCCAGGTCGCCGGCGGCCCAGCTCACCCACGGCAAGGTAGAACCGGCAAACGCGATCGACCAGAAAAGGGTGGTGTCCACCGTCGCGCTGCAGGTGGTGGCCACCATCGGTGCGCGCCACCAGCTGCCGCGGCGCAGGCGGTCGAACACGGTGATGTCCAGCAGCTGGGCCACGATGAACGCCGAGCACGAGGCAATGGCGATGCGCGGGGTGGCCACCCAGATCGACAGCAGCACCGCCACCGCGAAACCGATCCACGCCACGCGGCGCGCCGGGCCCGGGCCGAAGCGGCGGTTGATCAGGTTGCTGACCAGGAACGCGACCGGATAGCTGAAGGCGCCCCAGGTCAGCCAGTCGTTGATCGGGTACTGCACCAGCACGTTGGACAGCAGCACCACTGCACCCATGGCCAGTACCGCCAGCACCAGGGCGCGCGGGGTCAGCGGGGCAAACAGAGGGGCAGGACGCACGGACATGGCGAGCCAGGGGGACAAAGGGGATCGCCCATTATCCGCCCGGCCTGCGGCAAAGCCAAAACCGGTCGTTCAGCTTTACAGCGCTTCACTCATCACATCACCGGCGGCATAGGCCGTCGGCACATAGGCCAGGGTCTGGCCCTGCGCGCTCTTCACGTTCCAGCCGGCACCGGCCTCGGTGGGGTCGAAATGCACCCGTTGCCCGACCACGAAGGCTGCAGTCGGGTTCTCGCCCGGCGGCTGCACCGGCCAGCGCAGGGTGGCGGTGTGGTCGGCCTTGTCCGGTACCTGCAACTGCACCTGGCGTTCGCCCGTGGGCGTGGTCTCCACCTTCTTCACTTCCATTGGCGGCAGCGGCACCGCCTTGGTGCGGGTCGCCCTGGCATTGCGTTCGCTGGCCTTGAACGGCGCCTTGGACAGTTCGGACAGGCCCATCGAGGCCGCCATCGGCAGCGACAGCACCACGAACGAGGTCACGATCACGCTGGCCTCGCTGCTGTTCAACTGCGGCGCGGCGCCGGCATGGACGGTGGGCACCAGCAGCGCTGAGAGCAGCAATGCAGTGGTGGGAACGCGCAGGCAACGGAACATGGAGACCTCCTGGTCAGCGTGGGGCGGCGGCTCAGCGCCGGGTATCGAAGATGTCGCGCGGGCCGGTAGCCTCGGGCAGGTATTCCAGCGCACGGCCCTGGTTGTCCTTCAACTGCCAGCCCTGGTCATTGCCCGTCGGCTCGAAGTTCACGGTCTGGCCCACGGTGAACTGCACGGCCGGGTCGCCAACGCCGCGCGGGTACTGCATCGACGCGGTGTTCTGCGGATCGTTGGCATCGCGCAGCAGCACTTCGCGGCGGCCGTCGACGGTAGTGGCAATCGCGCTCACCTCCATCTGCGGCAGCTTGATCTGCTGCGGGCGGGCCAGCGGCTGGCCGGCATCGGCGGCATCCTGGGCTTCCTTCGCGGCGGCGGCGCGGGCCGAGGCCACCATCTGCGTGGACATTTCCAGGCTCGGTCCCTGCGGGCCCGGGTCATGGATGATCACGATGCGGCGTTCGGCATGGGCGGCCGATGACCAGGCCAGCGCGGTGACGATCAGCATCGATACCAGGGAGTTGTGCAGCAGACGCATGTCGTTCTCCTTGCGGGATTCAGGGCGAGGCGGCGGTGGCACCGGCCACCGGCACATGGGGGATCACCAGTTCCTGCTGCAGCTGGCTGCGCTGGTGCAGGAAGTCGAACACCGATTCCACCGTCACCACCGAATAGTTGCCGGAGATGCGTTCGCCGGCCGGATGGTCGGTGGTGGTGGCGTTGGCCACGAACAGGCGCGCACCCACGCGCTTGCCCAGGCCGATATGCAGCACGCTGGGCTGGTACTTCTGCTGGCGCAGCCACTGCTGTGCCTGTTCGCGCTTGACGATGGCCGGCGCGCCTTCGGCCTGCGCCATCGCCGCCGCCAGCACTTCCAGCACCCACTGGTTGGAGTTCTGGTAGTCGGTGGCGAACGGGTAGGCGACCACGTTGTACTTGGTTTCGTGCAGCGCCTTGGGCTGGATCGAGGGCGGCACCAGCATCGCGCGCAGTGCGGCACGCAAGGGGGCCGACGGCACGCCGATGCGCAGGTCGGTATGGCCGCCGCTCTCGCCGACGAAGTTGCCGAGGCCCTCGTGGTACAGCTGTGAGCTGTCGGTCTTGCAGCGGTTGAGCAGGTGCATCGCGCGCCAGCGGCCGTCGTCCTCGCGCAGCAGGAAGGCCAGGTGGCTGTGGCGCAGGCCGTAGCGGCTCAGGTCCTGGCCACCGCGCGCGGCCACCACCACGTCCACATCGGGCAGCGCGTCCAGGCGTTCGGCGGTGGTCCAGGCCACGTCCAGCATCGCCGCCTGCGACGCCACGCTGGGGGAGCGCTCGCGGCATTCGGTGCTGTTGGCCCAGGCCGGTGCGGTCGCCAGCAGGCTGGCGATCAGCAGCGCGGCGCGGTGCAGGCGGGAAAAACGATCCATGTCGGTACCTTCAACGGCGGGCAGGCCCGCGCGCCGATCATACGCTGCTCAGCGCAGCGGGCGATCCACGCCCTTGCGCTTGAGCTCCTTGTCGCAGGCGTCACTGATGGGAGCCACCGGCAGTGGCGGGCGCTGGCCCTTCGGATCGCGCAGCGCCGGTTGTTCGCGGTACGCGTCCAGCTGCTGCTGGCATTGATACGAGATCGGATCCAGCTCGGTGGGCGCGGTGGAACACGCGGCGAGCAGGGCCAGGGGCAGCAGGAGCAGGGTACGCATGAAGATGTTCAGTCCAACGGGGGGCCTTGGACTGTAACCGTGGTGCCGGATCGAAATGTTCAGAAAACGCTGCGCACCCGGCATTACCGCGATGCCAGGCGCCCAGGATTGCCGGCCAGCGGCCGGCACTACCCCAGTGCCAGGCGCTGTTTCACTTCCGCCGCCACCCGCGCGGTTTCGCGCAGCGGCTCGATGCGGTCGTACTGCCAGTCCAGCCAGTGCGCCTGCAACCGCCCACGTTCGCGCAGCTGCTGCTGGAAGCGCGCCAGGCGGCCCTGCGCTGTGTCGGCCAGCGCCACCATCACCGGCATGCGCGTGGCGCACGCCTCCGAGAGCAGGTTCACCGAATCGGGCGAGACCACCACGCGGTTGGCCCAGCCGAGCAGGCCGCCATAGGGATTGGTACCGTCGCCACCATCGCCCCAGATCACGTGCGGCAGGTCGGCGAATTTCGCGCGCAGGATCTCCGCCAACGCCGGTGGGGTGCGTCGCGAGGTGGTGGCCAGCAGGCTGCCGCCTTCGCTGCGGATCTGCTCGGCCAGCGCCTGGAATACACCGACCATCGCCGTCTCATCCCAAGGCGCCAGCGGCGTCGGCCCACCGACCAGCAGTGCGGTGCGCGGGCCGGGCAGGGTGCTGAAGCCGGCGAACGCGGCGCGGCCCCAGGCCAGCCAGTCATCGTCCACCGGGTTGAGGCTGCCGAGCAGGGTCAGCACGTTGCTGCCGCGCAGGGCGTCGTGTTCGGGCACCACCACCACGTCCCAGTGGCGCGCGCCGATGCGCGGGTCGAGGATCTGCACCACCTGGCTGCCGCGTGCGCGCAGCACGCGCAGGGCGCCAGCGGCCTGGCGGCCACAGCCGATCGCCAACGCCGGGGCGTCGGCAGCCAGCGTCGCGAAGGCCTCGCCGTAGCCGTTCACATCGCCGGGCAGGCGCCGCGGCGCCAGCCAGCGCCAGGGCGCGCGCGGTTGCAGCAGCAGCGGTCGGTGGGTGCCCTGGCGCAATGCCGAGGCCAGCGCGACCGCCTGGCGGACATTGCCCGCGCGGCCGTCAGTGACCGTCCAGGGCGCGCTCGATCGTTTCACCATTGGCATTAATTCGTTTCAGTCCTGCTGGGTGTTGCAACAGTCGCGACACTCTACACTGCGGCTCGTCGATTCGCCCCGCGCCGCCCGCGGGCACTGACTTCCTTTCGCCGCCCTGGAGATCCACCGATGTCCCACGCGCTCGACGCCGCCGCCCTCGACCAGCTGTTCCGTACGGCCCGCACCCAGAACGCCTTCCTCGACAAGCCGGTCCCCGAGAGCCTGCTGAAGGAACTGTACGACCTGGTGAAGTGGGGTCCCACCGCGGCCAACACCACGCCGGCCCGCTTCGTCTTCGTCACCTCGAAGGAAGCCAAGGACAAGCTGGCCCCGGCGCTGTCCGAAGGCAACCTGGCCAAGACCATGGCCGCGCCGGTCACCGTCATCATCGGTTTCGACCTGGACTTCCACGAGAAGCTGCCGTACCTGTTCCCGCATACCGATGCCAAGGCCTGGTTCGACGGCCCGCAGGAAGGCCGCCACGAAGCCGCCATCCGCAACGGCAGCCTGCAGGGCGCCTACCTGATCCTGGCCGCGCGCGCGCTGGGCCTGGATGCCGGCCCGATGTCCGGCTTCGACCCGGGCAAGGTCGACGAAGCCTTCTTCGCCGGCACCTCCATCAAGTCGAATTTCCTGGTCAACCTGGGTTACGGTGATCCGGCGGGCCTGTTCCCGCGCCTGCCGCGCCTGTCGTTCGACGAAGCGGCGCGCATCGCGTAAGTCGCTGTATCGGTTTCGGGCCCGCCGTCGTGCGGCGGGCTCTTGCTGCACCGTGTACCCACCCTACGATCCGGAGAGTTCCTCAGATGAGCGCCACCCGTAAACTGCTGCTGCCGCTGGCCCTGACCCTGGCCATCGCCGCCTGCTCCAAGCCGGCCGACACCGCTGCCCCGGCGGCCGATGCCGCCGCCCCGGCCACCACCGAGCAGGCCGCCACCCCGGCCGCCGATGCCGCCGCTGCTGCGCCGGCTGCCGAAGCGATCAAGATCGCCTCGGGCACCTACAAGCTGGACCCGAGCCACACCGACGTGCTGGCGCAGTGGAGCCACTTCGGCTTCTCCAACCCGAGCGCGCACTTCGGCAACGTCGAAGGCACCCTGGTGTACAACGCCGAAGATGTGACCAAGTCCACCGTGGAAGTGAAGCTGCCGCTGAGTGGCCTGAACAGCTTCACCGCCAAGTTCGACGAGCACCTGAAGAGCGCCGACTTCTTCGACGCCGCCAAGTTCGCCGATGCCACCTTCAAGAGCACCAAGGTGGAAGCGGCCGGCACCAACAAGCTGACCGTCACCGGCGACCTGACCATCAAGGGCATCACCAAGCCGGTCACCCTGGACGTCACCGTCAACGGCGGCGGCGAGCACCCGATGGCCAAGGTTCCGGCCGCCGGCTTCGATGCCACCACCACCCTGAAGCGCAGCGATTTCGGCGTCGGCGCGTATGCTCCGAATGTCAGCGATGAAGTGAAGATCCGCATCACCACCGAAGCCACCGGCGAAAAGCCGGCCGCTTGATGCACCCCGCTCACTCGTCGTGAGAAGGCAGAAGGCCCGCTGAAAAGCGGGCCTTCTTTTTGGGTGCGGGGGAACGCGCGTTGGTAGATGCCAACCTTGGTTGGCACATGGGCACTCCGCAGGCCAACCAAGGTTGGCCACTACCGGGTACGCGCCCTCAGCGCAACGCGCCCAACCATGCCACGCATGCTTCGCTCGGGCTCTGCTTGGCCTTCACCGCCAGCCCGCTCACCCGCACGAACGTCTGCGCGGCCTGCGCCACCACCTGGCGCGCGATCAGCGCCGCCTGCTTGGTCGCGGCCTGTTGCTTGCGCAGCTGCACGATGTGCACCGACGGCCGGCCCACCGGCGCGTACTTCTGGTCGCGGCGCAGCACGTCGGCCACCTGGGCCACTTCGAATTCGGCCTGCAGGTAGCGGTGCTGTGCCGCCACCAGCTCGCGCAGCGGCGCGCGCAGTACGGCGGTGTCGGCGAACGCGGCCAGCGCCGCATCGCAGGCGGCGTCATCGGCAAAGCGGGTACGCAGCGCATCCACGCTGGCCAGGGTCAGTTTGGCCATGTGGGCCTCGTTGCTGCAGGAAAGGAGCGCGATTGTCGCATTGCCTGGCGGCTGATGCGTTGAACCGGGTGTCGGAATCCGTGTAGAGCCGAGCCCACGCTCGGCTCATCGCGCGCAGCGCGAGGGTTTTCCGATGGCGGAGCGGAGAGCAGCCGAGCGTGGGCTCGGCTCTACAATGGCTGTTGTATCACCCACGGAAGGAAGACCCATGCAGGACGCGCAGTACTGGTTGAACGAATTCTGGTCGGGCCTGAGCGTGCTCGATCTGCTGGGCGGCAGTGTGCTCGGTACGCTGCTTGGCCTGGTGCTGGGCATCCTCGGCTGGCGCTGGCTGCACCGCCGGGGTTGGTTGCAGCGGCGCAAGCGCTGGCATCACTGGCTGCTGGCCAGCTACGTGGTGCTGCTGCCGCTGGCCACGGCCTTCTTCGGGCTGCAGCTGGGCTTCACCGCCGGTGCGCACCGCGCGCTGTTCAAGCAGCTCGATCATTTCCAGCCGCACCTTCAGACCCTGGTGGAAGGCTGGAGCGAAGGCTTCACCGACTCGCTGGACGACCCGCGCATGCGCGAGGCATTGCGCAGCCAGGGCACGGTGGGCGATGTGGCCGACACCATTGCCTCGGCCTACCTCAGCGAACATCCGTTGCCTGGCCTTGATCGTCTTGGCAATGGCCCGTTGGCACGCGGCACCGGCTGGGTGATCGGCAAGGTGCGCGAAGGCCTGCTGCGCGGCATGGTGGAAGACACGCTGGTGGACAAGGCCGGCACGGTCGGGCTGGAACCCAAGGTGGTGCGTGAGGCGCTGACCATGCATGTGGATGAGCTGCTGCACACCCGTGGCGTGCTGCGGCTGGTGAAGGCGCAGATCAACGGCATGATGCCCGGCGTGTACTTCGGGCTGCTGCTGCCGCTGCTGGTCATCGCGCTGCTGGTGGCGCTGGAGATCTGGGCCGCGCAGCGGTTCGGGTGGACGGGGCAGGTGGCCAAGCCGCCGGTCGCGGTCCCTCCTGTAGAGCCGAGCCCATGCTCGGCTCATCGCGCGTAGCGCGATGGGTCCATCGGTGGCCGAGCGGAGAGCAGCCGAGCGTGGGCTCGGCTCTACACAGTCAAGGGCGTGCGGACCAACGGTCCGCACCCACCAGGCAGGTTCTGGTGCATGGGGTCAGATCCCTTTTCCACAGGAAAAGGGATCTGACCCCGAGCCGGTCAATCGCCGTCGGTTTCGTCCGGGTGGGCCTTCCAGTAGCCGGTCGAGCGGATCCAGTAGCGCGGCACGCCCAGGTGGCCTTCGATGAACTTGCGCATCATCCGCGCGCGGCGCGATTCGGTGGCGATCCAATAGAAGACATCGCCGTCCGGGGCCTCGAAGTCGGTCAGCATGTCTTCCAGCAGCGTGCTGCTGGCCGCCGGGAAGCCGTTGCGCTCCAGCCAGTGGATGCGCACGTTCTCGTACTGCGGCAGGTCCTGGCGTTCGGCCTCGTCGCGCACTTCGATGAAGGCCTGCACCTCGGCAGCGTCCGGCAGCACGTCCAGCCAGCGGGCGATGGCCGGCAGCGCGGTTTCATCGCCGATCAGCACGTAGGCGTCGTAGCTGTCGGCCACCACGAACGAGCCACGTGGGCCGCCGATCACCAGCGTGTCGCCCGGCTGCGCGCGCTCGGCCCACGGCCCGGCAATGCCCTGGTCGTGCAGCACGAAGTCGATGGCCAGCTCGCCGGTCTCGTGGTCCCACCAGCGCGGGGTGTAGTCGCGGGCCGGCGAGGGCTCCTTGCCGGCGGGGTAGCTGCGGCCTTCGGCGGTCAGCACCGGCAGCACCATCTCGCCGCTGGTGTTGGGGAAGAACAGCTTGATGTGGTCGTCGGCGCCGGGCGAATCGAAGCCGGCCAGGTCGTCGCCACCCAGCACCACGCGGCGCATGTGCGGGGTGACGTCTTCGGTGCGCAGCACGGTCAGTTCACGGAAGTGCACATCCAGGCGCAGGCGCGTGTTGTTGTGTTCGGTCATGGGGATACCTGTAAAGGTGTCGCGCGGGGGCGCGCGGCATGGGGGAGGACCTGGCTGGATTCAGTCTGGCTGGGTCGTTGAAAACGGTGGGTTCTCGCTACCGGCGGTACCGTTGAGCAGGGCCGACGCCCGCGTCAGCAGCGCCGCCACTTCTTCCGCCTCGCCCTCGGCCCAACGGCCGTGGTGATGCACCAGCGCCCGCTTGAACTCGCGCAGGGCAGTGGCCAGCGGCGGCGGCAGCGAGGCCTTGGTGATCTCGCGGGCACGGTCGAAGGCACGCCGCTGCGCCAGCCGCACCTGGGTGCGCTGCACCTTCAGCTCGAACTCGCCGGCAGCGGTGATGCGGAAGATCCGCTTTCCATCCACTTCCTCGGCCTCGATCCAGCCGGCCTGCTCGAAGCTGGCCAGCAGCGGGTACATGGTGCCGGCGCTGGGCGTGTAAGCCTGCATGAACTGGTTGCTGATCAGCTGCATCAGTTCGTAGCCATGGCGCGGCTGCTCGCCGATCAGGGCCAGCACCAGCAGGCGCAGGTCACCGCGGCTCAGCACGCGTGGCTGGCCGTTGCGGCGGGGCACCGCCGGATCGGTGGAACGGGCTCTGGGAGAAGGGGGGCGGCTCATTTCGATATATCGGTAAACGAGTGTGCAAACGATATATCGATATATCGAAGCCGGCAATCATCGATCCGGCCACAAGCAGGTCCGTTTTGGGCCACGGGCGGCCGCGTGCACAGCAAAAGGGGCGCCCCTTGCAGGGCGCCCCGGCGAACCGTGGAAGGGAGCAGGGCCGCCAAGCCCCTCACTCGCGGCCCACGTTGGACCCGCAGCCGGTACCGATCCAGAGGCAGGTGCGACATGTTGTCGCCGGTTCAGTACCGTTGCCCGAACCGCCCCTACAGCGGTGCCGGAGTTGCCCTACAACCGTCATCGGCAGCAGTAACACTGCGTCCTGCACATGGGCGCAGCGGCCCGCAAGCGACAGCCCGCGCAGCCGCCAAGGCCCGCCGCAGGGCCGTCAGCGGGCCCGGCAAGCCCCTTGCGGACACTGGCCGGTTGCATCCATACGCCTGCGTAGCCAAGTGACGAAAGCCCTTGGTGCGCTACACTTTGCGGTCTAGAAATCTATACAACAGTCGCGCGCGTGCGTGCGGTTATGGGAGCGCTAATGAACTGGTTGAACGAGGTGCTGAACAACGACCCGAATCCTGTGGAAACCCAGGAGTGGATCGAGTCGTTGAAGGCCGTTATTGATGTCGAGGGCTCCGAGCGCGCGCATCAGCTGCTGGAAGGCATGGTGGAACTGACCCGTCGTTCGGGCGCCTACCTGCCGTTCTCTCCCACCACCGAATACGTCAATACCATCGAACCGCAGTTCGAGGCCAAGAGCCCGGGCAACGCCGAGCTGGAATGGCGCATCCGTTCGATCATCCGCTGGAACGCGATGGCCACCGTGGTGCGCGCCAACCGCAAGCCGGGTGACCTGGGCGGCCACATCGCCTCGTTCGCCTCCGGCGCCACCCTGTACGACGTAGGCTTCAACCACTTCTGGCGCGCCCCGAGCGAGAACCACCCGGGCGACCTGCTGTTCATCCAGGGCCACAGTGCGCCGGGCATCTACGCGCGTTCCTTCCTGGAAGGCCGCATCAGCGAAGAGCAGCTGGACAAGTTCCGCATGGAAGTGGACGGCGGTGGCCTGTCCTCGTACCCGCACCCGTGGCTGATGCCGGACTACTGGCAGACCCCGACCGTGTCGATGGGCCTGGGCCCGCTGGCCGCCATCTACCAGGCGCAGTTCATGCGCTACCTGGAAAACCGTGGCCTGATCGAGAAGTCCGACCGCAAGGTGTGGTGCTTCATCGGCGACGGCGAGAGCGACGAGCCGGAAACCCTGGGTGCCATCGCGCTGGCTGGCCGTGAAGGCCTGGACAACCTGATCTTCGTGGTGAACTGCAACCTGCAGCGCCTGGACGGCCCGGTGCGCGGCAACGGCAAGATCATCCAGGAACTGGAAGGCGTGTTCCGTGGCGGCGGCTGGAACGTGATCAAGCTGCTGTGGGGCGGTTACTGGGATGCCCTGCTGGCCAAGGACACCAACGGCGTCCTGAAGAAGCTGATGATGGAAACCGTCGACGGCGAATACCAGAACTGCAAGGCCTTCGGCGGCGCGTATACCCGCGAGCATTTCTTCGGCAAGTACCCGGAAACCGCTGCGATGGTCGCCGGCCTTTCCGACGACGACATCTGGCGTCTGAACCGTGGTGGCCACGACCCGCACAAGGTGTACGCCGCCTACCACCAGGCCGTGAACACCAAGGGCATGCCGACCGTCATCCTGGCCAAGACCGTGAAGGGTTACGGCATGGGCAGCGCCGGTGAGGCACTGAACCCGACCCACCAGACCAAGAAGCTGGACGACGAAGCGGTGCGCCACTTCCGCGACCGCTTCAACATTCCGGTGACCGACGCGCAGCTGGCCGACGGCCAGGTGCCGTTCTACCACCCGGGCCCGGATTCGCCGGAAGTGCAGTACCTGCAGGAACGCCGTGCCGCGCTGGGCGGTTACCTGCCGCAGCGCCGCCGCAAGGCCGACAAGACCTTCGTGGCGCCGAAGCTGGAAGCGTACGAACGCCTGCTGAAGAGCAGCGGCGAGCGCAGCTACTCCACCACCATGGCGTTCGTGCAGAGCCTGAACATCACCCTGCGCGACAAGGAACTGGGCCCGCACATCGTGCCGATCGTGGCCGACGAAGCCCGTACCTTCGGTATGGAAGGCCTGTTCCGCCAGATCGGCATCTACGCGCCGTTCGGCCAGAAGTACAAGCCGGTGGACGCGGACCAGCTGATGTTCTACCGCGAAGACCAGAGCGGCCAGGTGCTGCAGCAGGGCATCAGCGAGCCGGGTGCGATCAGCTCGTGGATGGCCGCCGGTACCAGCTACTCGGTCAGCAACGTGCCGATGCTGCCGTTCTACATCTACTACTCGATGTTCGGCTTCCAGCGCGTGGGCGACATCGCCTGGCAGGCCGCCGACATGCGTACCCGCGGCTTCCTGCTGGGTGGCACCGCCGGCCGCACCACGCTGAACGGTGAAGGCCTGCAGCACGAAGATGGCTTCAGCCATCTGGTGGCCGGTGGCATCCCGAACGTGCGCAGCTACGACCCGACCTTCGGCTTCGAAGTGACGGTGATCCTGCAGCACGGCACCAAGCGCATGATGGAAGACCAGGTGGACGAGTATTACTACGTCACCCTGATGAACGAGAACTACACCCACCCGGAAATGCCGGAGGGCGCGGCCGAAGGCATCGTCAAGGGCATGTACCTGCTGACCGACGCCGGCAAGCCGAAGAAGGGCGAGCTGCGCGTGCAGCTGCTGGGTTCGGGCACCATCCTGCGCGAAGCCATTGCCGCCGCCGAGCTGCTGGACAAGGACTTCGGCGTGACCTCCGATATCTGGAGCTGCCCGAGCTTCAACGAACTGCGTCGCGATGGTTTCGACGTGGAACGTGCCAACCGCCTGCATCCGGAAGGTGAGCAGCGCAAGGCCTACGTGACCGAGCTGCTGGAAGGCCGCCAGGGCCCGGCGATTGCCGCTACCGACTACGTGCGTGCGTATGCGGACCAGATCCGCGCGTTCGTGCCGATGTCTTACACGGTGCTGGGTACCGATGGTTTCGGCCGTTCGGATACGCGTGCGAACCTGCGTCGGTTCTTCGAGGTTGACCGGTACTACATCGCGCATGCCGCGATTGCGGCGCTGGCGAAGGAAGGGAAGATGACCGCGAAGGATGTGGCCCGGGCGATCAAGCAGTACAAGATTGATCCGGAGAAGGCTAATCCTGTTGGGGTTTGATCTGTGATCTAGTTTCAGCAAAAGGGCAGCGAAAGCTGCCCTTTTCAATGCTCTTCTAGCAAACTATTGTGCATTGGCCAGTGGCCATTTGGTCTCGCTAATAGGGGGGGGGGAGTGCAGTCAGAGGTCAACATTCAACAAGTTCTGGACAAGTGTGAAGTGCTGAAGCGCGCACAGTTCTGGCCGTCCACGTCGCTCCGGCCCCGCGCCTGGCTTGGGAACTTCGACGAGGAAGACAAGGAAGCTGCAGCTCTGCTGTTAAACGAGTTTGTTTTTATCGAGTCACGCAGCACTGATCTAATGATCCGAGCCGCAATTGATTCCCTTATAGATGGGCTTCCAAAGGGGCCGCGAGCTCCTAGTAGGCACATGCTTGTCGCTGCGTTGGATTCTGCAATCGTGGTTCCAGTAACCGGAGAGAATCCCAATCCAACTGATTCTGGGAACTATATATGTAGCAGGGTTAGGCGGACATGTGACGTGCCCGAAGAAAGGATATTTAGTCCAGACGTCGCGATCGGCTATGCAAAGCGTGGTCATCCGATTCTCTTTGTAGATGATTTCGTTGGTTCAGGTGACCAATTCCTGAAGACTTGGTTTCGCGGGCACGATGGGATTTCTTTCAGCGAAGCCTACGAATCTACCGGTTTTATAGCAATGTATGCCGCAGCCGTTTCCAGTCAAACTGGGTTGAAGCGGATATCTGAACACGCGCCCGTGGTGGGAACTAGTTTTGCTCATGTCCTCAGTAGACAAAAGTCATTGGAGGGCATTAAAGAAAGCTGTGCTGATGCCTTCGAAAAGTTTGATTATATTCTAAGGAAATACGTCGATCGCTTAATATTCACGGACGATCATTTTCTCAATAATCCTGATTCAAGAAAGTACGGTTACAAGAGTCTTGGCTTGACTATGGCTTTTGAGCATTCCGTTCCAGACGCTACGCTGCCGATATTTTGGGCTTCTGGAGTCAATAATTGGATCCCTCTCATTCGACGTACATAGACATGAAAGATCTAGTTGAAGTTCGCCATTTGTTTGGAGACAACAGAGCCGAATGGTCGTTAGGGGATTTTGAGGGGTTGTTTGTTGAGCCGCCTTACCTCCGGCGTCTAAAAACCCGAAAGCCATGCTTTGTTATGGGAGGGAGAGGCACGGGTAAGACGACTTCATTGATGTCGCTAGGATATCAGGCGACTCTAGCCTCAATCAGTGCTCAGGGCGGGGATGTATCCGACATGACCTACTTTGGGTTCTTGGTGCGGATGAACAAGAATAGAGTTCGTGCGTTTCGGGGCGGGGGCGCCTCCCAGGAGCATTGGGAGAAGTGCTTTGCCCATTACGTAAATATTCTGATATGCATGGAGCTTTGTAAGCTGAATGTGTGGCTGGTTGCGCAAGGGCGACCGGCCATGGCCGAACAATCCATACGCGAGGTTTCGGCAGATCTGGGGCTTTCCTCTGTGGATGATCTCCAGCGTCTAGACGTTTCGATGCGAGCGGAAATATCCGCGTTGCAGCTTCACGTAAATAATCCCTCTAAGGCCTACGCAGGCTCATTCTCTGTCGCGGAGAGCCCGGTAAGGGTCTTCGTCGACTGCATGCGTCGCGATGGAGTTTTGCCCGCTGGTGTCGTGTTCTGCTGCATTGATGAATATGAGAACCTACTGGATTATCAGCAAGCTATTCTCAACACGTATATAAAGCACGCGGAGGATCCGCTCACCTACAAAATTGGCTTGCGAAAGTTCGGACTTCGAAATCGCCGAACGATTGATGAGGGCGATCTGCTTGCGTGCCCAGATGACTATGACGAAATTGAGATTGCTGACAACGGTTTCAGCGAATTCGCTAAGGCCGTTGCTGAGGCGCGTCTCCGTAGAGCTAACGAAGAGGGTGTTTCAGTTTCACGGAGTCTCCGAGAGTTCCTTTCAGAGCTGACATTTGCCGAGGAGGCGAGGTTGCTCGGAGCGCCGGAAGTCGCGTCGATTGTGCGGAAGGAAATCGAAGGTTCCTCATCTTTAGAGCTCTCATCATTCGTTGGTTCATTGCCAGACGAGAGCGCATACTTCATAAAATTCTGGGCCGAATCGGAAGGTGGATCAATCGAAGTTCTGGCTGCCGATTGGATGCGAAACCCACAGTCCTGGGCTACGCGGCTGGGCAACTATGGCTATGCAAGTCTATTCTGGCTCTCAAATGGTAGAAAGGGCGCGAGGATAAGAAAGTACTACTCCGGCGAAAAGGTGCTTCTGGCGATGGCCGGAGGAAACATTCGCTATTTCCTTGAGCTCATTGATCTTGCCATTTCGTATGAACAACCGACTGCATCAACCGGGGGGCTATACTCGGTCTCCGCTAAAGCGCAGACCTTAGCTGCCAGAGAGGTTGGCAAGCGAAGACTGTCTCAGCTGGACGGACTTGCAGAGAATGGACCGCAGCTCAAGAGAGCTGTTCTGGGGTTGGGGAAGGTGTTCTTCGAGTTGGCTCGAAACCCCCTCGGCAGAACGCCAGAGGCTACTTCGTTTGTTCTGGCTGGGGACGCGGTGAGCTGCGAACGGGTCCGCGATCTTCTGTTTGAAGGTGTCGCTCATCTGGCGTTTGAAGTAGACGCTAGAACGAAAGCAACCAGTACATCAGAAGTTAAGGACGAAGAATTCAGAATTCATCGGATATTCAGTGCATTCTTCGAAATGTCGCACAGAAAAAAGCGCCGAATTACCGTCTCAGCTTCAGACGTGTTAGCCCTCTTGGACGAGAAGCCTTCGAAAGCAATATCAGCAATGCTTGGAAGTGCGAACATTAACGAGGATGACTCTCTTCCTGAGCAGCTGGAGTTTTTTGCTAGGTTCTATAAAGACGGTCAGGTTCAGGGATGATGCTATCCAAGAGTGCAAGGCTCACGCAGCGGTATATCGAGATGAGTGCGTCTGATCTTGATGGTATTGATAGGATCATTGTCTCGATTGATGATCGAGAAAGTAGATCAAATCTGCCGATCTGGCGGACACTGGCCGATGGAAGAGATTGCCGACTGGTCAACATGAACTCTGTCGCCGGCGACCGATTTCGTGTTGAAGGCCCTGGGATTCAGACGGCTGACGGATCCCTTACCGATGATGACCACATAGCGGAGATTCTTGGCAATGGCTCAGTTCTTGTCGACATTACAGGAATGGAGCACGCAGTTTGGGCATCTATACTTCGTGTGTGCTTCGATCGGGGAATAAATACAAAATTCATGTATGTTGAACCAGGTGAATACAAACCACACCTGAGTCCCTCTACTCTTGGTCAGTATGATCTGACGGTTACACTCAATGGTGTAGCCCCGCTTCCAGGTTACGCCCAGCTCGGCGGAGCAGAGAATTATGGCCGCTCGGTATTCGTTCCAATGCTTGGATTTGAGGGAAATCGAGCGGAATGCATGATGATAACGCTCGATCCAAGTCCGAAAGTGATTCCTGTTGTCGGTGTCCCAGGATTTCAAATTGATTATCCAGCCGTGACGGTGTCTTGTAATAGAGACTTCTTGGATGCTCAGGGTGCAAGTTCGGATATAAAAATGGTAAGGGCTAGCTGTCCGTTTGATCTCATCTCTGTAATTGACGAGATTGCGACCGACTACTCTGGCTATTACATTTATCTTGGAGTTATAGGTACAAAGCCTCATGCGCTTGGCGCTGCCTTGTACTGGTTAATGAATAAGGATCGATCAGAGATAATATTCGATCATCCCATCAAGAAGGATGGACGGACGACTGGTGTTGGTGTGATCCACGTTTATGATTTCGGTGAATTTGATGTGGGATGCAGATAGGTATTACACACCGCCAGAGATAGCTGCCTCCATGATGGAGGGATCAGCACTAATAAAATCCGGGCGATCATTTCTGGACCCCACTTGTGGGGAGGGAGTGTTGCTATCTGCAGTTAGTCGAATCCACAGGGCGCGTGGAAAGTACTTCGGCATTGATCTGGATTGCTCTGCAATTCGTAGGGTCCGGCGAGCTAATCCGCACTGGGTTATTTCCAGTGGTGACATATTCTCTGATGCTAGTGTCAAGCTGACTGATGTATTCCGGACTGCCAGGTGTGATGTTATTGTAGGTAATCCTCCGTTCAGCCATAACGGGAAAAAAAGGGTCTCCGTCGATCTGGAGTCGGGGCGAATAGAGTGCAGCGTAGCGATGGCTTGCATTCTTCGATCATTCCATCTGTTCAAGCCCAAGATCGGTATGATTTTGGTTGTTCCGGAGTCGTTATTGCATGCCCAAGCCGACAATGATGCACGGAGATTCTTGGAAGGAATATTTGAATTAAGTATTATGGGGTCGCTAGGAAGTTCAACTTTCCAAGGCGCTCGCGCCCGGTCGGCAATTATTGAGCTCCGTCGAACGAAGAACTTCGTGGTCTCTGAGGGGAATGTTGCTAAGAACGACCTGGAAGGGGTTTCGATCACTCTGACTAGGGGCGCGCTTCCGGTCCACCTCGCGACGAGACTATCCCACGGTAGCGTTCCGGGTGCGGTACCGTTTGTTCACAGTACAGACTTGTCGCGTTTGAATGGTGAATACGCACCATTGTACTACACCAATAGAACCGCCAAGGGACTGGTTAGCGGCTCCGTTATCCTGTTTTCCAGGGTCGGATCGCCTTCGATAGGCCGTGTGGTTCTAAGCACCTTTAATCATCCCGTTCAGATGTCTGACTGCCTGATTTCAATTCACTCAGCTTCGGAAAATGATCTTGAAAAGGTGATGCGTACGATTGAGGCCGATTGGGCAAGCTTCGAGGCAATGTACTGCGGAACCGGGGCTAGGTATGTAACCATGAGCCGTCTGAAAGACTGGTTCCGTGGTCGAGGGGCGGAGGTGGTGGTTGCCTGAGGATGCTGCGTGTTTAGATGGAGGCCCCAAGCCCAGCTTCTTGATGTCCAAGTGCAGGAGCTCTCCGGGCTGATCGCATTCGTGTCGGATGACCCCCTTTGGCGAGTCAAGCCGACACACCCGATTGAGGCCGTTTGGCGCTCATCTGCCTGAAATCGTACTGTGGCCGCCCCCCAGCGCCTTGGCGATGGTCAGGTAGGTCTGCCGTTTCCGGTGGCGCTCCTTGATTCTCTAGCCTATCGGCGCGGGCGTGGCATTCGGCGTCTGGTGAAGCATTGAGCTGCGCTTTTGCGGTCCCTGCGCCCCGGGCTGGCGGAATCGGGCCAGCGACCTGTAGGTCGTACCTGCACTTACGCCATACGCTTAAGCTACGCCTTCCGGGCGCAGGCGCTTGTGGAGGATATGGCGGACCACAAGCTCTCGACTAAATGGCATCAAGCGGGGATTCCTATAATTGGTCATCCGAGCCTTTGGAAGGCCCGAGCGGTGCTAACCAACATTTTCCAAAAATGCCCTGGATGAACAACGTACAGACAGATCGCAACTAGCTGCCGCCACCGAGGTCTTGCCCTCGATGATCTCAAGGACGCGCCGACTGGCGCGGGGAGATCCAGCGCCTGATCTCTTCTTCCATCACCTCGCTTATCAGTGTCTCCTTCGGGGAAAAATGGCACCCGAGCAAGTTTTCAGTGGGTCATTACATGTAAATCCCGTCTAGTGACGTAAACCGCCCCATTCAATTACGATGGGACTTAACCGACGTCTATTGAGCCAAGCATGGGTCGCATCAAATCGCGGATTGAACTTAGAGAGTTTCGCATCGGCGCTGAATACTCCCGCCAAGATGTGGCGCAAGTTGGCGGCCTGCCCGTCCCCGCAGAAATCTATGGTACCCCCTGGGCCGACGGCATCCTAGAGGTTGAGAACGCTGTGATGCTGTTCGTGACACTGGAGAAGGACGGTGAGGTCGGCTACCTGGATGTCTTTGATGGCACTGATTTCTACTGGGAAAGCCAGAATCGAAGCACCCGGAATTCGCCCATCATCCTCAGGATTGCTGGCGGTTGTCCTACGCATCTCTTCGCACGGATGAGAGCAAAGGTGCGTGGGACGTCGAACGCTTCCCCGTTCGTCTACTGCGGGAATCTCGACTTCATAGGAATGGAGGGAGATCGGCCAGTTACGTGTCTTTTCGACGCCAGTGATGTCGAGACTGACTATAGTGAAAGTCTTACTGAGATCCTGCAGTGGCGTCCGGGCGATTCCGGCTCGGATTTCTTTGCACGGCAGTCTCGATTGAGAGGCAATGCCGGAAGGACTACCCCCACTGCAGTGGCTCACCCCGCTCCTAGGCCTGCTCCGATCCTAGCCACCCGATTGTCATACGAAGTCGTGCTCACAGAGGGCGCTATACGCAACGGCTATATCTCTGTGGACCCAAACTGGGCCGGCTTCGATGCAAGTATGCTCGGCCGCCCAGATGCAGTTTCAGGCCGAGAGGCGACGTTCACGTTCCCCGATGGCTATCAGATCACTTCCGATCTTCGAGCGAGCGGACCTAGCTCAGCTCGGATCCGTGCAAGGGTCGCGCCTGTCTTCAGGCGCCTTGGCCTAGTTGCCGGCAACTCGCTGCTCATTGTCCAAGAGACAAGTGGGCATTACCGAATTGAAGCGCGCAAGGACGACCGAGATACGTTTGAGCTCGGCTACGCGCGCCTGCGTGAGCGCTTTCTCGCCCGATTCTCCGGCTTCACCGGCTTCTCTAACGACCAGCGCCTCCTGCGGGAAACCAGCTACAAGCGGCAGTTGGTAGAGCACTACCACGCGATCATGCGACCGGCGCTCAGGAGCGGACAGCCAGAGGAAGTTTGGTCTGCGCTGATCAAGCTGCTTAAGGTTCGCGTCGGCGTAGAGAACGTACAACCTCAAAACATTGTGGGCTGGCGAATTGTCGCGCAATTGGCCGAGTTGCCAGAGGACGATCGCGTAGCGCTGGGTAGGGCGGTCCTCTCACTGCTTAGGAGGCGGGACGACAACATTGCACTTGAGGCCTTCAATGAGACCTCGTACAAGCTGAGCGCATCGCTACAGCCTGCCGGCCAACGGTCGCTTTCAAGCCTTCTGCTTACTCTAAAAGATCCGACTCGCTACTTTTTCATCAAGACCGGCCATATGCGCCGTGCCTTGGGGATGCTCGACCCGACCTTCGACTTCCGCAAAGGCGGCATGACTGTCGAGGAATGGGAGCGCATTCGTGCGCTATCCACCCGACTGGCAGCACGCCTGTCGGAGGACGGCTGGCCGCCTGCAGACATGATCGATGTTCAGTCCTTCCTCTGGGTGGCCATCGCCTATGAGCTAGGGGACGGTGCAGGGGCTGAGGAACAAGCGGATGAAGCAGTGGAACAGGATGACGACATGCCGGTGATTCACGCTCCCTCAAACACGATCCTCTATGGCCCGCCCGGTACCGGCAAGACTTACGGTGTGGTGGATAAGGCTCTGGAGATCCTCGATCCGGAGTTGCTTGCCGCCACCAAGGGCCAGGGGGCTGGCGCGCGAGCCCTGCTCAAGCAACGCTTCGATGCGCTACATGACGAAGGGCGCATCCGCTTCGTCACCTTCCATCAGAGCTTCGCTTATGAGGACTTCGTGGAGGGCCTGAAGGCTCGTGCAGGTGCAAGCGGTGCGCTCGAGTATGGCGTTGAGAGCGGGGTTTTCCTCGAACTCTGCATCGATGCGCAGCACAGCGACCTGCCATACGTACTCATCATCGACGAGATTAATCGGGGAAACATCGCCCGCATCTTCGGCGAGCTCATTACCCTCATTGAGCCCAGCAAGCGGCAAGGAATGGATGAAGCGTTGTCCGTTCGCTTGCCGTACTCCAAGCAAAATTTTTCGGTGCCAGCCAACTTGCACCTCATTGGCACGATGAACACTGCGGACCGCTCGCTGGCTGCGATGGACGTAGCATTGCGCCGACGGTTCCGCTTCATCGAAATGCCGCCCCAGCCGGAGTTGCTTGATTGGGACGTCGACGGTATTCGCGTGGGTGAACTGTTAAGTACCCTAAACGATCGTATCGAAGTGTTGCTCGGCCGAGACCATCTCATCGGTCATGCGTACTTGATGGGCGCCACGGATCTGCCTGGGCTGGCTGAGGCGTTCCGCTTGCGCATTCTGCCGTTGCTGCAGGACTACTTCTTCGAAGACTGGCGTCGCATCGCTTGGGTGCTGAACGATGACGCGAAGCCGCAGGGTGAGCGATTCTTGCGCCAGCGTGAGCTGCAGTTGAATCGCCTGTTTGCTCCGGAGGCACAGCTCGCACCTGACACTGCCAATTGGTATATCCATGAGGCGGCGTTTGAGCAGGCAGCCAGTTACAGGGGAATTCTTGTCGGCCAGGCAGACTGACCGATGGCTGTTCTCACTGTGCGCGAGTATGCGCGGATCGGCGTTTCAGAAGGTGGGTCGCGGCAGGAGGGGCTGGATGCCGCCTTCTTGCCGCAGGCGTCCTTTGACTGGCTCTGTGGTGAGTTCGAGCGCTTACGCGCGGGCGGAGCGGCACTCATGCAGCGCGATGGCGCACGCTGGCTGCGTCTGGACCAGTATGTGGGTGTAGTGGAATGTCCCGACGGCACCACATTGGAGGTGTTGCCGAAGCACGTTGCACATGCGGATAATGCGCTCGGCGCGAGGCGGTTGCTACGCCGCATGCTATGCACCGTGCTAGACCTCCCACCGAGGGAAGGCGGTCCCGCCGACGTGATTCTGTTTGATACGCCCTTAAACGAATGGGTCATGGGGCGATTCATCGGCGCGCTGGATGAACTACTAAAGCGCGGACTTCGCTTCGACTACACACGGGTCCGCCAGGAGCAGCTGTTCCTGCGTGGTCGCTTGGATATTTCGCGTCAGCTCCGTCAGTCGCCCACTCGTGCCCACGTCTTCAACATCGAGCACGATGTGTTTAGCGAGGACAGGCCTGAGAACCGGTTGCTGCGCGTCGCCCTGGACCGCGTGTGTGCGCGTACGAGCAATGCGGGAACCTGGAGGCTCGCCCAGGAGCTATCTACGCGTATGGTCAGCGTGCCACGAAGCGCCCAGGTGACCAGCGATCTGCGCGCTTGGGGCAGCGACCGGCTGATGACCCACTATCGCGAAGTTCGTCCGCTGTGCGAGCTGATCTTGTCGGGCCAGAGTCCTTTGGCATTGGCAGGCGATTGGCGCAGCCCAAGCATGATGTTCCCCATGGAGCGGCTCTTTGAGCGCTACGTGGGCGCTTGCCTCGCCCGTCAGTTCGCGCCGGAGTGGCAGGTGGGCGGTGCAGCGTCGGAGTACCTGTGCAGCCATGGTGAGGCAAGCTGGTTCAATCTGATCCCAGACTTTCTGCTGCGGCGGGGCGATGAGCTCCGCGTACTTGATACGAAGTGGAAAGTTCTGGATGCAACGGCCAGCGACGCGCGCGAGAAGTACGGGCTCAAACAATCCGACTTCTACCAAATGTTTGCATACGGACAGCGCTACCTGGGTGGAGTAGGGCAGATGGCTCTCGTCTATCCGCAGCACGCGGGATTCGCGCAGCCCCTTCCCGCATTTGATTTCAGCTCCGACCTACAGCTTTGGGTGTTGCCCTTCGATCTAGAGCATGGATTGCTGGTGATGCCTGCACACT
This sequence comes from Stenotrophomonas sp. YJH_SMC_123, assembly GCF_059368215.1. Taxonomy (NCBI): domain Bacteria; kingdom Pseudomonadati; phylum Pseudomonadota; class Gammaproteobacteria; order Lysobacterales; family Lysobacteraceae; genus Stenotrophomonas; species Stenotrophomonas sp. YJH_SMC_123. The sequence goes on from NZ_JCAFRM010000004.1 coordinate 81,438, forward strand.
GGCGGCTGACTGGCAACGTCTGTCCTCAAGTGAACCCAACCGCTGCGCATAGCGGCGAGCTCAGTAGCTGCGTTCCCTTAACTATGTGAGCCGGCCGCCTATGCACACGTGCTACTCCCGCACGTTCAGCCGCTCAGTCACATGTGCAGTCAACGCCACACACGCCATCTTCAAACCTTCCATCACCCGATCCCCGAGGTACTCCTCGGGTGCTCCGTTCTGCCGCGTGCGCTCCGCCGCCAGCATCAGCTCGGCCACCACACGCAGTCCGGCTAGCGCGCAGTCCGCGTCCGCCAGCTGAAGGCAACGCCCAGGCAGTTGGTGCCGCTCTGACCAAGGCTGGCCGTCCGCAGCTGCACCAGATCCGATGCGTCGCAGCGTCGCGACGAAGGCAGTGGGATCGTGGGAGGGGACGCGGTCGGCTTCGGCCTCAACCGGATCGTACTGCGCGTGCAGGGAACGGAAGTCCGATGTGTTCATGGCAATGCTCCGTACAGGACAGATAGCAGCGCCACCAATGAAGGTGGCGGACGGTGCGGGCTCGAAAACCGGTAAATGCCAGACCGGCGGGTCCGAAGACCCCCACGCACCGCCCGCCATGGAACGCGAACGGATTGCCAGCCGACGCCACATAAAAGGTGACGTCGGCTGGCAAGCGCATACAGCTGGCATAAACACGGGTTTTCGAGTCCCGCGCCACCCTTTTCCGGTGGCACACCAAGGTGTACTCGCATGGTTGCGAGATGCCAAGAAACCGTAGGCCGCAGAGGCCGCAAATGCTGACGCTTATGGCATTGTTGCATGGCGCGCGCGCGGCAGAACCCTTGCGGTGCAGTGGTTTCGGCCGGTGTTAAGTTACCGCCCGAATGCGCATTGAAAAGCACGGTTTGCAGAGGATCGGGGTCTCAAAAGCGACAGTCCGCCCGCATGGCTGAGATCCGAAGTTGGCCGATTGCGACACGGCTTAACTTTGCAGCGCCACCCCCGGCCGAGGCCACAGCGCATCGTCGCGCTCCAGGTCCTAGTCGCTGCCGAACGCCAGCGCCGCCTGGCGTGGCGGAAGGTCTGCGTAGCAACCCAGCAGGTACTCATCCATGCCAGCGTCGCTATGGTCGATGGCGAACAGGTAGAGAAGCTCCTTGTCGAACGCTTCCAGCCATGCGGTGTCTATCGTGGTCATGGTCACCCTCCTGACTGCAGGAATAGTGCCTGTACCATCGCGTGCCTGCTAACACCAGAACTGGCCAACGCAATGTTCACCGGCAGAAATCCCCATCCCGCCGCTGGGCAATGTGAAGCCAGTTCAGGTCCCCCGGCCGGTGCGGTGTATAAACTGCCGACACGTGAGGGCCCGAATGCGAGGAACGGATGCGACAGCTACTGAGGCCATGGATGGTACTGCTGCCCCTGCTCGCGGGCGGCTGTGGCGCCCAGGCACCCCAAACGTATGGCGATGGTTTCCCTGTCGCCAAGCCGATGGACCTGGTCCATGCAGGTGCGACGGTAGAGGCGCGTTTTGAACTGCCGCCGCCTTGGGAGAAAGATCCCAGACCTCGCACATTCCTGATTGGGTTCCGTACCGGCGGGCCCGCCAAGCGCCCGGATATGAAACCGGGCGATGTCGCCTTCCTTGAAGACGCCCGGATTCCCCTGAAGGTGCAGCTGTGGAAGCTGGAGGGCGACACCGACACGCCCATAGCGCTACAGGTATTGAATCGCGAACTGCCTGCTGTCTGGCAGGGCAACCGATATCAACCGGCCAAGGGCGATGTGTACGAGTACAGGAGCGCCGTCGGTGCGGATTCGGACAGTCTGGTCAACGCAGGAAAGTACGACATGTCCCTGGCCCACAGGGAATACGAGGTGGCCCGTGCCGATTCCGGGGATCTGACGGCCGGGAAGTACCGGCTGAAGGTGACCAACCTGCAGGGCAACCCGGAAGTTGCACATCTCAACTTCGAGCTTCTCGTCGCCAACTACAACGTGAAATAGGGTTATGGACAGTCACCAGTCTCTACAGTCCTTTAGAAGGGGCTGGCCCCTAGTCGGCAGCTTGACACGCGAGTGACTGAGTAAGTCCACCAGAAAACGCTGCAACGTGAGGCGGCGGCCCGAACGTCTGGCGGCATGCAGATGGGTTAGTGCCGCCACACAGTCGCACTCAGGGAGAGGCGCGCGAGCTACATCGATGGTGCCGAAGCCCGATGCTGCTCCTGCGCATGCTGCATTTCTGCCGACCTCTCACGCGCTTGGCGCTCACCAATCGCCTCAACTTGGTTCAAGCTCTCCTGCACTGGCCGCTGGGCGGCCTCCGCAGTCGCCATGTGAGTGCGAAGGGAAGCAGGGTCGGACATCGCACCCTGCACCACAAAGATGTTATGTGCGGCGGGGGAGGCATCTGTCTGTCTGCTCAGCACGATATGGTCCGCGCGGGTGATTCCGGCATCCTTGGCTGCAGCCAGCAGACTGGTAGACATACGCTCGCTGGTGTCATCGAAGGTTCGGCCGTTGGCCTTGTCCAGTGCTTCCACCTTGCTCCGAATCTGGTCCAGCAGCGCCTGATCTGCAGGACTGAGCGAGTGGGTGGGCGAGGACTGCATATCTGCAACGCTCTGCGTCCGTGGCGAAATGGTGTGTGCGCTGCCGGTGTTCTTCAGCTCCACCCAGCCCAACCCGCCCTTTCCGAAGTCGCCAACAGGCAGGATCTTTGCGCTGCCAAAGTCGAGGCCATTGCGCTCAAGCTGCTTCGGGTCCAGACCAAGCTCATGCAGGTCGATGCGGATGGCCGGGGGTTGGCGACCTTCAGCCAGGAAGGCATGGCTCGCCCCGATCACTGATAGCGGATAGGTGCCGTAGTAGTTGCGGTAGTCGGAATCGCCGTGCCGGCCCAGCGTGCCAGTGCCGTCATAGAAGCACTGCTCGACGGCCTTGGTGAGCTGGACGCTCTCATTGTTGGGGCGCTTGGCAAGCGCATCATACGAAATGCCATCCGCCAGGCTTCTGGTTGCGCCCTCAGCCCGAATGCAACGGGAGAGCGAGCGGGACGCAAGCATTGCCTCCAGTCCGTTGCTATCCAAGTTTGGATTCAACGCTCTGAATCGGCTATCCAGTGCCCGCAGGCCCGAGACCTCCGCCAGTGCCTCGTCCTGTCGTCCCTTGTCCAGAAGCGTGCGCACCGGCTCGGTCAGGTTCACCGAGCCTGACCGGGAATCGTGTGAAGCGATCAGTTCCTCGCTGTAGGTCTGCTTGAAGTCCCTGAGTGCTGCGGCGCGTTCCTTAGCCAGGATGCCGTGCATGGTCTCGTGGCCTAGCACTTCGGTAAGTCGTTCTTCAAGCCGGGCGCCGGTTACGCTCTGGAAATTGGAGGCGCTGATGAAAATCGTTGGTGGGTTTCCATCCGCTCCCTCCTGAAAGTGGCCGCCATTGTGATGTCCGTAGGAGACGGCAATCCGGCCGATCTGACCGCTGTCGGCTGCGTTTGCCAGAAGGTGATTGAGGTAGGGGGAGCCTGCAATGCTGCGTCGGATCGCATCCTCGGCACCACTGGGAAGCTGTTTGTCTGCGCGCAGATCGGCCAATAGTGGCTCGACGCTGGATTCGATTCCCTTCATTTGTCTCCTCCTCCAAACTGGACCGCGTAGACGCAGGTTCTCGCTGTATCACCTTCATCGGAACGATAGGTCAACAGGCTGGTATCCATATACTGCTTACCACCGGTGATGGGGCGCCGGTACTGCCTGATGCCCCCTCTCTGAAATGGCACTTCTCCTCCGGTCCTGTATCCGAGGGCTTCGAGGGCTCGTCCGGCACTTTCGGCTTCCCAGTAGCACACGCCATTCGGAGCATCCGTCACTGGCTGCTTGCCCAGCTGATAGAAGATCACCTCTTGGTTGGGGAACTCACGTGCCGACTCAACCGACAGATAAGACGCCCCATAGTTGTAGCCGTTCGTCGTTGCCAGGTCCTTGGCGATGTGCCTGATGCTGACCTTTTCGTCTGGCACGAGCGAGACACCGATCGCCGTGCCGAACTTGTCCGGACTGATGTCCGCCCTTGACCTGAGCGAATCCGCGTAGACAAGAATCCGTTTCTGCAACTCGGCCATGGAGATGCGGGCAGGCTGCGTATCTGCGGCAGCGGCACGTTCATTGACGGCAGACGTATCCGTCGATCGCGCGCATGCAGATGTCAGCGTGAGCATGGCTGACAGTCCGAAAAGAGCACCAATGTGAGCCGCGCGCAGCATAGCTCGAGGTAGCTGCGGCCGAAGCAATCTGGTCATGATGACGGAGAGCAAAACCGAAGCCTCCTTCGTTGTGATGCCCATCGGTGAGTCCCTGACGGTGTTGAAGGTACTGTACGACCCGGATGAAGAACGCCGGGATCTCCATTCATTGCGATTGAGCGCGATAGCGGCTCAGAAGATCACGCACTCTGGTTTCCAGGCGTTGCCAGTCGCTCAGCATGACGCGTGCATAGTTCATCTCGATGGCGATGCTATCGCCCACAACCACGATGGAATGGCGGCACATTGCGATCCGGCCTTCGCCGGCGCGTTCAAGTGTCTTTCCCTGAACGACAAGTCCGTCAGGAATGCGATCTGCCGGGTCGCAGCTGATGAACGTTGTCAGTTGGCCCTCCACCGAGCGGGCCACATACCAGTCTGGTTCCATCCCCGGGTTGTGCACGTAAGGCCTGCCCAGCGCAGCCTCCGAGTCCTTTGCATAGGCTGCCATCAACAATGGGTCAATCGCATACGGCGTCAAACCCCAGCGTTCGGGTTGTGCAACGCGCAGCGCAAGGTTATCTACCGGGTCCCTTCGCTCCAGTGATCCCGGCGCGCTGGTGGCTTCGCTACTGGACCGACGCGCCAGATAGTTCTGGATGGGAACGCGATCGATGTACCTAAGCTCGACCAGCACCTGCCGCCGGCTGTCCTGCGTGCTGCGTACCGGGCGATCACCGGGAGGCGCTGCATCGAAATCAGGCCAGAACACAGTGAGCATGACGCTGCCATCGGCCAGGGGACCCGTCTGGTTGTAGTAGAGGTTGGCCGGGAACATGAAGCGGTGCGGGCCAAGCCGTGCCTCCACCGGCTGCGTCGTGTAGGTCTGTCCGCCCACCGTGCGTGGGCTGGTTGCGCTTTCGCGCATGGGGGTTCCGTTCGGGTCCTTTTCCGTGGATGGGGCCTTCGCGCAGGCGGTGGTGCTCAGCACGGCCACCAGGGCGAAGGAGGCAAGCCGGCAAGCCGGTGCTCTGCTCATGGGCGCTTCCCTTGCATGATCGAAACGACTAAGGAGTCGCAGTGCAATCCGAACGTCGCTCTCATCCCATGCTTGCCGCACGTACCTGGATATCCTGCTGCGCTCGCTCATCCTGCAATAGCTGCTCCTGCTGATTGGCCAATGCGCGCTGCTGCGCCTCCCTGCTGACCGAATCGAACTGCAGCAGTGATTGCTCCACCGGCGTCTGCGCGGCCTCCGCAGTGGGCATGGAGGCGCGCAGATGGGTGGGGTCGCTCGCTTCGCCCTGCACCACGAAAAGGGTATGGCCGGCGGGATGCGTTGCGGTGGCGTTGCTTACGAGCACATGATCAACGCGGGATAGATCATTGTCCTTTGCCAGTACCAGCAGGCTTGCGGTCATTCTCTCGCTTGCCTCATCGAAACTGCGGCCATGCTTGGCGTCCAGCTCCTCCACGCCCTCGCGGATCTGCAGATAGAGCGCGTGATCGGGATGGCTGGGCTGCATTGGATTGCGTTCTGCCAGAGTGGCGAGCTCGGGCTTTACATGTTCGACGAGGTCGCGATCCTCGCTTAAGCGCGAAGAATGGGGCGCTGCCTGATGGGTAGCGTCTCCGCCAACCTCAGCGGCTCTGGGGCCTGCGGCTTCCTGCTCCGAACTGTCCCGGGGCAGTGGTGGTGAGGCTGGGAGATCCAACAGGACTTCCTGCGCACCACTTGGCGCGTGCTCGCTCTCATTGGAACGCGGCAGCGGCTTCTCCGCTTCGCCTTGATCCGCAGCGGCGGTGGGCTGCGCAGGCAATGGGCCGGTAAGTTGCTGTGGCTCAACACTGCCGAGATGCACGGGGGGCTCAATCTTGGGCTCTTGCATCTGAACGGGCTGGGTTGAGGCCGCAATGGTCGCAGCATCTACCCCCGAGGCATTCTGGGGCGGTCGCGCGTGCTCTACATTCGGTCCTTGCTGCGAAGCACTGTGAGGGTTCACCGTCGGCGCAGTCGATACTGATTCGTCCTTCCGAGTGTCTTGCCGGGCGGCATCCTGTGCGCGCTGCGCCGAATCGGCTTGCCGTTCAGAGCGACTCTCGACTCGCTGCTCACTCTCACGCGAGGGACGCGTCTGCTCTGGCTCAACAATCTTCACGGAGGGCGCCGCGATGACAGGAGCGGGCGACGGAGCGGGCTGGCGAGCGGACTCAACGGCGGCGTTAGTTGCCGCACCTGGCTGCAGGTCACTGTCGGCCTTCCGTGCCTCAACCGGGTCAACCTGCACCCCTCGCGCCTCCAGCACGGCCGCAGACGCTGCATGCTGCGCATCCACCGCCGCGCTGCCTTGGCGGTTGGCCTCCTGCAGCGCCTGTCGGTGTGCGTCCTGCTCGTTGGCGGTCAACGCAGTAATACGCAGCTCGGGTATGTTGGGCGTTGTTGCCTGATCTGCAGGGGCAGCGTCTTGTGCAGCCAGTGATGTTTTGGGCTGAAGCTGCGATTGAGCACGCTCAATGTCTTCAATGGTGGTGGTGCCGGTGAGCACCATCCGGTTTCCACCCGCGTCACCGAACGTGGCGATGGCACTTTCTGCGCTGGGCGCGTGGGTACGGGGGTCTGGCATCAGTTCCAGAACCACGTCGCCTGTTCTGCCTTGCAGGTTCAGCGTCTTCTCCACCGCGACGGCCGTAGCTGCAAGCTGCTGCTCGGTGCGCTCGATGCCATGGCGCGCGTAGAGCGCATCCACCTGGCCGCGAATACCTTCGGGTGCAATCTGCGCGGTGTCCTTGAGCTGCCTGGCGATGTCGTGCAGCCCGGCGATACCGTCATTCTGGCTCTGCCATGTGATCTCCAGCTCGTCGCTCAGGTTCCGGTTGGCGGTGCTGTCAAAGATCACGCCCTTGCTGACCCATTGGCCGTCCGCCTGCCGTGTATAGGCATTGCCATCACTCGCCTTCAACGTGTCGGCACTGGCCTGCGCGTCCTGAACGGCATGGGGAACGGATGGATTGTATGCGTCGCCGAAGTCGCTCCATCGCCCCTGCTCGTGGGCAACCATGTAGCGCGCAGCCATCGCGGCTTTGGTGTTTGATGCGTTCTGGGCGATGACCGTGCGTGACTGTTCATCCAGCGCCCGTGCCTGCTCTGCAGAAACCGGCAGGTGGCGGCTGTTGGGCACCCGCCCATCCACCATTTCCTTGATTTCCAGCTCCCATTGCCCTGAGCTGGCATCGCGTACAAAGGCGCGATCGGTCTCGAAGGCGCCTCGTGCCGGCTCGGCCAAGCCATTGGCGTTCAGCCGGTAGGGATTCTGTGGTGGTGGCGGATTCGACAGGCCCAACTCATAAGAGGCCCGAGCCGCCTGCCAGTTCAACTGGCGCTCCAATGTGCCGGTGGCAACGTAGCTGGTGCGGAAGGTGACGTCATCACCCTGTGCCGTCTGCACCGGGCGGACTTCGACGCCGGTGCCCAGGTCGCTGCTCTGGACCTGCTGCTGTTCACCGGCTCGCAGCCATCGCCCATTGGGGTCGGCCGGGTCGCGTGTCCAGGTGCGCCCCATCGGGTCAACCTGGGAGTAGACGCGTTCGATGTCTTTCTGCTCGGCCCAGCGTTCGCCGAGGTACGCACCCAGGACGCCGCCACCGATACCCGTCGCAATGGCGCCGGGTCCCGTCCACGAGCCCGAAGCGAGGCCGACACCGGCGCCGCCAAGAAAGCCGCCCAGTGCGCCACCGACGTTGCGGCCGACGAAGTGTGCAGCGGTGGAATCTGCGCCTGCGGCATTGCCTTGCGAGTTCAGCTCAATCCACTTGTGCCCGGAGGTGGCGAAGTCGTGCGCAAGCAGTGCGACGCCCGCAACGCCGGCAACCTTGATGGCGGGGTTGATTCCGGCGTGCATGCCATGCGGTGCGACGTCGGCCACTGCTTCGGCAACCGTCGCCGCATGGGGAGGGCCGCGTGGAGCTCCTGGCTGCAGGGGCGCGTGCGATGGTGGTTCGGGAAGGTCAGCGAACAGGCGCGGTCCTGTGCCCAGGTTGGCATGCGCGGCGACCCAGTTCGCGCGCGTGGTCGACATCTCACTCAGGTTCAACGTGCTGTAATCGTGCAGCGGTCGTTCGAAGAGCGTCTTGCTGACGGCGTCATAGCCGTCGATGGGCTTGAGATGCAGGCGCACCTGCGCGACGTCGACGGGATGCGCGCTGTTGGTGGTGGCATGCTGCGCGAGGCTGCGCTCAAGCGCTTGGTACTCGGCGGCGGACTGGCTTGCGAAGGCCAGCGGTTCTGGGCCGAAGGCGCTTATGGGGTAGCCGTTGATGCGGACGGTGGGGTGGTCGAGGGCGGTGCCTAGTTCAAATTTGTCAAAACCACGCCCGGGCTGGGCATTCTCGACAAATGCCACCAAGGGCTTGCCTGTGGCGATGGCGTTCTCGAAGAACTTGGGACTGCCCGCATTCCACATCATGTCCTGCAGAGCCGCCCTGTAATTTCCGCTCCAAGGCTCTGTGCCTTGAGCGTTCATGAAGCGTTCCAGCCCTCGCTCCATGATCTGGAAATCAGGGTGTTTCAGGGGTGCCGTTCTGACCTCCTCGATGAAGGTTCCCCACGGCGTATCGCCAATGATACCGGCCCCCGAATTGATGTCCTTCGCATAATTGACGGCGTTCTCGAAGTTGGACACGCCGTTGCGATCAGTTGCGGAAAAGCCAAGATAGTCCACCCCAGGATTCAGCTCAGGAGGAAACGTCTGCATCCTTGATCTGATGTACTCAGCGTAGCTCGTAACTCCGTCCGGCCCGGATTCGGAGGATTTCAGATACGCAATGATGTCCTGCTTCTGCTGTGCCGATAGTGGGCTGCCATCGGAAGTGTTCTTGGCACCGCCTAAGGTAGCGAGGGCGAAGTCGTCAAATACAAATTTGGACATGACGACTTCCTCATTCCGCACGAACTGGATTGAACGCATCGGCTAGAACAACGCGCACATCGCCATGGGGGGGAGGCAAGTCCTTCGTGACGATACCGTTGCGGGCAAGTGCCTCATTTGTTGTGACGGCCACGTATCGCACGGCATATCTCGTGCTGCTGTGATCCATGTTCGCCAGCACCAGACCCTGCGAGAGGGAGTGCAGGAAGGCGAGGTCGTCATCTGAGTTGTTCAATTTCCGCTTGAAGCCAAGGATGGACTTCAGGACCCAGTCGCGGCCAAGGTCGAGAGTGAAAACGCGTTCGGGGCCATTCTGAGTTTCAATCAACTGCTCGGTCCCAAATAGCCCGAGTCCATCGACCCTCTGGCCATCGAGATAGAGCAGATACTGATACTCCGTATGGCTCGGATCCTCTGGGGGGCTCGCAGGCAGGACCCGTGGCGCGGTGATGGTAACGCCACGTTGACGATCGACTGCAGAGCCAGGTTGACGCTCGAATGCTAGCGGCATGATTGATCCTTCAATGATTACTGGTCTCGAGCGATGGGCTCCGGAGATTCCATTGCATCCCTGAGTGGACTATACGACCCTTGATGTAGCTGCTCTATACGACCCAATCCCAATTCTTCCGTATTGTTGCGTCGTTCACACATTCAGCAAGCTGATCCCGTCACTTAGGCCACCTCCACCTGCCGCCCATCCCACCTATGCCATCATCCGCCCAGGACCGCAGTACCCAACAAGGCTGAGCAGGCATGGAGCAGGCAACACGCTACACCGCAACCCTTTATCTGGCCGCCCCCGGCACCCCGCTGAAGAGCGGAGGCATTTCGCCGCGCGGCCACATGTACCTGCAGGTGGCCGCGGGCGACGAGGCCCACAGTTACGGCTTCGCGCCGCCGCGCCAGGCGCCGGGCGATACCCGCACCGGCGTGCAGTACGCGCAGGTACGCCACGACGATGCCGACGAGCATCTGGACCCGTACTACAGCCGCACCCTGGAAATCACCGAGGAGCACTACGGCTGCCTGCGTGATTTCGCCGAGGAACCGGCCGAGTTCGAGTTCGATGTGGATCGCCCGGCTACCATCAATCGCTGCAGCGATTTCGTCTGGGCGGCGCTGCACTACGCCGGCCTGCATCCGCTGCCGGCGCCGCTGGATGGCGGCAGCAACCTGGGCGAGTTCGCGGTGTTGTTCAACCTGCCGGAAATCCAGTGCATTGCTGCGCCGTTCCCGGGCAGCGATCTGAATGCCGAAACCCATCACGCGATGCCCGAGCGCGAGGCTGAACATCATCGCCAGGGCGACCGCGCCAGCGATGAGCCGCCACCGACGCCGATTGAAGTGGCCGGCACGCTGCTGGACCCTTCGCATCCAGACCATCGCCTGTTCTCGCAGTTGATCCAGAAAGTGGCTGAACTGGATGCCGCGCATGGCCGCCCGTTCGATGCGGCCAGCCAGCGCATCAGCGCCAGCCTGCTGGTGCTGGCCAAGCAGAACAATCTCTCGCGCGTGGACCACGTGCTGCTCAGCCGGCCGACCCAAAGCAGCCATGCGGCCGAGAGCATCTTCATCGTGCAGGGCGACCGCAACGACCCGGGGCACCGCCGCGCCAGCATTGCCACCGAGGTGGCGGCCAAGACCGATGTGGCCGATTCGCTGCGGTTGAAGGAGCAATGATGCGACCACTGCGGCAGGGGGCGGTGGTACTGGCGGTGCTGGGTGCGCTGGCGGCGTGCCGTGCGTCACCAGCGCCTGAGGCTGCGCCGCCCCTGCTGACGCGCGCACAGGCTGATGCCCGCACGGTTGTGCCGTTCACGCGGGCCGTGCAGTTGCAGAAAGCAGGTCGGATTGCCGAGGTCACGTTTGATTTGCCGGCACCCCAGAAGCCGGCCATTCCGATTCTGAACATCGGGTTGCGGCTGCAGGATACCGACGCGCGACGGCTGCTGGATGCTTCGGAGAAGATCACTCTCGGACGTTTGCCAGCGCGGCTGCGCCTGGAGCGGATTGATGACAGCTCGGCTCGTCATGTACAGCTCTGGCAGCGTACCCGCGATGGACGCGACTCGCAGAAGATCGCCGATGATGGCGTGGTCACAGACCTGACGACGGGGAGTGTGGACATCAACAGCTTGGCCGAGGCCGGGTTGTACTCTGAAGACGTGCTCTATCGCACGCTGCAGCTGGCGCAGGTCGGAGGCATTGCACCCGGGCGCTACGTTCTGCTGGTCGACCTTGTGGAGGATCGACCCCAGCTGGATGGCCTGAAAGCAGAATTGATCATTGGCTACCAATCACTAGGAAAGTAGACATGCACAAGGACGATGCCGAGCGCTACAGCGTAACCATCCATCTGGCGGCCCCCGGCACGCCGCGCTACGGCCGTGATGCCGAGGGAAACAGGTTCCTGCTGGAGCCTTCGTTCGCGGGGCACATGTTCCTGTCGCTGCGCCGTTCGGGTGAACCCTTGCCGGAGAGCATTGGTTTCACCCACGCAGGCACCAAGGACGAGCCGAACAGGGGCAAAGTCGATGACATGGACGTGTCGGTCTACGACAAGCCCCGCTTCGAGCGCACGATCGAGATCAGCAAGGAGCAGTACGACCGCATCCTCGAGTTCTCGGCGGACCCGAAGAAGCACGGCTTCGACATGAACTACGACTTCTTCGCCAACGCCTGCACCGATTTCGCATGGGGTGCCCTGAACCACGCAGGCCTGCGACCGGTCGGGCTGGCCGGGGAGATCACCAACTACGAGGGCGCCACCAAGGTCCTGGACAACATCCGCGCCGTCAATGCCATTCCGCAGCAGGTGAAGGGCAGCGAGCTGGACAGGGTGCAGTGGAACCCGATGCCGAAGCAGACGTTCCGCGAGTGGATGTTCACCGAGAACGGCGAGCAGTGGCGCGGCAACAGCATCCTCGCGGCAAGCGGGTCGCCCGCAGACCCGGCGCACGACGATCATGCCCGCCTCAACCAGATCCACCAGCAGGTGGCCGACCTCGGCGCTTTCGGTGCACGCAACGGCAATGTCAGTGCCAGCCTGCTTGCGCTGTCGAAGGAGCAGCAGTTCTCGCGTGTGGACGAAGTGGTGCTGGGCGAGCAGCGCGGCGATACCGCGCCGAAGCTGTTCATCGTGCAGGGGGACCGCAGTGACCCGGCACACCAGCGCGCCAGCATGCCGGCGGAGCTGGCAGCGCAGGCACCGGTGGAGGCCTCGTTCGAACGGGTCGCGCAGTTGCAGCAGAACCTGCCGCAGCGCGATGTGCAGCGCCTGCAGGAACAGCAGCAACTGGAACAGAGCCACGGCCCACGGATGGCATAGCCGGCGGGTAGCGCCAAGGTCGAACGTCTGCCATGCCCGCGCCGGCGCACGCCACGCCCCCCCACCTGCTACCATTCCCCCGCAACCCCAGCCAGCCCACCCGCGCAGACAGATGCAGGTCGGGCCGTCGCAGTACGGCCCAGCGAGCCAGGACACCTTCCCGTGCCCATTCAAGGACGCTCGCATGTTCCGTAATCCTCTCTTCCGCTCGGCCGCCCTGGCCCTTGCTGTATCGCTCAGCCTCGGCGTGCCTTCGGCGTTCGCCGATAACGCGCCCGCCGCCAGCGCCACCACCGCCGTGCAGCGCCAGGCCGTGGCCAAGGGCCTGTACGAGCTGGCCTATAGCCCGAAACAGAACGCCGTGTTCGTGGCCTCCTCCGGCGGCTTCGGCGATGACGCCGGCCCGGCCCAGGTGCTGCGCCTGAACCCGGCCACGCTGGCCGTGGAAACCCGTATCCCGCTGGAGCGCAAGGCGTTCGGTGTGGTGCTGGATGACGCCCACAACCGCCTGTACGTAGGCAACACCGTGGACCTGTCGGTGACGGTGGTCGACACCGCGCAGAACAAGGCCGTCGGCACCATCCAGCTGATGGAGAAGAAGACCGGCAAAGATGGCAAGGCTGCCTACACCCACGACCTGCGCGAGCTGGTGGTCGACAGCGCGGCCAACCGCCTGTACGTGACCGGCCACAGCAGCCAGCCGGACGTGAGCAGCGTGCTGTTCGTGATCGATACCACCACGCTGAAGGTGATCAACACCATCGACGGCCTGGGCAATGCGAAAGCGCCGGGCCTGGCGCTGGATGCGGCCAACAAGCGCGTCTACACCAGCAACCTGCTGGCCGATCTGGTGGTGGTGGGTACCGATTCGAACAAGGTGGTGGCGCAGCACAGGATCGCCGCCGAGCAGCCGATGAACATCGCGCTGGATCCGGCCGGCAAGCGCCTGTTCGTGACCGACCAGGGCTCGGAATTCCTGCGTGGCTACCAGGCCAAGAGCAGCGGCCTGGTCAGCAAGCATCCGGGCCAGCGCGTGCTGGTGCTCGACCGCAGCACCGGTAAGGAACTGGCCAGCATCCCGACCGACGCCGGCCCGTTGGGTATCCTGCTGGATGCACCGCGCAAGCGCCTGTACGTCACCAACCGCGAAGCCGGTACGGTGACGGCCTACAACAGTGACAGCTACCAGAAGGTGGCGACCTACAAGGTGCCGACCCACCCGAACAGCCTGGCGCTGGATGCCAAGAACAACGTGCTGTTCGTGAGCATCAAGAACGGCGAGAAGGATGACAAGGGCGCTGACGAGAGCGTGGCGCGGATTCAGCTGTAACGAGCAAAAGTCGGCCGCGCTTGAGAGAGGCGCGGCCGATTCATTGGGTTCTACGCAATACGATATCGATAGGCGAGAGCTTGCAGGTTCGCATCTGAGATTTGCCACGGCTGCTGAATGTGCGCGGTTCCGCCGGCGCAAACGGGTATGCCGTCGTGCGACTGCAGTTGGATACCGTGGACGACGAACAGGCCGTTGTTCGGATGATGCTTTAGGTGGTGCTGCACTTCGTTCTTGGTGAGCACGATGTCCCCCAATCCGCCGGTGGTTCCCTTCACCTCGATGTAGTGAACCTGGCCTTCTTTTCTGATCTCTAGATCGTAAGAGGCGGTGGCACTCGTATCCTTGATTTCATATCCCGCGCTGCCGAAGTGCTCCTTGGCCAGTGCCATCGCCCGCAGCTCCACTGCACGGCGCTGAGGCTGAGTGAGCCCAAAGCCCTGTCCAGAATTCTTGCGACCCGAGGCGGCCTCTTCGATCGCCTCGACCACTGCAATAACATCCGGTGAAGTCTGGCCGCTACGCTTCTGTGCCGGCTCGCCTCGATAGATGCTCTTCAGTAGACGCGCCATCGTGAGCATGTCGGTGCGCAATTGGTCATCAGATGGAACGTGATCCTTGGCGTAGAAGTATGAAACTGCCGTCGTGCTTTCGTAAGCCTTGGCCAGGCGGTGTGCACCTAGTGCCATATTGGTGGTTAGGCGAGGATCCTGCGCGATCTCTGGCGCAAGGATCTCGATCGCCCACTTGGTTAGGCGTTGTGTCTCATCATGCGATCGACCAACGAGCCGGCCGTCAACGTTCCTGGTAGAAGCGTGGGACAGCGCCAAATAGACTCCAGAACCGCCCTCTGTGAACAACCAAACTACGTACCAGCCAACAGTTGCGGAAGGTGAGTGTGTTTGGGATGAGAAGCGCGCCCAGGGAACTCTGGATTTTCGGGTAACCCCGTCTTTCCCCTCTACCAGGAGGTCGCTTTGACCAATGCCTACCGCGTTGCTGAGGCGCTCGCTGTCACTCCTGATAAGAGTGGGTAGCCGCTGCTTGATGATCTGCCCACGCGTCTGCATGGCAGCTGTCGGCAATGAACTGTATTGAGGCTGCAGTTCCATCACGTTCTGCAACTCGTCCCTGATACCCACGACGCCCCCTGCGCTCTTTTCGATAGGCGCAATTAATGCATGCAGGGGTATCGATCCGCAATGCGTATCAAGCTGGAGTCATTGGCGCCAAGGCTTGTCGTTTGTGGATGATTTGGCGCAGATGTGGCCAGTAGCGCCCGTAGTTCGAGGTAAACGGGGCTACGGTCGGGATGGCTTGTGATTGGGCTGAGTCTCAAGTAGGGCGCTGCAGTTCAGCGGGCGCCCTGGTCACGTGTTGGCCGGCTCTGAGCAGCGCCGGCGTGGTTACCCCATCCGCGGAGTGGGATTCTGCATTTCCTGCGCCTGCGGCTCGACCTGCTGCTGCACACCCAGCCCCAACTTCTGCATCGACTGCTCCACCGGCGTCTGTACCGCCACGGCCGTCGGCATCATCGCGCGCAGGTGCGCCGGATTGGCCGGGTCGCCCTGCACCACGAAGACGTTGTGCCCGGCCGGGTGCTGGGCCGTGGCGTTGCTGACCAGCACGTGGTCGACCTGCTGCAGGCCCTGCTCGCGGGCGAGTACGGTCAGGCTGGCGGTCAGGCGCTCGCTGGTCTGGTCGAACGCACGGCCATGCTGGGCATCCAGAGCGGACACGCCCTGGCGGACCTGCTGATGGAGGCCATAGTCGGGGTGGTTGGGGGTGAGTTCTGCCATGGCGATCGAACGGTAGCGGTGGGTCGGGGTCAACCCCGCCAGTATAGATCCGGCCGGTGAAGGGCGCCGGAGAGGTCAGTCCGCCGGCCGGTGGTCATAGCTGATCACCCGTTCGGCCAGCCAGTGCCCGTCCACGCGGCGCCAGACCTGGATGAAACGGGCCTGGCCGACCCAGTGCTCCACGCCGTCCTTGCCGCGCTCGTGGAAGCGGTGGTCGCCGATTTCCAGCGCCCGCTCGTCGTGCAGCGGGAATACCTGCAGCGAGGAGTCCACCAGCTCGCGCCGCAGGCGCCAGCCGTCCTTGCGCGCGTTGTCGCACAGGTTGGCTACGCTGCGGCGGAAATCCTCGCGGTTGCTGGCCGACTTGCCGTCCTTGTCATGGAAGAACTCCATGTCTTCGGTGGTCATCGCGGCGGCCTTGTCGGCATCGCAGGCCTCGAAGGCGACAGCAAAGAGCTGGGTATCGGCCTGGCGGATCTGTTCGCGCAGGTCATCGACGGGCGACGGTGCGGCGGCGAGGCCGGCGGCCAGCAAGGGCAGGGTGAGCAGCAGCATGGCAAGACTCCCGGGGATGGTCTGCGCAGGCTGGCATGCCGGTGACCACGGCGGTACGGCACTGCGACGAAACCGGGAAGGCGGGGTGCGAAGGCCGCAAATGCCGGTGCGGCTTCGCGTTGCGACATGTGCAGGCGATGTCACGGGCGGGCGTGATTCCCTCACGGCTGCCACAGGACGCGGCCGCTAGCCTGCACTCCTCCCCTTCCACAGGAGCGCCCATGCCTGCTTCCCGCATCCGCCTGCACGTTGAAGATACCGGTGGCGACGGCCGCCCGGTGATCCTGATCCACGGCTGGCCGCTGTCCGCCGATGCCTGGAAAACCCAGGTTGCGATCCTGCGCGATGCCCAGTATCGGGTCATCAGCTACGACCGGCGCGGCTTTGGCCGCTCTGACAAGCCGACCGGCGGCTATGACTACGACACCCTGGCGGCAGACCTGGCGGGGGTGATCGAGGAACGTGACCTGCGCGATGTCACCCTGGTCGGTTTCTCGATGGGCGGTGGCGAGGTGGCGCGCTACGTGGCCAACCACGGCCAGGATCGCCTGCACAGTGTGGTGTTCGCTGCGGCGGTGCCGCCGTTCCTGCTGCGCAGTGACGACAACCCGGAGGGGCCGCTGACCCAGGACAAGGCCGATGAAATGCGCAGCGGATTGGAGAAGGACCGCGAGGCGTTCTTCGACGGCTTCACCCGCGACTTCTTCAGCGCCAATGGCCAGTTGATGGTGACCGAAGAGACGCGCCAGGCGGCGATCGCACTGTGCCATCAATCCGACCAGGCAGCGGCGCTGGGCTGCATGAAGGCGTTCGCCACCACTGATTTCCGGGATGACCTGAAGAAGATCACGGTGCCGACGCTGATCCTGCACGGTGACAGCGATGCCATCGTGCCGTTCGAGGGTTCCGGCCAGCGTACCCACAAGGCCATCAAAGGCAGCGAAGTGGTGATCCTGGAAGGCGCGCCACATGGCTGCAACACCAGCCACGCCGACCGCTTCAATCTGGCCCTGCTGAACTTCCTGAAGCGCTAAGCTGCGGCCATGCGCCAGACCAGAACCCCCCCATGGAAGAAGCCCAACCCCAAGGGCCAGACGTCGCAACCGCTATCGGATGCGCAGAAGGCGGCGGCACGGCAACGTGCCGAGGAGAACGGGCGGCGCTATCCCAACCTGGTCGACAACATGTGGGCGGCGAAGCTGCCGCGTGGGTCGTGAGCGTTGTCGCCGAGCATGGCCCGGCGACAGGCCTATTTCAGTTCTATATTAACTTTGAGTCTGTGCTTTATCTGCCGTCAGTGGGCGCTGACTTGAGTCGCTAGCCTCTTCCGGCGTAGCGACTGCTGCCGAGCAAGCACGAGTTGCAACTCGGGGAAGTGCCGATCGCCGCTGGGAGCTGCCACTCCATGCCGCAGGCCGGAAGCCAGCAAAATCCTCCCGGCGGATGGGGACGCTGCGCATCTCCGTCGGCGTATCGGCGATCCGACAGCCAATCAGGACCTCCGCGCCAATCCTTGAGATCACACTTACCGGCCCTGCGCTGTAAAGGCCGTTGTCGTACGCCGTGACCCGGCATTGGTCGATGATGCCGGCCTCCCGGAGGACGCCGCATCCTCTGGCGGAGAGGATGACGGTTTGGCCTTCCATGCGGCCCAGCTTGAGTGCGGCAAAGCTGAGATCGGCGATATGGTTGAAGGCACCCAGCCCCAAGAGCAGGCTGATAGCGACTACGGTGAGGCCTCCGACGCGGTTCCACGTCTTCTTTCGGCCTGACTGATAGATCACCCAGTTGATGATGGGCACCAGCAGAAGCAGTGCTGAAATGCCCAGTGGCTTGATCTGCGCCTCCGGCGGAGCCAGAAATTCGTAGAGCAACGTTGCGGTCGGAATCACGACCGCGTAGATGGACCACGCGGCAATGGTGAGAATCATTGTCCATGAGAGCCCGCAGTGGCTGAGGAAGCGTCGCCCCTTTAGGGTCTGGGCACTTGCCAGCAGAACCGCCGCCAGCACCAGCGCGACCACGACGTAGACAAGTTCGAATACCAGATGGTCCGACAGGCCGAACAGAAGCACTGCGTGGGTCAGGAACGCGAGCAGGAAGCCTGCACAGATGGCCAGCAGCGAGAGCGCCCAGACGTACCTCCTGCGTTTAGTCAGCGACTGAACTGGTAGTGACGAGCCGCAGCAACCGCACTCGCTCATTACGGTTATCCGGCGTGTTGCGTACTGACGCCGGAGCTCGGGACGCTGAGGTCTGCGGATGACCCTGGCCTCGCTCAGCAGATGGAATGCATAGCCCGGGAGGAATAGCGGGACCAAGAAATAAACCGCACCGATCACGCTGACGGCCAGCATGGAGGCACCGACGACACCGAGGTCGGTAATCGCTAGTTGCGGCACATAGTTCATTCTCACGAACTGAAGGATGAGAAGCAAAAGGCTGCCTATGCCTACGACCCAGCCGTGCTTCCTGATGAGCTTGAGTATGAATCCAATGGTCTTTGCGGGTGATTCCGACGTGCTCATCGGGAAGTCCTTTTCGGCATTGATGCCGTGGGTACCTGCTGCCGCGCTTGCAGCTCCACCGAAACATCGGCCCAAAGCAGGGCATCTTTAGCGGAAGGGTCATGGCATCGTCCATGAAGAAGCGTTCCGCGCCCTCCGTAGCATCGCTTACGGTCGGCGCTGCTACGCTGCGATGGGCATCGTTGTCGCATCCGCCAGCCGACACGTGCGAAGCGCTTGGTTAGGATGGCTCTTTGCTGTCATGGATGAACCGATGAGCGCCGCCACTTCCCGAATCCGCCGCATCTGTGGGCAGGGGCCGATCCTGTTGATGCTCCAGTGGGTCGCGCTGCTTTCTGTGGTGCTGGCTGCCGGCTTCTTCCATTACCGCGTGGAGCTGTTGCTGGAGCCGGTGACGGTGGCCTGTGGGGGCCCGGACGCGCAGGCGCGATTGCAGGTTGCCGAACAGGTGATGGCGCGTGCGGGCGCACTGGATGACTGGCAACCCCTGGGCTGGATTCCATGGGTAGGCCTGGTGCTGGCCTTGCTGGGGGCCATGGCGGTATGCGCAAGCCGTGCGCTGTGGCTGCGCGATCGGCTGCGCACGGCGAACGTGGCGCTTATGGTGCTGCACGGTGGCGCACTGGCTTTGGCCGGATGGGTACTGCACCTGTACGAGGATGCGTGGAGTAATGTGGCGCGGCTGTCACCCACGGCGTGCCTGGTGGAGCTGGTGTCGGAGGGCGATGTACCGCTGGAGCAGGCGCAGCGCGTGGTGTTCCACATCCTGACGCGGGTGAACGCGCCACTGCTGCGTAATCCGGATGATCTGGCGCTGGTGTTGACGGTGCTGTTGTTGGCCGCGATGGCCGGCGGCGTTGCCCTGTGGCGTGCGATCGCGCGGGCCCGGGCGGGCTGAGCACGCTCGGCGGCGCGCGGCAATCGCGCTACAGTCGACGCCTCGCCACTCCAGGGAAGACCCGATGCGCTTGTTGCTGCGTGCGTTGCCGTTGTTGCTGTTGTCGCTGGCGGTGCATGCCGCCGAGGTGGACCGCCGTATCGCGGTGACCATCGATGATCTGCCGTGGGCACGGCTGGACCAGATCGTGCCGCCGGATCTGCAGGCGCGGCATGAAGCGTTGATGGCCCAGCTGCATCAGGCGGGCGTGCCGGTGGTGGGCTTCGTCAACGAGAACAAGCTTGAGGTTGATGGACAGGTGCAGCCGACGCGGGTACAGATGCTGCGCGACTGGCGCGATGCCGGCTATGTGCTGGGCAATCACACGTACTCGCACATGGATCTGAATGCGAAGGGCCTGGCGGCGTTCCAGCAGGATTTCCTGCGCGGCGAGACGGTGCTGCGGCCGCTGCTGGCCGAGAAGGGGCAGGCGCCGCAGTGGATGCGCCACCCTTACCTGCGTGCCGGGCGCACCGCGGATGAGCGCGTGCAGATGGATGTGTTCTTCAAGCAGCATGGCTACCGCGTGGCACCGGTGACGGTGGACAACGGTGAGTGGGTGTGGGCGTTCGCCTATGCCAACGTGATGAACGAGCAGGCGGACTCGCCCGCGCGCGCGGCGACGCTGGCGCAGCTGCGCAAGGGCTACGTGCCGTACATGCTGAACAAGCTGGACTATTACGAGAAACAATCGCAGGCGCTGCTGGGGTACGCGCTGCCGCAGGTGTGGCTGATGCACGCCAATGAGCTCAACGCGGCCACCTTCGCCGAACTGGTGGCGGCCACAAAGCGACGCGGCTATCGCTTCATTTCGCTGGACGAGGCGATGCGTGACCCCGCGTATGCGCGGGGTGCTGAAGGCTACAACGGCCGCTATGGCCCGAGCTGGCTGCACCGCTGGGCGATGGCGGAGAACAAGCCGAAGGACTTCTACGCCGGCGAGCCCGAGGTGCCGGCGTGGGTGATGAAGCTGGCCAAGGTCGATTCGGAGTAAGGCTCAGCGCTTGACGGCCAGCACGCCGTCCAGCGCCAGTTCGGCCTTGAAACCAGCCTTTTCCAGGCGCTTGGCCACTTCACGCGGCACGTCGCGGCCGCTGGTCAGCTTGTTCGGCGCACCGGTGTAGTGGAACAGGCGGCCGCCCTTGCGGATCACGCGGGCGAGGTGGTCGTAGAACACCTGTGAGTACAGCTCGCCGGCGATGCCGAAGCGCGGCGGGTCGTGCAGGATCGCGTCGACACTGTTGCTGGCCACCTGTTCGATCTGCTGCGAGACGTCACCGTGGCTGAACTGCAGGCGGCCACCGGCGGCAGCCGAGTCCGGATCCGGCGACCACGGGTTGAGCGTGCGCAGCCACATCACATCGGCGTTCTTCTCGAACGAGCGGATCTGGCCGACACCGGCTTCCAGCGCACAGGCAGC
The DNA here is from genome assembly GCF_059368215.1 of Stenotrophomonas sp. YJH_SMC_123. Taxonomy (NCBI): domain Bacteria; kingdom Pseudomonadati; phylum Pseudomonadota; class Gammaproteobacteria; order Lysobacterales; family Lysobacteraceae; genus Stenotrophomonas; species Stenotrophomonas sp. YJH_SMC_123. The sequence goes on from NZ_JCAFRM010000004.1 coordinate 102,488, forward strand.
GAAGTAGCCGAGGCCACCGCAGGTATCGAGGATGACCTTGCCGGCCGGGGCGACCAGCTCCACCTTGCGGCGTGCATCCTCGAACGGCGACAGCTTCGAGGTCGGCAGCATCTTGATGCCGTCGATCTCGAAGGTCGGTGCGCCCCATTCGGTCGGCACCAGCTTGATCAGCGAGCCGCTGTAGCGCGAGATCGGCGCGAAGTCCTCGCCATCCCAGTAGTACAGCGTGCGGTCCTTCAGCTTGCCCGGCCAGGGATAGGGCTGGCCCCGGAAGTGGAAGCCGTCCGCATCGAGCGCCACGCTGTCCTGGCTGCGCCCGAGGTCGAGCGAGCCCTGCCAGTCGGCGGCGCCCTTGTCATGGGCACGGCGCAGGGTATCGGCGCTGTCGCGGGTCAGCAGGGGGCCGGTGTAATGGGGCACGGCGGGTACCGGGGCGGTTCGGGGGAGGGCATGGTACCGCAGCTGTTGTAGAGCCGAGCCCGCCCTAGGCTCCACCATGCCTGCATCCACGCATGGCGTGGATCTACTGCAAAAGCAGCCGAGCGTGGGCTTGGCTCTACAGTTCAATCGCACTTCACCGCATACAGCGGCCCGGCCCCGATCAGCATCAGCGCCATGTAGTCGCTGTCGCTGGCCTTGTGCAGGGCTCTTGGGCCGCGCTGCCACTGGCCACCGCGGCCGAAGGAGACGAAGTACTGGCCGCTTTCCTTGTCAATGCGGAAACCGACCGAAGGCCAAGGGCCAGCCGGTGAAATCATGAACTGAATGATGTACGTGATGATTGAAGCCGAATCATAAGCCCGAGCAGGAAAGGGCGCCTCGGCGCCCTTTCCTCCGCGGCGGGGGCCTGGTATCAGTCGGCCCTGATGGAACCGCGATCGCTTGCGCAGGCGCGCGGTACGCAGCCTTCCATCAACGTATTCATGGTCTGCGGAGTATGAGCAAAGCAGAGTACTCTTGCGGTGTGGTTTCCCACGGTATTCGGTGGGTAGTACTCGCTATAGAAGGTCTGGCACCTTCCGTTGTCGATTTGCGCGCTACCCTGGATGTTCCCGCTTACAGAGCTGTTGAATCTCACGGTTCCGTAGGAAACGAAGTTCTGGCCGGCTGATACCTGTCCATTTGGTGCATAGGCGAATACATAGTCAGTACTCTTTGCGTCACTAGCACCGTTCGACTCGATGCTTGAGCAATGCCATGCAGCGCTTCCAGGGCCCACCGTGATTGACTCTCCCTTGGCGGGATTCATCCCGATATCTGTGCAGGAAGCCTCGTGGTACCGCTTCGTTGCTTCCGATTGATCATCGTAGCGATATACATACTGACCCTTCGAGTTGCGGGTGAGGGACTGCTCCACACTGACCGTTCCCCCGATGGAGTCAGGCCATTCTGCGCTGCGAACAATTCTCGCTGGGAACGTCGCTTCGTCAGCGGTCTGTCGATCAGCTGGCATTCCATCTGCTGCCTGTACGGATGCTGAGACGATGAACATGAGAGCAGCTAGCTGCAATTTCATCTGGACCTCTCCTATCTGGGTGAGGCTCCATCTTCTCTACTTACCCCGTGGCGCACTGAGTAGCATCACGCAGTTGTTGGGATTTCAAACATTCCTCAAAAATCGGTGTCGCTAATCGCACTTCACCGCATACACGGGCCCGGCCCCGATCAGCATCAGCGCCATGTAGTCGCTGTCGCTGGCCTTGCCCTTCAGCGTCGCGCCCTTGTTGAAGTGGAAGATGCCGAAGCCGCCGGACATGCGGATCAGGGCATTGTCGATCTGGTCGGCGTCGTCGCGGAAGTAGCGGCTGATCTCGCTGGACGTGGCCTTGTGCAGGGCGTTCGGTTCGCGCTGCCACTGCTCGCCACGGCTGAAGGAAACGAAGTACTGGCCGCCTTCCTTGTCGATGCGGAAGTCGGCGGGCTTGCGCGCGCCGGTGGCGAAGCAGCCCTGCAATGGGTCGGCGGAGAAGGGAAGCCGCGCATCGTCGCCGCAGGCAGTGAGCAGCAGGAGGGCACCGGGCAGCAGCAGGCGGAGCGTGCGCATGGGATGTCCCTACAGGGCAGGTGCGGCTAGTGTAGGCAGCACGCGGGCGTGGCCCGTACAGAAATTCGGCAAGGACACAGGGGTTTTCGGATGGCGCAGGGCAAGGCACCGTGGTGCGGCGTGGCCAGTTGGCTGGGGATTGCTGTGGGGTGGGGGGCAGGCACCGTGGCGGCGCAGGCGGCAGTCGCTGCCGGTGGCAATGGCATGGCCGCTGGGCTGGGCGTGGGCGTGCTGGGCGCGGCCTTGGTGGGCGGCGGCCTGGCAGTGGCCGCGCGCGTGCGTGGCGAGCGCTGGCCGTGGATCGGCATCAGCGGTGCGGTGCTGAGCGCGCTGCCGCTGCTGATGTACCTGCTGCGGATGATGCTGAAGCTCTAGCGGTAGTGCCGGCCGCTGGCCGGCAACTGCAGGTGGCGTGCGGTGTTCATGGGGTTGCCGGCCAGCGGCCGGCACTACCTGGCGTGCATCACTCGCTGCGGTGGATCTCCACCGTTACATGCACCAGTTCTTCGTGGATCGCCAGGGCGTTGCGCACGGTATCGGCATCCAGCGTGGCGTCACTGGTGACCACGCTGGCGCTGACCGCGTACTTGCCGCGACCGACCTGCCAGACGTGCAGGTCGGCCAGGCGTGCCGGCCACGGGCCCTGTTCGATCACCTCGCGTACTTCGGCCACCACCGGCGCGTCCATCTGCGCGTCGAGCAGGATGCGGCCGCTGTCGCGCAGCAGGCCGACCGCCCACACCGTGACCAGTACGGCGCCGACCAGGCCCATCACCGGGTCCAGCCAGGTGAGGCCGAGCAGCTTGCCGCCGAGCAGGGCGACGATGGCCAGCACCGAGGTGGCGGCGTCGGCCAGCACGTGCACGTAGGCCGAGCGCAGGTTGAGGTCGTGACCGTGCGCATGGCCGTGGTCGTGGTGTTCGTGGCCATGCCCGTGGTCATGGCCATGGTGATGATGCGCGTGGCCCGGGCTGTCGTGCAGCCACCAGGCACACAGCAGGTTCACGCCCAGCCCGACTGCCGCGATGGCGATGGCTTCGTTGTAGTGGATCGGTGCTGGTACCCACAGCCGCTCCAGCGACTGCACGGCCATCAGCGCGGCCACGCCGAGCAGGGCGATGGCGCTGGTATAGCCGGCCAGGATCTCGATCTTCCAGGTGCCGAAGGCGAAGCGCGGGTCGTGCGCGTAGCGGCGTGCGCAGCGGTACGCAAACACCGAGAGCCCGAGCGCCAGCGCATGCGAACTCATGTGCCAGCCGTCGGCGAGCACGGCCATGGAGTTGAACCACCAGCCGCCGCCGATCTCCACGACCATCATGCTGACGGTGAGCCACAGGGCGCGGCGGGTATTGCGTTCGGCCAGCGGGTTGCCGTCGTCGAAGCGGTGTTCGTGGCGACGGGCGGCGGCAAGGGCGTCCAGGTGCATGGGGGCCAGTGGTGGAGTGGATACCCCCATAGGGTATATGATTCCGGCATGGCTCATGTACACAAGCATCGAAAGCAGTTGCTGACCCGGGTGCGCCGCATCGGCGGACAGGTGGCGGCGTTGGAGCAGGCGCTGGACAGGCCGGAGGGTGAGGCCGGCGACTGTGCGGACGTGCTGGTGCAGGTTGCCGCCGTGCGCGGTGCCGCCCACAGCCTGCTGATGGAGCTGCTGCACGAGCACCTGCAGGAACACGTGGTGGGCGCCGAAGACCCGCAGCAGCGGGCGGCCGAGGCCCAGGTGCTGGTCGAGCTGCTGCGCCGCTACGGCAAATGACCAGGTAGTGCCGGCCGCTGGCCGGCGACTGCAGGTTGTCTTCCCCGTTCATGAGGTTGCCGGCCAGCGGCCGGCACTACCCGTGGCGGTGTCGCGCGTTCCAGATATGCGTGGCGGCCAGCAGCAGGCTGCCGGTGACCGTCATCGGTGTTTCCCAGTCGTGCGAGGGCAGCGCCAACGCGCCGGCCAGCAGAAGGCCGAGCCCGGCGCCGGCGGTGGCCCAGGCCAGCACGGGCAGCGGGTGACGGCGTTCTGCCCGCCACAGCGCGTAGCCGGTCAGCGGCAAGGCGATGGCCACGAACAGCAGATGCACCCATTCCGCTTCGGCCCACGTGCCGAACAGCGGCAGCGCGGCGGCAAGCAGGGGCAGCGCCAGGCAGTGCAGCAGGCACAGGCTGGACAGGGCGACCGCGCCGGCATCAAGCAGGGCGGCAGAAGGCGACTTCATGGGGGGAGGTTCCTTGCGCAGTAATTGTTATACAGTAACATTTCTGTTCCGCAGCCAACCCGCTCCGACATGAACACTGTTTCCCGCGCCGACCGTCGCCTTCCGGTCACCGTGCTGTCCGGCTTCCTCGGGGCCGGCAAGACCACCCTGCTCAACCAGATCCTGCGCAACCGCGAGGGCCTGCGTGTGGCGGTCATCGTCAACGACATGAGCGAGGTCAACATCGATGCGCAGCTGGTACGCGAGGGCGGCGCCGAACTGCGCCGCACCGAAGAGACGCTGGTGGAGTTCAGCAATGGCTGCATCTGCTGCACGCTGCGCGATGACCTGCTGCAGGAAGTGCGGCGCCTGGCCGATGCGGGGCGCTATGACTATCTGCTGATCGAGTCGACGGGCATCGGTGAGCCGATGCCGGTGGCGGCCACCTTCGCGGTACGCGACGAGCAGGGCTTCAGCCTGAGTGACATCGCGCGCCTGGACACGATGGTGACGGTGGTGGATGGCAGCGCGTTCCTCGCCGACTTCGGCTCGACGCTGCGCCTGGCCGAGCGTGGCCAGCAGGCTGGGCCGGATGACGATCGCGGCGTGGTCGACCTGCTGTGCGAACAGGTCGAGTTCGCCGACGTGATCGTGGTCAGCAAGGCCGATCAGACCGATGACGAAGTGCTGCAGGACACGCTGGCCGTGCTGCGTGGCCTGAACCGCGACGCGAAGCTGCTGCTGTCCAGCTTCGGTGACGTGCCGCTGGCCGAGCTGCTGGACACCGGTCGCTTCGACTTCGAGCGTGCGCAACGTGCGCCGGGCTGGGTAAAGGAGCTGCGTGGCGAGCACACGCCGGAAACCGAGGAGTACGGCATCGCCAGTTTCGTCTACCGCTCGCGGCGACCGTTCCATCCCGCGCGTTTCGCCCGCGCGTTGCAGTCGGGCATGCCGGGCGTGATCCGCAGCAAGGGCTGGTTCTGGCTGGCCAACCGCATGGACTGGGTGGGCGAGCTGAACACCGTAGGTGCCGCGACGCGGACGCAGGCGGCGGGATTCTGGTACGCCGCACGCGATCGCGTGCGTGCTGGGCTGGAGGACACGCCGCCGTTGCTGCCGCCCACGCCGCTGCCGTACAGCGACCTGGGCTGGGCGCGGCAGCAGGCCGATTGCTGGAGCGCACCGTTGCCGGGGCCGGAAGACTTCCCGGATGCGGCCGCGCACTCGGCGATGCAACGCCTGTGGCACCCGTTGTGGGGGGATCGCCGCCAGGAGCTGGTGGTGATCGGCGTGCACATGGATGAGCGTGCGGTACGTGCGGAACTGGATGCCTGCCTGCTCAACGACCAGGAGCTGCGTGCGGGCCCGCTGCTGTGGCATCAGTTGCCGCAGGCGTTCCCGGTGTGGAAGCGGTGACGGTGCACTGAGGATCGATGGGTTGCCGGCCAGCGGCCGGCACTACCCCTGGTCGATATGCCATGCGTGGATGGATGCATGGCGGAGTCGAGCATGGCTCGACTCTACAATGTGATCCGTCGCGGCCAATCCTGTAGAGCCGAGCCCATGCTCGGCTGCTGCAGTAGATCCAGGCATGGCGTGGATCTACAAGGCGTCACGCCACTGCCAACCCTCGGCGCTCACCTGCAACACCTGCGTCGGCTGCAACGCCTGCAGCAGGTGCCGGTCGTGGCTGACCATCACCAGCGCTCCCGGCCATGCCACCAGCAGTTCTTCAAGTGCCTGCAACGCGCTCAGGTCCAGTGCGTTGCCGGGCTCGTCCAGCAGCAACAGCTGCGGTGGGGGGGCGGCATACAGCACGCTGGCCAGCGCGCCTTTCACCCGTTCGCCATCGCTGAGGTGATGGGCTGCACGCTGGATGCGCTGCGCGTCCAGCCCGAGCAGGGCCAGCCGTGTGCGCAGTTCACCGGTATCGGCCGCCGGGTTGGCAGCCTGCACGGTGTCGAGAATGCTGCGCTCGCCGGAGAGCCCCAGCAACTGCTGGTCGAGCAGCGCCAGTGGTGCATGCCGTTGTACGTTGCCACTGCGTGCAGGCAACTGGCCGGCCAACACGCGCAACAGCGTGGACTTGCCACTGCCGTTGTCACCAACCACGGCGATGCGCCGGCCGCGGCGGATGTCCAGCTGCAACGGCGCGCGGCAGCCATGCGGCAGCACCAGCGACTCGGCCTGCAGCAGGCGTGCGCTGCCGCGTTCCCCCTCGCCGGCAAACAGTGCGAGCTCCGGTGTGGCGTGAACCGCCGAGGCCGCAGCGCGCAGCTGGTCTGCGCTGGCCTGCAGGCGCTCGGCCTGTACCTGCTGTGCGCGGCCGTGGCTGCCCTCTGCACGTTGTTTCTGTCGGCCGAGCAGGATCGGCGCCTGGTTGGCCTGCTTTGCATCGCGATTGCCACGTGCCTGGCGTTGCTGCTGGCGTTCGTGCTGTTCGCGCGCACTGCGCTGCTGCTGCCGGTGCTGGGCGCGGGCGTGGTCCAGCTGTGCCGCGGCCGCTTCGCGTTCGGCGGCACGCGCGTCAGCGTAGTGCTGCCACGGCCCGCCATAGCGATGCAGCCCGCGCGCGTCGAGCTCGACGATCTGCTGCATGTGCGCCAGCAGTTCGCGATCATGGCTGATCACCAGCAGGCCGCCGCGCCACTGCTGCAACCGTTCGTACAACTGCTGGCGATGGCGGGCATCGAGGTGGTTGCTGGGTTCGTCCAGGATCAGCCAATCAGCGCCGCTGGCCCAGGCGCCGGACAGCGCCACCTGCATGGCCTGGCCGCCACTGAGGCGCGCGGCGGGTTGGGCCGGATCGAGGTCGTCGGGCAGCCGTAGCGCCTGCCATTGCTGCTGCAGGCGCTCGCGCAGGTCCCAACGCTCGCCGACGCAGGCGAAGTCGGCCTCGTCCACGCTGCCGGCTTCGATGCGTTGCAGTGCGGCCAGTTCAGCGCCAACGCCGGCCAGTTCACCGACCGTGCCAGCGGGTGGATAGCCGGGCGTCGGCAACAGGAACACGCGGCCGCTGCCGCGTACCTGCCCGTTCTCTGGCTGCACCCGGCCGGCGAGCAGGCGTGCGAGCACGCTCTTGCCAGCGCCATTCGCACCGACCAGGCCGGTGGCGACCGGATCGAAGGAAAACGTCAGATCGGAAAACAGCGGGCGGCCGTCGGCCAGTCGATACGACACGCGATCGAGCGTGAGGGAATGCGGGGTCATGCGACCTCCATGGATGCCGGGTTCTCCCCTGCGCGCAGGGGCGGGAAGAGTCAGGCCGTCTGATGGGAAGACGGCGGCATCAATGGCGCATTGGTCGCGAGCCTCTTGGAGGAATGAGGGGGCAGTATAGCGGCGCTGGCTGAATGGTTGCGTGCAGCGGTAGAGCCGAGCCATGCTCGGCTGACCTTAAGCATCCACGCATGGCGTGGATCTACGGCACGGTACCCAGCCGGGCGCCGACGAAGTCGATGAACACCCGCAGCTTCGGCAGCACGTGGCGGCCCGAGGGCCACAACAAGTGGAAGGTGCCGCAGGAGTGGACATGATCCTCCAGCACGGTGACCAGGCGACCGTCGGCCAGCGCATCGCGCACCGAGTGCACCGGCACGAAGGCCAGGCCGACATCATGCAGTGCCAGCGCCACCCGTGCTTCGATGGTGTTGGCCACCATGTGCACCGGAAGTTCCTGCGGTGCTTCGTCATCGGGCCAGTGGATCGGCCACGGCTCCAGCTTGCCGGTGCTGGGGAAGCGATAGTGCAGCAGCGTGTGCTGCATCAGTTCCGCCGGCGTGCGCGGAACCCCGCGGCGCTGCAGGTAGCCCGGCGAGGCGATTACACGGCGCGGGAACACCCCCAGCCGGCGTGCGTTCATCCGCGAGTCGCTGGGTTCACCGACGCGCAGCACTGCATCGAAGCCTTCCTCGATGACATCGACCAGGCGGTCGCTGAAATCCAGGTCGAGGCGGATGTCCGGATACGCCGCCATGAACTCGGCCATCAACGGCAGGGTGAGATCGCCGACCAGCGGCAGGCTGATGCGCAGCGTGCCGCTGGGCGTGGCGTGCGGTTGTGCCAGCTCGGTGCGTGCGGCATCGCGCTCGTCGAGGATGCGCCGGCAGCGCGCCAGGAACAGCTGGCCCTCGGCGGTGAGCGTGATGCTGCGCGTGCTGCGGTGGAACAGGCGCACGCCCAGTGCGTGCTCCAGCCGGGCAACGCACTTGCCGGCGGCCGATGCGGAGATGCCCTGCAGGCGCCCGGTCTCGACGAAGCTGCGCGTGTCGGCGGCGTGCACGAAGGTCTGCAGGTTGGCGAGGTTGTCCAGGACTGACATCGGCGTAGGGGCAATGAAAGCGGCAGGGTAGGGGGTGATCACGGCGGGCGGCGCCGCCACCGCAACACTGTGGTGCAGGGTGGGGGCGCCTGCTGTTGCGGCCTTGCAGTTCCGGCCATCATGCCGATTGCGGACTCCACGGTCCATGATGCCCGGAGCGGCAACCGGCTTTTTGCGCCGCGCCGTGCTGCCTAACGTGGCGGGCCTCTCCCCACGGATCACCGCGATGAATGCCGCTCTTTCCCTTGAACCTGCACCGATGCTGCCTTCGGTGCAGCGGCTGCTGCAGCAGGTCCACCCGACGCGCCTGGTCGGTGCGGTGGTGCTGGTGTGCGAGCACGGCGTGCTGCGCCATGCCAGCGCGACCGGGCAGGCCGATCGCGAGTCGGCCCTGCCGATGCAGCGCGACCAGCTGTTCCGGCTGGCATCGGTCAGCAAGCCGCTGTTGAGCACGGTGATCCTGCGCCTGGTGGCCGAGGGCGTGCTCGACCTCGATGCGCCGGTGCAGCGCTGGCTGCCGGATTTCCGGCCGGCGCTGGCCGATGGCCGCCGGCCGCCGATCAGCCTGCGCCAGCTGCTCAGCCACAGCAGCGGGCTGGGCTACCGTTTCCTGGAAGCCGATGCGCACGGACCGTACGCCCGGGCCGGCGTCAGCGATGGCATGGACGCCAACCCGGTGTCCCTGGCCGAGAACGTGCGCCGTATCGCACAGGCGCCGCTGCTGTTCGAACCGGGCAGCCAATGGCTGTACTCGTTGGGCGTGGACGTGGCCGGTGCAGTGGCCGAAGCGGCGACCGGTGAAACGCTGCAGGTGCTGTTCGAGCGTTTGCTGGCTGCCCCCTTGGGCTTGCGCGATACCGCGTTCGCCACGCGCGATGCCGCACGGCTGGCCACGCCGTATGTGAGCGGCACGCCGCAGCCGCATCGCCTGCAGGAAGGGGAGGTGGTCGCGCCGTTCGAGGGAACGGTGGGCATCGAGTACAGCCTTGCGCGTGCCCTCGATGCCCGCCGTTTCGCTTCGGCCGGCGCCGGCCTGGTGGGTACTGCCGATGACGTGATGTCGGTGCTGGAGGCGCTGCGTGACGTGCAGCGCTCCGGCCTGCTGCCGCCCGCGCTGGCGGCAGAGATGGCCAGCCCGCAGGTGGGCGAATTTGGGCCGCCGGAACCGGCCGGCTGGGGCTTCGGGCTGGGCTTTGCAGTACTGCGCGAGGCCGCTGCCAGCGGCACGCCGCAGCGCGAAGGCACCTGGCGCTGGGGCGGTGCTTATGGGCACAGCTGGTTTGTTGATCCGGCGCGTGGGCTGAGCGTGGTGGCGCTGACCAACACCCTGTACGAAGGCATGGATGGTGCCTTCGTCGATGACCTGCGCGATGCGGTCTATGCAGACCTGGAGGCTGCGCGATGAGCGGCCACGCCATCGATGCGGCCAGCCCGGCCGGTGAGGCCACACGCTTGCCGTGGGCGGGCCTGCTGGCGCTGGCCGGCGGCGGCTTCATCACCCTGTTGACCGAGACCCTGCCGGCCGGCGTGCTGCGACCGATGGGCGACAGCCTGGGCGTGAGTGATGCGGCGGTGGGCCAGCTGGTGAGCGTGTATGCGCTGGGCTCGGTGATGGCGGCACTGCCGATGACAGCGTTGACCCAGCGCCTGCCGCGGCGTCCGCTGTTGCTGGCGGCCATCGCCGGCTACGTGGTGGTCAACACGTTGACGGCGCTGAGCAGCAGCTATGCGCTGATCCTTGCTGCGCGTTTCCTGGCCGGCGTGAGCGGTGGCCTGCTGTGGTCACTGGTGGCTGGCTATGCCGCACGCATGGTGGTGCCGTCGCTGCAGGGGCGCGCGATCGCGGTGGCGATGGTGGGGTCGCCGTTGGCGCTGTCACTGGGCGTGCCGGCCGGTACGTTGCTGGGCCAGCAGGTCGGCTGGCGCTGGGCGTTCGCGCTGATGAGCGTGCTGGGCGTGGGCCTGCTGGCGTACGCGCGCTGGGCACTGCCGGCGCTGCCTGCGGCCGGTGCCGGTCAACGTGCGTCGCTGGCCAAGGTCTGGCGCATGCCGGGCGTGCGCAGCGCGCTGCTGGTGATGGTGCTGTACGTGCTGGCGCACAACGTGCTCTACACCTACATCGAACCGTTGGCGGTGGAGGCGGGTGCCGGCCCGTGGCTGGACCGGCTGCTGCTCGCCTTCGGCGTGGCGGCGATTGCCGGCATCGGGATTGCTGGTTGGGGCGTGGATCGCCACCTGCGTGCGCTGGTGTGGGCGGCGGTGATCGGCTTCATCGTACCGGTGCTGGCCTTGCTGGTATGGCCCGGCGTGGCCAGCGCGCTGCTGCTGGCGACGATCCTGTGGGGCGTGGCGTTCGGTGCGGTGCCGACCCTGTTCCAGACCGCCTTGGCACGACGCGCCGGGGCCGCTGCGGACCTGGCGCAGTCGATGCTGGTGACCGGCTGGAACCTGGCCATTGCGGCCGGCGGCGTGGCGGGCGGCGTGCTGCTGCAGGCCAGCGGCCCGAGCCAGCTGGGATGGTTGCCGCTGCTGTTGCTGGCGGTGACCGTCGCGTGGTTGCTGGCACGGCCGAAGGCGTGGGCGTAGGCGGCGCTCAACGATGATGCGGTGCCGGCCAGCGGCCGGCACTACCGTGGGCCGCGCCATCCTCGCATGGCGTGGATCTACCGAGCGCAGCGACCCGCGTTTGCTTCTTCTGTTGATTCCGTGGTGGGACCGCCGCCAGAACCTGTCAGAGACCGTCCCGGCCAACACCGGGATAGCTGTACGCGACCCACCACCAGGGGCTCTGCCGTTGGCCGTCCTACTCGATCCCTTCACGCTCGATCGGCACGCTGCGCGGGTTCTGCATGTGCTCGCGTGCAGCGCCGTACTGCTGCTGCCGCTTGTGGTGGAAGGCGACGAACTCATCACGCGGCAGCGGCCGCGAGAACAGCCAGCCCTGGCCGAATTCCACATGCCGGCTGTGCAGGTAGGCCAGCTGCGCTTCGGTTTCCACGCCCTCGGCCACCACCCACAGGCCCAGCTCCTTGGCCATGTCGATGATGTGCGGCGTGACCGGGCTGGTGGCGCTTTCGGTGCCGATCGCATCGATGAACGACTTGTCGATCTTCAGCGCATCCAGTGGCAGCTGCTGCAGGTACTGCAGGCTGGAGAAGCCGACGCCGAAATCGTCGATCGCCACGCTGTGGCCGGCGCGGCGGGCGGCGGCGAGCATGGTGCGCGCGCGGTCCAGGTCGAGGAAGCCACGTTCGGTGGCCTCCATCCAGATCTGCTGCGGCAGGATGCCGCTTCCGGCCATGTGCCGGGAAATCATCTTCAGGGCGCGGCCGCTGCTGATGTCTTCGGCGGCGAGGTTGATCGCGATGTGCGCGCTGCGGTCGGCCACCAGCAGCTCGCGCATGTCGCGCACCACGTTCTCGATCACCAGGTCGGTGACGTCGGCGATCATGCCGGCCTCTTCGGCCAGCGGAATGAACAGGTCCGGCCGCACCTGGGTGCCATCCGGGCGTTGCCAGCGCACCAGCGCCTCGGCGCCGACGCAGATGCCGGTGTCCAGTTCGATGATCGGCTGGTAATGCAGGTACAGCTCGCGGCGGCGGATGGCGGTGGCCAGCTCACCGCGCAGCGACAGGCGGCGCCGCGACAGCCAGATCACCAGGCCGGCCCCGGCGGCGGCCAGCAGCAGGCCGACCGGCACGTACAGCCATGCCTGCTGGCGGAAGGCGGCGGCCAGCGCGGTGCGCGGCGTGGTGGCGATGGCCAGCCATTCCTCGTTGCGCGCGCTGGCGAACAGCGTGGCGTGATCCAGGCCTTCGCCGGGGTCGCGCAGCAGTGCCTGCAGCAGGTCCGGATCCAGGCCGGGCTGTTTGGCCAGCAGGCGTCCATCGGGGCTGGCCAGCGCCAGCCGCACGTTCGGGTCGGCAATGACATCGACGAAGCGGCGCGGGTCCACCAGTGCGTCGTAGGACCCATACAGGACCGCCAGCACCTGGCGGCGGCCGCTGATTTCCGGGCGCACATCCACTGCAATGCCTGCGCCATCGCTGGTGACGTGGTCCGGCGTGGGTTGATCCACATCGGACAGGAACGGACCCCACGAGGTGCAGCGCAGCTTGCCACCTTCGAAGTAGCCCATCTGGTCGATCGATGGGGTGGTCATCACCAGGGTCTGCATGCGCCGGATGTGTTCGGGGCTGCAGGGTACATAGGCGCCGGCCTCGGCCGATTTCAGTGCCGCCAGCGCTTCCTGGTAGGACAGGTCGGAGCGGCGCAGGGTGCGATCGGCGATGTCGCGCAGGCGCTGCTGTTCGACGCTGATCGCGCGGTCCCAGGTGGCGTAGGCCATGACCGCGATCGGCAGCGCAGCGGCCAGCAGGGCCAGGGCGGTGCCGCCGATGATGACGCGCAGCCGGCTCATGGCCGGGGCTCCAGCGGGGCGGGCGGGGCAGGGCGCATGGTGGGCCGGTCCTTGGGCAGGTGCGGCTATCTGAGCATGGCGCCGGGCCGGGCGGAATGGGATCAATACGGTATTCGGTCACATTGTGGTGAAAGCGGCCCGCTTTGACGCAATGGGTCCGTCTGGCGCTGGCGCTCGGCGCCGCGGAGGACTACCGTCGAATGCTTCGCCCGCCCCTTTTGCCCGCGCCCATGACCGAGCCCGCAACGCCCCCCGAGCACCTGCGCCGCAGCCTGTCCAACCGCCACCTGCAACTGATCGCCATCGGCGGTGCCATCGGCACCGGCCTGTTCATGGGATCGGGCAAGACCATCAGCTTGGCCGGCCCCTCCATCGTCTTCGTCTACCTGATCATCGGCGCGATGCTGTTCTTCGTGATGCGCGCGATGGGCGAACTGCTGCTGTCCAACCTGCAGTACAAATCCTTCATCGATTTCTCCACCGACCTGCTCGGCCCGTGGGCCGGGTTCTTCTGTGGATGGACCTACTGGTTCTGCTGGATCGTCACCGCCATCGCCGATGTGATCGCCATTGCCGCCTACGCGCAGTTCTGGTTCCCCGGGCTTGAAGCCTGGAAACCGGCGCTGGCCTGCGTGATGCTGCTGCTGGCATTGAACCTTGTGACGGTGAAGCTGTTCGGCGAAATGGAATTCTGGTTCGCGCTGATCAAGATCGTGGCGATCTGCGCGCTGATCATCACTGGCGCCGGGCTGGTGGCGTGGGGCTTCACCTCACCCAGCGGCCACACCGCGTCGCTGTCGAACCTGTGGAAAGACGGTGGCATGTTCCCGATGGGGCTGGTCGGCTTCTTCGCCGGCTTCCAGATTGCGGTGTTCGCCTTCGTCGGCATCGAGCTGGTCGGCACCACCGCCGCCGAAACCGCCGACCCCGAGCGCAACCTGCCCAAGGCGATCAACTCGATCCCGGTGCGCATCATCATCTTCTACGTGCTGGCGCTGATCGCGATCATGGCGGTCACCCCGTGGCGCCAGGTGGTGCCGGACAAGAGCCCGTTCGTGCAGCTGTTCGTGCTGGCCGGCATTCCCGCCGCCGCCAGCCTGATCAACTTCGTGGTGCTGACTTCGGCCACGTCCTCGGCCAACAGCGGCATCTTCTCCACCAGCCGCATGCTGTACGGCCTGGCCGAAGAGGGCCACGCCCCGCGCGGGCTGTCGAAACTGTCGCGCGCCGCAGTGCCGGCCCGTGGCCTGCTGTTCTCGTGCCTGTGCCTGCTGGGCGGCACGCTGCTGATCTACCTGATTCCCAACCTGGTGACCGCCTTCACCCTGGTGACGACACTGGCGACGGTGCTGTTCATCTTCGTCTGGTCGCTGATCCTGGTGGCCTACATGGCCTATCGCCGTCGCTATCCGGAGCGCCATGCTGCATCGATCTTCAAGATGCCCGGCGGCGTCGCGATGTGCTGGGCGTGCCTGGTGTTCTTCGCCGCCGTGCTGGTGCTGCTGAGCCTGCAGGGCGACACCCGCCAGGCGCTGATCGCCAGCCCGGCGTGGTTCGTGCTGCTGGGCGTGGGCTATTGGGTGCGTCGGAGGACCGCGAAGTGATCCGAAGTGGGGTCAGATCCCGTTGCTCAGCAACGGGATCTGACCCCGGCAGGTCGCGGGAGGTTGCCGGCCAGCGGCCGGCACTACCACGGGTGCAGGACGCAGCCCTGCCGGCCCCCATTCACCCAACATTAGCGGGCACGGCCGGATCATCCGGCCGCCATGTCCCCTCGCCCCGTCCTGCTCGCGCTGTTGCTGCTGCCCAGCCTGTGGCCCGGGCTGGCCGCCGCGCGCACCGTCTACCGCTGCGTGCAGGGCAACACCGTCAGCCTGGCCACCGCGCCGGAGCCGGGATCGCGGTGCACGCCGAAGGAGATCGACGACAACGCCGTCCAGACCCCGAACCTGTGGGGCAACATGGGCGTGTTCAGCGGCGTGCTGTACGAGCGCGAACAGGACGGGGCGCTGGTCTACTCCACGCGCAACCTGCCCGGCTCGCGGGTGTTCCTGAAGTTCACCGTGGCCACGCCGCCAGGCGAGCCGGCGCACGAAGGCCTGGGCAAGGTCGGCACGCCGCAGCTGGCGCAGCACGCCAGGCAGTTCAAGGCCGCGTCCAGGGCCACCGGCGTCGATGATGCCTGGCTGCGTGCCATCGCCCACGCCGAAAGCAATTTCGACGCGCTGGCGGTATCCAGCAAGGGCGCACAGGGCGTGATGCAGCTGATGCCCGAAACCGCGCAGGAATACGGGGTGAGCGATCCGTTCTCGCCGCAGCAGTCGATCGAGGGTGGCGCGCGCTACATGCGCGCGCTGCTGCGCCGCTACAACGGCGACCGCCCGTTGGCGGCGGCTGCCTACAACGCGGGCATCGGTGCGGTCACCCGCTACAAGGGCGTGCCGCCCTACGCCGAAACCCTGGCCTACGTGGACAAGGTGATGGCGCTGTACGCACGCTACCGCGAAGCGATGGGCATCCGCACCGAGGTGCCGGCGCGCTAGCGGACGGTGCCGCCTGCACGTGGCGTTGTAGAGCCGAGCCGATGCTCGGCTGCGCCAATTGCAGCCGAGCATCGGCTCGGCTCTACACAAAAAGCCGCTCAGCGCGAGGTGGAGGTGCTGACCAGGTCGTAGCGCTCGATGCGGCCGACGCGTGCCACCTCGGCCTGCACGTCGGCACGCTGCTTGAGTGCACGCCACGCGGCATCGATGCGCACATCGCCCGGCAATGACGGATAGGTTCGCATGTCCTGCAGGCTGGCCAGGGTTTCCCCGCGTTCGATGGGCGAGCGCAGCTGTTCGATCAGCACGGCGGCGGCACCGTCCAGGTTGCCTTCCTCCAGCAGCATTTCGCGATGGAACAGGCGGGCATCCTCGCGCTGGGCCAGGATCACCGCGCGTGCTGCGTCGCGCGCCTCGGCATCACCGCGCTCGCGGGCGGCGGCGAACTGCAGCAGCGCCTGCGCGGCCTTGCCGTAGCCGGCGAGGCCCGGCATGTCATTCACTGCCTGCGCAGCGTCCTGCATGCGCCCCAGCGAACTGAAGACGAAGCCGACATTCATCTGGTGCTCGACACCATCCGGGCCGAGTGCGCCGATGCGTTGGGCCTGTTGCGCCGTGGCCAGTGCCTCATCGGTGCGGCCCAACCGGCGCAGTGCGGTGAGCCGGCTGTTGAGCAGCCAGGCCACCCATTCCGCTTCGGCGGCGGCAGGTGATTCGCCGTTGCTCGCGGCACCGGCCATGCCCTCGGTCAACGACAGCACTTCCTCGTTGCGGTCCAGCATGAGCAGGGTGGTGCTGAACTCGGCCATGCGCGCGTCCAGTGCACGGTCGAGCAGGCCGGAGACGCGCAGTTCATCGAGGTGGCGCTGCGCCGCCTGCACCGGATCGAAACGCGCATCGCCGCGATCGACATAACGGTCGAAGCGCTTGTCGCTGCGCAGGCGGATGATCTCGGCCGGGCTGTCGATGCGCGCCAGCGTGGCTGGAATGCCGTCGCCACGGCCATTGTCGGCCTGCAGCGTGGCCAGCGTCAGCCACAGCCCGGTGGGTTCCAGGCCGCCACTTTTCCAGCCGTTGTCAAACAGCGCCTGCAGCAGGTCCATGCGCTTCATCGGCTGGTCACGCAGGCGGTACTGCAGGTAGTTGATGGCGTGGTGATCGACCGGCAGCGGCGCGTCGGCATGCTGCAGTGCCTTCACCAGGAAGGTGGTGGCTGCGGCCGGCTGGTTGTCCGACAGTTCCACCGACACCTGGGTAAGCAGGATCTGTGCATCCTCCGGCAGGGCCTCCTGCGCCCGCTGCAGGTAGCGGCGGGCCAGGGCCGGCTTCTTCTGCATCAGTGCGGTCCAGCCAGCGACCTGCGAGGCGCGGCCACGATGCTCGGCATCGAAGTCGTCCAGCAGGGGATCCTCCATCAGCCGTTCCATGCTGATCAGCGCGCCCAGCGTGTTGCCACTGCGTGACTGCTGGATGGCCTCATCCCAGCGCGTGGCATAGGCCTGGTGCATCGCATCGGCGGTGATTGACGGCTTCTGCGGCGCCACCGTGATCGATGCAGTGGCGGATGTGCTGGCCAATGCGGCCAGCAGCAGGGCGGTGAGCGGGAGAACGCGGGGCATGGAGAATCTCCATCCGTGGGAACCGCATTGAACCTGCTGCAGCCAGCGAGGACAAGCACGACGAAGCGAATTCTGGCGTTCAGCCGCACAATCGGCCGTGGCGGATCGCACGCGCAGCGTCTATTGTCGGTGCCTCTTCAGACAGCAGGCAGGCAGCGCAGCACGATGGCACGGTGGCAATGGATGGCGGCAGGCGTAGCGTTGGCGACGGTAGTGGCATTGGCTGCGACCTGGTGGGAGACACCGCTGCATACGCTGGCTGAACCGGCGGGTCCGGCTCCCACGCCGTTGGCGTGGACCGCGCAGATTGAACCGCTGGCCGGCGATGGCCACCCGGGTGACCGTGATGGCGCGTCCGCGCAGGCACGCTTCGCCGATCCGTACGCGTTGCTGCGCAGTGCCGATGGCAGCGTCTATTTCACCGATGCCGGCGACAACAACCGGATCCGTCGCCGCCTTCCCGATGGCCGCGTTGAAACGGTGGCCGGGCAGGGCGAGGGACGTGTCGATGGCCCTGCACTGCAGGCCAGTTTCAACACGCCTTCGGGCATTGCCGCCGACGCGCAGGGCAACCTGTATGTGGCCGACACCGGCAACCATGCGATCCGCCGCATCAGCACCGATGGCCAGGTGACCACGCTGGCCGGTGGCGAACAGGGCCACGCCGACGGCCCTGCCGCGCAGGCCCGCTTCGATGCGCCGATGGGCATCGCCGTGGATGCGCAGGGCCAGGTTTACGTGGCCGATACGTTCAACGATCGCATCCGGGTGATCGGTACGGATGGCAGCGTGCGCACCCTGGCCGGTGGTGATCGGCCGGGCCTTGCCGATGGCGTGGGCGCTGCTGCGCGCTTCGATACGCCGGTGGCGCTGGCCTTCGACGCGCAGGGCGCGTTGCTGGTGGCCGACCTGTTCAACAACGCCGTGCGCCGGGTGGGTGCCGATGGTACGGTCAGCACCGTGGTCGCCGCCGGTGGCGTGATCAATGGGCCGCTGTCGTTGGCCACCACCCATGACGGCGTGCTGTACGTGGGTGATCTCGATGGCCGCATCGTGCAGGTGACGCCGCAGGGCCATCAGATCGCGCTGGTCGGCAATGGCCGCCTGCCGCGCCTGGCCCGCCCCAGCGGATTGGCGCTGGATGCCGATGGCAGCGTGCTGGTGGCCGACGCCGCCAGCTACCGCCTGCATCGCCTGCGCCCGCTGCCGGTGGGCGACCTGCCGGCACCGGCACTGGTCGGGCCGGCTGCCGATGCCGCGCTGCCGAAGACCGGGGGCCGTTGGCCGCTGGCACCGCAGGACGGCTGGCACGAAGTGGTCGGCACCCTGGGCGAGGTGCGCGGCAACTTCACCGGTGAGAGCCGCCACCACCTGCATGGCGGCTTCGACGTGCGCGGTGATGTGGGCCAGACCGTGCTGGCGATCGCCGAAGGCAAGATCAGCAGCCCGGTGGCCGCCTGGAACCTGGGTGAGCAGGCCGAGGGCCTGGTCGTGGATCGCCTCAAGTACATCCACATGCGGGTCGGCCGCACCCCGCGCGACGAACCCTACGATGCGCGCTGGCAGGCGCTGTACGACGAGCAGGGCAGGCTGGAGCGGATGCGCGTGCGCCGCGGCATGCGCATCCACGTCGGTGACCGCCTGGGCAGCATCAACAACCAGGCGCACGTGCACCTGGCGGTGGGTACCGGCGGCTTCGAGACCAACGCGGTGGCGCTGGGCTTCCAGGGCTACGCCGACCACTTCGCGCCGCGCATCACCGATGTGGCCCTGCTGGACGACAACGACCAGCCGATGGCCGCCGGCAGCGATGGCGTGGTGATGGTGGCGCGCCAGGGCCGCGGCGTGCAGATCGTGGTCGAGGCCTGGGACCAGGTCGACAACAACCTGCCGCGCCGCCGCCTGGGCATGTACCAGGTCGGTTACCAGATCCTCGATGCCGCTGGGCAGCCGCTGCAGGGTTACGAGCAGCCGCGCTGGAACATCGTGTTCAACCGCATGCCGCCGCAGAAGGAAGCTGTGCGCGTGGCCTACGCACCGGACAGCGGCATCACCGTGCATGGCAGCGCGGTCACCCGTTTCCGCTACCTGGCCACCAACACCGTGCGCGACGGCCTGATGGAAACCGGGCGCTGGCAGCCGGCGGCGCTGCCGCCGGGCGAGTACATCGTGCGCGCCAGCGTGCGCGACTACAGCGGCAACGAAGGCGTCGGCCCGCGCGAGATCAGGGTACGGCTGCTGCCATAGCCGCAGCCGGGGCGCCGCAACGTTCGCGCTCGGCGTCCATGTCTTCCAGCGGCCGCACTTCGATGCTGCCGAAGCGCGCCCACGGGAAGTCGCGGGCGATGCGCATGGCTTCGTCGCGGTCGCGGGCGACGATCAGGTTGAAGCCGGCCAGCAGTTCGCGGGTTTCGGCGAACGGGCCATCGAGAACACGGCTGTTGCCATCACGCACGCGCAGGGTCTGTGCAGTGTCGACCGGCTGCAGTTTCTGCGCGGCCAGCAGCGTGCGTTCGGCCTGCAGCTTGTCGGCGTGGGCCAGGCAGTCGCGCATCAGCGCGTTGAATTCTTCGATGGGCAGGGCCTGCAGCAGGGCAGGCTCGATATAGATCAGAAGCAGGTACTGCTGCATGGGACGGTCCTGGCGGGGGCGGGGTGTCCATGATGGCGCAGGATGGCGCGTGGGCATGTTGCAGCGCAGAAGCGCGCCTTCGGCGGGGACGGCGAACGGCGGAGCCCCTCCGTGGTGGCGCTACAACGTGATGCTTGGGCTTGGCCGGGTGGGTAGGCGGGTCGGGGGACGCCGTAAACCCATCCATGGGGGCTTGGCCGCGGCATCCATGCCGCGGACACCCCCGCCCCGCCTACCCACCCGGCCCTGGACAGTTTCCTGCGGCGTCCACCCCGGAAAATCACAAACAAGAGCAAAAGCGGGTCGCTTCGCTCGCAAAGCTGAGCCCGCCAGCCAACCGCCGTTGCTGTTGCTTTTGCTGTTGCTTTTGCCTTTTCTCTTGATTTTCCCGTGGTGGGGCAGCCGCAGAGATCTGTCTGGGGCCGGGCGGGTGGGGTTGGCGGGGTATCCGCGGCATGGATGCCGCGGCTAAGCCCCCACGGATGGGTTCACGGCGTCCCCGCCAACCCCACCCGCCCGGCCCACTCCCAGAAAACCAGCTTTCAGCGACCAACCCAACCCACCACGGAGGGGCTCCGCCGTTCGCCGACCTCCGCCGAAGGCGCGCTTTCCACGGAAGAAATAATTTTCAGAGGACGTGTCGATTCCCAGCCCCCTGGTTCGTTGTACCCAATGAAGGGCACGCACCACGCGTCCCCACGGGAGACCGCAATGAAAGTGATGGTGATCGTGAAGGCCAACGCCGACTCCGAAGCCGGCCGCATGCCCAGCGAACAGGAACTGTCCGAAATGGGCGCCTTCAACGAACAACTGGTGGCCGCCGGCATCATGCTGGCCGGTGAAGGCCTGCACGCCACCCAGCGCGGCCGTCGCATTCACTTCGGCGGCGGGGCACCCCAGGTCGAGGCCGGTCCGTTCGGTCCTGCCAGTGAACAGATCGCCGGCTTCTGGCTGTGGGAGGTGCGGTCGCTGGACGAAGCGGTTGAATGGGCCAGCCGCGCGCCGTTCGGCAGTGGCGGCACGCTCGAACTGCGTCCCTTGATCTCCGCTGAAGACTTCGGTGAAGCCTTCACCCCCGAATTACAGCAGCAGGAACAGCGTCTGCGTGCACAGCTGGAAGGTTGACCCGATTCATCTCCACGCCGGGCACGACCCGGCGCTACCGCCCTGAACCACATCACGGAGTATTGCCATGAGACTGATTCCCTTCCTCGGCTTCAGCGGCCAGGCCCACGAGGCGATGGCGTTCTACGCCAAGGCACTGGGTGGCCAGGTCACTTCGGAAATGAAATACCGTGACATGCCGCCGTCCGATGGCATGCCCGGCTGCAATGAAATGCCGGCGCAGACGCTGGACCACGTCGCGCACAGCCAGCTGGAGATCGGCAACGCCATCGTGATGGCGGCCGACGGCCCCGGCGGCGGCGAGGGTGGCTCGACCACCATCAATGTCGATGTCGACAGCATCGAAGAAGCCGAACGCGTGTTTGCCGCGCTGGCCGAGGGGGGGCAGGTGCAGATGCCGATCGCCGAAACGTTCTGGGCGCACCGCTGGGGCATGCTGGTCGACCGCTATGGCAAGCCGTGGATGGTCAACTGCATGAAGCAGCCCTGATTCCTCTCTTTCTTTCATCCACAAGGAGCTTCACCGATGAGTGCACCGCAACCGCAGATGATCTTCGTCAACCTGCCCGTGCAGGATCTGAACGCGTCCAAGACCTTTTTCGCAGCGCTGGGCTACAGCTTCAACCCGACCTTCACCAATGACGATGCCGCCTGCATGGTGATCAGCGAGAGCATCTTCGTGATGCTGCTGACCCAGCCGTTCTTCAAGCAGTTCACCACCAAGCCGATCGCCGACGCACGCAGCCAGACCGAGGTGATCACCTGCCTGTCGGCGGACAGCCGCAAGGCGGTGGACGTGATGGTGGACAAGGCTCTGGCGGCCGGCGCCAGTGAACCGCAGCCCGCGCGCGACTACGGTTTCATGTACCAGCGTGGCTTCCAGGACCTGGATGGCCATCTCTGGGAAATCGCACACATGGACGGCGAGCCGGGCTGACGGCCGCCGCAGGGAGAACCCGCATGGCTTACGTGGACGCTTACGTGCTGCCGTGCCCGCAGGACAAGGTGGCGGCCTACCGTCGCCTTGCCCGCAAGGCCGGTGCGGTGTGGAAGGACCATGGCGCGCTGCAGTACATGGAATGCGTGGCCGACGATGTGGAGCCGGGCAAGAGCACCTCGTTCCCGCGCGCGGTCAAGGCGAAACCGGGCGAGACGGTGATCGTCGCCTTCGTGGTGTTCCGCTCGCGCGCGGCACGCGACCGCATCAACGCAAAGGTGATGGCCGATCCACGGCTGGCGTCGCTGGGCCCGAAGGACATGCCGTTCGATACCCGGCGCATGTTCTGGGGTGGCTTCAAGCCGATTGTTGAAGCGTGAGCTGCGGCGCTTGTGCGGGCCGGGCGTGCGTGCTGTGATCGGCGCATGCTCGAGCCCGCACTGACGCAGCGTCTGGAAACCCTCTGGCGGATGGAGTCGCCAGTGCTGATTGCGCGCCTGGCGCGGCTGCTCGGTGGCGATGTCGGCCGTGCCGAGGAGCTGGCCCAGGACACCTGGCTGGCCGCGCTGGAGCGTTGGCCGGAGCAGGGTATCCCGGACAACCCCGGAGCCTGGCTGATGACCACCGCGCGCAACCGTGCCATCGATGTGCTGCGCCAGCACCAGCGGGTGGCGCAGCAGCATGCGCAGTGGGGCGAGGAACTGCATCCGGCGGCAGTGCCGGCGCCGGATGACAGCCAGGCACTGGAGGACGACCTGGGCGATGACCTGCTGCGGCTGATGTTCGTGGCCTGCCATCCCGTGCTGCCGGCCGATGCGCGGGTGGCACTGACCCTGCGCCTGCTCGGTGGCCTGACCACCGTCGAGATCGCGCGTGCGTTCCTGCAGCCGGAGCCGACCATCGCCCAGCGCATCGTGCGCGCCAAGCGCACGCTGGCGCAGAAGCAGGTGCCCTATGAAGTGCCACGCGCGGACGCGATGCCGGAGCGCCTGGCCTCGGTGCTGGAAGCGATCTATCTGGTGTTCAACGAAGGCTACGCCGCCAGCGCCGGTGATGACTGGATGCGCCCGGCGCTGTGCGAGGAAGCGCTGCGGCTGGCCCGCATCCTGGCGCATCGGTTGCCGGTGCCGCCGGTACTGGGCCTGCTGGCGCTGATGGAACTGCAGGCCTCGCGCGCAGCGGCACGGGTGGACGCGCAGGGCGCGCCGGTGCTGCTGGACCAGCAGAACCGCGCGCGCTGGGACTGGCTGCAGATCGACCGCGGGCAGCAGGTGCTGGCGCGCGCGTTGGCCATCGGTGGCGACCAGGATCCCTATGTGCTGCAGGCGCGCATCGCGGCCTGCCATGCGGTTGCGCGGCGCGCCGACGCGACCGACTGGCCGCGTATCGCCGCGCTCTATGCACAGCTGCTGCAGGTGCAACCTTCGCCGGTGGTGGCATTGAACCGGGTGGTGGCGATCCTGCGCAGCGAAGGCCCGTTCGCCGCGTGGGCGCAGCTGCAGCCCCTGCTGGTCGACGCGCGCCTGCGCGACTATGCGCCGCTGCAGGTGGTGCGCGGCGAGCTGCTGCAGGCACTGGGGCGTGAGCAGGACGCACGTGACGCTTTTGGCCAGGCCGCTCGGCTCAGCCAGAACCAGGCCGAGCGCGGACTGCTGCGGCAACGGGCGGGCCTGCCCCCCACGGACTGAGCCGACAAAGGCAGCACTTGTCGCCGGCCGCCTGAGCGGCTATGTTTCGCGCCCAGCGGACGCATCAGCGTCCGCGATCCGTGCGTATTGACCGAGGAGCGGTTGGATGTATTCAAGGACGAAGAGCGCATCGCGCGCTTTTGCGCGCCTGCTTGCCTGTGCCCTGTGCCTGGCCGTATGGCCGATGGCCGTGCAGGCTGCGGACAAATCACAGCAGGCCTATTGGGCCGGTTTTGCCTATACCGCTGACGCCGCCGCCGTGCAGGCGACCACCCCGCATGCGCACGCGGTGCTGGAACGGCGTGGGCTGGTCCCGCTGAACCAGACGCTGGCACAGTCGCTCAAGCGCCACGCACCGGCCCACCTGGAGCTGATCGACCAGCCGGTGGCGATGCTCGACGGCACCACCAGTGCCACCGTGCTGGCCGCTGCGCTGGATCGCGAGCTGGTCTCGGTCGAACCGATCGGCGACCAGTACAAGGTGCTGGTGGAAGTGGCGCTGCAGGCGTTGTTCTTCGACTTCCGCGAGCGCCAGGTGATCGCCTCCTATCCGCTCACCCTGCAGCGCATCGACGTGCAGGACTACCGTCCGGACAACGACGATATCGACGCGATCGTCGCCGATCTGCTGTACGGCGGTGCCGATACCAGCCTGTCGCAGGTACTGGCGGCCAGCCTGGCGCAGGCCCGGTTGCCCGATGCCGCCGTGCGTCGCCTGCAGGTGGGCGGGGTGACCCTGTCCGACGCGGCACGCGCCAAGCTGCCCGATCCGAAGTGGGAAGCACCGCTGCGTGCCACGCTTGCGCACGAACTGTCCAAGACGCTGTCGTCCAACACTGGCGTTGGCCTGCTGCCGCCGGCCTCGGGCCAGGCGATCGGCGGTGCGATGGCCGCCCGCTTTGCCGACGGCAAGGTCTACCAGCTGAAGATTCCCGAACCCGACTACGTCATCCAGCTGCAGGTCGATGCACTGAAGAACGGCGTGATCGAAGAAACCCCGGCGATGAAGACGATGCTGTTCGGCGCCTTCTTCACCGCCAAGGTGAGCGAGCCGTTCTCGGGCAAGGTCTATTTCGAACAGCCGCTGCGCAAGGGGGCCACCAAGGTGGTGCCGGTCACGCAGTGGCAGGTCGACCAGTGGTCGGCCAGCTACGAAACCCTGCTGGCCGGCTTCGACGCCTTCGCCGGCGCCGCCGCCAAGCGTGCCGATTCGCGCGCCTGGCTGGACGAACAGAAGCCGGGCGGCCGCCCGTTGCAGCAGCAGACCCAAGCCCTCCAGGAGTTGATCAAGTCATGTCGTTGATGCGTACCATCCTGCTCATCCTCATCGCGCTGGCGGTGGCCTCGCCGGTCGCTGCGCAGACCGCGAGTTCGCGCGGAACCGGCTCGGCCAGCTACGGCCTGCGCCTGAGCGCCGATACCCGTGCCCAGGCCCTGAACAAGGCCAAGGTCAATGCCCTGGAGGCGTACATCGCCGAAACCGGTGCGGCCAAGCTGCGCCTGTTCGAGGCGCGCCGCGCCGAGTTCATCGGCGAGATCGACCGCTACGTGCTCAGCGCCGTGCAGCTGTCGGACACCGAAGACAAGAAGGCCAAGACCTACAGCGTCACCGTCCGCGCCGAGATCAACACTACCCTGCTGCAGACCAAGCTGGATGCGGGTTCGGCCGTGGCCGGCGCCACCGCTGCGCAGCGCTCGCTGCTGACCTTCCTGTTCATGGCGCGCTCGCAGGACACCGTGCAGTCGTTCCAGGACAAGGAATACCGCCGCGTCGACGCCAGCAGCAGCTACAGCGAGAACACCCGTGAAGGCGACAGCTTCCGCGGCAACTCGGTCAGCACCAACGGCAGCATCAACCAGAACGGTTCGGTGTCGGTCACCAGCGGCGGCAGCACCACCGCGCGCGCCGACAACATCACCTGGAAGGTGGCCAACGCCGCCGAAGTCAACACCGCGATGACCGGTGCCTTCAGCGCCGCCGGCTACGAGGTGGTTGAAGCCGAGTACGTGGAAGGCGAGTCGCGCGGCCTGCTCAGCATCGAGCGCATCCGCAAGGACTTCAGCACCGGCAACGACCTGGCCCCGGCCACCCTGCGCGACACCGCCAATGGCATCCGTGCGGCCAACATCCCGTACATCGCCGTCGGCACCCTCGACGTCGGCATGCGTGACCGCGATCCGGCCAGCGGCAACACCCGCGTGTTCGTCACTGTCACCGGCAAGGTGCTGGACGTGACCGGTCGTTTCCCGCGCACCGTGTCGTCGGTCGGCCCGGTGCAGTTCTCCGGCACCGGCCCGAATGAAACCGTGGCCCGTACCAATGCCCTGCAGCTGGCTGCCGAAAAGGCCGCCCAGCAGATGATCAACGAACTGAACGTCAAGGCGGTCCGCTGATCCGCCGCCCCGGTGGGTGCCGAGCTCGCTCGGCATCGCCCTGGGTTACCGATTCCCCACGTGCCGCACGCGGCCGTTTCTCCCAAAGGACTCTCACATGATCCGCAATACCGCTCTTGCCCTGGCCATCGCGGCCGCCACCCTGTCGATGCCGGCCCATGCCGGCCTGGGCAAGCTGAAGGACCTGGCCGGTGGCTCCACCGGCTCCTCCAGCAGCACCTCCAGCGCCGCTGCCCCGGACGAAGCCGCGCAGGAAGCGCTGGTGCGTCGTTTCGTCAGCTCGCAGTCGCACTCGCTGCAGGCCCAGACCTCGTTCGCCCGTGCCTTCGGCCTGGCCGAGCAGGTGCAGCTGCTGGAAGCCGAGCGCCAGGCGCTGTCGTCGGGTTCGGTCAGCGTCGATGCGATGAAGAAGTCGGTGTCGGTCAGCGAAGCCGCCCAGGCCGCGATCGACGAGCGCCAGGCCGCGCAGCCGGAGCTGAACGCTGAATCCAAGCAGCACTACGCCGAAGGCCTGGTCTCGCTGCTGTCCTCGGCTGCCGAAGCGCAGAAGCTGGGTGGCGAAGCCAGCAACTTCACCGCCGGCATGAAGAACCTGGGCGCCACCCAGATGGCTACCGTCGGCCGCAAGCTGGCCGCTGGTGCATGGGTGGCCAAGGAATCGCCGGGCTTCATCCAGGGCCTGTACGGTTCGACCAAGTCGGCTGTGACCTTCGCCAAGAAGAGCAAGGTCAAGGTGCCGTCCAACGCCGACTCGATGCTGGGCCAGCTGGACAAGATGAACTGATCCGAGGCGAATCCCCATGCGTACGACCTCCCGTTTGATCGGCCTGGGCCTGGCTGCCGCGCTGCTTGCAGCCTGTGGCAAGCAGGACACACCGGCCGAAGCGCCCGCACCTGCCAAGGACAAGGCAACCAGTGCACTGGCCAGCAATGCGCCAGTGGAAGCAGCGCCCCTGCGTGGCACGCCGGATTTCGGCGGCACCACCCAGGTCGCGCGCGAGGCCGACGGCATCGGCAGCACCCCGGAACTGGCGGTGCTGGCGGCGTTGCAGTCGGCGGTGGCGCAGGTCAACGGCGTACGCGTGGCCAGCCAGATGCAGAGCCTGCGTGCAGGCCTGCATGTGGATGTGGATGACGAACACGTCGGCGATATCCGCGCCGACGCGTTCACCCAGCAGATGATCGCCGGCTCGCAGGGCGCGGTGCTGGGCTATGAAATCCTGTCGCAGGACGAAGTGCGGCAGCTGGATGAAGAAACCATCGCGCGCGTGCGCGCCAGCGACGAAGGCTGGAGCTTCAAGGGTTCGGCCTCTGCCAGCGCGTCCGGCGAGGCCACGGCCAAGGGCGGCGGAGCCTCGGCCAGCGTCAAGGAGAGCTACGACGAGAAGGTCAGCGTCGATGCCAAGCGTGGCGCAAGCTCGTTCGATTCGGACGTGACCCACCGCAGCATGCGCAGCTACTGGAAGGTGCGCGTGCGTGCACAGATTGCCCAGTACCGTGCACCGGACGAGCAGGGCAAGCCGAAGATCGTGGTCGCGCTGCCGCGCACCAAGGCCGGCAGCTATGCCGTGGGCGATGGCCGCGTGAGTGCCGATGAAGTGGCCGACGCGATCCGCGCGCGCCTGTCCGACACGCTGACCCAGACCCAGCGCTTCATCGTGCTGGACCGCGAGTTCGGCGACGAACTGCAGGCCGAGATCGACCATATCAACAGCGGCAACGTACGCCTGCAGGACACCGCACGCGTCGGCCAGCAGCTGGCGACCGACCTGATCCTGATCCCGACCATCGAACGCTTCGAGTACCCGCGCAGCGTGCGCAACCTGCGCATGTCCGACCGCCAGGTGACCTCGTACTCCGGTGGCGGCCGCATCACCCTGCGCCTGATCAACGCCACCACCGGCCAGGTGGTGATGTCCGACAGCTTCGACCACCAGCTGGCCTCGACCGGCCCGAGCACCCTGCCCCGCGTGGTCAACGGCCGCAACATGGCCGCGGCGATGATGGAATCGCTGTCGGGCCAGATCGGTACCACCATCGTCACCACGCTGTTCCCGGTGTCGGTGGTTTCTGTGGACGGTGACCAGGTGGTGCTGAGCCAGGGTGGCGAAACCCTGCAGGCCGGCCAGCGCTGGCAGGCCGTGCGCCTGGGCGAGGAACTGAAGGACCCGCAGACCGGCCGCTCACTGGGCCGCAGTGAACACCCGTGCTGCACCATCCGCATCGACCGCGTGGCCGCACAGACCTCGTACGGCACCATCGAAGACGGCGTCGACGCGATGCGCGGCGGTTTCCGCCCGGGCCAGATCGAACTGCGCCAGAAGCTGGGCGGCAAGCCGGCCGCCGCCGCAGGTGCGACTGCCTCGGCCGCTCCCGCCGCCGCCGCACGCCCGGCGGCCAAGCCGAAGCCCAAGCCCGCTGCCGCCCCGGCCGAAGACCCGAACTGGTAACACGCCCAAGCAACACACCGATGGGGTCAGAGCCCTTTTCCGGCGGGAAAAGGATCTGACCCCTTCGTGTTTCCGTGCGTGTCGACCCAGGTCGACACCCACCAACAGCAGTGGGACCCCGCCTACCCTCAGGAAACCAGCTTTTGCTGTTGCTTCGGCTGTTGCCGTTGTTTCGGCAGGTGCAGGGCGCAGCCCTGGCGAATCCCATTACACTCCAGAAGGATTTCCCTGCTGGAGAGAGCAATGAAACGAGTGGTACTGGGCGTGCTGGCCCTGTCGGTGTCGAGCGCACTGATGGCGGCCACCCCGAAATTCGATGGCGCGCGGATCTCCGCCGACGTCAAGGAACTGGCCTCCGACGCCTACGAAGGCCGCTCGCCGGCCACCGCCGGCGAAGAAAAGACCATCGCCTACCTCAGCAGGCAGTTTGCCGACGCCGGCCTGCAGCCGGGCGGCGACCTCAAGGACGGCAAGCGCCTGTGGACCCAGGCCGTGCCGCTGCGCAAGGGCGACATCGTCGGCGCACCGCAGCTGGCGCTGCACCAGGGCGGCAAGACCCTGCCGCTGGAGCAGGGCAAGCAGATCGCCGTGCGCGCCGCCATGAACGGCGCCAGCAGCGTCGACATCAGCAAGGCCCCGCTGGTGTTTCTCGGCTACGGCGTGAAGGCACCGGAGCGCAACTGGGACGACTTCAAGGGCGTGGACCTGAAGGGCAAGATCGCCGTGGTGCTGATCAACGACCCGGACTTCGAAACCGGCCAAGGTGATTTCGACGGCAAGGGCATGACCTATTACGGCCGTTGGACCTACAAGTACGAGGAAGGCGCCCGTCAGGGTGCGCTGGGCGTGCTGATCGTGCACGAGACCGCACCGGCGTCGTATGGCTGGGCCACCGTGGCCGGCTCCAACACCAACACCATGTTCGACGTGGTGCGTGACAACCCGGCAGAAAGCCACCCGCTGCTGGAAGGCTGGATCCAGCGCGACCTTGCCGTGGAGCTGTTCCGCTCGGCCGGGCAGGATTTCGAGGCACTGAAGAAGAAGGCGCAGCAGCGCGACTTCACCCCGGTGCCGCTGACCGGCGCCAGCCTGGACGCGAAGTACGCGGTGAAGACCGAAGTGATCACCTCTCACAACGTGGCCGCGCGCCTGGAAGGCAGCCGCCATCCGGACGAGACCATCATCTACAGCGCGCACTGGGACCACATCGGCGTGGGCGAGCCGGACGCGCGCGGTGACCGCATCTTCAACGGCGCGCTGGACAACGCCAGCGGCACCGCCTCGCTGGTCGAGCTGGCCCGTGGCTTCGCCAAGGAGAAGCGCCCGCAGCGCTCGCTGCTGTTCCTGGCGGTCACCGCCGAGGAAAAGGGCCTGCTGGGTTCTGAGTACTACGCCACCCATCCGCTGTATCCGCTGGAAAAGACCGTGGCCGTGATCAACATGGACGGCATGGCGCCGTTCGGCCCGTCGCGTGACTTCGGTATCTACGGTGCCGCGCGCTTCGAGCTGCTGGACCAGCTGAAGGACGTGGCCAAGGGCTGGGATATCCGCTACACGCCGGACCCGAAGCCGGAAGCGGGCCTGTTCTTCCGCTCCGACCACTTCCCGTTCGCCAAGCGTGGCGTGCCGGCGCTGTCCTGGTCGGCCGGCCAGGACTGGGTGGACGGTGGCGTGGCCGCAGGCAGGAAGGCCTCCGAGGACTACACCGCCAAGCGCTATCACCAGCAGGGCGACGAGTGGCAGCCGGACTGGGTGTTTGCCGGTGCCGCGCGCGACCTGGAAGTGCTGTACACGCTGGGCAACCAGCTGGCCAATTCCCGCGATTGGCCGAACTGGAGCAAGGACGAGGCGTTCCGCGCCGTGCGTGACGCCAGCGCCGACCAGCGCAAATAACGGCGTCCGGTAGTGCCGGCCGCTGGCCGGCATTGCCGCCCCCGGAAACGCCGGGCCGTGCCCGGCGTTTCCATAACGGCTTCCATCCCAACTTTCCCGGCCTTCGTCGCAGCCTGCTTGCTTGCCCGGCGGGCCGCCCTATGCTCGGCTCACCCCCTTCCTCAAGGCGCCGCCGTGTTCGCCAGCCTCTCTCTCCTGATCCGCCACCTGCTGGCCTGGGCTGCCGCGCTGGTTGTCGCCGGCATGGTCTGGAGCGGCATCTTCAGCGGCATGAACGATGGCCCGGGCTGGATCTTCGGGCTGCTGGCGATGTTCCTGATCATTTCCGCGCTGGGCAGTGCCATCACCCACATCCGCCGGGTCTGGCTGGTGGCCGGTCGCCTGGATGCCACCACCCTGTCCGGCCGCCAGCGCCGCCAGATCGAACTGCCGATGGACGCGGGCCACGCCTTCTCGGTGGTGGAGGCGGCGATTTCCGAACTACCGCGCGTCGAAGACGTGGAAAGCTCGGCCGGCAGCCTGCAGGTGCGCGCCTATGTGCGCCGGGTCGACCTCTGGAACGGCCGCCAGCCCTCGCGCTGGAACCTGCCGGCGCGGCTGGCCATCAAGCGCAACAGCGTGCTGGCCACGGTGACACCGGGGCAGGGCACCAGCACCGTGACCCTGCTGTTCGAACCCGATGCCGGCTGGTGGGCCGACCTGCTGGCGCTCGACGAAGGCAGCAACTTCGAGAACGCCGAAGCAGTCACCCGTGCGATCAGCCGCCGCGTCGCCGACCAGCGCCGCGACGAACAGGCTGCGGCCGAACAGACCCAGGTGGAAAAGGAACTGTCGGTGGCACGCTTGAACCTGTTGCATGCGCAGGTGGAACCGCACTTCCTCTACAACACGCTGGCCAACGCGCAGGTACTGACCCGCACCGATCCGGCGCGTGCCGAACAGATGCTCGGCCACCTCATTCAATACCTGCGCAGCTCGTTGCCGCAGGTGGACGAATCGGTATCCACGCTGGGCGTGGAGCTGGACCGCACCCGCGCGTACCTGGAAATCCTGCGCATCCGCATGGGCGCACGCCTGGCGGTGGAAATGCAGGTACCGAACGAACTGCACGGCGTGCACCTGCCGGCGATGGCACTGCAGACGCTGGTGGAGAACGCGATCAAGCATGGCCTGGAACCCAAGCCCGGCGGTGGCACGATCTGGATACTGGCGCGCGGCTTCGATGACCACGTGACCGTGACCGTGGCCGACGATGGGCTGGGCTTCGGCCAGGGCACCAGCGGTACCGGCATCGGCCTGAAGAACCTGCGCGAGCGCCTGCGCCTGACCTGCGGCGAGCAGGCCGGCGTGGCGATCGTTGCCAACTTCCCCAGCGGCGTGGCCGCGACCATGACCCTGCCGCAGTCGCACAAGGAGCGCAGCCATGCCGCTTGAAGCCCTGATCGCCGAAGACGAAGAACTGCTGCGGCAGTCACTGGTGGAGCAGCTGGGCCGGCTGTGGCCGGAGCTGAAGCTGGTGGCCGAGTGCGAGGACGGTGCCAGCGCGCTGGAGCAGCTGGCCGAGACGCGGCCGGACATCGCGTTCCTCGACATCCGCATGCCCGGCATCAGCGGCATCGAGGTCGCGCGCTCGCTGTCCGAGCTGAGCCCGCGCACCCAGGTGGTATTCGTCACCGCCTACGACCAGTACGCCATCGATGCGTTCGAGCAGGGCGCGATGGACTACCTGTTGAAGCCGGTCAGTGATGAGCGCCTGCTGGCCACCCGCGAGCGCATCCTGTCGCGGCTGCCATCGACGCGACAGGACGATGCCGTGCTGGAGCGCCTGCTGCAGCGGCTGGGCCCGTCGCAGGGCGCAGCGGAGCGCCCGCCACTGGCCTGGATCACCGCCAGCAACGGCCGCGAGACGCAGCTGATCATGCTGGAAGATGTGGCCTACTTCCGCGCCGACAACAAGTACACCACCGTGGTCACCGCTGCCGGCGAAAGCCTGCTGCGCACACCGTTACGTGAACTGCTTGAAGTGCTCGACCCGCAGCACTTCCGCCAGATCCACCGCTCCACCATCGTCAACATGAAGGCGGTGGCAGCGGTGAGCCGCGACGACACCGGGCGCGGCGTGCTGCGCCTGCGCGGGCGCACGGAGACGCTGGTGGTCAGCCAACCGTTCATGAGCCTGTTCCGCGGCATGTAGCCGCGCCGCGGTCTCCGCCGCCAGGAGCATTGCATGCGTTTTTTCCTGCTTGTCGGCCTCGCCGCATTGGCGCTTGCCGGTTGCCGGAAGTCCACTGAAACCGCGATCACCCGCACCACTGCCAATGGCGTGGACACGCTGTACAGCAAGCGCACGGTAGTGGACGGCGTGGCGCGTTTCGAGTGCATGGCCAGCCGCAGCGGCCAGTGCCATTACCTGGTGCTGGACCCGGCCTGTCGTCCTGATGCCGCCTGTGCGAAAGCGCCGATACGGTCGTTCGCGTTGGCGGCCGGCACGACCCGGGAGTTCAGGGGCCTGCCGAAGGGCTTCGCCCAGTGCGTCAGCGAGGATCGGAAAGAACAATGCCACCGTGAGTGATCACGGTGGCATTGTGGCTCCCCCCGCTTCCCTGAAGGGTCAGTAGGCAGGCTGTAGTGTCAGGTCGTGGTGGTGCTCGTTCTCGCCCACGTGGTTGAGGCGGCCGACCAGTTCGGAGTGCTGCTTCATGCGCCCGATCTCGGTCATGATGCGGATGTCCTCGTGGCGCAGCTCGCGCTTGGCGGTGACCGCCTGCTTGTAATCGAGCACTTCCGGGTAATGCTCGGCCAGGTCCAGTGCCTCGGCCACGTGCTCGACGCTGTCGGCCTTGGAGCTGATGCGTGCGCGACTGTTGAACGCCTTCATCCAGCGCTCGAAACCGGCCTGCTGATCGAACATGTTGGCCATGAACCAGATCACGAACAGGATCGACACCCACGAGCCGAACACGACTACCACGCGGGTGAACGTGATATGGAAGTCGTCGCGCCAGAGGTAGTTGGCGATCAGGCCAAGAATCAGCAGCGAGGCTGCCTGCCAGCCGACGATCGAGGCGATCAGCCATTGGCACTTGGCCTGGGCCAGCACCGCGACTTCATCGCGGATCTGCTGCTCGCTGAGATTGCGCCAATGCGCGACCTGTTTATCGAACGGGCTGCTGTAGAGCTCGTTGTCGCGAAGCAGAATTCCCAAACCCTTGAACAAAGCAATCATGGCTGGCTCCTTGTGGAACGTGCGTCGATCAGCATTGGACGGTGTGGCGGTTCCAGTTCTAGCACTTCCAGCGAGCCGTGCAATGGGCGCAATGCCAAGCTGCGCAAGGGCTTTCCCTGAATCGGTGAATGTTGTTGCATCGCAGCATCGAGGGCGCTGCCTGCGACAGGATGTCGCAGGGTGAAATGTGCTGCGGCCGCACATGAAACCGTGGCTGAGTACGAAGACTCGCCGCCGCGGTCGTGATCGCCGAGAATCGGAGCCAACCGCGCAAGATGCGACTGTTCTTCCGTCTTTCTTGGACCTGTGATGCCGGCTCTGCTGCAGCGACTCTCCCGCCCCGTCACCGCGCCGATCCGGCGCTGGGTGCTGGAGGCCTTCCCCCGTGGCCAGAGCGGCATCGATTACGACCAGCCGCTGGGTGACCCGGGTTGGTTTGGACCCGACAGCGTGACCTGGCGCCTGCACGCCGAGTTCCCCTCGATGCTGGCCGGTGGCCTGTGCGCGCTGATGCTGCAGACCCTGCATCCGCGCGCGCTGGCCGGGGTCTACGATCACTCCAATTTCCGCCAGGACCTGGTGGGTCGCCTGCGTCGCACCACCGCGTTCGTTGCCGGTACCAGCTATGCGCCCACCGGCGAGGTGGAGGCGCTGGTGGCCAAGGTGCGCCGCATCCATGCACGGATCCGCGGCCAGACCGCACAGGGCGAACCCTACGCCGCCGATGATCCGCAGCTGCTGACCTGGGTGCATGTGACCGAGGCGTTCGGGTTCCTTCAGGGCTTCCGCCGGTACGGACGGGAGGTGCCGGCACACATCGCCGACCGTTACTACGATGAGTACCGCTGCGTGGCCGAGGCACTGGGTGCGGTGGACGTGCCGCGCAGCGAAGCGGAAGTGGCGGCGTACTTCTGTGCGCGGCAGCCGGAGCTGCGCGTCGACGAGCGCTCGCGCGAGGTGCTGGAGGTGCTGTCCGGCGTGCGCCTGCCGGTACCGGTGCCGGGGCTGTCGCGCGAAGTGTTCCTGGGTGCAGGCGCGGCACTGCTGCCGGACTGGGCCGAAGGCATGCTTGAACGCAGTGGCCGTCAGCGCGCGCAGGCCGCCGCGTCGGCGAAGCTGATGCAGGGCATGGCGCCGCTGTTCCGCCGTGCGTTGCCCGATGGCCTGGCCAGCCGCGCCTGTGCGCGCATGGGCGTGCCGGTGTCGGTGCTGCGCGAGTGGCCCACCGTTCCCCGGTAGGTGCCAACCTTGGTTGGCACGCGTTGCGCGTGGTGCCGCAGGAGCCGCAGTAGATCCACGCCATGGGCGGATGGGCCTTACCCCGCCGACTTCAACCCGCGCAACAGCATCTCCAGCGCCGCCGTCGCCTGCCGCAGGCGCACGTCGCCATCCTCGCCCTCGGCGATCCAGAACGCGGCCTCGGCCAGGCTGCCATAGATCAGCGACGCCAGCGCCTGCGCATTCACCGGCGCCACCACGCCCTGGGCAACCAGATGTTCGATCAGGTGCTGCATCGAATGCACGCAGTGGCGCTGCGATTCCGGTGAGGCGCCACCGAGCACCGCGCGCGCGTCGCGCAGCACGATGCGCTGGATCTCCGGTTCCAGCGCCATCTCCAGGTACGCGCGGCAACGCTGCACGAAGCCCTCCCAGGCATCGTCGGCGGCATCACTGATCGCCTGCAGGCGCTGGTCGGTCTCGGCATCGAGCTGGGCGACGACAGCCGCCAGCAGACCCTTCTTGTCGCCGAAGTGGTGGTACAGCGCGCCGCGGGTCAGCCCGGCCTGGGCGGTCAGGTCGTCCATCGAGGTGGCGGCATAGCCATGCTCGCTGAACACCCGGCGGGCGGTGGCCAGGAGGGTGGCGCGGGTTTCTTCCATCTCGGCGCGGGTGCGGCGAACCATTCAGAGCTCCTTACATACGCAG
Organism: Stenotrophomonas sp. YJH_SMC_123; assembly: GCF_059368215.1. NCBI lineage: Bacteria > Pseudomonadati > Pseudomonadota > Gammaproteobacteria > Lysobacterales > Lysobacteraceae > Stenotrophomonas > Stenotrophomonas sp. YJH_SMC_123. The sequence continues at coordinate 137,892 of NZ_JCAFRM010000004.1, forward strand.
TGCATGATTATTTACATACGACGCGTATGAATGTAGCCTCTTATTCATACGCCCTGTATGTATTGTCATGGCGCCCCGTGCGCCAGGCAAGTCGCTGCCTTGGAGAACCTGATGGCCACCCCCTATCGCGACCTGTTCGCGACCCCCGGCACCGCCGGCCTCGCCCTGGCCGGGCTGCTGGCACGCCTGCCGCTGCCGATGACCGGTATCGGCATCATCACCTTGCTGTCCCAGCTGCGCGGCAGCTATGCACTGGCCGGTGCGGTGTCGGCCACCTTCGTGCTGACCTATGCGTTGCTGTCGCCGCAGGTGTCGCGCTGGGTCGACCGGCGCGGGCAGGGCAGGGTACTGCCATGGGCCACTGCTGCCAGTGCGGCCGGTCTGCTGTTGCTGCTCGCGTGCACGCTGCTGGCCGCGCCGGACTGGACGCTGTTCGTTGCGGCGATGCTGGCCGGCTGCATGCCCAGCGTGTCGGCGATGGTGCGAGCGCGCTGGACCGCGACCCATCGCGGACGACCACAGCTGCAGACCGCGTATTCGCTGGAGACCGTGTTCGACGAGGTGACCTTCATCGCCGGGCCACCGTTGTCCGTCGGATTGTCGGTGGCGGTATGGCCACAGGCTGGCGTACTGGCGGCCGCCCTGCTGCTGGTGGCCGGCGTCGCCGCACTGGTGCTGCAGCGGGGCACCGAGCCGCCGATACAGCACTACGAAGGTGCAACATCCTCGCACTCGCTGCTGCGGCAACCGGAGATCCGCCTGCTGGCGTTGCTGATGCTGGCGATGGGCGTGATCGTCGGCACCGTCGACATCACCAGCGTGGCATTGGCCGAGCTGCGCGGACAGCCACTAGCTGCCAGCTGGGTGCTGTCGGCCTACGCGCTGGGCAGCTGCGCGGCGGGGCTGCTGTTTGGTGCCCTGAAGCTGCCGATGCCGCTGCCGCGCCTGTTGCTGGCCGGAGCAGCGGCCACCGCATTGACCACGTTGCCGCTGCTGTGGGTCGGCAGTCTGCCGGCACTGGCCGCTGCGGTACTGCTGGCCGGGGTGTTCTTCGCGCCGACGATGATCGTGGCGATGTCGCTGGTTGAACAACGCGTGCCCGAAGCACGCCTGACCGAAGGCATGACGTGGCTGCTGGCCGGCCTCAACATCGGCGTGGCGCTGGGCGCGGCGCTGTCCGGACAGAGCGTCGATGCGGCGGGCGTGCGCAGTGGTTTTGTGGTTGCGCTGGCGGCAGGCGGTGGCGTGCTGCTGTTCGCCTTGCTCGTGCAACGTGCGCTGCGCCCGTCTGCCGCGTCCACATCTCCTGAAGGAATCATTCCGTGAGCGCTTCATCGCCTGCGCATGCCGCGTCTGTGCCCCGCCATCCGTGGTGGGCGGTCTCCGCCGTCGGCCTCGCCACGTTCTCGGTGGTCACCACCGAAATGCTGCCGGTCGGCCTGCTGACTCCCATCGCCGAAGATCTCGGCGCGTCCACCGGCACCGCCGGTCTGATGATCTCACTGCCCGCCCTGCTGGCGGCAGTGTTCGCCCCGCTTGCGGTGATCGCAGCCGGTGGCATCGATCGTCGCCGCATCCTGTGTGTGCTGTTGGGCCTGCTGCTGGTCGCCAACCTTGCGTCGGCGCTGGCACCTGGCATCGGCTGGCTGTTGGCCGCGCGTGTGCTGGTGGGGTTCTGCATGGGCGGCATCTGGACCATTGCCGGTGGGCTGGCAGCGCGCCTGGTACCTGCGCAGCGCATCGGTCTGGCCACCTCGATCATCTTCGGAGGCGTGGCCGCAGCTTCGGTGCTCGGCGTTCCGTTGGGCGCGCTGATCGGGGATGCATTGGGCTGGCGCAGCGCGTTCGCGGCGATGACGTTGTTCAGTGCGGCGGTGATGCTGCTGCATCTGCGGGTGGTTCCCGCGTTGCCGGTCAGCACATCGGTGCGGCCGCGTCAGTTCGTGCAGCAGCTTGGCCAGCGCAACCTGCGGCGTGGCCTGTGGCTGACCGGGCTGCTGGTGTCCGGGCACTTCATCGCCTTCACGTACGTGCGGCCGCTGCTGACGTCCGTATCGGGCGTGGATGCGTCGTGGATAGGTGCACTGCTGTTTGGGTACGGCCTGGCTGGCATCGCCGGCAACTTCATCGCCGGGCCGCTGGCTGCGCGCCATCCACGGGGCACGCTGCTGGCGATAGCCTCGGGCCTGCTGCTGACGCCTCTGCTGTTCCTGTGGGTGGGAAATGCGCCCTCCGCAGGTATTGCGGTGCTGCTGCTGTGGGGTCTGGCCTATGGCGGTGTATCGGTGGGCCTGATGAGCTGGATGATGAAGGCGGTGCCGCAGGCCGTGGAGATCGCCACCGCGTTGTATGCGGCGGTATTCAACATCGGCATCGCAATGGGTGCGTGGGGTGGTGGCCGCCTGCTGGATGGCGTGGGCCTGCATGCGAATCTGTGGGCTGCGGCGGTGTTGGCTGGGAGTGCCCTGCTGATGGCTGCCATCACCCGCAGGTAGATCCACGCCATGCGTGGATTCCTACCCCGTGCCGACCAAGGTCGGCACCCACCAGAGCGGAGTATGTGCCGACCAAGGTTGGCCGCTACCCGGAAATGAAACGGGCGCCTTGCGGCGCCCGTTCCGGTTACATCACCAGACCTTGACCCGCTTGTCCGGGGCCAGGTACAGCTTCTGGCCTTCCTTCACTTCGAACGCCGGGTACCAGGCGTCGATGTTGCGCACGGTCAATGCGCGGAACTGGCCCGGGGCATGCACATCGGTCAGCAGCGAGTTGCGCAGCGCCTGCTCGCGGCTCTTGCTGCGCCACGCCTGGGCGAAGCCGAGGAAGAAGCGCTGGTCCGGGCTGAAGCCTTTCAGGGTCTGGCCCGGCTTGCCCTGCAGCGACAGCTGGTAGGCATCGTAGGCGGTACCCAGGCCAGCCACGTCGGCGATGTTCTCGCCCAGGGTCAGCTTGCCGTTCACGTGCACGCCGGGGAACGGCTCGTAGCTGCTGAACTGCGCGGCCAGCGCATCACCGGCGGCGTTGAACTGCTTCAGGTCCTCGGCGGTCCACCAGTTGTGCAGCTTGCCGGTCTCGTCGAACAGCGCGCCGGCGTTGTCGAAGCCGTGGCTGATCTCGTGGCCGATCACCGCACCGATCGCACCGTAGTTCACCGCGTCATCGGCAGCGCCGTCGAAGAACGGCGGCTGCAGGATCGCGGCCGGGAACACCAGGCGGTTCTCCAGCGGCACGTTCATCGCATTGATGGTCTGCGGCAGCATCGCCCACTCGCTGTGGTCGACCGGCTTGCCCAGCTTGGCGATGTTGCGCTGGTACTCGAACAGCTCGGCGCGCTGTGCATTGCCCAGCGGGTCATCACGGCGGATCTCCAGGCCGGTGTAGTCGCGCCACTTCTCCGGATAGCCCATGCCCACGGTCAGGCCCGTGACCTTGGCCTTGGCATGCGCCTTGGTCTGCGGCGACATCCACGACAGCGCGTCGATGCGCTTGGCAAAAGCGGCGATGATGTTCTTCGCCATCTCGTCCGCACGCTCCTTGGTCCTGGCGTCGAAGTGCTTTTCGACGTAGCGCTTGCCGATCGCTTCGCCGACGGCATGGTTGGCATCGTCCACCGCGCGCTTCCAGCGGTCGCTCTGCTGCGGCGTGCCGCTCAGCGCGGTGCCATGGAAGGCGAACCGGGCATCGGCGAACTGCTTCGGCAGGTAGGCGGCGGCACGGTCCAGCGCGTGGAACGCCAGGTAGTCCTTCCAGGCGTCCAGCGGCTCGGTGGCGACCAGCCTGGACAGGCCGGCCACGGCCTTGGGCTGCCACACGATGAAGTCCTGCTGGTTGCCCAGCGCGGCCGCATCGAGGAAGGCGTTCCAGTCCAGGCCCGGCGCCTTTGCATTGAAGTCGGCCTGGGTCCAGGGGTTGGCGCCCTTGGTCACGTCGTTGGTTTCTTCCTGGGTGGCATGCGCCTGCGCGATCTTCGTTTCCAGCGCGAGGATGCGCTGCGCCTTGCCGGCCGGGTCGGCGACGCCGGCCAGCTGCAGCATCTGTGCGATGTAGGCCTGGTACTGCTTGCGCAGTTCGGCCATGCGGCCATCGCCCAGGTAGAAATCGCGGTCGGGCATGCCCAGGCCGCCCTGCACCAGGTACGGCGCGGTGCGATCCGGCTGCAGCATGTCCACCGACACCCACAGGCCGAACAGGCGGTCGGTGTAGAAGTTGGTGGCGTTGAGCAGGTCGACGTCGGCGCGCAGGTCGCCGCCGAGTGCGCGGGCCAGCCCGGCCTTGTCGGCGATCGCATCGATGGCCTTCAGCTGCGGCTGCACCGGCGCCAGACCGTGCTGCTCGATGCCGGCTTCGTCCATGTAGGCGGCGTAGTAGTCGCCGATCAGCTTGTCGTCGCCGCTGGCCTGGGTGTTGCCGGCGGCCCCTTCCAGGATGGCGCGGGTGTCGGCCAGGGTCTTCTCGGCAATGACATTGAAGCTGCCGAAGCGCGAGCGGTCGGCCGGAATCTCGGTGTTCTTCACCCAGGTGCCGTTGGCGAAGCCGAAGAAGTCGTCGCCGGCGGCGATGCTGCGGTCCATGCCGCTGGCATCGAAGCCGAAACTGCCCAGCATCGGCTTGGCCGCAGCGGGGGCGGCATCGGCCGGCGCGGTGGCACCGACGGCCGGGTCGGCCGGGCGGTCACAGGCGGCCAGGGACAGGCTGGCAACAATGGCCAGCGCCAGGGTGGGACGGCGCAGCTTGGACATGGACTTCTCTTGCAGCGGAAAACCCCAAGTCTAATCCGCTCCGGCGCCACTGGCCGCCCCCCTGCGGGGCCCGCCCTGTGCAGGATCTGGCTGAACGTGCGGATGCGATCTTCACGCCGTCACCGGGGTGGTGCATGCTGGACCCTCGAGCCCTGCGCGGACACGGGGAGGTGGCCATGCAGGATGGGGTCAGGCGTCAAGAATGGCGTCCGCCGGCCGTTGAGGTCGGGGACGTGGAGGATTCGTTCGCGCATGAAGCCAGCCGACTGCACAAGGAACATCAACCGATGCCCGCGCTGAAACGGGCGTTGGCCCGGCCGCTGCGCGCCATCACCTGGGGCGGTGTGCTGCTGGGCGTACTGCTGGTGACCGGTCTGGCCCTCATGCTGGTCAACGACCACCACCGCCGCCTGGAAGCGGCGCAGCGGCAGAGCCGCGCGCTGGCGGTGGGCAGCGAGCGCCTGCTGGCGCTGGAGCTGCGCAACTTGGAGCGGGCCATGACCGGCATCGCCGCCGACGCCGCGGAACTGTTCCGCAGCGTGCCGGCACAGGCGCCGGCCTTGCTGGATGCCTCCATCGGCGGCGTGCTGCGCCGGCACGCCGAACTGCACAGCATCGTGGTGCTCGACAGCTATGGCCGCGCATTGACGGCCGGCAAGGGCGACCTGCAGTTGCCGTTGTGGACCGATCCGCAACGGCGCGGCTCGGGCAGCGCGCTGTACATCGGCCCGCCGCAGCGTGCCAGCGACGGGGGCTGGGTGGTCCCGCTGGCGCTGCCGATGGCCGATGGGCGCTGGCTGCTGGCACGGCTGCGCTGTGGCGAACTGCAGCGCATCGTCGGCGGCCTGGATGTCGGTCCCAACGGATTGGTCTCGATCAGCGATGCCCAGGGCTACATGCTGGCCCGCGTACCCGATCCGCATGGCACGGTGGGCCGCCACTATGACCTGCCGCGCCGGGACCTGCTCGGCACGCAGGCAGTGGTCGAGCTGGGCAGCATGCCCGGCGTTGTCGACGGCGTGCCGCGCATCCTCACCATCAGCACGCTCGAACGCAGCCCGCTGGCGGTGCAGGTCGGCCTGGCCGACGAAGATGTACTCGCACCGTGGTGGCCGTACCTGAAGGCGTCGGTGGCGATCGTACTGGCCTACATCGCGGTGTTGCTGGTACTGCTGTACGCCGTGCGCCGCAGCACCCGCAGCCAGCAGGCGATGGCCGAGGAACTGAAGACGGGCCACGCCGAGCTGCGCCTGGCGCACCAGGTCGGGCGTGTCTGCACCTGGTACGTGGATGAGGACGCCGCGCTGCTGCGCTGGTCGCCGCTGGCCCGCGAGATCTTTGGGGTACAGACCGACGCCTTGCCGGTCGCGGACTTCTTCGCGCGCGTGCATCGCGATGATGCCGCGCGCCTGCAGCAGGCCTTTGACCAGGCCTTCGCCGGCAGCGCTGTGCTCGACCAGGTGTTCCGCCTGGTGCTTCCCGGGGGCGAGGTGCGCTGGGTCGGCGCGCGCGGGCAGCGGGTGGAAGTGGCCGACAGCGAGCGGCGCATGATCGGTGCGCTGACCGACCTGAGCGAACGCTATCAGGCGCGCGAGCAGATGAGCGAAGTGGAACGCCGCTTCCGCCTGCTGTTCGACCGCAATCCGGCACCGTTCTGGGTGTTCGACCCGGATACGCTGCGCTTCATCGAGGTCAACGACGCTGCAGTGCGCCAGTATGGCTACAGCCGCGACGAGTTCCTGGCGATGAGCATCCTCGACATCCGCCCGCGCGAAGGCTGGGACGAAGTGCGTGGTGCCATCCAGCGGGCGCAGGTGGGCGATCCCCCCGACGCGACCGTGCGCCTGCACCGGCGCAAGGACGGCAGTGTGTTCGAGGTGCGCGCACACCTGTCCAAGCTCGACTTCGACGGACAGCCCGCGTGCCTGGTGCTGGCCGAGGATGTCAGCGAGCGGCTGGCCTACGAGCGCGACCTGGCCTACCAGGCACGGCACAACCCGGCCACCGGCCTGCTCAATGTGCGCGCCCTGACCGAACAGCTGGACGAGCAGGAGGAGGGCTACACCATCGCCTTCGTGCAGCTGCGCGGGCTGCAGCTGGTGGCCGATACGCTGGGCCGCGAGATCGGCGATGCGGTGCTGCAGTCGATGGCGACCCGGCTCGGGGGCCTGGGCGCACGCTGTGGCACGCTGGCGTTCCAGCCGGCCGAGGATTTCGTCTTCGCCATCGGTGCCGAGCACGATACCCAGCGCGTGCTGGACGACCTGCTGCAGATCGTGTCGGCGCCGATGCGCGGCAAGGACTCGCTGCACCAGTTCGAGCCGCGCATCGGCGTGGCCGTGCACATCGCTGGTGACGGGCACACGGCCGAGCAGGTGATCGGCATGGCCGCGCAGGCCGCGCATGCGGCGCGCGCCGAGGGCAACGTGGTGGTCTGGTTCGACGCGGCCGTGACCACGCGCCTGGCCGACCGCCTGCGCCTGGCCGGGCGCATCCATGCCGCCATCGACAACGAATTCCAGCTGTATTTCCAGCCGATCCGGCATGCCGGCGATGGCAGCCCGGCAGCGCTGGAGGCACTGCTGCGCTGGCCGCAGGCCGATGGCAGCTTCATCCCGCCCAACGAGTTCATCCAGCTGTGCGAGGACACCGGGTTGATCCTGGCACTGGGCCGCTGGGTGATCCGCGCGGCGGCGAAGGCGCAGCGCCGTCTGGTCGAGGCCGGGTGGGGTGAGTTGCCGATCGCGGTCAACGTGTCGGCGGTTCAGTTCTTCAACAGCGACCTGGTGGCCGAATTCACCCGTGCCCAGCAGGATTTCGGCCTGGCCCGTGGCGCGCTGCACGTGGAGCTGACCGAGAGCAGCCTGATGCGCAAGCCGGCACAGGCGATGCAGACCATGCAGCGCCTGCACGAGCAGGGCATCCGCGTGTCGCTGGATGATTTCGGCACCGGCTATTCCAGCATGTCCTACCTGCAGCACCTGCCGCTGGACATCCTGAAGATCGACCGCAGCTTCGTCGCCGACGTGGAAACCAATCCACGCAATGCCTCGATCTGCCGCGCGCTGCTGTCGCTGGGCCACAGCATGGGCCTGACCATCATCGCTGAAGGCGTGGAGACGCCGGGGCAGCTGGACTGGCTGGCTGCGCATGGCTGTGACCAGGTGCAGGGCTACCTGTTGGGGCGGCCGGCGCCGCTGGAACAGATCATCGACGCGCTGGATGAGGTTCCCGCCTGATCGGGTTTCGTATGTGCCGGCCAGCGGCCGGCACTACCCGACCGAAGCACGACGGGGCTTCGTATGTGCCGGCCAGCGGCCGGCACTACCCGACCGAAGCATGACGGGGTTTCGTATGTGCCGGCCAGCGGCCGGCACTACCCGACCGAAACATGACGGGGTTTCGTATGTGCCGGCCAGCGGCCGGCACACCCGACCGAAGCACGACGGGGCTTCGTATGTGCCGGCCAGCGGCCGGCACTACCCGACCGAAACATGACGGTAGTGCCGGCCGCTGGCCGGCATTCGCCCAAGACCGGGATGTGTCTGATTGCCGGCCGGCGGCCGGCACTACCGGCAAGCGCCAGACTCGGCTACACCCCGGCGTCCACCAGATGGTCGATGAAACTGCGCACCTTCGGTGCCAGGTGGCTGCGGCTGGTATAGACCGCGAAGATGCCGATCGGCGAGGCCTCCCATTCCGGCAGTACGCGCACCAGGCGGCCATCGGCCAGCGCGTCTTCCAGCAGGAAGTCGGGCTGCAGGATGACGCCCATGCCGGCGATCGCCGCTTCACGCAGCACGTCGCCGTTGTTGGCGTGCAGCAGGCTGTTCACCGCTACTTTCACTTCGCCGCCCGGCCCCTGCAGCGGCCAGTGGTCACCGGCGGCCCAGTAGCTGTAGCCCAGGCACGCGTGCGCCTGCAGGTCCTGCGGGGTCTGCGGGGCGCCGCGCGCGGCCAGGTAGGCGGGCGCGGCGCACAGGCTCACCCGCGATTCGCCCAGGCGGCGGGCGATCAGGGTGGGGCCCGGCTCGCGGGTGATGCGGATGGCCACGTCGTAGCCTTCCTCGACCATGTCCACCAGGCGGTCGGACAGGGCCAGGTCCAGTTCCACCTGCGGAAAGCGTTCGCGGTAACTGGCCAGCAGTGGGCCGAGGCGGGCGATGCCCCAACTGACCGGTGCATTGATGCGCAGCGTGCCGGAGGGCTCCAGCGCCTGCGCGCCGATGCTGGCCTCCAGCGCGTCGAACTCGGCCAGCAGGCGCACGCATTGGGCGTAGTAGGCGGCGCCGGTGCTGGTGGGGCTGACCCGCCGCGTGGTGCGATGGAGCAGGCGGGTGGACAGGCGCTTTTCCAGTGCGGCGACCTGGCGGGTAACGCCGGCGGTGGACATGTCCAGGGCCTGGGCGGCGGCGCTGAAGCCGTTGCGCTCGACCACCGCCACGAACACGCGCATCGCCTCAAGGGTGTCCATTGTTGCGCCTTCTGAAATAAATACGGTCAATCGATCGTATTTATCGGTGCGTGAAGGCGCAATAACCTGAGCCCACTCCCTTCTAGGTGCTTTCCGATGCACGCCACGACCGCTCCTGTTTCGCCGCTGGCCCCGTATGGCGCCACCCTGCTGCGCCTGGCACTGGGCGTGCTGTTCCTGGTCCATGCGCTGACCAAGCTGCTGGTATTCACCCCGGCCGGCACGGCAGCGTTCTTCGAGTCGCTGGGCCTGCCCGGCGTGCTCGGCTACCTCACCCTCGGCGTCGAGCTGGTGATCACTGTCGCGCTCCTGCTGGGCATCTATGCGCGCTGGGTGGGCCTGGTCGGCGTGCCGCTGCTGCTGGGCACCATCGTCACCGTGCACGGCGCCAACGGCTTCGGTTTCGCCAATGCCGGCGGCGGCTGGGAATACCCGGCGTTCTGGGCGCTGGCGCTGGTGGTGCTGTTCCTGGTCGGCGATGGCAAGTGGACCCTGCGTTCGCGCTGATCGCCGCCTGATCCTGCAACTGGAGAATTCCATGTCCCGCCTGCCTTCGCTGTACATCTCCCATGGTTCGCCGATGACCGCCCTGCATCCGGGCCAGGTCGGTGTGCGCCTGGCCGAGCTGGCGCGCGACCTGCCGCCGCCGCGCGCCATCGTGACGGCCTCGGCGCACTGGCTGGGCCGGCAGCCGCTGGTCGGCGCACATCCGCAGCCGCCGACGATCCACGACTTTGGTGGCTTCCCGCGCGCGCTGTTCGAACTGCAATACCCGGCGCCGGGTGATCCGGCACTGGCCGAAGAAGTGGCCGGCCGCATCGCCGCCGCAGGCCTGACAGTGGCCATCGACCCGCAGCGTGGCCTCGACCACGGCGCGTGGGTACCGCTGCGGCTGTTGTTCCCGCAGGCCGACATCCCGGTGGTGCCGGTGTCGATCCAGCCGCTGCTCGGCCCCGAGCATCAGTTCGCGCTGGGCCGCGCGCTGGCACCACTGCGCGAACAAGGCGTGCTGCTGGTCGGCTCGGGCAGCATCACCCACAACCTGCACGACTGGGGCGACTACCAGGACGGCAAGGAAGCGCCATACGTGCGGCCCTTCATCGAGTGGGTGGAGCAGCGGCTGGCCGCTGATGACCGCCAGGCGCTGTTCGATTACCGCCGGCAGGCCCCGTTCGCCGAGCGTGCGCACCCGACCGACGAACACCTGCTGCCGCTGTTCTTCGCGATGGGAGCGGCCGGCGAAGGCGGTTTCGGCGCACGCCGCATCGACGCCGGCGTCGATGCCGGCTTCCTGGCCATGGATCTGTACCGGTTCGACGGGGCATGAGCCGGGGCTGACGCGCGGCGGCCCCGGCCGTCGCGGTCAGGGCCGCATGTGGTAGTTTTTTCCGGGTTTCCGGCGCTGGCCCTCGTGCCTCCCCACGCGCCGCTTCCTGGAAGAAGCATGCATACCATTGAAGTCGTCCTGGCGATGCTGGTGGCCGTTGTCGCCAGCGGCTACCTGGTTCGCGTCCTCCCGTTCTCGCTGCCGTTGCCGCTGGTGCAGATCGGCCTGGGCGCGGTGATCGCCGGCGTGTTCAACCGCGGCCATGCGCTGGAGCCGGAAGTGTTCTTCCTGCTGTTCCTGCCGCCGCTGCTGTTCCTGGATGGCTGGCGCATTCCCAAGCAGGGCCTGTTCCGCGACAAGGGCGCGATCCTCGAACTGGCGTTCGGCCTGGTGGTGTTCACCGTGATCGGCGCCGGCCTGCTGATCCACTGGATGATTCCGGTGATGCCGCTGGCAGTGTGCTTCGCGCTGGCGGCCATCGTCTCGCCGACCGACCCGGTGGCGGTCGGGGCGATCGCCTCCAAGGCACCGATCCCGAAGCGCCTGATGCACATCCTGGAAGGCGAGTCGCTGCTCAACGATGCGTCCGGCCTGGTCTGCTTCCGTTTCGCGGTGGCCGCGGTGATGACCGGCTCCTTCTCGCTGGCCACGGCCTCGCTGACCTTCCTGTGGGTGGCGGTGGCCGGCCTTGCCGTGGGCGTGGCGGTCACCCTCGGCGTGTCCACCTTCCAGCGCTGGTTGTGGCGCCGCTTCGGCGAAGAGCCGGGTGCGGCGATGCTGGTCAACCTGCTGATTCCGTTCGCGGCCTACCTGCTCGCCGAAGAAATCCATGCCTCGGGCATCCTCGCTGCGGTCGCCGCCGGTATCGCGATGAGCTACGTCGAGCTGACCGGCCGTGTCTCCGGCAGCATGCGCGTGCAGCGCGCGGGCGTCTGGAACATGCTGCAGTTCAGCTTCAACGGCATCATGTTCGTGTTGCTGGGCGAGCAGCTGCCGGGCATCGTCGAGCGCGCCACCACCACCATGAACGAGTCCGGCCACCAGAGTGCATGGTGGCTGCTGGTATACGTGGTGGTGATCAACCTGGCGCTGATCCTGCTGCGCCTGCTGTGGGTATGGCTGTCGCTGCGCTGGAACCTGCTGCGCGCGCGCCGCCGTGGCCTGGAGCGGGGCGAGGCGCCGAACTGGCGCATCGTGGTGGCGACCTCGGTGGCTGGAGTGCGCGGCGCGATCACCCTGGCCGGTGTGTTGACCCTGCCGCTGTTCCTGCCCGATGGCAGTGCGTTCCCGGCGCGCGATCTGGTGATCTTTCTGGCCGCGGCGGTGATCCTGTTCTCGCTGGTCGGCGCCAGCGTGGCGCTGCCGCAGCTGCTGAAGGGCCTGCAGCTGCCAGCCGATTCGGGCGAGCGCAAGGAAGAGGACCTGGCACGCAAGCTGTCCTCCAAGGCCGCGCTGGCCGGGGTCGAACGCATGCGCCAGCAGCTGGTGATGAACCAGAACACCGAGAACGTGCAGCTGTACAACGATGCTGCCTCGCGGGTGAGCCTGCTGTACCAGCGGCACCTGGAGAAAGACAACGACGGCCCCGACGTGGACCCGGAGAAGGTGCGGCGCATGGAGCTGGGCTACCGCCAGCTGCGCAGCGCGGGCCTCAATGCCGAGCGCGAGGAACTGTTCCGGTTGACCCGGCGCGGGGTGATCTCCGATGAGATCTCGCGGCGCCTGATCCGCAACCTGGACCTGCTGGAATCGCGCAAGCGCGAATGACGCCTGGGACCGGGCGTTGCTGACGCTGACGCCTATTCCGCCCTGCCATGTAGAGCCGAGCCCGTGCTCGGCTGCGCTTGCTTCAGGCGTCATGAACCCGGAACGAAAAGCAGCCGAGCACGGGCTCGGCTCTACATGCCGGTGCCGGTTATTCCGGCTTCTGGTCCAGGAAATACACCTCGACCTTGCCCTTGACCTTGATGGTCATCGGATTGCCGCGGCGGTCGCGGGCCTTGCCGGCCTGCACGCGGATCCAGCCTTCGCTGACCGAGTATTCCTCGACGTTGTCGCGCTCGACGTCGTTGAAACGCACGCCAACGCCGCGCTCCAGCGCCTGCGCATCATGGAAGGGGCTGGCCGGGTTGATCGCCAGGTGGTCGGGAGGGGTATCGCTCATCGCTTCATTCACAGTGACGGCCACCAAGGCCGGCTTCAGCGGCACAGGATAAACCGTAGAATGCGGGCCTGCCCCAGAGGACGTTCCGCCATGCCCGACAACAGCGACTATTTCGACTTCGAGGAAGACATCCACGACTTCGACGAAGATGGCTTCGAGGCACGGGTCTGGAACCTGCTGGTGCTGATCAACCCGGGCGACGAGGAACTGGCCCTGCAGCAGTTCAACCGCTGGCGCGAACACCTGGCCGAGGACGGGCAGCCGCTGGAGGCGGACAGCGACTGGCTGCCGGCGCTGTTCACCGCCATCGCCTGGCAGTCCGGTTTCGATGTGGAGCGCGATGACCTGGAATCGCTGCAGTCGGCGGTGAACGAGCTGTCGGCGCGCTTCAACCTGCAACTGGACTGGGGCGGCGACCTGGACGACGAGGACTTCGCCGAGGGCCTGGACGGCGTGCAGCTGATGTCCACCGCCTTCGACCGCCTGCGCGAGCACAACTACACGCTGTGGAGCGTGGATGCCGGCAGCGACGGCTTCACCGGCGTGATGGCGCTGACCCGCGACGACGACGCGATGCTGGCGCTGTGCTCGCTGCTGAACGTGGAAATCCGGCTGGGCAGCGACCCGTTCTGAGCGATGGGCCGATCCGCCGGGCACGACCCGGCGGGGACGATCTGCTGGGCGCGGCCTACGGCCGGTACTGCGCCCTGGCGTTGGCAATCACCGCTTTGACCAGCTCGCGGTCGGTGTGCCGGGAAATCGCCCGCGCACCGAGCGCTATTGCCTGTGCGCGCAGCTCGGCAGTGACGTCGTAGTGAGCACCGCTGGCCTTGTTCTGGAAGGCCCGCGGGGGAATGCCGAGCTGCGCCGCCATCGCGTGCAGCTCGGCCAGGGTGTCGGCCATCAGGTGCGCCCAGCGCTGTCCGCGCCAGGGATGCACCGCGTCATCGACGTAGACCGTCACCCGCCGCGGCCGGTTCAGGCCTGCGGCTTGCTGTCGCTGTCAGCGGCCGGGGCGGCCTCGGCAGCGGCTTCTTCGGCCGCGTCGCCTTCGACGGCTTCGCCTTCTTCGCCCTCAGCGGCGTCGACGCCTTCGAATTCGGCAACCAGCTTGTCCAGGTATTCGTCAGCGGTCTGCTCGGATTCGGCAGCCAGGGTGTCCAGCAGCTTCTGCAGCAGTTCCGAGTACTCCAGGTTGACCTTGCGGCCTTCCTTCTCCTGCACGTTGGACAGGTGCTTGAGCATGGCCAGCATCGGCACCGGGTTTTCGGCGTTGCCCATGGTCTGGCCGCCGATGGCCAGCAGCCACTCACGGCCCTGCAGGCCGATGGCCGCTACCACCTGGCCGTCTTCGTTGGTCAGCACGGCATGGTTCTGCACCTGCTGCTGGGCATTCAGGCGGAGGAACGGGCGCTTGGCCTGCTGCTTCTTGCGCTTGTCGCGCTTGGCCTTGGAGTTCTGGGACATGGGGTGGGGTCACCTGGAAACGGAAAGACCGCCATTGTACCGGCCGCACGCAGGCGGGGTCAGATCCCTTTCCATGGAAAAGGGATCTGACCCCGGTTCAACGTGCCACGGGCGCGGCCTCACCTTGCGCGGCCTGCACGTCCGGGTCGGCGGTCGGCGCCGACAGTCCCACCTGCGGGCCGGCACCGGCCAGGGCGGCCGCTTCGGCGGCCTGGGTCATCACCACGATGCTGATGCGGCGGTTGATCGGGTTCTGCGGGTCGGCCTTGTCGAACAGCACCGACGAAGACAGGCCGACCACGCGGGTGATCTTGCTGTCCTCCAGGCCACCGTCCACCAGCGCACGCCGTGCGGCGTTGGCACGATCGGCGCTCAGCTCCCAGTTGCCGTAGCCGCGCGCGGCCGAATAGGCGGTGATGTCGGTGTGGCCGGTCAGGCTGATCCGGTTCGGCACGTGGTTCAGGTAGTTGGCCAGCTCGTGCAGGATCTGCTGCGTATACGGCTTCAGCGTAGCGCTGCCGAGGTCGAACATCGGCCGGTTCTGCTTGTCCACGATCTGGATGCGCAGGCCTTCCGGGGTCAGGTCCAGCAGCAGCTGGTCCTTGAACGGCTCCAGTGCCTGGCTCCTGCTGATCGCTTCCTGCAGTTCCTTCATCAACGCTTCCAGCTGCTGCTTGTCGCGCTGCTGCTGGTCCACCGGCTGCGGCACCGCTTCCTTCTGGTTCTGGAAGGGATCGTTGCTGCTGCCGCGCGAGATGTCGGTGGCACCACCCAGCTTGATCATCGAGGTGCTGGCGCCGCCCGGGCCGGCCATGCCGGGCGCCGGCGTGGCGTTCTGCCCGCTCAGCGGGCTGGGGTTGCGGAAGTACTCGGAAATGGCCGCACGGTCGTTCTTGTTGGTGGTGGCCATCAGCCACAGCACCAGGAAGAACGCCATCATCGCGGTCACGAAGTCAGCATAGGCCACCTTCCACGAACCGCCATGATGGGCGGCGTGGCCGGCCTTCTTGACCCGGCGGACGATGACAGTGGGCTTGGTCTCGGCCATGGTTTACTTGACCGTCTTCAGGTGCTGCTCGAAATCGGAGAAGGCCGGGCGCACGTTCGACGGCAGCGTCTTGCGGGCGAATTCCAGCGCGATCTTCGGGTTGTAGCCGCGCAGGCAGGCCAGCAGGGCGGTCTTGACCGATTCATAGATGCGGCTGTCCTGCTCGGCGCGTGCCTCCATTGCTGCCGCCATCGGGCCGACGAAGCCGTAGCCCAGCAGGATGCCGAGGAAGGTACCGACCAGCGCGCCGGCCACGTGGCCACCGACCTCGACGATGTCACCGCCGATCGAGCCCATGGTGATGACGATGCCGAGCACCGCCGCGACGATGCCGAAACCGGGCAGTCCGTCGGCGACCTTGGTCAGCACCTGCGACGGCGCCATGGCCTCGGCGTGGTGCTTCTCCAGTTCCAGCTCCAGCAGCGGCTCCAGCTCATGCGGCTCGATGTTGCTGCCGATCATCAGGCGCAGGCAGTCGGTGATGAAGTCGATCAGGTGGTGGTCGGCCTGCACCTTGGGGTAGTTGGCGAACAGGGCGCTCTCGGCCGGCCGCTCGACATGGTCTTCCAGGGCCATGAAGCCTTCGCGGCGGGCCTTGTTGAGCAGTTCATAGAGCAGGCTGAGGACATCGATGTAGTCCTGCTGCTTGTAGCGCGGGCCCTTGAACACGCCGACCATGGCCTGCAGGGTCTGCTTGACCGTCTTGGCCGGGGTGCCGACCAGGAACGCACCCAGTGCGGCACCGCCGATGATGACCAGCTCGTAGGGCTGCCAGAGGGCACCCAGGCGGCCGTGGGCACCGAGGTAGCCCCCGATCACGCTGATGATGACGACCAGGAATCCAACGATGATGAGCATGGGGCGACGCAAGGAGAGGGGATATCTCCTTGTCGGCCCGTCACCCGGTTTTCTGAAGAGGGAATTCTGTGAAATCGGTCAGCGGGGTGTTTCAGCCCGCCACACCGCTTTCCGCGCCGCCACGCTGCAACGGGTCGGGCCAGGGCTCGCCATTGCCGGTGAACGAAAGTGAGACGGAGTTCAGGCAGTGGCGCTCGTAGGTGGGCGGCGGACCATCCGGGAACACGTGGCCGAGGTGGCTGCCGCAGCGCGCGCAGGTGATCTCGGTGCGCACCATGCCATGGCTGGTATCGCGGATCTCGCGCACGTGCGCCGGGTCGAACGGGGCGAAGAAGCTGGGCCAGCCGGTGCCGGAATCGAACTTGGTGCTGGAGCGGAACAGCGGCAGCGCGCACAGCCGGCAGCAGTAGACGCCCTCGCGCTTGTTGTCCAGGAACACGCCGCAGAACGGCGCTTCGGTACCGTGCTGCAGCAGCACGCGGCGCTCTTCGCTGCTGAGGCCGGCGATCAGCGCCTCGGTCTGGGTGGCAGTGGGGGGCGTCAGGTCAAAGGCAGTCATGCCGGCTCTCCGTGGGGTCGATGGCCTGGGGATGCCGGAAAACGTGGGGGTGCCGGCGCGCGCTTGCAAGTGTGACGGCCGTTCATGGGCGGCACACAGGCGCAGGCGCAAGGTAAATGCGATCCACGCCGGAGCGTGCCATGAAACCGACCCTTCCCCTGCTGCTGATGGCCCTGTTGCCCACGTTGGCGCTGGCCCAGGTGCCTGCTGCCGACCCGACGGTCACCCGCAGCGCGACCACCGTGGCTCCGGCGCCGGTGGTACCGCCGCCGCAGGCCGCACGCCCGCAGCCGCAGGTGCTGCCGTCGCCGCAGCCGGCGCAGCCGATCAGGTCCACGGGTCCTGCCCGGATTGCGCCCACCCCGGCGCCGAGGCCGGCCGACAAGGTCTATGACCGCAATGGCCGCATCGTGCCTGGCGTGCGCCCGGCTGGCCCGAACCGGGTGTTCGATTCGCGTACCGGCCGCTATTACGACAGCGTGCCGGCCGGCGATGGGCAGCAGATCAAGCGCTGACCTCGGATGCCAGGCAAGGGTGGCAGCTTCCACACACTGCACGGCCTGAACGCACGAAAACAACATCCTGCCGATCACTGCTTTTTCGCCTGCGATTAACCGTGCCGGGACCACCGTGGCCCTGCGCCGGCATTCCGCCGCCGCATGTCCTTTGTCCACTGGATCGCGATCATGAAAAACCAGCAGAACCGTCATCCCGGCAAGGAACCGCAGGGCCGCAACCCGCAGCATCAGCAGCAACAGCAACAGCAACAGATGGAACCGCAGCAGCCGCACAAGGGTGGCAAGCAGCAGGAACAGCGCTCGCAGAAGCATCCGCAGCAGCGCTGACTGTCGACATGACCGGGGTCAGAGCCCGCTGCGCGGGATCTGACCCCTTGCCTGACCCCGACCGGGGCCGGATCCCGCAACGCGGGCTCTGACCCCAACCTGCGACCGCCTCAATCCGGAATCGGCAGGCTCAGCGTTTCCTTCACTTCTTCCATCACGATGTAGCTTTTGGATTCACGCACATGCGGCAGTGTCAGCAAGGTGCTGCCGAGCAGCTTGCGGTAGGAGGCCATCTCACTGATCCGCGCCTTCAGCAGGTAATCGAAGTCGCCCGAGACCAGATGGCACTCGAGCACATTGGGCAGCTTCAGGGCGGCGCGCCGGAACTCTTCGAAGATGTCACCGGACTTGTAGGCCAGGCTGATCTCCACGAACACCAGCAGGCTGGCCTTCACCGCCGCCGGGTCCAGGTGGGCGTGGTAGCCGGTGATCACCGCTTCGCGCTCGAGCCGGCGCACGCGCTCGGTGCACGGGGTGGTCGACAGGCCGACCCGCTCACCCAGTTCGGTGAAGGAAATACGGCCCTCCGCCTGCAGGATGCGCAGGATCTTGCGGTCGATCTTGTCCAGTTCGCGGGTACGGGTGGCCATGGCCGTCAACCTTGGGGAATGAATTGCAGGAGAACATCCTGCCGGTTGATTTCAAATCAGGCAAATCAACTGGGATTGGCTGTCTATACTTCCCCAATTATGGTCCCGGCACGCTCCAGTGCAGGGAATGATCGGGTTGGAGAAGTCCCATGCGAGTCCTAGTTCTCGGCAGCGGCGTGATCGGCACCACCAGTGCCTGGTACCTGCGACAGGCCGGGTTTGAAGTCACGGTCATCGACCGCCAACCCGGCCCGGCGCTGGAAACCAGCTTCGCCAATGCCGGCCAGCTGTCGTTCGGCTACACCTCGCCGTGGGCCGCCCCGGGCGTGCCGAAGAAGGCCATCGGCTGGCTGTTCGAGAAGCATGCGCCGCTGGCGATCAAGCCGGGCATGGACCTGGCCCAGTACCGCTGGCTGTGGCAGATGCTGCGCAACTGCACCCACGAGCGCTACGCGATCAACAAGGCGCGCATGGTGCGCATGTCCGAGTACAGCCGCGACTGCCTGAACGAGCTGCGCGCGCAGATCGGCATCGAGTTCGAAGGCCGCGACCTGGGCACCACGCAGCTGTTCCGCACCCAGCAGCAGCTGGATGCCTCTGCGCAGGACATCGAGATCCTGGCCCAGTACGGCGTGCCGTACGAGGTGCTGGACCGCGCCGGCATCATCCAGGCCGAACCGGCCCTGGCCCATGTCGACGGCCTGGTCGGCGCGCTGCGCCTGCCGCGTGACCAGACCGGCGACTGCCAGCTGTTCACCCGGCGCCTGGCGCAGATGTGCGTGGATGCCGGTGTCGAGTTCCGCTTCGACCAGGACATCACCGGCCTCGAGTTCGATGGCGACCGCATCACCGGCGTGCGCATCGACGGCAAGCTGGAAACCGCCGACCGCTTCGTGGTCGCGCTCGGCAGCTATTCGCCGGCGCTGGTCGCACCGCTGGGCATGCGCCTGCCGGTGTACCCGCTGAAGGGCTATTCGTTGACCCTGCCGATCACCGACCCGGCGATGGCGCCGACCTCGACCATCCTCGACGAGAGCTACAAGGTGGCGGTCACCCGCTTCGACGACCGCATCCGCGTCGGTGGCATGGCCGAAGTGGCCGGTTTCGACCTGTCGCTGTCGCAGCGTCGTCGCGAGACCCTGGAGCTGGTGGTCAGCGACCTCTACCCGAAGGGCGGCGACCTGTCGCGCGCACAGTTCTGGACAGGCCTGCGCCCGGCCACGCCGGACGGCACGCCGGTGATCGGCGCCACGCCGTTCCGCAACCTGTACCTCAACACCGGCCACGGCACCCTGGGCTGGACCATGGCCTGCGGCTCGGGCCGCTACCTGGCCGACCTGATGAGCGCGCGCCAGCCGCAGATCAGCACCGAAGGCCTGGATATTTTCCGCTACGGCCAGTACGGTCACGCCCCGCAACATGAGAACCGCACATGCGTCCTGCCCGCGCGCTGATCGATCTGGGCGCCCTGCGCAGCAATTACCGGCTTGCCCGTGAACTGGGCGGTGGCAAGGCCCTGGCGATCATCAAGGCCGATGCCTATGGCCATGGCGCGGTGCGCTGTGCACAGGCGCTGGAAGGCGAGGCTGATGGTTTCGGCGTGGCCACCATCGAAGAGGCGCTGGAACTGCGCCAGGCCGGGATCCGTGCGCCGATCCTGCTGCTGGAAGGCATCTTCGAACCCAGTGACATGGCGCTGGTGGCCGAGCACGATTTCTGGTTCGCGGTGGGCTCGCCGTGGCAGCTGGAAGCGCTGGTCGCATTCGACAGCCCGCGCCCGCTGACCGTGTGGCTGAAGCTGGACAGCGGCATGCATCGCCTCGGCCTGGACGTGGACAGCTTCCGCGCCGCGCATGCACGCCTGTCGGCGCTGCCGCAGGTCGAGCGCATCGTGCTGATGACCCACCTGGCGCGTGCCGACGAGCTGGACAGCGAACGCACCCATGAACAGGCGGCGACCTTCGCGCGCGCCATCGACGGCCTGGACGGCGAGACCAGCGTGTGCAATTCGCCGGCACTGCTGGGCTGGCCGGATGTACGCAGCGACTGGGTGCGCCCGGGCCTGATGCTGTACGGCGCCAATCCGCTGCCGGACAACACCGCGCTGACCCAGCGCCTGCGCCCGGTGATGACGATGCAGTCGAAGGTGATTGCCGAGCGCTGGATCGAGGTCGGTGAGCCGGTGGGCTATGGCGCACGCTTCGTGGCCAAGGCACGCACCCGCGTGGGCGTGGTCGCGCTTGGCTATGCCGACGGTTATCCGCAGTTCGCCCCCAACGGCACGCCGGTACTGATCGATGGCCAGCCCGGCGTACTGATCGGGCGCGTGTCGATGGACATGCTGACGGTGGACCTGACCGCGCATGCGCAGGCCGGCATCGGCAGTGTGGTGGAACTGTGGGGTTCTGCGCCGACGCTGTCGGAACTGGCGCCGCGCTGCGGCGTGAGTGCCTACCAGCTGCCGTGCGCGGTCAAGCGCGTGGCGAAAGTCTACGTGTAGAGCCGAGCCCGCGCTCGGCTCTGGTAGCAGCCGACCTTGGTCGGCACCGTGCAATGCGTGTCGACCAAGGTCGACACCTGCCGGCAGGTAGAGCTGCCCGGAATCATCGTGCAGCAGTAGCCCGCGTGCTCAGCTCGCGCTTCACCCAGTCGTCGATCAGGCGCTTCTCGTAGCGCAGCGGATCGCTGTCGCTCTTCAGCCCCAAGTTGTGCAGGTAGCCGGTGTCGCTGAGCTTGGCTTCTCCCTCATCGACGATGCGACCACTGGCGTCCTTCAGCGTGTACTGCAGGGTGATCCGCGGCGGATAGATGTCGCGCATGATCCGGATGTCGCTGCCGCGCGGGCCGTGCCAGGGCTCGTAGTCGCCGGCGCGCTTGATGTCGATCAGAGTCACGTCCAGGGTCTGCCCGGGCTGCAGCGGCTTGGCCGCCGTGGTCTGCACGTAGCTGGCCAGCTGCTGCACCCAGTTGCCGCGTTCGGCCTCGAAGCGGTTGGTGCTCTGGCGGATTTCGGTGAATCCGGCTGGATCGTCCCACTTCACGCTGACCGGGCCATTGGCCTGCAGCGCGCGGGGCGCATCCGGATCGGTGACGGCGCGCGGCGCGGCGTTCGCGCTGCCCGCCATGAGGGCGCCTGCCAGCAGCAGGGCAGTGGCCAACGAGCGGTTCATGACGGTCTCCTGCGCCCCATCGACGGGGACGATGCGATTTATAGATCGAGTGTGATCCCGCTTTCCAGCCACCGCAACGGCCGATTGCGACACCGACAAGAGCGGTTGCCGCCAATTCATCGTCGTCAACCATGACTGACGGCGCTTGACGCTGTGAATACGCGCTTTGGAAGATGCTGTGCTTCCAATCCGGCCCGTCCAGACGCCCTTGTCCACACTGCCGCCCCTCGTGGAGCGCCCACCGATGATGGTGCAGGCGCCCGAACCCGACCTGCATCATGGCGTGCTTGAGCGCATCAACGCTGGTTTCTGCGTGATCCAGGTGCTGTTCGAGGGCGATCGTGCGGTCGACTATCGTTTCCTCGAGGTCAACGATGCCTTCGAGCGCCACACCGGGCTGAAGGATGCGCGTGGACAGCGCATGACCGAGCTGGAACCCAACCATGAGCAGGACTGGTTCCGTATCTACGGCGAGGTCGCACGCAGCGGCCGTCCCGCCCAGTTCGAGATGGAAGCGCGTGCGCTGGGTCGTTCGTTCGCGGTCGACGCGGTGCGCGTGGGCCGGCCAGGCGAGGACAAGGTCGGCATCCTGTTCTTCGACATCACCGCACGCAAGCAGATGGAAGTGGAGCTGGGCGAGAGCGAAGCGCGCTTCAGCGCACTGGCCGATGGCCTGCCGATGCCGGTGTGGGTGCTCGACGAGCGCGGCCATGCCCGTTTCGTCAACAGCGCCTTCAGCGAGTTCTTCGGTGGCGACGAGACGCGTGTGCCGGAAGATGTCTGGCGCGGCCTGGTGCATCCGGACGATGCGTCGGTATTCGAATACGAACTGCAGGAAGCGCTGAAGGCGCAGCGTTCGATGCACGCGCTGGTGCGTGCGCGGCGCGCCGATGGCCAGTGGCGTTGGCTGGAGATGAACGCACGCCCGCGTTTCTCGCGGATGGGCCGCTTCATCGGCCTGGCCGGCAGCAGCCCGGACGTGACCGAACGCCGCGAGATCGAACTGGCCCGCGAGGAACTGCTGCAGTCCGAGCGCGCCGCGCGCAGCGCTGCGGAGAACATGGCGCGGCTGAAGGACGAGTTCCTGGCCACGCTGTCGCATGAACTGCGTACGCCGCTGACCACCATCCTCGGCTGGAGTGAGCTGCTGCTGCAGCGCGTGGACAACACCAGCCCTCTGTACAAGGGCCTGAACGTGATCGCCAACAGCGCCGGCGCGCAGAAGCGGCTGATCTCGGACATGCTGGACCTCAGCAGCATGCTGCTGGGCAAAGTGCAGCTGGAGGTGGAAGTGCTGGACCTGCGCACGGTGCTGGGCGAGGCCATCGGCGCGCAGGAACTGGTGGCCGAAGGCAAGGCACTGGACGTGCACCTGCAGCTGCCCGAACAGCCGAGCCTGGTGCTGGGCGATGCCACGCGCCTGCAGCAGGTGTTCTGGAACCTGCTCTCGAACGCGATCAAGTTCACCCCGGCTGAAGGCCGCATCGACCTGCAGCTGCGGGCCGACGGCAACCACTGGGAGATCACCGTGCGCGACACCGGTGATGGCATCGCACCCGAATTCCTCAATCACCTGTTCAGCCGATTCCGCCAGGCCGATGGCACCACCACCCGGCGCCATGGTGGACTGGGACTGGGCCTGGCGATCGTGCAGCAGCTGGTCGAACTGCATGGCGGCACGGTCGCCGCGGCCAGCGAGGGGCACGGCCATGGCGCTACGTTCACCGTGCGCCTGCCGCAGCACCTTCCCGATGCCGAGCGGCGCCCGCTGCGCGAAGTGATCAGCGGGCCGATCCTGGAACCGGTGATCGTCGAGCCGTATCCGCTGCGCGGCATGCACGTGCTGGCGGTGGAAGACCAGCCGGAAGTGCTGGAGTACCTGCGGCGCATGCTGGAAGAGCAGGGCGCCAGCGTGTCGGCGGCCAGTTCGGCCGGTGAGGCGCTGGCGTTGCTGGCCGACACCGGCCATCTGCAGTACCACGTGATGCTGACCGACATCGGCATGCCGGGCATGGATGGTTATGGCCTGGTACGCACGCTGCGCGAGGACATGGGCGTGGATGCCATGACCCTGCCCGCGGTCGCCGTCACCGCGCTGGCGCGTGCCGATGACCGCCGCCGTGCGCTGGCGTCGGGTTTCCAGGAACACGTGGCCAAGCCGTACTCGGTGGCGCAGCTGGTGGCTGCGGTACGCAAGGTGCAGGTACCCCGCGCCGACAGCGCGCTGCACTGAGCATTCACGGCCGATCGGCGACCCTGCATGCAGGAGGTCGCCGATGTCCCGCATAGCTCCCCGTATCCATACCGATCCGGCGCAGATCGCGCGCCTGGAAGCCCTGCTGCCGCAGCTGGAAGGTGAAACGCAGGTGGAACTGATTCTGCACGATGGCCGTCGCCTGCTCGGCACGGTGGCCGTGAGGCCAACCGTGCAGCAGTACCGCAACGTCGCTGGTGATGAAGGCAGCAACGGCCAGCTGCGCCTGGATGACTACGACACGCCGGTGCAGCAGCACCATGTGTGGCTGGACGAGATCGCCAGCATCAACCGCCTGCCACCCAAGGCGCCTTGATCGGATGTAGAGCCGAGCCCACGCTCGGCTGCGCCGTCGCCCGAGCGTGGGCTCGGGCGCTACCGGTGTGTCAATGCTCGAACAAGGTCGGCGTCGCTTCGAACCGGCGCGCGTAGGCGCGTTCTTCCGCCACCCGGGCCACCTCGTCATCGGCCAGGTCCGGTGCGCCATATACCGCATAGGCCACGCTGCCATCGGCGCCATGGCCGACCTGGTGCAGCCGGTAGCGCGAGTGCCCGCCGCCGGTGTCCTCGGGGTAGTGCACGGGCGGATGGCTGCCTTCCAGGTCCATTTCACTGTTGTCGACGACGCCACCGACGAACAAGGCTCGCATGCAGGTTCTCCTGGGTTTCCGGGGGAGCCTCTACCCTGAACGTTTCAATGTTTCTGGCAGATCAAGGCCCCGTTCGGGTTTCGCAAAGCGGCCTGCCGGGGCCGGCCCGGCCAAGCCGGTACAATGGACGGCCCTCACGCTTGAAGTACCCGCGCCGATGGCCTCCAGCGACGACGCCCCCCTGCAGACCCTGCTCCTGCCGTTCTCCCAAGGCGCCCTGCGCTGGCCGGAGGGCCCGGTGGCTTTCCTGCGTGCCCGCGATGGCTGGCCGCTGCGCGAAGCGGCCGGCAACCGCGAGCTGCACTGCGAACAGAGCTTTGCCCCGTTCGCGCAGCCGCTGCAGCAGGCCGCCGGCTGGACCGTCAGCGGCCAGCTGGACGATGTGGCCGGCAAGGGCCGTTACCCGCTGGTGCTGGTGCTGCCACCGCGCCAGCGTGAAGAAGCCCGTGCGCTGTTCGCCCGCGCGTTGGCGCTGGTCGCCGAGGGCGGCCGCATCGTTGCCTGCCAGGCCAACAACGAAGGCGCGCGCTCCGGTGAAGGCGACCTCAAGCAGCTGGCCGGTCTCGGCGGCTGCCTGACCAAGAACCACTGCCGCGTGTACTGGACCGCCCCGCTGCAGGGCCAGCACGACGCCGACCTGGCCAAGCGCTGGTCGGCGCTGGATGCGGTGCGCCCGATCATGGGCGGACGCTTCCTCAGCCGCCCGGGCGTGTTCGCCTGGGACCGCATCGATCCGGCATCGGCGCTGCTGGCCGAGCACCTGCCGGCCGACCTGGCCGGCCGCGCCGCCGACCTTGGCGCAGGCTACGGCTATCTCTCGCGCGAGCTGCTGGAACGCTGCCCGAAGATCACCGCGCTGGACCTGTACGAGGCCGAGCAGCGTGCGCTGGCCCTGGCCGAACTGAACCTGGCGCCGCCGCCGCGCGCGCTGCCGCTGCGCTTCCTGTGGCGCGACGTCACCGCCGGCATCGAGCCGGGCTACGACGTCATCATCAGCAACCCGCCGTTCCACACGCCGTCGCGTGCCGACCGCCCGGACATCGGCCAGCGCTTCATCGCCGTGGCCGCGCAGGCGCTGCGCCCGGGCGGGCGCCTGTACGTGGTGGCCAACCGCCATCTGCCGTACGAGCACACCCTCAACGACAGCTTCGGTGCGGTGCGCGTGGTCGCCGAGCGCGACGGTTTCAAGCTGGTTGAAGCAGTGAAGGGGAAGGGCAAGTGAAGCTGGTCAAGCTCATCGCCAACCTGGGCTATGGCAGCCGCAAGCAGGTGCAGTGGATGTTCCGCGAAGGCCGCGTCACCGACGCCGACGGTGAGGTGCTGTACGCCGATGACCAGGTGCCGCACGAGGCGATCCGCGTCGATGGCGAGCCGCTGGACCCGCCGGTGGGGCTGTCGATCGCGCTGCACAAGCCCGCCGGCTACACCTGTTCGACCAAGGACACCGGCCGCCTGATCTACGACCTGCTGCCGCCGCGCTTCCGCGACCGTGATCCGGTGCTGTCCACGGTGGGCCGCCTCGACCGCGAGACCAGTGGCCTGCTGCTGCTGACCGACGATGGCGGCCTGCTGCACCGGATCATCTCGCCGAAGTCGAAGCTGCCGAAGGTCTACGAAGTCGAGTTGAGCGAGGACCTGCGCGGCGACGAAATGGCGTTGTTCGCCAGCGGCACGCTGATGCTGGAGTCCGAGAAGACGCCCCTGCTGCCGGCTGAACTCGAAGTGCTGGAGGCGCGTCGCGCACGCCTGGTGCTGCATGAAGGCCGCTACCATCAGGTACGCCGCATGTTCGCCGCCACCGGCAACCACGTGCAGGCCCTGCACCGCAGCCGCGTCGGCGGGCTGGACCTGCAGGGGCTGGACGAAGGGCAATGGCGGCAGCTCACTTCCACCGACCTGGATACGTTGTTCGCTCCATGACCCCCTTCGCTGCGCTGCCGTTCCTGCCCGACGCCGTCATCTTCGACATGGACGGCCTGATGATCGACAGCGAGCGGGTCTCGCTGGCCTGCTGGAGCGAGGCCGCCGACGAATTCGGGCTGGGCCTGGAGGAAGCGGTGTTCCTGCGCATGGTCGGCCTCGGCGACCACGATACGCATGCGCTGCTGCGCGCGCAGGGCATCGAGGACAGCGTGATCGACGCGGTGGCGGCACGTTGCCATGAGCTGTACGAAGCACGCACGCAGACCGGGCTGCCGCTGCGGCCGGGCATCCTGGAGCTGCTGGAGCTGCTGAAGGCGCACGCGGTACCGCGTGCGGTGGCGACCACCACGCGGCAGCCGCGCGCCAACCGCAAGTTGGCGGCCGCAGGCCTGCTGCCGTACTTCGATGCCGTGATCACCAGTGGTGATGTGGCGCGGCCGAAGCCGGCGCCGGATATCTACCTGCTGGCCGCGCAGCGGCTGGGCCAGGCGCCCGAACGTTGCCTGGCGCTGGAAGATTCACCGGCCGGCACGCGGGCCGCACTGGCCGCCGGCATGACCGTGATCCAGGTGCCGGACCTGGTGCATCCGGATGAAGAGCTGCGCGCACTGGGCCACCGCATCGTCGGCTCGCTGGTGGACGCGCACGCCCTGCTGCTGCCGCTGCTGCCGAAGTAGCGGTGGGTGCCGACCTTGGTTGGCACTGAGCCGGGCATGGGCTCGCTCCACATCTTCTGGTGGGTGCCGACCGTTGGTCGGCACACCTGTTCAATCACACCCGCCCGAACACCAGCGCAGCGTTGGTGCCACCGAAGCCGAAGCTGTTGGACATCACCGTGTCCAGCTTCTGCTCGCGGCTCTCGCGCAGGATCGGGAAGCTCTCCACCTTCGGGTCCAGCTCGCCGATGTTGGCCGAACCGGCGACGAAGCCATCGCGCATCATCAGCAGGCAGTAGATCGCCTCGTGCACGCTGGCCGCGCCCAGCGAATGGCCGGACAGCGCCTTGGTCGAGGACAGCGGTGGTACCGCATCGCCGAACACTTCACGGATCGCGTTGAGCTCGGTGACATCGCCCAGCGGGGTCGAGGTGCCGTGGGTGTTGAGGTAGTCCAGCGGGCGATCGACGCCCTGCAGTGCCATCTTCATGCAGCGCACCGCGCCCTCGCCGGACGGCGCGACCATGTCGGCGCCATCGGAGGTCACGCCGTAGCCGATCAGCTCGGCATGGATGCGCGCGCCACGCGCAACGGCGTGGTCGTAGTCCTCCAGCACCAGCATGCCGCCGCCACCGGCGATGACGAAGCCGTCGCGGTCCTTGTCGTACGGACGCGAGGCGCTGGCCGGGGTCTCGTTGAAGCTGGTCGACAGCGCGCCCATCGCATCGAACATCACGCTCATCGACCAGTGCAGGTCTTCACCGCCACCGGCGAACATGATGTCCTGCGCACCGTGGCGGATCATGTCCGCGGCAGCCCCGATGCAGTGCGCCGAGGTCGCGCAGGCGGCCGACAGCGAGTAGCTGACGCCCTTGATCTGGTAGGCCGTGGCCAGGCAGGCCGAGACCGTCGAGCACATCGTGCGCGGCACCATGTACGGGCCGACCTTGCGCACGCCACGTTCGCGCAGCAGGTCGACCGCGCCGATCTGCCATTCGCTGGAGCCGCCGCCGGAACCGGCGATCAGGCCGGTGCGCAGGTTGCTGACCTGCTCGGGGCTGAGCCCGGCATCGGCGATGGCATCGCGCATGGACAGGTAAGCGAAGGCCGCCGCATCGCTCATGAAGCGCTTCTGCTTGCGGTCGATCAGCGCCTCCAGATCGAGGTCGACGCGACCGCCGACCTGGCTGCGCAGGCCCGCTTCGGCATGGTCGGCCAAGGCGGTGATGCCCGAGCGCCCTTCGCGCAGCGCGGCCGAAACGGTATCCAGATCATTGCCGAGGCAGGACGTGATGCCCATGCCGGTGATGACGACGCGACGCATCAGAAGCTCCCGGTTTCAGTGAACAGGCCGACGCGCAGGTCGCGCGCGCTGTAGATTTCGCGGTCATCCACGTACATGCGGGCGTTCGACTGGGCCATCACCAGCTTGCGGTTGATGACACGGCTGATGTCGATCTCGTAGCGCACGAGCTTGGCGTCCGGCAGTACCTGGCCGGTGAACTTCACCTCGCCGCAGCCGAGTGCGCGGCCCTTGCCGGGGGCACCCAGCCATGTCAGGAAGAAGCCGGTCAGCTGCCACATGGCGTCCAGGCCCAGGCAGCCGGGCATCACCGGGTCGCCGATGAAGTGGCAGCCGAAGAACCACAGGTCCGGGCGGATATCCAGCTCGGCGCGTACCATGCCCTTGCCGTGCGGTCCGCCGTCCTCGTGGATGTCGGTGATGCGGTCGAACATCAGCATCGGATCGTTGGGCAAACGGCCGGCGGCGGTGCCGAACAGTTCACCGCGTGCGCTGGCCAGCAGCTGTTCGCGGTTGAACGCGTGGAGACGGGTCATGAAGCACAATCCTGGAAGCGGGGAAACAGGGAAACAAGCGTTCGAGGATGCCCGTGGAAACTGCGCCGATCAAACATTTCAACCGTACGCAACCGTAGTGTTTTCAATGGAATACGCGCATCCTGTTGATGTGCAACGACCATACTTCGGCGTGTGGCCCGTTCGGCACGCCCCCGCCCTTTCCGCCTGACATGACCCGACTGCGCAAGATCATCCACGTCGACATGGACGCGTTCTACGCGTCGGTGGAGCAGCGCGACGATCCGTCACTGCGCGGCAAGCCGGTGGTTGTGGCATGGCGCGGCGCGCGCTCGGTGGTGTGTGCGGCGTCCTACGAGGCACGCGTGTTCGGCGTGCGTTCGGCGATGCCGGCGCTGCGCGCCGAACGCCTGTGTCCGGACGCGATCTTCGTGCCGCCGGACTTTGCACGTTACAAGGCGGTGTCACGCCAGGTACGCGAGATATTCCTGCGCCACACCGACCTGGTCGAGCCGTTGTCGCTGGACGAGGCCTACCTGGACGTGACCGAGCCGAAGAGCGGCATCGAACTGGCCACCGACATCGCCCGCACCATCCGTGCGCAGATCCGCGAGGAGACGAACCTGACCGCTTCAGCCGGGATCGCGCCGAACAAGTTCCTGGCCAAGATCGCTTCGGACTGGCGCAAGCCCGATGGCCAGTTCGTGATTCCACCGCAGCGGGTGGACGCGTTCCTGCTGCCGCTGCCGGTGAACCGGGTGCCAGGCGTCGGCAAGGTGATGGAAGGCAAACTTGCCGCGCGTGGCATCGTCACCTGCGGCGACCTGCGGCGGTGGTCCTTGGTCGACCTGGAAGAGGCGTTCGGCAGTTTCGGCCGCAGCCTGTACAACCGTGCACGCGGCATCGACGAGCGGCCGGTGGAACCGGACCAGCAGGTGCAGTCGATCTCCTCGGAGGACACCTTTGCCGAGGACCTGTTGCTGGAAGACCTGGGCGAGGCGATCGTGCAGCTGGCGGAGAAGACCTGGAATGCCACGCGCAAGACCGAACGCGTCGGCCACACCGTGGTGCTGAAGCTGAAGACCGCGCAGTTCCGCATCCTCACCCGCAGTTTCACCCCGGAGCGCCCGCCGGAATCGATGGAAGAACTGCGCGACATCGCACTGGCCCTGCGCGCCCGCGTCGACCTGCCGGCGGAGACGCGTTACCGCCTGGTCGGCGTCGGGCTGGGTGGGTTCCGCGAAAAGGAGGCCGTGGTGCAGGGGGAATTGTTCGAGCACGGACCGAACGATTCCACATCCCTCTGATCGGCAAAGGCGGGGTCAGAGCCCGTTGCGCAGCAACGGGATCCGACCCCAGCAGATTGCCGAGATCTGTCGAAGGCGAGGTGGGTCCGGTTGCGGGGGCGTGAGCGCCATGGATGGCGCGACCGAGCCTCCATGGACGGATTCACGGCGTCCCCCGCAACCGGACCCACCTCGCCCTCCCACGGATAGCCAGCTGTTGCTTTTGCTGTTGCCTCTGCAGGTGCAGGGCGCAGCCCTGCAAAAGAAAGCGCCCTACCTCATGGCCACTGCATTTCGCCCTTGGCCACCTTCGCGCTCAGCTCCAGCGATGCGACGCCGTCCAGCTTCGGGTAGCGCGACTGCATTGCTTTCACCAGCGCCGCACTGTCCTTGGCCTTTGCCGTCTCGACATCGAACGCGCGGATGTAGTCCGCAGTGAAGCGCAGCGCACTGGCATCCAGTGCGGCACCCGGCGCGTAATGCCCCGGCACCACCACCTTCGGCTTCAGTGCCTGCAACCGCTGCAGGGTCTGCAGCCAGTCGGTGTGCGACTTAGGCGTCTGCGTGTCGGCCATCCACACGTGCTCGCCGGCGACCACCGGAATGCCACCGACGATCGCGCGCAGCGACGGCACCCACAGCACCGTGCGGTCCGGGGTCGGGCCATCCAGGCCGATCAGCGGCAGGCGCTGGCCCTCCAGCTCCAGGGCATCGCCATCCTGCACCTGCGGCAGCACGATGCGCGCGGGCATGTCGGCACCCATCTTCGGTCCCCAGTAGGCCAGCTTGCCGGCCTGGGTCTGCTGGATGTGGGCGACGGTCTGCGCGGTGGCGACGATGCGCGCCTGCGGGAACGCGTCCTGCAGGGTAGCCAGGCCGAAGTAGTAGTCCGGATCACCGTGGCTGATGTAGATCGTTGTCAGCTGCTTGCCGCTGGCGCGGATCAGCTCGACCAGCTTGCGCGCATCGCTGGCACCAAACTGCGCATTGACCAGGATCGCGTCGTGGCGGCCTTCGATCAGCACCGAGGACACCGAGAACATTGCCTGCGGGCCGGGATGGAAGGTCTGCAGGTGCAGCTGGGATTTCGTCGCCGCCGCCGGCGCCGTGGTGGCCGGTGCGGCCAGCAGCGGCGCACTGGTGAAGCTGGCGGCCAGGGCAAGGGGAAGCAGCAGGGCAGCGGTACGCATGGGAATTCCTTGTGTAGAGCCGGGCCAATGCCCGGCTGCATGTTCGCGTAGAGCCGAGCGCGGGCTTGGCTCTACATGGGACGTGCGTGGATCAATACGCTGCGGTGATGATCTGCTTCGGATACGCGTGCGCTTCCAGTTCGGCGACGAACGCCGCGCCATAGTCGGCGTAGCTGATGCGGCTGTGGCCGCTGGTATCGGCCAGGAACGCCTTGGGCTGCACGCGGTACTGGCCGCGCTCTTCACCCGGGCCGATTTCGGCGGCCGGCGAGAAGAAGGTCCAGTCCAGGTCGTCCACTGCCTGCAGGCGGTTGAACGCCTCGCGGTGGGCCAGCGCGTACGGCTTGTAGGCCTCCGGGAAGGTGGGGGTGTCGACCAGCTGCACGCCGGGTGCGACTTCCAGGCTGCCGGCACCGCCAACCACCACCAGGCGCGGCACGCCGGCCTTGCGCGCGGCAGCCGCCAGCTGCGCGGCGACCTCGCCGACGCGGCCGATGTCATCGCCCGGGCGCGGGCCGTAGGCACTGGCGAGCACGTCGTGGCCGGCGATGGCGGCAACCAGCGCGTCCTGGTCATCCAGCGAGGCGATCACCGGATGGGCACCGGCCAGCTCGGCCGGGAGGTCCTGCGCGCTGCGCACGATGACGGTGAGTTCGTGGCCGCGGGCCAGCGCGTGGCGGGCGATCTGGCGGCCGATGTTGCCGGTGGAACCAACGAGGGCGATCTTCATGGCAGGACTCCGTGGGGCGCTGTGGGGTGGGAATGGCGCCACTCTAGGCCGCTGCAGTCGCTCGAAAAACAGCGTATAACGCGCTTGTTTGTTGCATGGATCGAGCATATGGACCGATTGACCGCCATGACCGTGTTCGTCGAGGTGGCCGAGCGCGGCAGCCTGACCGCGGCGGCAGAGGTGCTGGACATGTCGCGGGCGATGGTCAGCCGCTACCTGGCTGAGGTCGAGGGCTGGCTGGGCGCACGCCTGCTGCATCGGACCACGCGCCGGGTCAGTCTGACCGGGCCCGGCGAGGCGGCACTGGCGCGCTTCCGGCAGATGCTGGCGATCGGCGAGGAACTGCAGGGCGAGCTGGCCAGCGATGATCCGGAGCCGCATGGCACGCTGCGGGTGACTGCCAGCGTGTCGTTCGGGCAGAGCCACCTGGCGCGGGCGGTGGCCGGCTTTGTTGCGCGCCATCCGGCG
Organism: Stenotrophomonas sp. YJH_SMC_123; assembly: GCF_059368215.1. Classification (NCBI taxonomy): domain Bacteria; kingdom Pseudomonadati; phylum Pseudomonadota; class Gammaproteobacteria; order Lysobacterales; family Lysobacteraceae; genus Stenotrophomonas; species Stenotrophomonas sp. YJH_SMC_123. The sequence continues at coordinate 170,108 of NZ_JCAFRM010000004.1, forward strand.
GCACGCATCGAGCTGCTGCTGGTCGACCGCACGGTCAACCTGGTGGAGGAGCGGGTGGACCTGGCCGTGCGCATCGCGCGCCAGATCGATCCCAGCCTGATCGCGCGGCGGCTGGCCACCTGCCGCTCGGTGCTGTGCGCGACGCCGTCCTACCTGCAGGCACGCGGCACGCCGACTGCTCCCGAGCATCTGGCCGCGCACAACTGCCTGACCCACCACTACGTCGGCAAGAGCCTGTGGCAGCTGCACCGAGACGGCCGTTCACTGTCGGTGGCGGTGGGCGGCAACATCAGCGCCAACGAGGCCTCGCTGCTGCTGGAGGCGGTGCGGGCCGGTGCCGGTATCGCCATGCTGCCGACCTACCAGGTGGCGCCGCTGCTGCGTACCGGCGAGCTGATCGAACTGCTGCCCGAATTCAGCCTGGACGAACTCGGCATTCATGCCGTGTACGCGTCACGGCGACAGCAGCCCGCTATCATGCGGCGATTCCTGGACTACCTGGCCGAGTGTTTCGCCAGCCCGGCCTTCCAGGATCTGGATTGGCGCCCACCGGGCAAGGAGAACACATGAACCATGGACAGGCCTTGATCGACCACAACCGTGCTGCCTGGGACCGCCAGGCCAGCGAAGTGCGCGAATGGTCGCGCCCGGTGGAAAGTTCAACCATTGCCGCCGCGCGCGAAGGCCGCTGGCAGGTGCATCTGACCCCACGCGCGCTGCCATTGGACTGGCTGGGCGATGTGCGTGGCCGCCGCATCCTGTGCCTGGCCTCGGGCGGGGGCCAGCAGGCACCGGTGCTGGCCGCTGCGGGCGCCGACGTCACCGTGTTCGATCTCTCCGACGGGCAGCTGGAACAGGACCGCAGCGTGGCGGCGCGCGATGGCCTGCAGCTGCGCACGGTGCAGGGCGACATGCGCGACCTGCACGTATTCGCCAACGACAGCTTCGACGTGGTGTTCCATCCGATCTCCAACCTGTACGTACCCGACGTGCGCCCGGTGTGGACCGAATGCCGCCGCGTGCTGGCGCGCGATGGCATGTTGATGGCCAGCTTCTACAACCCGGTGCTGTTCGTCGGCGCGCGCGATCCGCAGCTCGATGCGCAGGGCCTGATCCGGCCGCAGTACGCCATTCCCTATTCGGACCTGGAAGACCTGCCCGCCGCAGAACGTGAGGCGAAACTCGGCCGCGGCGATGCGCTGACCTTTGGCCACAGCCTGACCGAACTGATCGGCGGGCAGCTGGATGCGGGGTTCGTCATCGATCGCTTCATGGAAGACTGGCAGCCGCAGCCGCGCTTCCTGATCGACCGCTACCTGCCCACGTTCCTGGCCACCCGCGCACGCCGGATCGGTTGAGGCGGATCGGCGCAGAAACCAGCGGCGTACAATGGGCGGCCCCACGCCGTGCAGGTGCCGTCCCTTGTCGTATCCCTATCCGCTGGTCGTGTTCGACCTTGATGGCACGCTGGTCGACAGCGCAGCTGATATCGCCGAAGCACTGAACCGCACGCTGGAAGACATCGGCATGGCACGCGTGCCGGAAGCCACGGTTCTGGGCTGGATCGGCGACGGTGTGCGCCGCCTGGTCGAGCAGGCCGTGCATGCCGCGGGTCGTGAGGTCGACCTGGCCGAAGTGATGCCGGTGTTCATGGTGCACTACCGTGAGTGCCTGCTGCGCAGCCCGCGCCTGTTCGATGGCGTGGCCGAAGCGCTGATGCAGCTGCGTGCACGCGGTGTTCCGCTGGCGATCTGCACCAACAAGCCCGAAGCGCTGGTGCCGCCACTGCTGCAACACCTGGGCATTGGTGATGCGTTCGCGCTGGTACTGGGCGGCGATTCGCTGCCGCAGCGCAAGCCCAGCGGTGAGCCGCTGCGGCACATCGCTGCGCACTTCGGGCTGGCGGTGGATGCCTGCCTGATGGTGGGTGATTCGTTGACCGACTACCGCGCCGCCGAAGAGGCAGGCATGCCGATCGCACTGGTGCGTTACGGTTATCCGCGTGGCCTGGACCTGGCCACCGCACAGGCGGTGGCGGTGATTGACGACCTGCGTGAGTTGCCGGGGTTGGCCGCGGGCGTTCGGGTGTAGAGCCGAGCCCACGCTCGGCTGCTTCATTGCGTGAGCCGAGCATGGGCTCGGCTCTACAGTAGATCGGCGCCGGGCGATGCCCGGCGCGCGCCTTCATTTCGGCTGGTAACGCACGCTCAGCTGGTATTCGCGGCCGGGCTGGTTGAACCACGCCACCGTCTCGTAGCGGCGGTCGAACACGTTGGCGGCACGTGCCAGCAGCGACCACGCCGGCGTCAGCGCGTACTCGGCGCGCAGGTCCAGCGTGCCGTAGCCACCGACCTTCACCGCGTTGGCGGCATCGTCATAGCGCTTGCCCGCACCCTGCACGGTCAGGCCGGCGCGGAAATCGCCGAAGCGGCGGTCGACGTCCAGGCGCGCGGTCTGCTGTGCACGGCGCGGCAGCCAGTTGTCGAACTGGGTGCTGCCATGGGTGCGGTTGCGCGGGTCGGTGTAGCTCAGCTGCGCGTTGAGGTCGAAGCCGGCCAGCAGCACGCCACCGGTCAGTTCGGCGCCACGGATGCGCGCCTTCTCCACCTGCTGCATTTTCATCGTGGACGCATCGTAGGTGATCAGGTCATCGATGCGGGTCTCGTACACGTCCAGGCCCCAGTGCCAGCCCTGGCCCTGCTGCGAAACACCGAGGTTGGCGCTCTTGGACTTCTCCGGCTTCAACGTCGGCACGCCGCTCCACGGGTCGTACAGGTCGCTGAAGGTCGGTGCCTTGAAGGCGGTGCCGTAGCTGGCATTGACGCGCAGGCCGTGGTCCAGCTGCATTGCCCAGCCGAGACTGCCGGTGGCGTGGTTGCCGAACTGCTGGTTGTCGTCGTTGCGTGCGCTGGCCTGCAGCTGATGGCGGCCGAAGCGGCCCTGGTACTGCACGAACACGCCGGTGTTGCGACGGCTGTCGACGAGGTAGCCCGCGCTGCTGCCGTCCAGGTTGTCTTCGCTCCAGTCCACGCCGGTGCTCAGCAGCTGGCTTCCGGTCAAGGTGAAGTCACCCTGCAGCGAGGCGCTGTCGCGGTGGGTCTGCGCGCTGCCGCGTGCGCCGAAGTCGCCGAAGTTGTCCGATTCGTTGTCGCTGCGGCCGACGTTGGCGGTGAACGCCAGGCGCCCGGACGGGGTGTAGCGCACCTTGCCGGCCAGCACCTGCTGGCGGGTTTCCGAGTAGTTGTAATAGCCGTCGTAGTGGTTCCTGCCGTCGGCGCGCAGCGCACTGCCTTCCACATTCCACTGGTCGTTGAAGGTGTAGCCGCCACGCAGGCTCTTGGACAGGTTGCGGTAGCCGTCGCGGTCGGGTTCGTCGGCGAAGCAGCCGGTGAACAGCGTCGCCGAGCCACGGCAGGCATCGACGCCATCGGAATGCTGGTAGGCGATGTCGGCGCCGAACCAGCCGCGTTCGGTGCCACCTCCGATGCCGCCGCTGGCTTCGCGCAGGCCGTTGCTGCCACCACCGAGCTGGAAGTGCGGAGCAAAATCGCCCTGGTTGCGGCGGGTGAAGATCTGGATCACGCCACCGATGGCGTCGGCGCCGTACAGGCTGGACTGCGGGCCGCGCACGATTTCCACGCGTTCGATCTGCGCCAGCGGCAGGTCCTGGTACATGGCCAGGCCGAGGTCGGCACTGTTGATGCGCACGCCATCGACCAGCACCACGGTGTGGCCCGAGTTGGTGCCGCGCAGGAACAGCGAGCTCTGCTTGCCGAGCCCGCCGGCATTGGTCAGGTTGATGCCGGCGCGGCCGCGCAGCAGTTCCTGCAACGAGGTGGCCTGGCTGGATTCGATCTGCGCGCGGTCGATCACCTGGGCTGGTGCGATGCTGTCCTGCAGGGCGATCGGGGTGCGGGTGGCGGTGACCAGGATCTGGTCGAGCGCGGTGGTGTCATCGGCGGCCTGGGCCAGCGCGGGCAGGGCGGCCAGCACGGCCAGGGACAGCATTCGGGACTGCAGCTTCATGGGGGACTCCAGGTGCCACGCACGCCCGCGTGGCGAAGGGGAGGAGCCGCGAAGGCAGGCATGCGCCGACGCCGCAGCGCAGGCTGCGGTCATCCAGCGCCATGCCCACCGCACCGCGACCTGAGGCTTCCGGGCCGGTCTCCGGGCTTGCCGCCGGGTGGCGCGAGGCCACCGTCCAGGCGCCTTCCCATGCCTGCGGCACAGTGGCGTTGTTGCCTGGAACTGACGTGCTTACCGTTGCGGGGGCAGCGCCGGCCTGGCGTGGATTCACGCGTCACCGGCTTCCCGTTTCAACCTGCCGGCCGTGGCCGCAGGTCACCTGGAAGTGCGCGCAGTCTACGGCATCGCAGGCGGCCCGTAGCGTCGAGCGTACCCGACTGCCTTTGCTGTGCCCTTAGAATGGTCCCTCGATCCCGTGGTGCCGTTGCCGATGTCCGCCCGTTTTCCGCTGTTCCCGCGTTGCCTGTACAGGACGCACGCATGATCCTCGACCTGGTCCGCCATGCCGGCAACGGTCGCGATGAGTTCCTCGATGGCCGCAGCGATCCACCGCAGCTGGCCCGCCTGCCGCAGGAACTGGTCGACGCCTACGCTGCGCAGCCCTGGGAACGGGTGATCAGTTCGCCGCGGCTGCGCTCGCTGCACACGGCGATGGCCCTGGCCACCCCGCGCGGGCTGGACGTGGAAGCGGAGGAGGAATGGGAAGAGCTGGATTTCGGCGATTGGGACGGGCAGTCGCTGTTCGACCTGCCGGAGGATGCACTGGCGGCCTTCCATGCCGATCCGCATGCATTCCCACCGCCCAACGGTGAAAGCTGGGGCCACTTCGAGCGGCGTATCGCGCGCGCGCTGGATCGACTGCTCGATGATGACGACCCGGTGCCAACGCTGGTGGTCAGCCATGGCGGCCCGCTGCGCATGGTGCTGTCGCAGGTCTGCGGCCTGCCGATGTCGCTGTGCTGGGCACTGCGCATCGACCACGGCACGCGCCTGCGGGTACGGCTGGAACGTGGCGAAGCCGGGCTGGCAGGCGAGCTGCTGGAACTGCAGCAGCCGTAACCCATCGGTAGTGCCGGCCGCTGGCCGGCAGTCTCAGGAACGTTGAAAAGACCACGCAGTTGCCGGCCAGCGGCCGGCACTACCGGTGCAGTCAATCCTCGTCCGCATCCTCGGTCACGCTGTCTTCCGCGTCATCGTCGGCATCGAAGCGCTGCTCATGCACCGGACCCGACGCCGGGCCGGCCGCCTTCAGCGGATGCGCGGCGATGCGTGCTTCGTAATCCTGCACCAGCGCCTCACGCTGCGGCTCGCTCAGTTCCTGCCAGTGGCAGTCCAGCAGCGCGCCTTCCAGCGAGTACAGCAGGTTCAGGCTGGGCTTGAAGCCGGCGCGCTTGACCTTGACGAAGGCGCCGACTGCGCCGGTCGCAACCAGGTCCTCGCGGCTGCGCAGGCCGACCTGGCGCAGCCACGCTGCACTCTTGGGGCCGATGTTGCGCAGCTTCGGTGCGCTCATCCCAGCGCCTCGACGAACACGCGGGCGATGGCTTCCAGGCCGGCCTGGTCATCGGCATCGAAGCGGCCGATCTTCGGGCTGTCGATGTCGAACACGCCGATCAGTTCATCGCCGCGCAGCAGCGGCACCACCAGTTCCGAACGCGAGGCCGAATCGCAGGCGATATGGCCGGGGAAGGCATCGACGTCGTCCACGCGCTGGGTCACGCGCTGGCTGGCGGCGGCACCGCACACGCCCTTGTCCAGCGGGATGCGCACGCAGGCCGGCAGGCCCTGGAACGGGCCGACCACCAGCTCCGTGCCGTCGTACAGGTAGAAACCCACCCAGTTCAGGTCGGGCAGGGCGTGGTAGACCAGTGCGGAGAGGTTGGCCGCGTTGGCGATGCGGTCGGACTCGGCGTAGACCAGGCCACGGGCCTGTTCCAGCAGCTGGGCGTATTGTTCCGGCTTGCTGCCGGTAAGCGAGGCATTGGCGAACATGCCCGCAGTCTAGCAAGCGCGCCGGGCCGGCGATAATGCACGCTCTGTTGCCCTGTTGGAGCCCATCGATGCCGTTGCCCGCTACGCTGCCGCCCGCCCTGTTCATTACCGGCACCGATACGGAGATCGGCAAGACCGCGGCCAGCACCGCGCTGCTGCAGGCGCTGCGCCGGCGCGGCCTGCGCGCGGTGGGCATGAAACCGGTGGCCAGCGGCAGCGAAGACCTGGGGCAGGGCCTGCGCAACGAAGACGCGCTGGCGCTGCAGGCGGCCAGCTGGCCGGTGCCGGACTATGCCGATCTGAACCCGTATGCGCTGCGGCAGCCGCTGGCACCGGAGCTGGCCGCTGCCGAGGACGGCGTGCGGGTGGAACTGGCGCCGATCGTGGCTGCGTTCGCGCGACTGCGCGCACAGGCCGACATCGTGGTGGTGGAAGGCGTCGGTGGGTGGCTGGCGCCGGTCTCGGCCACGCTGGACCAGCTGGACCTGGTGCGAGCACTGCAGTTGCCGGTGCTGCTGGTGGTGGGCATGCGGCTGGGCTGCGTCAACCATGCGCGGCTGACTGCGCAGTCGCTGCAGGCCAGCGGCGTGCAGTGCCTGGGCTGGATCGGCAACCACATCGACCCGGCGATGCAGCGCCAGGATGAGAACATCGCCACGTTGCAGCAGCGCCTGCCGATGCCGTGCTGGGGACGGCTGCCGCATCTGCCGGGTGCGGATGGCGAAGCGCTGAGCGCGCACCTGCTCGAGTGATCCTGGGTAGTGCCGACCGCTGGCCGGCAACCGCATCCACCCGGTGATCCCGATGTTGCCGGCCAGCGGCCGGCACTACCGTGCTGCGGCCGCCAGCTCCCGCGCGATCGCGCCCAGTCGTTCCACCGCGCCAATGAAGCGCGCATCCAGGGTCTGGCAGCACGACAGCCGCAGGCAGTGGCGGTATCGCGCGCCACGTGAATAGACCTGGCCGGGCATGAACACGATGTCCTCCTGCAGCGCTCGCTCGAACAGCTCGCGCGTATCCACGCCCGGCAGTTCCAGCCACAGCAGGAATCCGCCCTGCGGTTCGGTGGCGCGGGTGCCGGCCGGGAAGTGCTCGGCCACCAGCTGGCGCAGCCGTCCCACCTGTTCGCGGTATAGCCGGCGCATGCGATGCAGGTGGTGCTCGTAGCTGCCCGCTTCCAGATACGCCGCGACCGCGTCACCGAGCAGCTGCGGCTCGCCGCCGGTGGACTGGAATTTCAGCAGCGCGATGCGCTCGGCGAAGCGGCCGCCATCCAGCCAGCCGATGCGGTAATCCGGCGCCAGTGTCTTGGAGAAACCTCCGACCACCATCACCCAGCCGTCGCGATCGAAGGCCTTCAGCAGGGGCGCCGGCGGTTCGCAGAACTGCAGCTCGGCGTACACCGCGTCCTCGATCAGCGGCAGCTGCCGTGCGTTGACCAGCTCGGCCAGGCGCTGCTTGGCGGCGGTCGGCATGGTGCAGCCGAGCGGGTTGTGCACGGTCGGCATCACCACCAGTGCGGCCAGCGGTGTGTGCTGCAGCAGCGCGTCCAGCGCATCCACATCCAGTCCGTGCTGCGGATGGGTGGGCAGCTCGATGGCCTGCAGGCCGAGGTTGGCCAGCAACGGATACAGGTTGAAGTAGGACGGCGCCTCGATGCCGACCGCATCACCGGGCTGGGTGACCGCGCGCAGCGCCAGCTGCAGGCCCTCCATCGCACCATGGGTCAGCAGCAGGCGTTCGCTGTGGGTGTGCAGCCCCATGCGCGGGCCACGCCGCACGATCTGCGCCAGCAGCCGTGGCGAGCCGTTGGGGCGCGCGTAGGTCTCCACCGTCTGCTGGCCGTGGCGCAGCACCTGTGCGGTATGCCGGGCCAGCTGCGCGCCCGGATAGAACTGGCGCCCGCGCGGACCGGCAAAGGCCAGGTCGATCACACCGGGGCGGCGCTGTGCTTCCAGCACGCGGGCCATCAGCACCTGCTGCAGTGGTGCGGTGGGTGCGGACGGGGTATCACGCAGCGAACGCTCTGGCACCGACAAGCGCGGCGCCACCTCGAAGCCGGCTTTGGGCCGCGGAATGACCAGGCCGGCGTCCTCCAGCTGGCGATAGGCGGCAATCACCGTGTTCAGGCTGAGCCTGCGCTGCAGGGCCATCTGCCGCAGCGAAGGCAGGCGGCTGCCAACCGGAAGGCGTCCGCCGTGGATGGCCTCGGCCAGCTCGTCGGACAGCCGTTGGTAGCGGGGTGGGATCATCGCGCTCTGGTCATCTGTATCCATCGAATTTCCCACCATCTGGTGCTGTACCCATGATGATGGCGAGCCTAGCATGTCGTTGTCGGCCGGGCCTGATCGGGGCACGGCCGATACTTCCCAAACGCACGGCTGGATGGCCGTGCGTCTTTTTCTGTGTGTAGAGCCGAGCCCATGCTCGGCTGCACCTCCGCCAACAGCAGCCGAGCGTGGGCTCGGCTCTACAGAGAGCACCGCCGAGCGTCGGTCAGCCCAAGGGGGAATGCCGGCTACCGCATCGGCACCAGCACCGCCTCGCGCCGGTACAGCGCCGGGAACTGCCTGCCCAGCGCGGCCAGCTTCGGTGCGTCGTAGTAGCGGATGTAGGCCGCCTGCGGGTAGTTGGTCATGTAGTTCTGGTGGTAGCTCTCGGCCGGGTAGAAGCGCTGGCCGCTGACCAGCTGGGTGACGATCGGCGCGCGGTAGCTGCCGGCCTGGCCGAGCTGGGCGATGTAGGCGCGGCTGGCAGCCTGCTGGCGTGCGTCGTCACTGAAGATCGCCGAGCGGTATTGGCTGCCGTGGTCCGGCCCCTGCCGATTGAGCTGGGTCGGGTCGTGCACCACCGAGAAGAACACCTGCATCAGCTGCCCGTAGCTGACCTGGCGCGGGTCGTAGTCGATCTTCACTGCTTCGGCATGCCCGGTCTGGCCACCGCTGACGCGCTCATAACGCGCATTGGCCGCACTGCCACCGATGTAGCCGGACACGGCATTGCTCACGCCCTTGACGTGCTGGAACACGCCCTGCACACCCCAGAAGCAACCACCGGCGAACACCACGCTGGCGTGGCTGGCGTCATCGCGGAACGCCGCATCGCCGGTGGGGGCCGGCAGTGCCTGGATCTGCGCGCTGGCCTCGACCGGCGCCGCAATCGCGCCGTGGTCAACCAGCAGCACACCGGCAATCAAGGCCGTGGCCACCAGGCCGGCCACACCGGCGGCGATGCCCTGTTCAAAGGAGAGTTTCATCATGTCCTCCCGGTTCAACCGAAGGTGAAGGCATAGGCCTGCACGCCCGCATCGAGGAACTCGATCTCGAAGCGATGCGGGCCAACTGCGCCGCGCTGGCGCACCAGCTGGTACAGGCGGTGCTCGTCGACCACGCCACTGCCATCGGCACCAACATCACTGCCGGCATCGGTGGCGGGCAGCGCTTTGCCGTCCAGCCAGACGCGGAAGCGCACCGGCCTGCCGTCCTCGCTCGGTGCCAGCACCAGGTGCAGGTCGCGCGCATGGAACTGGAAGGCGATGCGGCCGCCGGCCTGCTGCAGCTGTGCGGCCTCATCGGTGACGGTCCAGCGCCCGGACAGCCCCCACTGGTTCAACGCCAGGGTGGCCGGCAGCGTGTAGTCGAACGCGGCGTCGCTGTGCTGCCCGCCGGGCGAGGCGAACTGCTCGGCGCGGGCGTGGCCCAGGTAGGTTTCCGGCGAACGCAGGTTGCCCATGTCGGCCTGCACGGCCACGCCCTTCAGGCCGGCGGCAGCGGGATCGGCCGGTGGCGGCAGATTGGTCTGCCCGGCTTCGGTCAGCAGGCGACGGATCATCTGTTCCGAGCGCGCATAGTTGCCCTCGCCGAACTGGTGGCCGCGGATGTTGCCCTGCGCGTCGACGAAGTACTGCGCCGGCCAGTAGCGGTTGTTGAAGGCGCGCCAGATCGTGTACTGGTTGTCGAGCGCCACCGGGTACTCGACCTTCAGCTGCTGCACCGCTTTCATCACGTTGCGTGGGTCACGCTCGAAGGCGAACTCCGGCGTGTGCACGCCGACCACCACCAGGCCGTGGTCGCGGTAGCGTCGCTCCCATTCGTGCACGAACGGCATCGCGCGCAGGCAGTTGATGCAGGAATAGGTCCAGAAATCGACCAGAACCACCTTGCCGCGCAGCTGCTGTGCACTCAGGGGCGGGCTGTTGAGCCAGCCAGTGGCACCGTCCAGCGCGGGCAGCGTGCCTTCCACCGGCAGCGCTGCATCGGCACCGGCATTGGCGCCGGCCATCATCATCATCGGCGGTGCCGCCGGCTGCGCGCCGGGCACTGCATCCAGCAGGCGTTGCTCGATACGCGCGGTGCTGACCGTGGACAAGCGGGTCAGCAGGCCGGTATCCCAGCCGAGGCCGATCGCCACGACGGCCAGCAGCGCGGCCACACCCAGCACCTTGCGAAGTGCATCGCCGAGGCCGAGCCGCGCCTGCATCGCGCGGAACACCCGGCCGCCGATCCACACCGCCAGCGCCAATGCGGTGATCGCACCCAGTGCGTAGGCCAGCAGCAGCGCACTGGTACCGACGCTGGCGCCATGCAGGGCGGCGCCGGTCAGCACCAGACCGAGGATCGGCCCGGCACACGGTGCCCACAGCAGGCCAGTGGCGATGCCGATCAGCAGCGAGGTCCACGCGCCGCCGTGCCCCGCGGCATCCGCCGCATCGGCGCGCGCACTCAGGCGGGCACCCACGCGCTGGAACGGCGCCAGCAGGTGGTCGGCCAGTCGTGGCCAGAGCAGGGCGACCGCGAACAACGCCATCAGCAGCAGGGCGACCCAGCGTCCGACCTGGTTGGCCTGTGCCACCCATTGGCTGCCCACCGCGGCCAGGCTGGCGACCACGGTGAAGGTGAGCGCCATGCCCAGCAGCAGCGGCAGCGTGCTGCGCAGGAACGGGCGATCGGCACGCGCGAACACGAACGGCAGCACCGGCAGGATGCAGGGGCTGAGCAGGGTCAGCGCGCCCCCCAGATAGGCAAGCAGCAACAGCAGCATCGTCAGGCTCCGGAAGCAGGGGAAGAACCGACCGGCACCCGCCAGCCGTCGGCAGTGCCATCCGTGGCGCCGGGAACGAACACCATCGCCGCACCGTTCATGCAGTAGCGCAGCCCGGTCGGGCGTGGCCCATCGTTGAACACATGGCCGAGATGGCCGCCGCAGCGGCGGCAATGCACCTCCACCCGCAGCATCCCGAAGGTGACATCGCGGTCTTCGCCGATGGCGTTGTGCAGGGGGGCCCAGAAGCTGGGCCAGCCGGTGCCACTCTCGAACTTGGTGGACGAGGAGAACAGCGGCAGCGCACAGCCGGCGCAGGCGAAGGTGCCCTGCCGGTGTTCCTTGTTGAGCGGGCTGCTCCAGGGCCGTTCGGTGGCCTGCTGGCGCAGCACCGCGTACTGCGCTGGGGTCAGGCGCTGGCGCCAGTCGGCATCACTGTGCATGACCTCGAACTGTCGCGACGGGCCCGCTTCGGCGGCGGCCGGGGCGGCGCGGCTGCAGGCCCCCAGGCCGAACAGGCCGGCGGCGGTGGCGACACCGCCCAGGCCCAGCAGATGGCGGCGGGAGAGGGACATGGCGGACTCCGGGAAGGGGCGACGGGGCCATGCTGCGCCCGCCCGGGTCAACGAATCCTCACGCAGGATTCAATTTTTCGTGAGGTATCGGCGGCCGTCCCGCGCCACAATGCAGCCAGCCTCCCCACTGGCCCCGAGCTGCCGATGTCGACCAAACGCGTGCTGATCGTTGAAGACGATGCCCACATCGCCGACCTGCTGCGCATGCACCTGGGTGATGAGGGCTACGACGTCGCCCATGCCGCCAGCGGCGATGCCGGCCTGCGCCTGCTCGAGCAGGACGGCCCGTGGGATGCGCTGGTGCTGGACGTGATGCTGCCCGGCGTGGACGGGCTGCAGGTGTGCCAGCGCGCGCGCGCGATGGCGCGGTATGTCCCGATCATCATCATCAGCGCGCGCGGCAGTGAAACGCAGCGCATCGTCGGCCTGGAACTGGGCGCGGACGATTACCTGGCAAAACCCTTTTCGATGCCGGAACTGGTGGCACGGGTACGTGCGCTGCTGCGCCGCGCCGAGGCGATGGCGCAGAGCGCGCGCATCGATGCCGGCGCGATCGAGCTGGGTGGGCTGCAGCTCGATCCGGTCGCGCGCACCGCTTCGGTGGATGGCAACACGCTGGAACTGACCCCGCGCGAGTTCGACCTGCTGCTGTTCTTCGCCCGTCATCCGGACCAGGTGTTCGCGCGCATGGAACTGCTCAACCAGGTCTGGGGCTACCAGCACGATGGCTATGAGCACACGGTCAACACCCACATCAACCGCCTGCGCAGCAAGATCGAACCCGACCCGGCCAACCCACGGCGGTTGCTGACGGTGTGGGGCCGCGGCTACAAGCTGGTCGACCCGGCCGGGGCGGCGGCATGATCAAGCCGAACCTGTGGCAGAAGCTGGCGGTGGTGACCGCCGCGCTGATGCTGATGTGCTGCATGGCGCTGCTGGCACTGCAGATGCGTGCCAACACCCGCCACGAGCAGGAAGTCGTGCAGCGGCTGTCGCTGGGCCTGGCCGAACACATCGCCCAGCGCAGCGAACTGATGGACACCAGCGGCATGCGCGATGCGGCGGTGCGCGCGCTGTTCGGCCAGCTGATGGCGGTCAACCCCAGCGTCGAGGTCTACCTGCTGGACGACCAGGGCCGCATCCTCGGTCACGATGCACCCAGTGGACATCTGGTGCGCAACCGGGTGGACGTGGCGCCGTTGCGTCGCCTGCTGGCCGGTGCACCGTTGCCGATCCTCGGCGATGACCCGCGCAGCGCCGATGGCCGCAAGGTGTTCAGCGCTGCACCATTGATCGTGCAGGGCCGGCCGGCCGGCTATGTGTACGTGGTGCTGGTCGGCGAGCACCGGCAGATGCTCGCCGACGATCTTGCCGCCGGCAGCCAGTGGAACACCACGCTGTGGTCGGTGGTGCTGGTCGGCAGCCTCGGCCTGTTGGCCGGGCTGGTCGCGTTCTACTGGGTGACGCGTCCGTTGCGGCGGCTGACCCGGCGGATCCAGGCCTTTGACATCGATGCGCCGACGCCGCTGCCGCCGCCGGAGCCGCTGCGCGCTGGTGAGCGCGACGAACTGGTGATCCTGGAACATGCGCACGCGCAGATGGCGCAGCGGCTGGGCGAGCAGTGGCAGCAACTGCGCCAGCAGGATCTGCAGCGCCGTGAACTGGTCGCCAACATCTCGCACGACCTGCGCACGCCGTTGTCGTCGCTGCACGGCTACCTGGAAACGCTGGCGTTGAAGGACGCCACGCTGTCACCGGATGAGCGCCGCCGCTATCTCGGCATTGCGCTGGCACAGAGCGCCAAGGTCGGCCGGCTGGCGCGCGCGCTGTTCGAACTGGCGCGGCTGGAGCACGGCGAAGTGCGGCTGGAGTGGGAAGTGTTCGCGCTGCCGGAGCTGCTGCAGGACGTGCTGCAGAAGTTCGAACTGGCGGCACAGGCGCGTGGCCAGCAGCTGCACGCGGCGTTTCCGCCCGGCCTGCCGCTGGTCCGTGCGGACCTGGGCCTGGTCGAGCGGGTGCTGACCAACCTGCTCGACAACGCGCTGCGCCATGCACCCGAGGGTGGCCAGATCGAGGTGCGCCTGCGCGCGACCGCCGACAGCGTGGAGGTCTGCGTCGCCGATGATGGCCCCGGGGTAGCCCCGGCGCTGCGTACCCAGCTGTTCCAGGCACCGGCCGCGCTCGGCGCGCGGCGTGGCGACAACGGCGGATTGGGCCTGTTGATCGTGCAGCGCATCGTGCAGTTGCATGGCCGCCGCATCGAACTGCGCGACAGCGAACGGGGCGCGCTGTTCGTGTTTGCCTTGCCGCGCGCGGAAACGGCGGTCTAGCAGGCTGCCTCGGCCTCCACGACACCGCCGGTTTCCAGCGGCAGGTGCAGGCGGATGCAGGCGCCGCCCAGCGCCGAATCGGTCACCTCGACCTGGCCGCCATGCTTGTCGGCCACCACCTGCACCAGCGCCAGCCCGAGGCCGAAGCCGGGGCTGCCCGGGTCCAGCCGCACATAGGGTTGCAGCACCTGGCCGCGCAGTTCCGGTGCAATGCCGGGGCCGTCGTCCTCCACCTGCAGGCACAGCCAGCCGTCATTGACCGTGCTGGCGATGCGGATCTGCCGACGCGCGTAACGCAGCGCATTGCCGAGCAGGTTGCGCAGCGCCAGTTCCAGCATGTGCCGGTTGACGTTGACCAGGCCCACCGGCGACAACGCCTGCTGCACCGGCATCGGCAACGGTGCGAACTGGGCCACCACGCCGCGCACCAGCGCCGCCAGCTGCAGGCGCTGGCGGGTCAGCTGATGGCAGCGGCCCAGTGCGGCGTATTCGACGCCGGCATCGGTGAGGTGCTGCAGCCGATCGACGTCGGTGCGCAGCCCGCCCAGCGCATCGCGCTGCACATCGTCGAGCGCAGTGTCTTCCAGGTCGGCCAGGCCGAAACGCATCCGTGCCAACGGCGTGCGCACCTCGTGCGCGACCGCCTGGGCCAGCACGCGCTGGCTTTCCAGCAGCTGCTGCAGCTGCTCGGCCATGTGGTTGAAGGCGTTGGCCAACGGCCGCACCAGCGCGGTGCCGGCGCGCGGCGCGCGGGTATCCAGCTGGCCGTCGCGCATCTGCCGCGCCGCCTGGGCCAACTGCGAGACGTCGCGCCACAGCCGGTACACCATCACGTACATCGGCAGTGCCACCGCCACCATCAGGATCAGCAGCAGGATCGCCACACCGGATACTTCGCTGTCCTGCCAGCCTTCGTCCGGCAGCGCCTCGTCCAACGGGCCCAGCATCACGGCGTAGTCGCTGTCGCCGATCCGCTGCAGGCTGCGCATGTGCTCCAGATCGATCTGTACGCGGCCGTTGTTGAACGGCGGGCGCTGGCTGGCCGGCAGCGCCTTCACCGCCTCGGCCAGCGGCACCATGCGCAGCGCATAGGCGAAATCGGCGTCGAGTTCGCGCGCCAGTGCCGGCCACTGCTCGCGCGGGGTTTCGGCGAAGCGATGCTGCAGCAGCGCGTGCGTGCCGCGCATCTCGGCCTGCAGGCCGGCTTCGGTGCGGTCTTCCAGCAGGGCGTCCCAGGCCCACAGGCCCAGCACGATCAACAACAGGTGGGCGACCAGGAAACCGATGCCGTAGCGCAGAAAGTGGAAGGCGTGGCCGCGCATCGCCGACGGTGTGCGTTTCATCCCCATGCCGAGCGGCTGAACAGGTAGCCGCGGCCACGGACGGTCTTGATCCGTTCCGGCTGCTCCGGATTGTCGCCCAGCTTGCGGCGCAGGCGCGAGATGCGGGCATCGATTGAGCGGTCCAGGCCATCGAAGGCGATGCCACGCAGGCCGCGCAGCAGCGCGTCGCGGTCCAGGATCTGGCCGGCATTGCTGGCCAGCAGGAACAGCAGGTCGAACTCGGCGGTGGTCAGCTCCAGCAGGCTGCCCTGCAGGTGCACGTTGCGGGTGGACGGGTCGATGCTCAGCTCGCCGAAGCGCAGGCTGCCGTCACGCGGTTCGACCCGGCGGTGGCGGCGCAGGTGGGCGCGCAGGCGGGCCAGCAGCACCCGCGGTTCGATGGGTTTGCCGATGTAATCGTCGGCCCCCAGTTCCAGGCCCAGCACCTGGTCGATGTTGTCGGTACGGGCGGTCAGCACGCAGATGATGCCGTCATAGTGGGGCCGGATCTGCCGACACACTTCGAAACCATCCTGGTCGGGCAGGCCCACATCGAGCAGCACCAGGGCCGGCTTCTCCGCCAGGATCCGGGCCACGGCGCGCTCGCCGCTGCGCTCGTGGGCCACCTGGTAGCCATGCCGTTGCAGGTAGTCGCTGACCATCGTTCCCAGGCGGGCATCGTCTTCGACCAGTACGATATCCAGCATTTCCAAGGCCTCCGTGGGCGCAAACGTACCGCCACGGCACGAGCGCGGCGATGCTATCCCAGCCTTCGGGCCGCCCGGGTCCCGGGGGCGGGCGCCATTCAGCCGGGGTTGCTGGCGCGCGGGCCGGGTCTCAGTCCCGGCAACAACTTGGCGGCCAGCATAGCCTGTTGCTGTTACAAAACGTTACCTTCGTGATACGGCTGGTGACGATCGCTGACAGCAAAGCGACTGACGCCGCGCGCCCCCGCGCCGAGCATGGAGTCTCCTCCGCTCCGCGTGCCGTCCCCATGTCGCCCGCCGCCCCCTGCCTGCCGAACCTGTCCCGCCGCTGCCAGTGCGGAGGCTTCCGATGAGCGGCGTGGTCGGGGCCTGGCTGCCGCCCGCCGAGGATGAGCAGCTGCTGCAGCAGCTGGCCCCGATGCTGCGCGCGCTGCAGCAGCGTGGGCGTGGCCGCATCGGCTACTGGACCGACGCCGAGGCCGGCCTCGCGCTGGGCCATTGCCGGGCGCCGACCGATACGCCGTTGCAGCCGCTGAGCTCGGACTGCGGTCGCTACGTGCTGTGCCTGGACGGCCGCCTGTACAACCGCGGCGACCTGCAGGCGCAGCTGCGCGATCTGCCCCGCAGTTGCAGCGATGCGCGGCTGCTGCTGCAGGCGATCGTCGAATGGGGCGTGCAGCGGGCGCTGTCGCGCATCGAAGGCGCCTTCGGTTTCAGCGTCTGGGACCGGGAGTCGCGCGTGCTGTGGCTGGCCCGTGATCCGGTGGGCGAGCGGCCGCTGTATTACGGCTGGTACCAGGGCCAGTTCCTGTTCGCCTCGGAGTTGAAGGCGCTGCAGGCATTCGCCGGCTTCGCGCCGAGCATCGACCAGGATGCCCTGAGCCTGCTGCTGCGCCACGACTATGTGCCGGCGCCGCACACCATCTACCGTGGCATCCACAAACTGGTGGCGGGCGCGATGCTGCGTATCGATCTCAGCGACCATGCCGCGGGTTGCTCCAGCCAGGCCGCGCAGGGCGGCGCGCGTTACTGGTGCGCACGCGACGCGATGCAGAGTGCACTGCAGGAGCCGCTGCAGCCGGCGCCGAGCCTGGAACAGGCCACCGACCAGCTTGAAGCGGTACTGCAGAAGGCCATCGCCTCACGCATGCACTCGCCCCTGGCGTGCGGCGCGTTCCTGTCCGGCGGTACCGACTCCTCGCTGGTGACGGCGATGATGCAGGCACAATCGACCCTGCCGATCGAAGCGTGGACGGTCGGCTTCGACGATCCGGGGCATGACGAGAGCGACTGGGCGTCGCAGGTCGCGCGCCATCTGGGCGTGCAACACCACCTGCATCGCATGGACGCGCGCCAGGGCCTGGACCTGCTGCAGCGCCTGCCGCAGGTCTGGTGCGAGCCCTTCGCCGACGCCTCGCAGCTGCCGACGCTGCTGGCCAGTGAACTGCTGGGGGCGCGCAAGCCGGTGGCACTGACCGGTGACGGTGGCGATGAACTGTTCTTCGGCCACCCCAGCTATGGCCGCGCGCTGCGCAATGCGCGCCTGTGTGGTGGCCTGCCGGACTGGGTACGCGACCTGGCGCGGCGCAGCGGCAACCGCATGAACGTCGAGCGCGGCCGCCTCGGTGGTTGGCGCGCCCTGGTGGCCGAGGTGGCTGCCAATGATGTGGAAGGCCACTACCTGCAGCGCGTGACCCGCTGGCGGCAGCCGGCGCAGGTGGTGCTGGGTGCGCGCGAACCGGTGACGATCTTCCAGCAGCAGGACACGGCGCTGCCGGCCGAGGCGCGCATCCAGCTGCTGGATTTCCGCATGGACCTGGCCGAGGGCATCCTGGCCAAGGTTGATCGCGCGGGCATGGCGGCGGGTGTTGAAACCCGTGCACCGCTGCTGGACATGGAGGTGGTGCGCCTGGCCTGGCGGCTGCCGCAGCACCTGAAGTACCACGATGGCGAGCACAAGCTGATCCTCAAGCACCTGCTGGCGCGCTATCTGCCGGAACCGCTGGTGTACCGCCCCAAGCGCGGCTTCGGCCCGCCGATGGCGCGCTGGCTGGCTGGTCCGTTGCGCGACTGGGCGGAGGCGCTGCTGGATCCGCAGCTGCTGCGCAATCAGGGCTGCTTCGATGTGGCACGCGTGCGTGGTATCTGGGAGGCGTTCCTGCGGGGCGAGCGCAAGTGGCACACGCACCTGTGGAACGTGCTGATGTTCCAGGCGTGGCACCAGCACTGGCATGGTGGTCGCGGGCGCTGAGCCCTTCCTGCATCGCGTGCGGCGGGTTCATTCTGCGTGGCGCCGGGCGGAGGCCCTTGCGTACGAATGTCCTCCGGCGCCGGCCGTTGGCCGTCACCTCCCCCTTTACTTCGTACGCAAGGGCCTCCGCGCGGCGTTCGGAGTTCGCCGGCGCCTCCTTGAAAGGCGGCCGCGAGCGCTGTGATCTCCTCGCCGGAAGCCGAGCCTCGTCGGGGCGGGCAGGGCCCATCGGTTCGCGGCGGATCAGGACGAAGACATGCGTGTGGCGGATGCATTCTGCGCGGCGCAGGGCGGAGACCCTTGCGTACGAATGTCCCCCGGCGCCGGCCGTTGGTCGTCACCTCCTCCTTTACTTCGTACGCAAGGGCCTCCGCCCTGCGTTCGGAGTTTGTCGGCGCTTCCTCGAAAGGCGGCCGCGCGTGCTGCGCTCTCCTCACCGCACGCCGAGCCTCGTCGGGGCGGGCAGGGGTCTGGGCAAAGTAAAGGAGGAGGTGACGGCCAACGGCCGGCGCCGGGCGACATTTGCCCAGACCCCTGCCCGCCCCGGCGGGGCCCTTCAGCCTGCAGAGACGTCGCACGAAGACGCGCTTCGGTATCCAAACGACAGGCAAAAAAAGACCCGGCAGAGGGAGGGATCTGCCGGGTCCGGATTGCGTGGGGGGAGGGACCCACGCAATGAGTGTTGCGTCGCGTCAGTGGTTGTTCGCGTCCGCCGTTGATTCGTTGTAGCCCTGCACCAGCTCGGACCAAGCCTTGCTGGCCTGCAGGCCGAGACCGACCACGTCCTGCTGGGCCTGGCCCAGCCGCTGCAGGTTGTCCTGCCACAGCTGCGCGCCCTTGGAGAGCGTCCCGGCCGCATCCTCGCCGCGGGCCAGTTCACCCAGCCAGCCGCCGGTCGCAGTCAGGTTGCGCTCCATCACCTTCAGCTGCACGCCGAACATGCTTTCCGCGTTCTCCAACGCCAACCGGTTCGCACGCGTTGCCGCGGCGGCGAGCTGGCGGGTGGCATCACTGAAGCGATCGCTGAAGGCGGCGGCCATGGGGGGCGTCAGGGAGTGGCTTGATGCATTGCAGCATACGCCCTTGATGCGGCAATGCAACAAAAATAACAAAGGCGCCCAAGGCGCCTTTGAAACACCTTTCAGATCAATGGGTTGATCAGGCAGTGGGGCCGCGGTAACGGCACCCCGACGTGCAGGTTTCGTGCACGGTGATCTCGCTCAGCGCCGGCAGGCCGGGCTTGAGCTCGTTCCAGATCCACACCGCCAGGTTCTCGCTGGTCGGGTTCTCCAGGCCGGGGATGTCGTTGAGGTAGTGATGGTCCAGGCGATCGTAGATCGGCTGGAAGGCCGCCTTCACGTCACCGAAATCCATGATCCAGCCGGTCTGCGCACCCGGCTCGCCCTCGACCTTCAGTTCCACCCGGAACGAGTGGCCGTGCAGGCGCGCGCACTTGTGCCCCGGCGGTACGTTGGGGAGGCGGTGCGCCGCCTCGAGCATGAAGACTTTGAAGATTTCCATGGCGCAATTGTACGCCGCAGGTGGCCGGCCATCCTGAGCGGATGCCGGGCTCTCGTGAAGTAACTCTTTCCATCCGGATGAAGAGATGATAGTTTCTCTTATATCCGTATGAAGAGATGTTATTGGCCGGACCCGGGCCAGGCATGGACTACTGCGGAACTTCATCGCCCTTACCACCTCCCCCACATCGTCATGCCCAAGCACACCCTGCTCGTGGCGGCCCTGGCCGTCGCTCTGGCCGCGCCTTTGTCCGCCGCCGCCGAAACCTCCGCCGACGCCAGTGGCGAAGCCAGCACCCTGGCCGCCGTGCGTGTCACCGGTTCCAACATCAAGCGCACCGATACCGAGGCCTCCAACCCGGTGCAGGTGATCGGCCGCCAGCAGCTGGAACAGACCGGCAAGGCCACCGTGGCCGATGTGCTGCGTTCGATCTCGGCCAACACCGGCAACGCCAGCAACGAAACCACCAACAACGGCTGGGCCTCCGGCTCGGCCGGCATCGGCCTGCGCGGCCTGTCGCAGAAGAACACGCTGGTGCTGCTCAACGGCCGCCGCCTGGCCAACTACGGCTTCCCGGCCGGTGGCCTGTCCGATACGTTCGTTGATCTCAACGCGCTGCCGCTGGTCGCGGTCGAGCGCATCGAAGTGCTCAAGGACGGCGCCTCGGCGGTGTACGGTTCCGACGCCGTGGCCGGCGTGGTCAACATCATCACCCGGCAGAACTTCGAAGGCGCCGAGATCGGCGGCAGCTTCGGCGGTGCCGACCAGGGCGGCCTGCACGAGCAGAACATGAAGTTCGTCGGCGGCCTTGGTGATCTCGACACCGATGGCTACAACATCCTCTTCAGCCTGCAGGGTTACAACCGCGAACGTCTGGACCAGGACGAACGCAACCTGACCAGGAGCGGCATCTACACCGACAAGCCCGGCGGCCGCTGGAACGGCTGGTCGGCCAAGGGCGCGCGCTACCTGGTCAACGGCGTGTCGGTGCCGATGCTCGACGCCAACGGCAACTGCCCGGTCGGTACCACCCGCGTCGCCAGCGCGCCGATCGACGGCCTGGCCGGCGACACCTGCGGCTTCAACCAGGCCCCGTTCACCACGCTGATCCCCTCGACCAAGCGCTACCAGGCCTATGCCAACGGTACCTTCCGCCTGAACGACAACGTCGAAGCCTTCGGCGAAGTGCTGTACAGCCAGATCAAGAGTGCCGCGTGGTTCGGCAGCAGCCCGTTCTTCACCCTGGAGAGCGGCCGCTTCGCATTGAACGCCAACAGTGGCCTGGCCGAACCGGTGTCGTCGCTGCTGCCGGCCAACAATCCGTACAACCCGTACGGCCGTGCGATCCCGATCGAATACACCTTCTTCGACCTCGGCGGCACGATCAAGACCAACCGTTCCACCGCCTATCGCGGCGTGTTCGGCCTGCGTGGCACCACTGCGAACTGGGACTGGGAAGTGGCTGCATTCGGCGCACGCAGCAGCGAGCGTGAGAGCGTGTCCGGCGGCTTCGCCAATCGCTGGGCGCTGGCCGATGCGCTGGCCACCGGCAGCTACAACCTGCTGAATCCGGCGGCCACGCCGCAGTCGGTACGTGATTCGATCAACATCGCCACGCTGCGCCCGGCCGAGTCCAAGCTGCAGGGCGTCGACGCGAAGATTTCCGGCAGCCTGGGCCACACCTGGGCCGGCGAGATCGGCTTCGCCGCCGGTGCCGAGTGGCGCCGCGAGAAGCTCGATTCCAACAACCCGTGGCAGATCGATGCCGGCCTGCAGGTGCGCCCGGCCATCGCCGAAGTACATGGCCAGCGCCAGGTCAGTGCCGCCTACGCCGAAGTGAACGTGCCGCTGGCCTCGACCCTGGAACTGTCCGCCGCCGCGCGTGCCGATCACTACGATGATTTCGGCGATGCGTTCTCGCCGAAGATCGGCCTGCGCTGGCAGCCGCTCGATTTCCTGCTGGTGCGTGCATCGGCGTCGAAGGGCTTCCGTGCACCGTCGCTGTCGGAGAACTCCAACAGCACCAGCATCGCCTACGGCAGCGTGGCCGACCCGCGTGATCCGGACGTGCCGGGCTCGCGCCAGAATCCGACCTTCTTCACCGTTGGCAACAACGCACTGAAGCCCGAGCGCACCAAGAGCGTGAACTTCGGCGTGGTGCTGTCGCCATGGGCCAACACCAACCTGAGCGTGGACTACTACCGCATCCAGCTGGACAACCTGGTCGGCACCAACAACACCCAGACCCTGGTCAACGACAACGTGGCCGGCGCCGTGCAGCGCGACGAGCGCGGCAAGCTGCAGGCCGTCTACAACCGCTACCAGAACCTGAGCGAGCTGAAGACATCAGGCATCGACGTCGAGCTGCGCCAGCGCATCCCGACCGCTGCGCTCGGCGACTTCACCGTGTCCTCCGCCTACACCCACGTGCGCGACTACCGTCGCCCGACCGTAGTCGGCGGCCCGCTGGTCGACTACGCCGGCAGCAACCTCGGCGCGACCCTGCCCAAGGACAAGGCCACCACCACCCTGGACTGGAAATACGGCGACTTCAACGCCGCGGTGACCTGGTACTACACCAGCAGCTACCGCCAGGAGGCCAGCACCGCCGCCAAGGCCGTGCAGCAGCGCGTCGGCAGCTACAGCCAGTACGACCTGTACCTGGCCTACACCGGCATCGACAAGCTGACGGTGTACGCCAAGGTGCAGAACCTGGCCGACAAGACGCCGCCGTACGATGCCTCGTTCCCGGGCATCCGCGCGCCGTACGACTTCAGCCAGTACGACCTGCGCGGCCGCTACTTCACGCTGGGCTTCGACTACCGCTTCTGATCCACCCGCTGCGACCGGTCTCCCCAGGGGACCGGTCGCGCGACCGCCTGCCGTTGTGTTCCAGGGGAGTCACTGTGTCCTTGCATCGTCGTGCCGTTCTTCCGTTGCTGCTTGCCGCCGCCACCGCACTGTTCCAGCCGCAGCCGGTACAGGCACAGAGCACCTACTTCTTTCCGCAGGCTGCCGATGCAGCGGCGTTCGATACCGCCGTGCCCACGCCGGAGCAGTTCCTCGGCTATCCGATCGGCAGCCGTTACACCCGGCACGACCAGCTGGTGGCGTACTTCCAGGAACTGGCCCGGCGCTCGGACAGGATCAGCGTGCGCGAGATCGGCCGCAGCTATGAGGGCCGCCCGCTGTTGATCGCCACTGTCACTGCCGCAGGCAACCACGCGCGGTTGGAACAGATCCGCCAGCAGCACGCGACCCTGGCCGATCCGGCGCAGCCGCGCAGTGCGGCGGGCGACAGCCCGGTGGTGGTGTGGCTGGGATACAGCGTGCATGGCAACGAGACCTCCAGTGCCGAGGCGGCGATGCTGACGGCTTACTACCTGGTGGCCAACCGCAGCGCCGAAACCCAGCAGTGGCTGCAGCAGGCGGTGGTGCTGTTCGACCCGGCGCAGAATCCGGACGGTCGCGATCGTGCCGCCAACTGGCACAACGCGTGGGCCTCCGATCCGGCCTCGGCCGACCCGGCCGACAAGGAGCACGTCGAACCGTTCCCGCAAGGGCGCACCAACCACTACTTCACCGATCTCAACCGCGACTGGCTGGCCCTGACCCAGCAGGACTCGCGGCCGAAGGTGGAGGTGTTCCACCAGTGGTACCCGAACGTGCAGATCGACTTCCACGAAATGGGCAAGGACAGCACCTACTACTTCGAGCCCTCGCCGAAGAGCATGCACAGTCCGCTGATTCCCGCGGCGTCGTACGAATTCAACAAGACCCTGGCCAGGTACCACGCGCAGGCGCTGGATGCGCTGCGCTCGCTGTACTACACCGGCGAGAACTTCGACAACTTCTCGCCGGTATACGGCTCGACCTACCCGGACTTCCATGGTGCCGTCGGCGTGACCGTCGAACAGGCCAGCTCACGCGGCCGCGTGCAGGAATCGGTGAATGGCCTGCTGACGTTCCCGTTCACCATCCGCAACCAGGTCGCCACCGGGCTGGGCACCGTGCGCGGCGCAGTGACCGAGCGCAGCGGCCTGTTCGACCTGCAGAAGCAGTTCTTCCAGAGCGCGCTGAAGCAGGCCGCACAGCAGCCGGTGAAGAGCTTCGTGTTCGGTGATGCGCATGATCCGGCGCTGACCCACCGCCTGCTGGAACTGTTGCTGCTGCATCGCATCGACGTGCGCGCGCTGGATCGTGCCGTCACTGTCGATGGGCAGCGTTTCGATGCCGGCAGCGCCTACGTTGTGCCGGTCCAACAGGCGCAGTTCCGCCTGGTGCATTCGATCTTTGCCGAGACGCCGCCGATCAAGGGTGATGTGTTCTACGGCAGCACCAGCTACGCAATCGCACCGGCCTACGGCGTGGCCTTCGCCGGTAGCCGCAGCCGTATCGAAGGCGGTGCACGCGTGACCGCGCTGCCGGCGGCGCAGGGCGCGGTGCTGGGCGGCCAGGCCGGATTCGCCTACGCGATCGACTGGCGCGACTACAACGCCGGGCGCGCGCTGGCTGCACTGCAGGGCAAGGGCGTGAGCGCACGTGCGGCGTTCCAGCCGTTCACCACCGCGACCGCGCAGGGCGAGGTCAGCTTCGCCGCCGGCAGCCTGGTGATTCCGGTGGCCGGGCAATCGCTGCAGGGCGCAGCGCTGCTTGAGGCAGTGACGTCGGCCGCGCGCGAGGCGGGTGTGCAGGTGCACGCATTGCCCAGCGGCCGCAGCCGCGAAGGCATCGACCTCGGCAGTGACGGCGTCAAGGCGCTGCGCAAGCCCACGGTCGCGCTGGTGATGGGCGAGGGCGTGGCCGCCACCGAGATCGGTTCGGCGTGGTTCCTGCTCGACCAGCAGCTGCACCTGCCTGCCAGCAAGCTGGACCCGCAGCAGCTGGGCAAGGTGCCGCTGGACCGCTACACCACGATCGTGCTGTCCGGCGGCACCTACACCGGCATCGATGCCACGGCGGTGGCCGCACTGAAGCGCTGGGTGCAGGCCGGAGGTTCACTGGTGACCTACGGCAGCGCCTCGAAGTGGGCGATCGAACAGAAGCTGGCCGACGGCGAGAAGCTCGGCAAGGAAGAAGAGACTGCCGACGAGAGCCGCCGTGCGTTCGGCGACCAGCGCGACATCGCTGCGATCGAGCGGGTCAGCGGCAACATCCTCAGTGCCGACGTGGATACCAGCCATCCGTTGGCGTTCGGCGTGCCGCGCCGGCAACTGGCGATCAACAAGGAAAACACGGTGACGCTGCAGCCGAGTGCGAACCCGTTCTCGACGGTGGTACGCATCGACGCGCCGCCGCGGGTGAACGGTTACTTGTCCGAGCGCAACCGCACGCGGGTGGCGGGCAGCGCGTGGCTGCTGGTGTCGGCGCAGGGGCAGGGTAACGTGGTGCTGTTCGCCGATGATCCGGCGCATCGCAAGTACTGGCATGGCACGGACCGGCTGCTGATCAACGCGATCTTCTTCGGGAATCTGGTAAATCCGGCGAAAGCGCGGGGTTGAGGGTTTGCGCGCCTTGATTGATGCGTGTGGGGGAGGCCGGGCGGGCTGCGCAGGACACGCCGTAAACCCGTCCTTGGGGGCTCGATGGCGCCATCCTTGGCGCCAACGGTCCTGCGCAGCCCGCCCGGCCTCCCCAAGACAGTTTCCAGCGGGCGCGGACGCGTCAGACCCCAAGGCGGGAGCAAGGGCAAATACAAAAGCAAAAGCAAAAGCAAAGCCAGGAATTGCGACTTCGGCTTTTGCCTTTGAATTTGAATTTGAACTTGAATTTGATCTTTCTTCTCCCGGCTACCCGGCGGGAGAAGAAGGCGCAGGCAATGCTTGAAGCGGATGGGCATGGGGGCAGCGCAGAACCGTTGGCGCCATGGATGGCGCCATCGAGCTTACATGGACGTATTTACAGCGTGTTCTGCGCTGCCCCCATGTCCATCCGCCCTCGGTACTGCCACCGCGTGCTTTATCACCCGGTAGCCAGCAACAAAAAAAGGACGGCGCGTCAGCGCCGTCCCTCGATAGCCCCCCGCGCAGCGGGAAGCGCCATCCATGTCAGCTGGGATCAGCCGGCGCGACCGCCGCCGTTGCCACCCTGGCCGCGACCACGGCCGCCACCATTGCCGCCACCGCCACGGCGCTGGCCCTGACCCGCGCCCGCACGCTGCTGGCCGTTGCCGCCGCCCTCGCGACGGCCACCACCGGCCTTCTTCGGGCCGGCATGCGCATGGCGCGGCGCATCGCCGTGCGGACGGCGTGCGTGGCTCTTGCGCGGCGCGCGCTCACCGGTATCGTGCTCGGCCTTGCCCGGCGCACTGTTGCCCCAGCGGATCGGCGTCTGCAGCTCGAAGCCCGGCACATCGCGGATGTCCATGTCGCGGCCCAGCAGGCGCACGATCGCGCGCAGCAGCTTCACTTCATCCTGCGCCACCAGCGAAATCGCCTGGCCGGTCGCGCCGTTGCGGCCGGTGCGGCCGATGCGGTGCACGTAGTCCTCGGCCACCATCGGCAGGTCGAAGTTGATCACCTTCGGCAGCTCGTTGATGTCGATGCCGCGCGCGGCGATGTCGGTGGCCACCAGCACGGTCACGCGGCCGGCCTTGAAGTCACCCAGCGCACGCAGGCGCTGGCCCTGGCTCTTGTTGCCGTGGATCGCCGCGGTCTTGATGCCCGACTTTTCCAGGAAGGTGGCCAGCTTGTCGCTGCCATGCTTGGTGCGGGCGAACACCAGGGTCTGCTCGCGGCTGTCCTGCGCCAGCAGGTGCAGCAGCAGGTCGCGCTTGCGGCCGGCGTCGACCGGATGCACGCGGTGGGTGATGGTTTCGGCCACGGTGTTCTTCGGCGTCACCTGGATCTGTTCCGGGTTGCGCATGAACTCCAGCGCCAACTGGCGGATGTTGTCCTCGAAGGTGGCCGAGAACAGCAGGGTCTGGCGGTTCTGCTTCGGCAGCTTGGCCAGGATGCGCTTGATCGACGGCAGGAAGCCCATGTCGAGCATGCGGTCGGCTTCGTCCAGGATCAGCACTTCAATGCCGGACAGGTCGACGCTGCGACGCTCAAGGTGGTCGATCAGGCGGCCCGGGCAGGCCACCAGCAGGTCCACGCCACGGCGCAGGATGTCCAGCTGGTTGCCCATGCCGACGCCGCCGTAGATGCAGGCGCTGGGGATGCGCAGGTACTTGCTGTAGCCACGCAGGCTGTCATGCACCTGGGTGGCCAGCTCGCGGGTCGGGGCCAGGATCAGCGCGCGCGGCTTGCGCGGGCCGGCACGTACCTCCTGCGAGGCGGTGCCCAGGTGCTGCAGCAGCGGCAGGCCGAACGCGGCGGTCTTGCCGGTGCCGGTCTGTGCGCCGGCCAGCAGGTCGCGACCGGCCAGCGCCAGCGGGATCGCCTGCTGCTGGATCGGGGTCGGGTTTTCGTAGCCCTGCTCGGCGAGCGCGCGCAGCAGGAAGGGCGCCAGGCCCAGCGATTCAAAAGACATTGAGTTTGCTCCAAGTACAAGAAACGCCTGTCCGAGCGGACAGACGGGGGCAGATCAAACTGATCGGCTGACTCGGAGCGTTCCCGTGAACCGCGCTGCGAGAATTGGGTGCAGCCGGCACGAAGCGCAGGCTGGAATGCGTGACGAACGGCGTCGGAGTGGGGGCGGGCGAAGAGGGCGGACCCTGGTCGCCGGCGATCCCGGAGGGAAACGGACGGCCGCTGCAGACCCTGCAAGTCTAAACGATGTTCGAGACTTCGCGCAAAAAGGCCTGTTCAGGTAGGGGCGTGTCTGCAGGGCTGCGCCCTGCACCCGCAGAGGCTGAAGCAACGTCAAAGGCCGGTTCCTGTGGGTAGGCGGGGTGGGTCCGGTGGCAGGGGGCGCTGCAAGTACCCCTCCGGGGCCCGGCCCAGCCGCTGGCGGTTGGGCGTTCGGGCGCTTGCGAAGCGGTGCTTCGCAAGCAAAGCGCCCTCACCCATGTAAGCTCGGTCGCCGCATCCATGCGGCTCACGCCCCTGTCACCGGACCCACCCCGCCTTCGACAGTTTCCTGCGATCTGTCGGAATGGCATGGGGTCAGATCCGTTTTCCGCAGGAAAACGGATCTGACCCCGGAATTTCATTCGATATCTGACAGATTTCATCCACGCATGGCGTGGATCTACTGGCCACCGGCCTACTGTCGAAGGCGGGGTACTGTGGGTTTGCGGGGTGTGAGCGGCATGGATGCCGCGACCAAGCCCCCATGGATGGGTTTACGGCGTCCCCGCAAACCCACAGTGCCTCGCCATCCCACGGAATGTCCGCTGTTGCTGTTGCGTCGGCTGTTGCCTTGGCTTGAAGCAGGTGCAGGGCTGCAAGCCCTGCCGAACCCCCCACTACGGTAGGGTGGGCCGATGCCGCGCTGCAGCTTGGCGTCGCCGCAGATTTGATTACACTTGAAACTTGTTTGCCCACGACTCCGGACACCCACCCATGAAGCTTGGTTCTTTGAAGGAAGGCGGCCGCGACGGCACCCTGATCGTCGTCTCGCGTGACCTGCGCCACGGCGTGCGCGCCACCGGCATTGCCGCCACCCTGCAGCAGGCCCTGGAGGACTGGAGCCACATCGCACCGCGCCTGAACGCCCTGTACGAATCGCTCAATGCCGGCGATGCCGATGGCGTGTTCGACCTCGACCCGCAGGCACTGGCCGCACCGATGCCGCGCGCCTATGAGTTCGTCGATGGCAGCGCCTACCTGCCGCACGTCGAGCGCGTGCGCCGTGCCCGTGGCGCCGAGGTGCCGGACAGCTTCTACACCGACCCGCTGATGTACCAGGCCACCAGCGCAGGCTTCTACGGCCCGCGCGATGCGGTCAAGGTGGTCAGCGAGGACTACGGCATCGACCTGGAAGCGGAGATCGTGGTGATCACCGACGACGTGCCGATGGCGGCGACCCCGGAACAGGCAGCCGGTCATATCCAGTTGGTCGGCCTGGTCAACGATGTCTCGCTGCGCAACCTGATCCCGGGCGAGCTGGCCAAGGGTTTCGGCTTCCTGCAGTCCAAGCCGCGCTCGGCGCTGTCGCCGGTGTTCGTCACCCCTGACGAGCTGGGTGCCGCGTGGCAGGACAGCAAGGTGCACCTGCCGCTGCTGACCCACATCAACGGCCAGTGGTTCGGTGCGCCGGAAGCGGGCGTGGACATGCAGTTCAATTTCGCCCAGCTGGTTTCGCATGCGGCCAAGACCCGTCCGCTGGTCGCCGGCACCATCGTCGGCTCGGGCACCATCGCCAATGAAGACACCAGCAAGGGTGCGTCGTGCTTCGCCGAGCAGCGCGTGGTCGAAACCCTGCGCGATGGCAAGCCGAGCACGCCGTTCATGTCCTTCGGCGACGTGGTGCGCATCGAGATGCTCGATGCCGCGGGCAACAGCATCTTCGGTGCGATCGAGCAGCGCATCGAACAGGCGGCCAGGCCCTGAGCATGGAGGCGGCCATGGAGATCCCGGTCGACGACGGCATCGTGCTGTACACCTACTGGCGATCCAGCGCCGCCTACCGCGTGCGCATCGGTCTGGAGCTGAAGGGCCTGGCCTGGGAGGCCCGGCCGGTGCATCTGGTGCGCGACGGTGGCGAGCAGCACCGGGATGCCTATCGGGCGCTCAACCCGCAGCAGCAGGTGCCGACCCTGCTGCATGAGGGGCATGTGCTGACCCAGTCGCTGGCGATCCTCGAATACCTGGACGAGCGCTTTCCGCAGGTACCGCTGCTGCCGGCCGACGCCGCCGGCCGCGCGCGGGTGCGGGCGCTGGCCCAGCTGGTGGCCTGCGACATCCACCCGATCAACAACCTGCGGGTGATGCAGTACCTGGAGCGCGATCTGCAGGTGCCGGCCGATGCGCGCACGCAGTGGACCCTGCAATGGATCGCCGAGGGCTTCGCGGCGATGGAAGCCCTGCTGGTCAACAGTCGTGACACCGGCGCCTTCTGCCACGGTGACCGTCCCGGCCTGGCCGATATCTGCCTGCTGCCGCAGCTGTACAACGCCCACCGCTTCGGCCTGGACCTGGCACCGTACCCGACCCTGCGCCGCATCGAAGCGGCCTGCCAGGCAGTGGATGCCTTCGACCGCGCACGCCCGGAAAACCAGCCCGACGCCGCCTGAAAAAAAGGGGACGGAGGGGATTAAGTCGCATATGCACTTACGACTTAATCCCCTCCGTCCCCTTTCTGCCGCAAACGGGCCAGGTCATCGCGGAACACCCGGTAGGCTTCCTCGCGGCGCGCATCGTCGGCCTGCCGCAACACCCATGCCGGGTGCACCGTGGCGTAGCCGCGCGTGCCGTCCTCGAGGGTGTGCCAGCGTCCGCGGTCGCGTGCGAGGTCGAAACCACGACCGAATACCGAGGCTGCGGCTGTCGCGCCGAGGCATACGATCACCTGGGGCCGCACGCGTGCGATCTCACCCATCAGCCAGGGGCGGCAGGCCTGGATGTGGCGGCTTTCCGGCCGCTTGTGCAGCCGCACCTTGCCGCGCCGCTCATGGTGGAAGTGCTTCACCGCGTTGGTGAGGTACAGCTGGGCGCGATCGATTCCCAGTTCCGCCAGTGCGCGGTCCAGCACCTGGCCGGCAGGTCCTGCGAACGGCTGCCCGCGCAGATCCTCGGTATCACCGGGCTGCTCGCCGATCACCATCACCCGCGCATCGGCAGGCCCCTGCCCGAACACGGTCTGCGTGGCCTGCTCCCATAGCGGGCACTGGCGGCAGGCACTGGCCTGTCCGCGCAGATTGTCCAGGCTGCTGGCATCGGCTGCCGGCGCCGCAGCGTTCGCACGCGGGGGAATCCTGCGTTGCGGTGCCTGTGCCGGCCGGTCATGCATTTCCTGCACGCGGTCGGCCGCGTCGCGCACCAGGCGTGGCAGCAACTGTGCTTCAGGCAGGTGGCGCCAGTACTTGGCCGGCATCTCCTGCATCATCATCCGTGTGTTGAGTCGCGCCGGATTGAAGATGCTGGCGTAGTAGGTCTGCCACAGCGACTCCCGTGCATCCTCGGCCGGGGCATCTTCGCGCCGTGCACCGGGGCCGAAGGCAAGCGCCTGCCCATCCCAGGCGACGCTGCGCGAAGGGGTCAGGATCGCCCAGCGCATGCCGGTGAAGCGGCGCGCGAAGAACGGCGCGACCCGGTCGACGATGTGGTGTTGCGGCTCGAACCAGGCGATGAACGCATCGGGCTGGCCAGGTACCTCGCGGAAGCGCACGAATGCCTTCATCTTGTGCGTGTCACGGCGGACGGCCTGGGCGAGGGCTGTCGCGCGCAGGACATCGGCGTCGGCGGGGTTGCCCAGCACTGATCGCTCGCCATGGGCGATGCGCCACAGCAGGCGATACAGCACGGCCAGGCGCTGGGGATCGCGATGGCACAGGCAGGTGGCCGCCAGCTCCAGGAAGTCACGTGGAACGTTGGGTGCACCGGCATCGGCAAGCATCGGGGCCTGCTGCACGGCCGGCGCATCCAGCAGCGACGTGTCACTCCCTTCCAGCCAGTCCAGCTGCGGCGGGGCAACGCCGCGCAGCAACGCTTCGCGCGCAGCATCGCGCCAGGCCTGCAGCGACCACGGCGGATCCACCCGCAGCGACCAACGCTGCGCGTCAGGACGCAGACGGGGCATCGAAAAGCGAACCCTGGCGCGGCGGCGGGGCCAGCTGCGCGCGCAGCGCCGCCGGATCATCCAGTGCTTTGCGCGGGTGATGGTCGGCCAGCAGCACGAACGGCAGCAGCTTGCTCATCGGTGCCTTCAGGCGCGCGATGTCGGCCACGCGCAGCCGCCCGTGGCGGCGTGCCATCAGCACGCGCTTGACGTTGCGCACGCCAAGGCCGGGCACGCGCAGCAGCATTTCCTTCGGTGCCCGGTTCAGATCGACCGGAAAGCGCTCGGGATGGCGGATCGCCCAGGCCATCTTGGGGTCGATATCCAGGTCGAGCATGCCGTCCTGGGTGGTGTCGGTAATCTCCTCCACACCGTAACCGTAGAAGCGCAGCAGCCAGTCTGCCTGGTAAAGGCGATGTTCGCGCTGCAGCGGTGGCGGCTGCAGTGGCAGCTGCCGGCTGGCGTCCGGAATCGGGCTGAACGCGGAGTAGTAGACCCGGCGCATGCGGTAGTTGCCGTACAGGCTGTCGGCGCTGGCCAGGATCTGCTGGTCGTTTGCCCCGTCCGCGCCGACGATCATCTGGGTGCTCTGCCCGGCCGGTGCGAAACGGGGAGGGCGCGGGCGAACACTGCGACTGGCCGTCGGCGCCACCGCTGCAGGGGCCTTGCGAGCTTCCTTGGCTTCCTCGATGCGCCAGCGCAGTTCGCCCATCGCGCCACGGATCGAATGCACCGTCTTCTCCGGCGCCAAGGCGCTCAGGCCGGCTTCAGTGGGCAGTTCCACGTTGATGGACAGGCGGTCGGCATAGCACCCGGCGCTGGCCAGCAGTTCCGGCGAGGCCTCGGGAATGGTCTTGAGATGGATGTAGCCGGCGTAGCGGTGTTCTTCGCGCAGCTGCCGGGCCACTTCCACCATCTGTTCCATGGTGTAGTCCGCATTGCGGATGATGCCGCTGGACAGGAACAGGCCCTCGATGTAGTTGCGCTTGTAGAAGTCCAGGGTGAGCGTGACCACCTCGTCCACGCTGAAACGCGCGCGTGCCACGTTGCTGGAGACCCGGTTCACGCAATAGGCGCAGTCGTAAATGCAGAAGTTGGTCAGCAGGATCTTCAGCAACGAAACGCAGCGGCCATCGGGCGTGTAGCTGTGGCAGATGCCCATGCCCTCGGTGCTGCCGATACCGCCACTGGCGCGCGAATCGCGCTTGCCCGAGCCGCTGGAGGCGCAGGAGGCATCGTATTTGGCGGCGTCGGCCAGAATGGCCAGCTTGCGGATGGTTTCCATTGAGGAAACCTACGGATGAGGGGTCTCATTGGATGAGACCGCCCATGAACGCTTCAGAAAAAAGGGGACGGAGGGGATTAAGTCGCAAATGCACAAACGACTTAATCCCCTCCGTCCCCTTTTTCGTGGGGTCAGAAGCCGTGGGTGATGCTGGGTGCGCCGGCCGAGAAATCGGCGTACGGGTCGTGCTCACCGCTGCTGCCTTCGGACAAACGGAACTTCAGGGCCAGGCCATCGCGCGAGTCGGCCGCGCGCAGCGCTTCCTCCTGCTCGATGATGCCCGCCTTGGCCAGCCGGAACAGGCACTGGTCGAAGCTCTCCATGCCTTCTTCCAGCGAGCCTTCCATCGCCGCCTTGATCTCGTGCACCTGGCCGCGACGCAACAGGTCGCGGATCATCGGCGTATTGATCAGCACCTCGGTGGCCGGCAGGCGACGGCCCTCCTTGTTCTTCACCAGGCGCTGGCTGATCACCGCACGCAGGTTCAGCGCCAGGTTCATCAGCACGTTCTTGTGCGCGCTTTCCGGGAAGAAGTTGAGGATGCGCTCGATGGTCTGGTCGGCGTTGTTGGAGTGCAGGGTGGCCAGGCACAGGTGCCCGGTCTCGGCGAAGGCGATCGCCGCCTCCATCGTTTCCGCATCCAGGATTTCGCCGATCAGGATCACGTCCGGCGCTTCACGCATCGCGTTCTTCAGCGCGTTGTGGAAGGCGTGGGTGTCCAGGCCGACCTCGCGCTGGTTGACGATCGACATCTTGTGCTTGTGCA
This sequence comes from Stenotrophomonas sp. YJH_SMC_123, assembly GCF_059368215.1. Taxonomy (NCBI): domain Bacteria; kingdom Pseudomonadati; phylum Pseudomonadota; class Gammaproteobacteria; order Lysobacterales; family Lysobacteraceae; genus Stenotrophomonas; species Stenotrophomonas sp. YJH_SMC_123. The sequence continues at coordinate 203,527 of NZ_JCAFRM010000004.1, forward strand.
GGTACTCGATCGGATCCTCGATGGTGAGGATGTGACCGGTGGTGGTGCTGTTGCGGTGGTCGATCATCGACGCCAGCGAGGTGGACTTGCCGGAACCGGTGGACCCCACCACCAGCACCAGCCCGCGCGGGGTCATGATGACGTCCTTCAGCACCTGCGGCAGGTTCAGCTCCTCGATGCTCGGGATGCGGCTGCGGATGGCGCGGATGACCATGCCGACCTCGCCCCGCTGCTTGAACACGTTGACGCGGAAGCGCCCGGCATCGGGCAGGGCGATGGCCATGTTGAGCTCCAGCTCGCGCTCGAACTGCGGCACCTGGCCTTCGTCCATCAGCGAGTAGGCGATTTTCTTGACCATGCCCGGCGGCAGGCCGGTGTTGCCCAGCGGATAGAGCTTCCCCTCGATCTTGATGTAGACCGGTGCCCCGGTGGTCAGAAACATGTCCGAAGCGTTCTTTTCGGTCATCAGCTTCAGGAAGTAGCCGATATCCATTGCGAATTTTCCCCAACGAAACGGCCGACGCCCGTTGCCAGCACGGTGTCGGCTTGACGACAATGGCCGTGAACCGACAACCGGTACGGCCTCCCCAATGAAACGACTTAGCTTCGCACGAATGCGCCATGGCCTGTATGTGATGGCGTTTGCATTCGCACTGTCTGCCCCCGCCTGGGCGCAGGACGCCGCCCTGGAACTGGCGCAGGCCCGGCAGGCGGTCGACAAGGCCACCCAGGCCGACGCCGACCAGTACGCCCCGGACCTGATCGGTCTGGCCCGGCAGGGGCTGGAGCAGGCCCAGCGCGCCGCCGGCGACCGCCGCGAACGGAAGAACGCCCCGGCGATGGCCCTGCGCGCCGCCGCCGATGCCGACCTGGCACGCGTCCGCAGCGAGGAAGCCACCGTCACCGCGCAGCTGCAGCTGCGCCGCAACGAGGTCAACCAGCTGCAACGCCAGCTGTCGACCGGGGAGGACCGCCGGTGAAGCCGATGACCGCCGCAACCCTGGCCGCGCTGCTGGCGCTGCCGACCCTGGCCGTGGCCGCCGACAACCCGATGGTGGCGCAGCTGAGCCAGCGCCTGATGGCCATCCAGGCCAACCCGGATACCGCTGAGCTGGGCGCCTTCGAGCGCATGCAGGCCCAGCAGGCCATCGCGACCCTGGACAAGGCCAAGCGCCGTGACCAGGAGCTGGCCACCTACCTGGCCGAGCGCCGGGTGGAGATTGCCGAGACGGCCGTGCGCACCGCGATGGCCGCGCGCGAGGTCGACCGCCTGGAGCGCACCCGCAGCGACCTGCTGATCGAGGCCAGCCGCCGCGACGCTGCCCGCGCCCGTCAGGAAGCCGAGCAGCTGCGCATGCAGGCGCAGATGCAGGCCGAGGAGGCCGAACGCCTGCGCCAGGCCGCCGAGGCCGAAACCCTGGCCCGCCAGGACGCCGAAAACGCCCTGACCAGCGTGGCCGGCAAGCAGCAGCAGCGGCTCAGCGCTGCCCAGCAGAACGCCGCCAAGCTGGCCCGTGAGGAGGCCGAGCTGGTCTCCGGGCAGAAACTGCCGGGTTCGAAGTTCGATGGGCGAGGCGAAGTCTTCACCTTCAATGGCGACGCGTTCGCTGCAGGTGCCTCCAGCCTGTCCGGTGGGGCCCGCAACCAGGCCAAGGCGCTGGCCGAGTACCTGAACATCGGCAAGAAGGGCCGCCTGCGCATCGAGGCCTACGACAATGCCAACGGCGTGGGTCAGAAGCGGGCCGAAGCGCTGCGCGACGCCCTGGTCGCGGCTGGTGTCGCCAGCAACCGGATCCAGGTCAGCGGCAAGAAGGCAGCCTCCACCCGGGCCCGTTCGGCCGAGGTCATCATCGCCCCGTAATGCATTGATATTGTTTGTTTTTCGTTGCAATGAGCATTCAGCCTGAACCCCGCCCCGGCGGGGTTCGGTCTTTTTGACGCAGGGGTCTTGTACCCCGCCCTGAGCAGGCGTAGGGTCAATCGTCCGGGACGCAATGCCGCGGACCGGACGATGGGAGGGCCGGGCCGATGCAAGCAGGGCGCGAACCGCAGCAGATCGACGTGCGCAGGCCAGTGCCGCAGGTCGTTGCAGGCGTCCAGGTGGCCATCGGCCGGCGCTCCTCCATGAACAACGCCCCGTGCCTTGTGGCCGGGGCGTTCGTGTATCTGTCGAAGGAGGTCCATCATGTTTGAAGATCAGCCCCAGAGCGAGATCGACGCCCGTCGCGCGCGTGATCCGGAGTTCAGGGCACTCCATGACCAGCACCGCAAGTTGAACAAGAAGTGCATGGACGCGGAGTTGGGTGTACTCCCGATCGATGATGTCACCCTGGGTCGCATGAAGCGTGAGAAGCTGCTGGCCAAGCAACGCCTTCTGCGAATGTACGAAACACCTCTCCCAACGACGTCCCCCACGCTTTGACGCACCCCGTCGCGCCCGGAACGGCGTGACCCGGCCATCGATGGCCCCGCCGGGCGACCCCGCCCCGGCATCGCGGCACCGCCGATGAGGCGGCCGCGCCAAGGCACCACAGGCGGTGGTGCCTTGGCCAGCAGGCACAACTCACCGATGCGGGCGGTACCGGTCTCCTCGTCGATCCGGGGCCGCCCGCATCCCTTTACGGGGCAGGCGGGCGGCATGCCTGCACCGACCTGACATTCAGCGCCATCCGTCGGATAATCATCGGTCCGGCCCTGCGTGGCGCGAATCGAAAGTCCTCCGAATGCCCATCCATTCTTCCGTCCTCGAACTCATCGGCCAGACCCCGATCGTCAAGGCCCAGCGCCTGGACACCGGCGTCTGCGAGCTCTACCTGAAGCTGGAGAGCGCCAACCCGGGCGGATCGATCAAGGATCGCATCGGCCTGTCGATGATCGAGGCGGCGGAGCAGCGGGGTGACCTGAAGCCGGGCGCGACCCTGGTTGAAGGTACCGCCGGCAACACCGGCCTGGGCCTGGCGCTGGTGGCACAGCAGAAGGGCTACAAGCTGATCCTCGTCGTTCCCGACAAGATGAGCCGCGAGAAAATCTTCAACCTGAAGGCGATGGGCGCTGAAGTGCGCCTGACCCGTTCAGACGTCGCCAAGGGCCATCCCGAGTACTACCAGGACCTGGCCAAGACCATCGCCGAGCAGACCCCGGGCGCCTACTTCATCAACCAGTTCGGCAACCCGGACAACCCGGCCGCGCATGAGTTCGGCACCGGCCCGGAAATCCTCGAGCAGATGGGCGGTGACCTCGACGCCATCGTGTTCGGCTGCGGCAGCTCCGGCACCATGACCGGCCTGTCGCGCGCGTTCGCCAAGCTGTCGCCGAAGACCGAGCTGGTGCTGGCCGATCCGGTCGGCTCGATCCTGGCCGAATACATCAACGACGGCGTGCTCAACGACAAGTCGGGCAGCTGGCTGGTGGAAGGCATCGGCGAGGACTTCCTGCCCTCGATCTCCGACTTCAGCCGCGTCAAGAAGGCTTATGCGATCAGCGATGCCGAGAGCTTCCACACCGCGCGCGAGCTGCTGGGCAAGGAAGGCATCCTGGGCGGTTCGTCCACCGGCACCCTGCTGGCGGCGGCGCTGAAGTACTGCAAGGAGCAGACCACGCCGAAGAGGGTGCTGGTGCTGGTCTGCGATACCGGCAACAAGTACCTGTCGAAGATGTACAACGACTACTGGATGCTGGACAACGGCTTCCTGCAGCGCCCGCAGCACGGCGACCTGCGCGACCTGATCCTGCGCCCGTACGGCCAGCGCGACACCGTGGTGATCGGCCCGAACGACCTGCTGACCACCGCCTACCAGCGCATGAAGCTGTACGACGTCTCGCAGCTGCCGGTGATGGACGGCGAGAAGCTGGTCGGCATCGTCGACGAAAGCGACGTGCTGCTGCATGTCTATGGCGACGAGGCGCGCTTCCGCGACACCGTGGCCACCGCGATGGTCAGCAAGCTGGACCGGCTGGACGTGAAGTCGCCGATCGAGGCCCTGCTGCCCGTGTTCGACCGCGGCCAGGTGGCGATCGTGATGGACGGCGACGCCTTCCTCGGCCTGATCACCCGCATCGACCTGCTGAATTATCTGCGTCGGCGCGTTCAGTAAGGCGTTTATCGCCGCAGATCGCTGCTGAATCCCGGTTTATCCGCGTCAAAGCTCGTTAAGGCCGCGCTGATAGACTCCCGCTCCTTCGACGGCGCCGGTCATCGGCGCCAATCAGGAAACGACATGTCCAACGCTTCTTCCCCGGACCGCGCGCTGGCCCTGGCCACGCTGGCCATCCACGGCGGTCAGTCGCCCGACCCCAGCACCGGCGCGGTGATGCCGCCAATCTACGCCACTTCGACCTATGCCCAGTCCAGCCCGGGCGAGCATCAGGGCTTCGAGTACTCGCGTACCCACAACCCGACCCGCTTCGCCTATGAGCGCTGCGTGGCCTCGCTGGAAGGCGGTACCCGCGGCTTTGCCTTCGCTTCGGGCATGGCGGCCAGCTCGACCGTGATCGAGCTGCTCGACGCTGGCAGCCACGTGGTGGCGATGGACGACATCTACGGCGGCAGCTTCCGCCTGTTCGAGCGCGTGCGTCGCCGCACCGCCGGGCTGGACTTCAGCTTCGTCGACCTCACCGATCTGGCGGCATTCGAAGCCTCCATCACGTCGAAGACGAAGATGGTCTGGATCGAGACCCCGACCAACCCGATGCTGAAGATCGTCGACATCGCCGCGGTCGCCGCCATCGCCAAGCGCCATGGCCTGATCGTAGTGGTCGACAACACCTTCGCCTCGCCGATGCTGCAGCGTCCGCTGGAACTGGGTGCGGACCTGGTCCTGCATTCGGCCACCAAGTATCTCAATGGCCACTCGGACATGGTCGGTGGCATGGTCGTGGTCGGCGACAACGCCGAACTGGCCGAGCAGATGGCCTTCCTGCAGAACTCGGTGGGGGGCGTGCAGGGCCCCTTCGACAGCTTCCTGGCCCTGCGCGGCCTGAAGACCCTGCCGCTGCGTATGAAGGCACACTGCGCCAACGCGCTGGCGCTGGCCCAATGGCTGGAAAAGCACCCGGCGGTGGAGAAGGTGATCTACCCGGGCCTGGCCTCGCACCCGCAGCACGAACTGGCCGGCAAGCAGATGGCCGGCTACGGCGGCATCGTCTCGATCGTGCTCAAGGGCGGGTTCGAGGCGGCCAAGCGCTTCTGCGAGAAGACCGAACTGTTCACCCTGGCCGAGTCGCTGGGCGGTGTTGAAAGCCTGGTCAACCATCCGGCGGTGATGACCCATGCCTCGATTCCGGTCGCGCGCCGCGAACAGCTGGGCATCAGCGATGCGCTGGTGCGGCTGAGCGTGGGCGTGGAGGAGCTGGGGGATCTGCAGGTGGATCTGGAGAGGGCACTTCAGTGACCGTCGGATTGTCCATGGTGTCTGACGCATGAGTGCCTCGAATCTGGCTGGTCTCATCTTCCAGCTCACCCGGCGTGAAGTCAGTGGCCGCTACAAGGGCTCAGTGCTCGGCTTGTTCTGGTCCTTCGTCAATCCGCTGTTGATGCTCAGCGTATACACGTTGTTCTTCTCGGTGATCCTGAAAGTTCGCTGGGGCGATCAGCCACAGCGTCAGGCGGATTTTGCGATCCTGTTGTTCGTCGGCCTGATCCTCCATGGATTCATCGCCGAATGCATCAACCGCGCGCCGGGATTGATCACGGGAAACGTCAACTACGTCAAGAAGGTCGTGTTCCCGATCGGCATTCTGCCGATCGTTTCCTGTTCATCGGCGCTGTTCCATTGGTTCATCAGTCTGAGCGTTCTGGCGCTTGCACTGGTGTTCGTCGGGAACGGTGTTCCGGTCACTTTTCCGTTGATTCTGGTAGTGATGGTCCCCCTGGTGCTGTATGCGCTGGGCATCAGCTGGATACTGGCGTCTGTGGGCGTTTACCTGAGGGACGTCAACCAGGTGGTGGGTGTTTTCTCGCAGATCCTGCTGTTCATTTCGCCAGTGTTCTTCCCGGTCACCAAGATTCCCGAGTACATCCGCCCGCTCTTCCTGGCCAATCCGCTTACGACGATCATCGAGCAGGCCCGTGCGGTCGCGGTGTTCGGTCAGCTGCCGGACTGGTGGCAGCTGGCGGGGCAGTTTGCTGCCGCGTCTGTGGTCTGCCTGCTGGGAATGGTCTGGTTCCGTCGCACCAAGTGTGGATTCGCTGATGTCCTTTAAGAAGGAGCTTGCACGATGAGTCGCCTGAAGCAATGGCTTCTTCGCCAGCGTTTCTTCTATGTGCTTATGGGGCTGAAGTACTACCTCGGCAACAATGTCGTTGCCCGCTTTCCGATCGAATGTGTTCGCCGGTTCTATCTGACCCGCGTGCTCAAGGTGGCGATCGGCAAGGACACGCACGTCAGCATGCGCTGGTTCGTCACCGGTTATCCGGTGCGCGCGCACGTCAGCATCGGTGACAACTGCGTGATCAACCGGGAGGTGTATCTGGATGGCCGGGTAGGCGTGGTTGTTGGAAACAACGTCAATGTTTCCTTCCAGACCTGCATCCTCAGCCTGCACCATGACCACAACGCACCGACCTTTCCCGCGATTGGCGGCGTGGTCACCATCCAGGACCATGCCTGGATCGGTGCCCGCGCCACCTTGTTGCCGGGCGTGACCATCGGCGAAGGTGCCGTGGTTGCGGCGGGTGCGGTCGTGGCACGCGACGTGGCACCGTATGAGGTGGTGGGTGGCGTACCCGCCCGAAAGATCGGTGAACGCAACCGGGATATCCAGTACCTCACCAGGTTCTCACCGTATTTTGATTCGGATATCTTCGATGAAACCGCAGGTTAAGAAACAAGTCCTCGTGTTCATGCTGGCGCCTTCGCTGCCGGCGGTGACGGGGGGCGACATCTATGCGGTGAACGCAGTTCTGCCGTTCGCCGAGGAGATCGACTACCACCTGTTCTGCTACGTCGGCGGCGACGCCGACCGACGCAAAGTCGAGCAGCATCGCGCGCTCTACGACAAAGTGTTCCGGTCGGTCCATCTCGAGCCTCGTCCGAAGATGCCGTTCGAGCTGCCCAAGGTGCAGCGAGCCCTGTCGATGGCGCGGCAGGCACTGCAGGGTCTGCCTTTCATCGATGCCAGCTACTACAGCCGCAGCGCCGTTGCGGCTGCACGTCGCATCGTCCGGGAACAGGGCATCGATGCGATCGAGGTCAACTCGACCCATCTGGCGTTCTTCCGTCGATTCTTGCCACAGGTGCCGGGCATCCTGCTGAGCCACAACATCGAAGCTGACATTTTTCCGTTCTGGATGCCGGCAGGCCTGACCGGATGGAAGCTGCGTTTCATGGAATGGGTTGCCAGCCGAAGCCGGCGAGCCGCGAAGGCTGTCGAGATCGACAATGCCTTCGGGTTCTCGGCGATGACCTTCATCTCTCGCCATGACATGTCGCGGGTTACCGACAAGGTCCCGCGCTACCTCATGCCGCTGCACTTTCCGTTGGGTACCACGCGTTTTGAAGACAAGCCGGATGATGTCTTCCACGTACTGTGGATGGGAGGCTTTGGCTGGTACCCGAATGCGGAGGCGGTGACCTGGTTTGCCGAGAAGATCCATCCGCTGCTGGCAGGCCAGTTGCAGGAGCGGAAGATTGTTCTGCACTTCTGCGGCGGCAATCCTCCGGAGGCGCTGCAGGCATTGCATGACGGCCGCAACGTTCTCGTGCATGGCTTCGTCGACGACCTGCAATCGCTGCTGGACAAAGCGCATCTGCTGATGGTGCCACTGCTGTCCGGCGGCGGCATCCGCGTCAAGATCGTCGAGGCGATGTCTGCCGGCATCCCGGTACTCAGCACCAGCAAGGGGTGCGAGGGCATCGGCGCGACCGACGGCGTGGACATCCTGGTGCGTGATGACGCAGAAGGGTTTGCCCGTACATTGCTGGAATGCGCGCAGGACCGAGCGCGACTGGCAGCTCTGTCGACGGCAGGGCAGGATCTCATGGCGCGCGAGTATTCACAGCAGGCAAGCCTGGACGCCAAGCGAGCCGCCTATCGGCATGCGGGGGTGATGTGATGCAGGCAGCAGATACGCCGTTGACGGCTGCGCCGGTGGTTTCGGTACGTGGTGTCGGCAAGGTCTTCCGCATTTTCGACCGTCCGGCGCAGCGCCTGTTGCAGCCGGCAGCAAACCGGCTCCGGCGCCTGGTGGGCATGCAGCCGCAGCCGGCGCGCGTGTTCCATGCGTTGGACGACATCAACTTCGACATCGCGCCGGGCGAAACTGTTGGAATCATCGGCCGCAATGGCAGCGGCAAGTCGACGCTGCTGCAGATCCTGGTCGGTACGTTGCAGGCCAATACCGGCAGCGTGACCGTCAACGGGCGGGTATCGGCGCTGCTGGAACTGGGCGCTGGTTTCAACCCGGAATTCAGCGGGCGCGACAACGTCTACCTGGCAGGTGCCATCATCGGCCTGGGTTCGGCGGACATGACCCGCCTCATGCCTGAAATTGAAAAATTCGCCGATATCGGTGAATTCATCGACCAGCCTGTCAAGACCTACTCTTCGGGCATGTTCGTACGGCTCGCGTTCGCCGTGGCGATCCACGTGTCACCCGATATCCTGGTTGTGGATGAAGCGTTGGCAGTGGGCGACACCGCCTTCCAGACCAAGTGCCTTACCCGCATTCGCAAGATGCAGTCTGAAGGCGTCAGCATCATCCTGGTTACCCACTCCACCAATACCCTGCTGGAATACTGCGACCGGGGCATCTACCTGCGTCGCGGACGGGTCGTGCTGGACGGACCGTGCCGCGAGGTTGTCAAGAAGTATGCCGACGACCTGGTGGACGAAGAAGGCGGAGCCGTGATCTATGCGGACGAGGCCCTTGCCAGCTTGCAGGACGATGGCCTGCCTGCAGACGCTGCGGCATTGCCGGCAAGCGAAATCACCGGCGTGGAGATTCTCGACCTGCAGGGGCAGCCAAGGACGACGTTCGGCCATGGCGAACAAGTACTGGTGAAGGTCGCCATCCATGTACGCCGGCGTATCGAGCAGCCCTGCTATGGAATTCAGTTGAAGAGCGTGGATGACATCGCCCTGTGGGCTGGCACCACCCAGAACATGAGCCTTTCGCCGCTGCCGACGGAACCGGGCGATTATGTTTTCGACTGGCAGTTGACGTTGAATGTCACCGGCAACCGCTATGTGCTGGCACTGGGCATCGGTGACCTCGACACGGGCGAGTACCACCGTCACTCACGCGTGCCCTACGCGGGCCATGTGGATGTATTGCCTCAGCCCCATTCCGGTCATGGCTGGCTTGCTCCCGCCCCTCGCTTCACCGCACCAGTGAGAACTGCATGATGACGCACTCCAAGCCAGTATTCAGGGCCCTGGTCGTGGGTTTCTATGGGGCACCCAACGTGGGCGACGAGGTGCTGCTGGACCTGCTGGTCCGTCGCATCCGCGAACTGGGCGGCGAGCCGGTGGTTGCCAGCATCGATCCCTCGTTGACCCGCCGCATGCATGGTGTGGATGCCGTGCAGTTTGCCAATGTCGGGGACATCGCTCGTGCATTGATGCATTGCGACGTACTGGTGATGGGGGGCGGCGGCATCTTCCAGGACCATCATCCCTTCAACCTCGATGCGGTGTACCTCCCTTATGCGAACGACATTTCCGGCTATGCACGGCCGATGCTGCTCGCGCGGCAACTGGGAGTGCCGACAATCGTATGGGGGCAGGGGGTTGGGCCGCTGAGTTCAGAGGGCGCACGCACCCTGGTGCGCGAGTTGTTCCAGCATGCGGCCGCCGTATCCGTGCGGGATGAATCATCCAAGGCACTGCTGCGCCAGATCGGCGTGGATCGGGATATCCTCGTTGCCGCCGATCCGGGATGGTTGTTCCGCCGCTATCACCCATTGCCGGCGCAACAGGCTGCGCATGATGCAGGCCAGCCGCAGAGCAAGGTACTGGCGGTGGTGGTGCGTGAATGGGACAAGGGGCAGTGGAAAACGTCCCTGGTGGAGGCGTTGCGCACTGCAGTTCCTGCAGGATGGCGGATCCAATGGGTGGCGTTCCAGGCCCATACCGAAGGCAGTGGCGCGACGTCCGACCTGCCCTTGATCGAATCGCTGCGCCAGCAGCTACCCGGGCGCAGCAATGATGAACTGATCGCACCGGCAACAACGGATGCGACCTGGCAGACAATCGCCAGCGCTGACGCGGTGCTGTCCATGCGCCTGCATGCCAGTATCCTTGCCCTGCTGGCGGGCAAGCCCACCGCAGGCCTTGAGTACGACGACAAGCTGTCGCATGCCCATGCGATGGCTGGAATGCCGTCGATTCTGAGGCTGTCGACCGACGATGGCCCGGAGCGCTTCGTGCAGGCGATCGAATCGCTGGTCACCGAAGCCTGGCGGCCGGATCCGCAGGTGGTGGACAGCCTGGAAGTGTCCGCCAGCGCGCACCTGCAGCTGCTCGACGGCTGCTCCTCCCTGCCGCCGGTGCCCCTTCGCTTCGACGCAACCTCCACAGACTGGTTGTCACTGTGGTTGCAACAGGCACTGGTCGAGCTTGAACAGACCCGGCAGCAGAGCCAACGCGCCCACGATCTACTGCTGTTCCGGGACCATCAGCTTGCCGAGCAGACGACGCAGAACACAAACCTGACGCAGCAACTTGTCGAGAAGCAAAAGAAGATGAATGAAGACATGGTCCGCCTGGATGCGGCTCAAGGCCAGCTGCAGGAGAATGCGCAGGCATTGCAGCAGATCAGGCAGGAAAGTGCGCAGGCACTGGAGCAAATCAAGGAGGAAAGTGCGCAGGCACTGCAGCAGGTCAAGGAGGAAAGTGCGCAGATGCTGCAGCAGATCCAGCAGCAGTTGGCAGGCAAGCAGGCCTATATTGATGACAAGGAGGTCTACATTGCGATCCTGTTGCAGCAAATCGAACAGGTGCAGGCCGAGCTGGCGCGCAGCCGTCAGGAGACCGCAGATGCGCTGAATCTCTGGCGTCGCCTGCGTAGGTTCCTGCAGTTGCTTCGCCGCGACCTGGTGCGCCTGCTGGCCGCCCCCTTCAAGTTGGCTTCGGTCTGGAGGCGGCACGGGTTGAAGGTCGCACTGCAACAGATCCCGCGACGCATGAAGACGCTGGGTGTTCCTCAGACCGCTGCCACGCAACAGATGGCGGAACCGCCACCGCCGATGGTGCGACCGGTTCGCCGCGAACGCCTGCTGGTGATCGCCAACACGTTGACCACCGACGGCTGGCCCAACCGGGCGATGCACTTCGCGAAGGCGGGCGATCGTGCCGGCTTCTTCGTGCGCATCACCGCGGTGGATGGAAGTGCCTGGCCGGACGACGGCAGCGGCCTGCCGGCGCGTCTCGCTGTCGATGCGCACGCCTGGCTGCAGGAAGTGCGCGCCGAGGGTACTCGCGTTCTGCTTGCCGATGCATCGCCGGAGGCGCTGGGCCTGGCCCGGTCGGCACGTGAACGCGGTGCCGAAGTGATCGTCGACCTCGCTGCACTCGGTGCGGATTCTCTCTCCGCGGAACTGCGCGTCCTTACTGATCGCGTTGTCACCGGACACCCGGAGCATAAGGTCGATGGCCTGCCGTCGCGCTTCCTGGGCGCGGCTGGAGACAATGAAATCTTCGACTCCTACCGCAGTCATGGGCTGCCGCAGGCGTATGAGGACGGGCGACAACATGTCCTGTTCGTTGTCTTCGGCGGAGACGGCGACGCCTGGCTTGATGCCGCGCTGAAGGCGTCCCCCGATCTCGTTTTCCATGTCACGGGAATGAACGTGGATGGCCGCGACAGCCGCCAGGTACGTGCCCTCGATTGGTCGTGGCAGCCGCAGCAGATGGCTCCGCTGATCGCCGGCGCGCATGCGGTTGTCATCGTCGGCGGGGCCGAGGACCGCACGCGCCTTGCCGACCTGTCAATGGCGGCGCTGCTGCTGGAGAAGCCGGTGTTTGTCGATGCGCTGCCGTCATTCGCACCGTCGCCCAACTTGCATCGGGTGGATGCCGTGCAGCTTTCCGCACAGCTGGCCGGCGCCACTGCATCGGAAGACTACGCATTCATCGCCCGCCACGCCTGGCTGGGCCATGTCGAGCAGTTGATGCAACCGGAGTATCCGGTGTCGGTAAGCGTGGTTGTGCTGATCCACAACAACCGCCGCATCATTGAGCGCTGCGTGAGCACGTTGCTGGAGCACGCCGGGGAATGGCTGCAGGAAATCGTGGTTGTCGATAACCAGTCCAGCGATGGCGGCGCCGAACTGGTTGAATCGCTGTACGCAGGGCATGCCAAGGTGAAGCTTGTGCGCAACAGTGAGAATGGATGCTCCTCGGGTCGCAACCTGGGCGTCAAGCATTCCACCGGCCGTTATATTGCGTTCTTCGACTCCGACCAGTGGTTGACCTCTCCGTCCTGCTTCAGTGAAGCCGTGAACATCCTGGCGGCCAACCCCGGTGTCGGCACCATCGGCTGGAATGCAGGATGGTTCGACGCCACGCGTGATGACCTGGGTGGACCCATCTCCGACTACCTTCCCAATCGCGGCATGAACAACGAGGCCCGCATCAAGGGATACCGCGATGACGTGGGTTTCCTGGGGACCAGCTGCATGTTCATTGCCCGTGACCTGTTCGAGCGTCTGGAAGGCTTCGATGTGTTCTACGACCCTACGTGCTTCGAAGACACGGACATCTGCTTCCAGGTGAAGAAGGCTGGTTATTCGGTGGCGTTCCGTGACCTGGCCGGTGTCCGTCACCAGCCGCACCAGACTACCGGTGCCAGCGAGGGCAGCGAGCGCTACAAGCGGCTGTTCAACCGCAACGCAGCCTACTTCCGCGACAAGTGGAAGGGGTATCCGGAGTTCTTCGTGGACCTCAAGTCCTGGCATTGAGCGAGGCAGAGACGGCAATGGGGTGGGGCAAGGTCAAGCGACGGCTGCTGGAAGCCATGCTGATGTTCGGCCCTGGGTTGTACAGTCGCTGGTCGATGTCACGGTCCACAGGAACACCCGCGGAGGTTCCGTCGACGGAACGCCCGCGGGTGCTCCTCGTGGACCATGATTTTCCCGAGATTGACCGTGATGCGGGATCGCGCGCGATCTCATGCTTCGCTGACCTGTTGGTCGATGCCGGCATGGAGGTCGTCTTCTGGTCGGCAACGATTGAGCCCTCCGCAGCTGGGAGAGCCGCCCTTGAAGGGAGAGGCATCACCCCATTGAGTCGACGGGAAACGGGGGCACTGGACGGATGGTTGGCGACGTTCGGAGGAAGTTTCATCGGGTCGGTGTCAAGCCGCCCACTGATCGCGGCCATGTATCTACCGGTCCTGCGCGCGGCGATTGCCGGTACTCATCTCTATTACGGGCACGACATCCACTATCTGCGGTTGCAGTTGATGCGTGCTACGTCCAAGGCCACCCTTGCCGATCATTGGCAGTGTCTGTTGATGAGAGTGGTGGAACAGCGAGCGTGGAGAAATGCCGACGTAGTTCTGTATCCCTCTAAAGATGAGGCTGAAACAGTGAACCGTCACCTTGCTGATCGCGGCTTGGCCGGGAACGGCGAGATGTTCCCGCTGTGGACCGTGGATGCAGGATCCATGCAGCACACGCCCGGCCCGGGCAAAAGATCGGGATTGCTGTTCGTTGGCAGCATGGCGCATGCACCAAACGCAGATGGTCTGGACTGGTTTCTGCACAAGGTGCTGCCCTTGCTTCAGCGGGGGGGACAGGCGCCGGTCCTCACCGTGGTGGGCTCCGGTATGGAGAACTACCGTGTGCCCCAGCATGCCTCTGACACGGTGCGTATTCTCGGTCGCATCGATGATGCTGCATTGGAGCGCTGTTACGCGTCTACGCGCCTGGTCATCGCGCCGTTGCGTTTCGGCGGCGGGGTCAAGGGGAAGGTGATCGAGGCAATAGGGCAGGGTGTTCCAATCATCTTGACCGGTGCGGCCGCGCAGGGCCTGGCTGGAGTCGAGGATATACTGCCGACTACCGATGACCCGTCGAAGTTTGCTGCTGCCATCCAGGCGCTGGATCAAGACGACCAGGCTTGGTCAGCCGCGTCTACCAAGGCGCGCCTGTTCCTGGCGGAACACTATGACCATCGTCAATTCGTGCAAAGGCTCAGGCACCTGCTGCTGCATTCCTGATCGGGAGTGAAGTCCTGTGATGCACGAGACTGTCCATGGGGCAATGTGCCCTATCGCTCGCTGGATCGGCTGCAGGTAGCCGCGCGGGCCTGCCCAACCATGCCGTTGGCTCACAAAGGATTGGCTTGGCCATCATCCAGTCGAGTAGCATTCCGCACGGGATACGACGTCTTCAGGGCAGTCAAAGAGCCGATTGGGCCCGTTCACCGCCATCGGTACCTCGGCCTGGATGATGCTAGGCCGGTCAAATTCAGTTGGGCGAATCTGGAGTTAGGGGAAGATATGGATTGGAGTAACTTGGCTGGGCGGGCGCGGTCGCAGCTGCACTCGATGTGCACTGATGCCCCGAGCCATGGCGGATTCAAGATGGTGGCTGCGCTTCTGTCCATGCTGCTCGTGGCATCCGCTTATAGCCAACTATCGAATCTGCATGTGTTCGGTCACGATGAAGTTCACTACAACCACTATTTCCAGCTGAAGCTGTTGCAGGATGGCCGGTGGCTGAACTACATCTTCAAGGATGTGCTTGTCAGTATTGACGCGTCGGCTTGGTTCGCCGCGTATATCGCCGCACATCTTTTGCTGGTCTATCGCATTGCGCGCCGCGCAGGCCTGTCGGTTGCACTGGCACTGATCATTTCGGCCGTCGTTTCGATCTCTCCGCCAGTCGTGGAACAAAGCATGTGGCCGGCCACTGCGTTCTCGGCAGTTGCAGTCCTGATCCTGGCCGAGGTGGTCACGCGGCGAGTGGCGATAGCACCGGTTGCGGTCTATGCGGCGCTCGGGATCCTTCTGTTCGGGACGATGCAGAGCTACTACTTCCTGGTCCCGCTCCTGTTCATCGGCGAATTCGCGTCCGAACAGCGGAGTGCTCGAGATCGATGGAGGTTGTGGTTGCAACACACGCTCAGCTGGGTGGGAGGGGCGGTACTCGGCGCTTTGGTCATGTCGATGATGCTGCTGCTGCTGGCAGGGCATTTCGGTCCGCAGGTGGATGACTGGCGATCGCCACATCCGGCCAAGGATCTTCCCTCTTTATGGCAGAACGTAAGCTACGTCATTGGATCATTCGGGAAGTGTGTAGCTTCCATTGGCAAGGCCTCGAACCTGGATGGTTGGTTGCTGTTGGCAACCGTGCTGCTGCTCGTTCCATTCGCCGTTCGCCGGAAGGGTTCAGTCCAGATCCTGTTGACGCTCGCAATGGTCGCTGCGGCGTTCCACGCATTCTCGATTCCGTTGGCACCAGTAATTACCACGCGCAGCCTGATCGCGCTGGTACTTGGACTGGCGCTGTTTTTCGGCCTTCTTGGAGGTGGGAATCGTATCTCACGGGCGGTCGTATTCCTCCTCCTGCTGGCGGGCGGTATTGGATTCCAAGCACAGGCCCGTACGTTCCTCCAGACCCAGGTGGAAACGACCTCCTTCCTGTTTGAGAAGATCCACACGCTATTGCCATTGCCGGCAGACCGGTATTCAGTACTGGCGGTTTCCGGCCGCATGCCGGGTGGCAAAGAGCCAGCTGCCACTTTCAACAACGAATACTTGATGAATTCGGTGGTGGTGGCTACCGGGGTCAGGAGTTTTGTTGATTGCCGGACGCACGAGGCAGAAGTGTGCGCGATGGCGGTGGAAGGTGACGCCGTGAATGAAACCGGGCTGGGTGAAGGGCGACTGAGGCTCTTCCAGGATGCAAAGGGTGGCGCGGTCATCGTCTATAGCGATGACTGATCAGGCGCCGCCAGTGCGTCCGGCCCGACGTAGATCGCAGCGGCTCCCGTGCAAGGAGGTCATCGCCATTTCCTTGCTGGGGCAGCATCGTGGTGGTTTGCCGCGCTGATCTCTATCCCGCCTCGCCGGACTTTTCTCCGGCGAGGCCAGTGATACGGAGGCGACCCCATCCAGGTCCCTCCATGCAGATCATTCAGATCTGCTTCCGGTAATGTGCGTACGCTGCAACGAGCATGTCCTCGTCATTGCGTGTGGGATGCCAATCCAGAACTTCCTGCGTAGGTGCAATGTCGACCACGTAGTTGATGTCGGCGATCTGATACTGCTCCCGATGCAGCAGCGGTTTGCCCAGCTTTTCCAGAAGCGACAGGGTCATCTTCAACGGCTTGGCGGGTACCGGCACTACAATCGAGCGCGAGCCGATGCGCTTGATCGTATTGCGCAGCAACTGGCGAACTGGTGGTGCATCGCCCGATCCCAAGCTCAGTGCGACGGCGGGGAATCCCTTCTCGACCGCAGCAAGAATTGCGCTGACGACATCCTCCACGGCGATCATCTGGTAGCGGTTCCGACCGCTGCCGATGGTTGGCACGGGAAGGCCAAGGTCCATCAGCCGGAACAGCTTGATCAGGATGCCAAAGCGTCCGGGGCCCACAATCATGCGTGGACGCAGGACGGTAATCAGGTAGCCCTCGGTTCGTGCTTGTTCGCACAGTTGTTCCGACGCCGCTTTGCTGCGTCCATACGGCCCCAACGGGTTGCGTCGGTGCGTTGGAGGTACAGGCAGCGATTCCGGCAGCCCGTACACCATGTCCGTGCTGGTATAGATCAAGCGTGGCTGGCGCAGTTTACGCATCCACTTCAGTACATTGGCTGTACCGGTAACGTTGACCTCGGCGAACCAGGCGTCCTGCTCTTTTGCCGGCACGGCGTTATGGAATTGCCTTGCCGCAAGATGGTGGACGACATCACCTTCATCCAATGGCACGCGCGACAGCGCCGCAGTATCCAGAATATCCAGCTGGTGATGGACGACCCTGCCGGAGAATTCTGCAGGCAGAGGCAGCAGGTCAACGGTCTGAACCTGCTGGCCCTGTGCAAGGAGGGTCCGGACGAGATGCGATCCGGTGAAGCCTGAGCCACCAATGACAATATGCTTGGTCACGGCTCAGCCCCCACGCGCGACGAGAACGACGCCAGCACAGATCAGCGCGATTCCAGCCAGCTTCATTACGCTGACCGGTTCACGGAAGAACAGATATGCAGCACCAACGACAATCACGTATCCCACGCTCAGGAAGGGATAAGCGAAACTCACCTGGACCTTGGAGAGGACGTACATCCAAAGCACGATGCTGATCGCATAGCACGACAGTCCGCTGAAGACCCACGGATTGAGGACAACGCGGATGGCGCCCTGTGCGAGCTCAAGCACGCCCTGGTTGGTCACCAGCGAAACATTCGGCATGCCTTTGCGAAGGAAAAGCTGCGCACTCGCATTGAGGGCTACGGAGAACAGAATGAGTGGGATGAATTTGAGATACATGCGATCAACTTTGGAATGATGAGGAGGCATTACCAGTGGCGTGTCGCCGCCATTACGATGATCAGCCCGGCGAGGCCGACGCCCTGGCTGACGCGGTCGCGCGCTGCGAACACGATGGGGTCATCATGCATGTCGCCCCGGTGGGCGACAAACCAGGCACGGCTGATCCAGTACAGCAGCACAGGACAGAGCAGCCAGAGCACTTGGGGCGTGGCGTACAGTCTGAGGCTGTCAGGGCTGTTGATGTAGAGGGCGAAGACCAGAACGCCGATGTAGCCCGCAGCTGTCCCGAATGACTGCACCAGCGGCAGATCGGCCACGGAGTATCCGCGACCGGAGGCTTTCTGCTTTCCCTGCGTTGCAGCCGCGGTTAGTTCGGTATAGCGCTTGAGAAGGGCAAGGCTGAGGAAAATGAACATCGAGAACGCGAGCAGCCAGAATGACCGTGGCGAATCGATTGCAAAAGCGCCGCCGATGATCCGCACGGTGTAAAGCGCCGCCAACACCACGACATCGATCATCACGATGCGCTTGAGCGTGAACGAATAGGCCAGGGTCGTGATGAAGTAGATCAGCAGGACCAGTGCAAACGCAGGACTTGTCCACAGCGCCAGAGCGAAACCGGCCAGTGTCAACAAGGGGGTGGCGACCAGGCCATGAAACAGGGGCAAGGTCCCGGCCGCGAATGGTCGCTTCCGCTTCCGTGGATGCTGCCGGTCTGGCGCCAGATCCAGCAGGTCGTTCAGCAGGTAAACGCCGGATGCGCACAGGCCGAAGGCAAGGAAGGCGAGCGCCGCGTTTACTACGGCTTCTGGTTCGAACAGACGGTGCGCGGTAAGCAGTGGAACCAGTACCAGAAGGTTCTTCAGCCACTGGTACAGCCGCAGGGCCTTGATCCAGGTGCGGAGCCCTCCGGGCTGTCCAGGCAGGTGGTCGATCAACCGGGTTTGCGCGCGGGCCTGGTTTGCCAGCGATCCGGTGGCGTTGACGACGACAGCACCTGCGGCGTGCTTCCAGACCGGCAGGTCAACGCGGTGGTTGCCGAGATAGTCGAACCCCCGTTCCCCATAGCGCTCGACGAGGGCTTCAGCCTTGGCGTGCCCGGCCAGATTGCGGGCCCCATCGCTGGCGATGACCTCGTCAAAAACGCCGAGATGATCGGCGATCGGCTGGACCAACAGCCGGTCCGAGGCGGTGCACAGGACACGCGGACGCTGCGGTGTCGCGCGCAGCATGGCCACGACACGCTCATCGTATGGCAGGGTTTCAACCTGCAAGGCCACCCGGGAAGCGAGCTGGCGCTTAACATAGGCCTTGCCGCGCAGCAGCCAGAACGGTACCAGCAAAGCAAACAGCGGGTTGCGCGCCAGCAGGGCCAGCAGTGATTCGTACAGCAGGTCGCTACGCAGCAGCGTCCCGTCCAGATCGACGCACAGGGCTGCTCCCGGCGTCAACTCACCGGATCCAGCCGGTACATCATTGTGATGCGACATATGCCGCAGTTCCCCTCATCCAATAGTGCGGGGAGTATACGAGGGGGAGTTACATTGCGACAGATTCAGGTACCAGCGCGGGGGCGTGAAGGCAGCGCATCCCGGGACAGGCTGGAGCAGCCGGTTGAGCCGTCGCAGCCGGGGCCAAGTGCAGACGGTGCAGGGTAATCAGCTCGCAGTCCTCCGTAGCGCAGGTCGTTTGTCCAGGCACCAGCGTCAAGGTGAGCTGCCCGCCGGCGGCGCTGGACAGGCCTGCCAGGTCGATGGGGTATTCACGCGTCCCTGCTTCGATCTGAAGCAAGCCGAGCGGGGCGTCGTTGGCCAGCACCGTGAGCTCGCGAGGTGACTGCGCCGACAGTGAAAGGACTGCCTGCAGCCGGGCGGGCTCGGATGGCAGGCGCAGTCGTAGCGAGGCGGCCGCGCCACGAACGCTGCGCCCTTGGGGAGAGGGACCGTGCCAGCCACAGGAAATGAAACGATTGCTGGCATCGGCGCTGAAATCCACCGACGATCCCACAGGCAGTGCCTCGTAGGCAGGCAGCAGGGTATAGCCATCCAGTCGCACCGCAGCGTCTGGCGATACGCCGACACGGACTTCAGCCAGGGGCAGGTCTTCAGGGAATACATACCTGGCTTCCAGCATCGTCCCGTCACGTCCATCGGCCGTGTCCAGCAGCGCATGGCGGTCGTAGGTCTGTGCCCCGTAACTGGCAACGACGTCGGCCCAGGCACCGTTGGCGGGGTGGGCCACGCCCTGCAGGCTGAGGGTGTAGTTGCCTGCGCACAGATCCTGGTAGGCGCCATAGGCCAAGGTCCCTTCCGCACCCTGCGAGAACAGCTTTCCATCCATCGCTTCACCGACGATCGTATGGCTCGCATCGAAGTGGGTGCGGATGATGAAATCGTTGCGCAGCTGGGATGCCGGGGGCGCTTCGCGTGCAGCCTGCAGCAGTTCCGGCACCAACGCGCCGGCCTTGAGCGATTGTTGTGACACCACGCGAGCCGTTCCGTCAGCGCTCCCCCACAGGCACCACTCATCGGCGGGCTGCCGTTCGTCGAACGCAAAGCAACGATCAATGTAGAGGACCTGCTGGGAATTACCGCCGGCCAGAAGGTGGCCAGAGCGGATGCCGTTCGTGCCAAGCTGGGCAATTCGGCCGCGGTCATCGGCAGCGATGGCCAAGGGCGGAGTCAGCGTCTGCTTACCCAACTGGATGACGCCATCCACCAACTGCAGGTGATCGTCGATCCGGCCCAGCTCCCATAGCGTGCTGGAATAGGCCATGAAACCTGGCAGGTGGTCCTCGCTGGCATCTGGTTCCCGACCGGGTCGGACACTCAATGAAGTACCTGCGCCCTTCACGGAAAGCTGTGAGCGGCCAAAGCCGAGTGCCACTCCCCCTTGCAGGGCATCAAGCAGTGAGGCGCCGGTATCGAGGGTGGTCGCGGGTCGATCAACCTGCCTCGCGCGCAGGTCGCTGCCGAACATGAGAAGAAGGTTGCTGCGATCAGCATCTCGCAACAGGTCGGCAATGTCGTTGGGCAGGGCCAGATGGTCCGATGCAACAACAATGATTGTATTGCGAGCGTAGGGACTGGCGCGGATGCGGCGTACGAAATCAGCAACCAGTCGGTCCGAGCAATGGATTGCGTCGAGCATCGGCCTGCGCTGGCCAAGCCCCTCATAGGCGACATCGAGGCAGGCATGGGGGATGTGTCCGCTTGGATGATGTGTATCCAGAGTCAGGCCGACGAGGGCGAAAGGCGTGGTCTGCTGCGAGAGCGCAGCGAAGCGGTCCCAGAGCGCATCCAACAGGACATCATCGTGGACGCCCCATGGCGAGAAACGGTTGTCGCCCAGCTTCAGGCTCTTGAAATAGGAGCGATCGCGTACCGTGCCGAAGCCGTGGCTGGCGAGGAACTGTCCCTTTCCAGCGAAATCAGAAGCGGCGCCACCGATGAACTCGACGTCGTATCCGCGCTCGCGCAGGTGATCGGTCAGGCAGTACGCGCCAGGCAGGAAGCGGCCGATGCTTGCATAGCCATTGGCGTCCTGGCTGAGGGAAAGGGGGACGCCGCACAGGGAACTGACCATGCCGGCGATCGTCCACGTGCCGCCTTCGCGCGAGTCCACGTGCCGGAAATCCACGGCCTCGCTGCGCAGCTTGTTCAACTCTGGCGCAAGGCCAGGGAATCGCGACTCATCGAGATAGGTGCGCTCGAAGCTTTCGGCGTAGAGAATCACCACGTTGCGGTGATTCCCGAGCGGGGCGTCGGGACGTACGTACTGGTCCCCTTGTGCCGGTGCAAGACGTGCCTGCCGATCCTGGCGTACCAGTGTCGCGACGTCGTAGACGATCGGATTGAAAACCAGCGTCGCCAGTAGAGAAGCCGCGAACAGGGGACCGGCGGGTGCCCACCTCCGTGCCGAATGCAGGCGGGGCATGAAAGCGAGGGCCAGGCATGCCACCAGTGCTGCCGAAAGCAGGCCGATGGGCAAGCTGAAATCAGCGGCGCCTGCGCCGCGCATGCCTGCGCGCAGATGATAGATCACGGCGTAATCGATGCCGTTGCCACTGAGTGCATCAATGAAGAGCCAGATCGCCAGCAGTGCTCCGCAGAGCGCAGTGACCAGCAGCTTCCATCGCTGTCCATGTGTGCAATGTCGCGCAAGCAACGCGAGCATTCCGATCCATGCCGCAAAAAACAGGCATTTCATCGCCATCTGCATTCTCTCCCTCCGGTTGGAGCGATGGGAGGGGAAATGCTACAGAATCAAGACAGCGCAAAAGGCGTGTTGCAATATGCCGACATGTTTTGACGAGTGGCAGGGTGGGCAATGTCTGCCCACCCTGCGAGTTGCTACGCAGGTTTCGACTACAGCGCCTTTTCCAGCTCCGGCAGGATTGCAAACAGATCGCCCACCAGGCCGATATCGGCAATCTCGAAGATCGGCGAATCCGGATCCTTGTTGATCGCGACGATCGTGCCGGCATCCTTGATACCGGTCAGGTGCTGGATGGCGCCACTGATGCCGACGGCCACGTAAAGTTCCGGCGCGATGATCTTGCCGGTCTGGCCGACCTGCAGGTCGCTGGGCACGTAGCCGGCATCAACCGCAGCGCGCGAGGCACCGACGGCGGCACCGAGCTTGTCGGCCAGCTGGAAGATGACCTTGAAGTTCTCTTCCGAACCGACACCACGGCCACCGGAGACCACGCGCTTGGCGCTCTGCAGGTCCGGGCGGTCGCTGGCACCAGCGGCGAGGCCGACGAAGCGGGTGTGGGTCGGCAGGGCAGCATCGACGCTGGCCGCTTCGATGGTGGCGCTGCCGCCCTGGGCGGCTTCCGGCCACGAGGCGGCACGCACGGTGGCAACCACGATCTGGTCGGCCGGGGCTTCCACGGTGATGATCGCGTTGCCGGCGTAGATCGGGCGCTTGAAGGTGTGGCTGCCTTCAACGCTCATCAGGTCGGAAACCTGGTTGACGCCCAGCAGGGCGGCCACGCACGGCATCAGGTCCTTGCCGAAGGTGGTCGACGGGCCGAACACGTGGGTGTAACCCTTGGCCAGCTGCGCGATCTGCGGTGCCAGCACCTGGGCGATGGCCTGCGCGTTGGCAGCGTTGGCCACGGTCAGGACCTTGGCGACGCCAGCGATCTTCGCGGCCTCGGCAGCCACGGCAGCCGGATCGGCGGCCAGCACCAGCACGTCGATGCTGGCGCCGCTGATGGCGGCAGCAGCGCTGACGGTCTTGGCGGTGGCGGCGTTGAGCTTGCCGTCGTGGTGCTCGGCGATGACGAGAATCCTGCTCATTACAGCAACCCCTTCTGCTTGAGTGCGGCAACCAGTTCGGCCGCGTCCTTGACCATCACACCCTTGCTGCGCTTGGACGGCGTGGCGTACTGGGTGGTCTTGAAGGTGTCGGCGGCTTCAACGCCGAGGTCGGCCAGCTGCAGGGTCTCCAGCGGCTTGGCCTTGGCCTTCATGATGTCCGGCAGCTTGATGAAGCGCGGCTCGTTCAGGCGCAGGTCGGTGGTGACCACGGCCGGCAGATCGACTTCCAGCGTTTCCAGGCCGGCGTCGACTTCGCGGGTCACCGTGGCCTTGCCGTCGGCAATGTCCAGCTTGCTGGCGAAGGTCGCCTGCGGGCGCCCCCACAGCGTGGCCAGCATCTGGCCGGTCTGGTTGGCGTCGTCGTCGATCGCCTGCTTGCCCAGGATCACCAGGTCCGGCTGTTCCTTCTCGATCAGCTTGAGCAGGGTGCGCGCGGCGGTCAGCGGCTGGATGGCCTGGTCGGTGACCACATGGACGGCGCGGTTGGCGCCCATGGCCAGGCCGTTGCGCAGGTGCGCCTGGGCATCGGCCGGGGCGATGGTGGCGACCACGACTTCGCTGGCGATGCCCTTGTCGCGCAGGCGCAGGGCCTCTTCCAGGGCGATTTCATCGAAGGGGTTGGGGGACAGCTTGACGCCGTCGGTGACCACGCCGGAACCGTCCGGCTTGACCTGAATGCGGACGTTGTAGTCCACCACGCGCTTGTACGCGACGAGGATTTTCATCTGGTACGGGGTCCTTCAATAACGGAGAGAACGTCCGGTCCTCGCACAGCAACCGGTTCGGGGGTGGGACCCCGATTCTAACTGGCCTTTGTCGACCATGCGAATGCGTATGGTGAAACGGCGTCCTGTATCCACGTCGCCTGAGTGGCTACTCTAGCGGCCGGTTCCGCTGCCCCGCCACATGCCTTCATTGACCTCGCCCCCTCCATACCGCCTGCTGCTGGCGATTGCCGTTGCTGGTGTGGCCATGCGCCTGCTGTTCGTGCAATGGATCCCCTTGCAGCCCGTTGCCGATTTCGGCCGCTATCTGGAGGTTGCCAGCAGCGTTGCCAGCGGTGGCGGCTTCCGGATTTCAGGCATTCCCTATGTGTCCCAGCCTCCGTTGTACCCCGGAGTGCTCGGCGCCTGGTTCATGCTCACCGGCGTGAACGTGGGCGCGGGCAAGATTCTCAATGTCCTGCTCTGGGCCGGCACGCTGGTTTCGTGGATCGGTCTGGGGGTGCGCCTCCAGCTGCGCCCGGCCTGGCAGGTTGCCTCTCTGGCAGTGCTGGCATTCCATCCGGCGCTGGTCGCCTACAGCAATGTACTGGGTACCGAATCGCTGTCACTGTTCCTTGCCGTGTTCGGCATGCTTGTGGCGGTCGTGCGTTTTCCGGGCCGATGGCTGCTGCTGGGAGCCGTGCTGGCACTTACCGCGTTGAACCGGCCACAGATGCTGCCGTTGCCGGGAGCCGTGGCACTGGCGTTGCTCCTGCGTGATGGGATGCGCATCGCCACCTGGCGGCGGATCAGCATGGTGGTGCTGGGTTTTCTGCTGGTACTGGGGCCGTGGACCCTGCGCAACGCAGTTCTTTTCGGCCAGTTTGTGCCCGTCAGTGCAAACAGCGGGTATGTGCTGATGGTCAACAACAACGATGCCAATGCGCATGGCGGGTGGATGCCCTTGAAGGATGTCCCGCTCCAGGCTGACGACAAGGCCCGGTTCGCCGATGCTGGATTTCCCCAAGGGTTCTTCAGCGGAGAAAGCGAGGACTGGAAGCTCCGCCACTGGACGCCTGCGGCCGACGTGATTGGCTCAGCAATTGGCCGCCGTTGGATTTCCGAACACCCCGGCCGCTTCCTGGAGTTGGCGCTGCTGCGCGTGCGCGGATCGTTCGATGTCGGCAGCCTCCTGCATTGGCCGTTCCTGGAGAGAGGCGGTGCTCCGGTGTGGCTGGGTAGGTTGACGCTGGCACTCAACATTGCGTTGACGGCCTGGACGATGGTTGCGCTGCTGCGCATCTGCCTCCACCTGCGCCGCTGGCAGCCCGTTCATTGGCTTGCCGTGGCCACACTTGGCCTGGGAATGGTGTCGATCCTGCTGTTCGAGGGGCAGGGACGCTACCTCCTGCCACTGGTCCCAGGGGCGCTGTTCATCATTGCCGCCGCGGGCAGGCTACGCTTGCCCAGCCGGATCAACGCTTGATATCCCGTGGTCCTCCGAACCCTTCGCTGCAGACACGTCCCAACCCGTACCAATCAGGAGAACAGGTAGTGCCCACATGGCTTGTCACCGGCGGTGCCGGATTCATTGGCGGTAACTTCGTTCTCGAAGCGGTCGCCCGTGGCATCAAGGTCGTCAATCTCGACGCACTGACCTACGCCGGCAACCTGAAGACCCTGGCCAGCCTGGACGGCAACCCGCGGCATGTGTTCGTGCAGGGCGATATCGGCGACAGCGCGCTGGTCGCCCGCCTGCTGACCGAGCACCAGCCCGATGCAGTGCTGAACTTCGCCGCCGAAAGCCACGTGGACCGTTCCATCGACGGCCCAGGCGCCTTCATCCAGACCAATGTGGTGGGCACCCTGGGTTTGCTTGAAGCGGTACGCGACTACTGGAAGGCGCTGCCGGCCGGACAAGGGGCGGCCTTCCGCTTCCTGCATGTGTCCACCGATGAGGTGTATGGCACCCTGGGCGAGACCGGCAGGTTCAGTGAAACCACCCCGTACGCCCCGAATTCGCCGTACTCGGCGTCGAAGGCCGCTTCGGACCACCTGGTGCGTGCGTTCCACCACACCTACGGGCTGCCGGTGCTGACCACCAACTGCTCCAACAACTACGGCCCGTATCACTTCCCCGAGAAGCTGATCCCGCTGGTGATCGCCAAGGCGCTGGCTGGCGAACCGCTGCCGGTGTACGGCGATGGCAAGCAGGTGCGCGACTGGCTGTTCGTGTCCGACCACTGCGAAGCGATCCGCACCGTGCTGGCCAAGGGCCAGGTCGGCGAGACCTACAACGTCGGCGGCAACTCGGAAAAGCAGAACATCGAAGTGGTGCAGGCGATCTGCGCACTGCTGGACCAGCGCCGTCCGCGCGAGGACGGCAAGCCGCGCAGCAGCCAGATCACCTATGTCACCGACCGTCCTGGCCATGACCGCCGCTACGCGATCGATGCTTCCAAGCTGAAGAACGAGCTGGGCTGGGAACCGGCCTACACCTTCGAGCAGGGCATCACCTTCACCGTCGACTGGTACCTGGACAACCAGGACTGGGTCAACGGCGTGCTCGACGGCAGCTACCGCCTGCAGCGCATCGGCACCACGGACTGAACCCAGGAGACACCATGACCCAGCGCAAGGGCATCATCCTCGCCGGTGGCTCCGGCACCCGCCTATATCCAATCACCAAGGGTGTCAGCAAGCAGCTGCTGCCGGTGTATGACAAGCCGATGATCTACTACCCGCTCAGCGTACTGATGCTGGCGGGCATCCGCGAAGTGCTGATCATCAACACCCCGCACGAGCAGGCGCTGTTCCAGCAGCTGCTGGGCGACGGTTCGCAGTGGGGAATGGACATCCAGTACGCGGTGCAGCCGAGCCCAGATGGCCTGGCCCAGGCCTACCTGATCGGCCGCGACTTCGTGGCTGGCAAGCCGAGCTGCTTGGTGCTGGGCGACAACATCTTCCACGGCCACGGCCTGCGCGAGGTGCTCAAGCGTGCTGACGAGCGCGTGCACGGCTCGACCGTGTTCGGGTATTGGGTCAATGACCCGGAACGGTATGGCGTGGCCGAGTTCGACCAGGGCGGCAAGGTGATCGATCTGGTGGAGAAGCCGGAAAAGCCGCGCTCCAACTATGCGGTGACCGGCCTGTACTTCTATGACGGCAAGGCCTGCGATTACGCGGCCGAATTGAAGCCGTCACCGCGTGGCGAACTGGAGATCACCGATCTCAACAAGCGTTACCTGGCCGAAGGCGACCTGCACCTGGAGGCGCTCGGCCGTGGCTATGCGTGGCTGGATACCGGTACCCACCAGTCGCTGCTGGAAGCATCCAACTTCATCGAGACGATCCAGACCCGTCAGGGCCTGCAGGTCTGCTGTCCCGAGGAAATCGCGTTCGGCAAGGGCTGGATCAACGCTGGACAATTGGAAGCGCTGGCCGCGCCGTTGATCAAGAACAGCTACGGTGAATACCTGCATAAGCTCGCCGTGCGTGGAGTCGTTCCATGAAAGTGATTGAAACCCGGTTGCCCGGCTGCGTGGTGATCGAGCCGGCGGTGTTCGGCGATGCCCGCGGTTATTTCTTCGAAACCTGGAATGCCGAGCGCTTCGCCGCGCTGGGCCTGCCGGACCGTTTCGTGCAGAGCAACGTGTCGACGTCCGCACAGTGCGTGCTGCGCGGCCTGCATTACCAGTGGCCGCGGCCGCAGGGCAAGCTGGTCAGCGTGCTGGAAGGCGAGGTCTACGACGTGGCCGTGGATATCCGCCGCGGTTCGCCGACCTTCGGCCAGTGGGAAGCGGTGGTGCTGAGCGCGGAGAACAAGAAGCAGTTCTGGATTCCAGAGGGCTTCGCGCACGGTTTCGCCGTACTGTCCGAGCGTGCGGTGTTCAGTTACCTGTGCACCGAGGTCTACCTCAAGGACTTCGATGCCGGCGTACGCTGGAATGACGCCGGCATCGCCGTGGACTGGCCGGTCAGCGCACCGACCCTGTCGGCCAAGGACGAGAACGCGCCGTTCCTCAAGGACATTGCTGAAGATCGCCTGCCGGTCTACGTGCCATGACCGTGCTGGTGTTCGGTGGCAACGGGCAGGTGGGCCAGGAGTTGCTGCGCGCGCTGGCGCCGCTGGGGAAGGTGATTGCAACCACGCGCAGCGGACAACTGCCCGACGGAAGTACCTGTGAAACGGCCGATTTCGGACAGCCCGACAGCCTGCCGGCATTGCTGGACCGCGTGCAGCCATTGGTAGTGGTCAATGCGGCGGCTTACACCGCTGTTGATCGCGCCGAACAGGACGTCGATGCGGCCTTCGCCGCCAACGCGCAGGCACCAGGCGTGATCGCGCGCTGGTGTGCGGCGCATGGCGTGCCGTTCGTGCATTACTCCACCGACTACGTGTTCGACGGCCAGGGCAGCGCGCCCTACCGCGAGGACCAGCCGACCACACCGCTCGGCGTGTATGGCACGAGCAAGCGCGATGGCGAGGACGCGGTGCGTGCGGCCGGTGGCCGCCATCTGATCTTTCGCACGGCGTGGGTGTATGCCTCGCACGGCGCGAACTTCCTGCGCACCATGCTGCGCGTGGGCGCCGAGCGCGATGCGTTGCGGGTGGTGGCCGACCAGATCGGTACACCGACGCCGGCCGCGTTGATCGCCGATGTCACCGCGCAGGCACTGCAGCATCCTGGGCAGTTGTCGGGTACCTGGCACCTGACCGCCAGCGGCCGGACCAGCTGGCATGGCTTTGCCGAGGCCATATTTGCCGAGGCGTTGGCCAGCGGCGTGTTGGCCAAGGTGCCGACGGTCGAGGCGATTCCCAGTTCCGAGTATCCGACCCCGGCCAAGCGCCCGGCCTGGTCGGTGCTGGACAACCGCAAGCTGCAGCAGGATTTCGGCGTCGTGCTGCCGAGCTGGCAGGATGGCCTGAAGCGGGTGATGGCGGAGCTGGCCTGACGGCCGTAGCGCCGGGCCATGCCCGGCGACGCAGCGCTGCCGGGCCGATCAGGAACGGGTCAGAGCCCGTTGCGCAGCAACGGGCTCAGACCCGGGCAAACCTCAGCTGCGCCCGTAGGTATCCTCGAACCGCACGATGTCATCCTCGCCCAGGTAGCTGCCGGACTGCACTTCGATCAGTTCCAGCGGCAGCTTGCCCGGGTTGCGCAGGCGGTGGGTCACGCCCAGCGGAATATAGGTGCTCTGGTTCTCGCTGAGCAGGATCACCTCGTCACCACGGGTCACTTCAG
The DNA here is from genome assembly GCF_059368215.1 of Stenotrophomonas sp. YJH_SMC_123. Lineage (NCBI taxonomy): Bacteria > Pseudomonadati > Pseudomonadota > Gammaproteobacteria > Lysobacterales > Lysobacteraceae > Stenotrophomonas > Stenotrophomonas sp. YJH_SMC_123. The sequence continues at coordinate 232,242 of NZ_JCAFRM010000004.1, forward strand.
CGGTGCCGCTGACCACGATCCAGTGTTCGGCGCGATGGTGATGCATCTGCAGGCTCAGCGTGCCGCCGGGCTTGACCGTGATCCGCTTGACCTGGAAGCGCTCGCCGTTGTCGATCGAATCGTAGGCACCCCACGGGCGATAGACCTTGCGGTGCCAGGTGGCCTCGCTGCGGCCTTCGGCCTTCAGCTGCGCCACTACGGTCTTGACCTCCTGCATGCGGTCGGCCTTGCCGACCAGCACCGCGTCGTCGGTTTCCACCACCACCACGTCATCCAGCCCGACCAGCGCCACCAGGCGCTGTGCGTAGGCATAGGTATTGCGGCAGTCGATGGCGATCACGTCGCCCTGGTGGGCGTTGCCATCGCCGTCCTGCTGCGAGACATCGCGCAGCGCGGTCCACGAGCCGACATCGTTCCAGCCGGCATCCAGTGGAATCACCACGGCATCGGCGGTCTTCTCCATCACCGCATAGTCGATCGAATCGGACGGAACGGCAGTGAAGGCCTCCTTGTCCAGGCGGGTGAAATCGGCATCGCGACGCGCCTGCTGCCAGGCCTGGCGGCTGCCGGCGAGCATGGCGGGCTGGAAGCGTTCCAGCTCCTGCAGGTAGCGCGAGGCCTTGAACAGGAACATGCCGCTGTTCCAGTAGTACTGGCCGCTGCTGACGTAGCGGGTGGCGGTGCCCAGGTCGGGCTTCTCGACGAAGCGCTCGACCGCGCGCAGGCCCTGGCCATCGGCGGCCTTGATATAGCCGTAGCCGGTTTCCGGGCCGGTCGGCACGATGCCAAAGGTCACCAGCTTTCCGGCTTCGGCGGCAGCGGCGGCGGCCTGGACAGCGCTGCGGAATGCAGTCTCGTTGTTGATCACATGATCGGAGGGCAGCACCAGCAGCAGCGCGTCGCCGCCGTCGCGGGTGGCTTCCAGCGCGGCCACCGCGATCGCCGGTGCCGTGTTGCGGCCGACCGGCTCAAGGATGATCGCGGCTGGCTCGGCGCCAACCTGCTGCAGCTGCTCGGCGGCAACAAAGCGGTGTTCCTCGTTGGCAATCACCAACGGGCCGCGCGCGGCAATCGGCGCCACCCGCTGCCAGGTGGCCTGCAGCATCGTCTGTTCGCTGGCCAGCGGAAGGAACTGCTTGGGATAGGCTTCGCGCGAAAGCGGCCACAGACGGGTACCGGAGCCACCGGACAGGATGACAGGCTGGATAGTGCTCATGGCCTTCCTTTGATTATTTCTGCAGCAGGGAGGAAATCTCGTCGGTACGCGCCTGCATCAATGCAGCGTCTCCCCGCGATTCCACATTCAGGCGCAGCAGCGGTTCAGTGTTGGAGCTGCGCAGGTTGAAGCGCCAGTCGCCGAAATCGGCGCTGACGCCATCGGTGTAGTCCAGCGCGGGCGACTGCGCGGCGAAGTGTTCCATCACGCGTGTGACCGCAGCCTTGGCATCGGCAACCTTGAAGTTGATCTCACCGCTGCAAGGGTAGGCGGCCATGCGGTCTTCAACCCAGTCGGCCAGCGAGCGGCCGCTTTCGGAGACCAGCTGGGCGATCAGCAGCCACGGAATCATGCCCGAGTCGGCATACGCGAACTCGCGGAAGTAGTGGTGGGCGCTCATCTCGCCGCCGTACACGGCATCCTCCGCGCGCATCTTTTCCTTGATGAAGGCGTGGCCACTCTTGCACAGCACTGGCACGCCACCGGCCTGTTCGACCATCTCCACGGTGTTCCAGACCAGGCGGGGGTCATGCACGACCTTGCCACCCGGATGGTGGGCGAGGATTGCCTTGGCCAGCAGGCCGACCAGGTAGTAGCCCTCGATGAAGCGGCCGTTGTGGTCGAAGAAGAAACAGCGGTCGAAATCGCCATCCCACGCAATGCCGAAGTCCGCGCCATGTTCGCGCACGGCGTCAGCGGTGGCGGCGCGGTTTTCCGGCAACAGTGGATTGGGAATGCCGTTGGGGAAGCTGCCGTCCGGTTCGTGGCAGATGCGGATGAACTCGAACGGCAGGTGCGGTGCCAGCAGGTCGACGATGGCACCGGCGCCGCCGTTGCCGGCGTTGACAACGATCTGCAGTGGCTTGAGCTTGCTGGTGTCAACGTAGCTCAGCAGGTGCTGGATGTAGGCGCTCTTGTCATGCTGGGCGATCTGGCCGGCGCAAGGCGGCTGTGCCGCGGATGAATCGGCGGCGACCGCATCGGAGATCGCGAACAGGCCGGTATCGGAGCTGATCGGCCGGGCGTTCTCCTTGACCAGCTTCATGCCGTTGTAATCCATTGGATTGTGGCTGGCAGTGACCATCACCCCGCCGGCAGCCCCCAGGTGATCGGTCTGGAAATAGACCTCCTCGGTGCCACACAGGCCGATGTCGATGACTTCGCGGCCGGCACCGCGCAGGCCGGCCGCCAGCGCGTCCTGCAGCGCGGGGCTGGTCAGGCGGACGTCGTGGCCCAGCACCACCGGGCCCGGAGCGAGCTGTGCATTCAGGGCCGTGCCGATCCGGCGTGCCAGGTCTTCGTTCAGTTCTTCCGGCACGCGGCCGCGGATGTCATAGGCCTTGAAGGCGGGCAGGGGCATCGGTCAGATCCAATGTGAGCTTAGCCACTGATTGTAGCCTTTGTCCTGTATGGGAATCGTTTCCATTCCGCAACTCCCGGTGATTGGCTGAGGGTATCGGGTACGCGGGGGCGCCCGTACCGCTTGGCAAGCGGGTAAACGGCCGCTGGCTGGGCGATCACGGCCAGGCCAGCCTGCGTCAAGTGGCCGGGAGCCAGCAGCAGCCCCAGGAGTTCCTGCCACTGGCAGCCAAACGCGATCACGCCGTTGCTGGCGTACTTGACGTGGCGGAGCAGGACCGGCGGGCGATGGCCGGACGCGGACAGCTGCAGGGATGACGCAGGCTTGTGGCGCGGTTGCTTCCCCCCGCCAGGAATTTCTGGCCGAGCATTTCACCCTGGCGACGCGCCTGTCGCCGCATGGCTGCGTGCCGCGACATCTGACAGGCAGCGTTCACCCTTTTCCAGCGGCCACGCGTCCGTCCCGCGAAGCAGGCCCTCTTCGTTGCAGGTCCGGGCCATCAGTGCGGGCGAGCCGGGCGCCGCGCCCACCACCGGCAGGAGAAACCCCCATGCAACGCAGCCCTTGGCGATGCCTCGGCAATGCTGCGGCGCATCCAGCTCTTTCGTTGCCTCCGGCTAGAATGCGGTCATCCTCAACGTGCAGGGCAGTAGAGCAATGCAGCAATCGACTTCCGGCGGAAAGCGCGGCAAGCGCTTCGCCAGTGCGACGGAGGCCCTGCAGGGGGTGGTCGCCGATGGACAGACCCTGGCCGTGGGCGGCTTTGGCCTGTGTGGCATTCCCGAGGCGCTGATCGCTGCGCTGCGCGACAGTGGCGTCAAGGGCCTGACCGTGATCTCCAACAATGCCGGTGTCGATGGCTTCGGACTGGGCCAGCTGCTGGAAACCCGGCAGATCAAGAAAATGATTTCGTCCTACGTGGGCGAGAACAAGGAATTCGAACGGCAGTTTCTGGCTGGTGAGCTGGAGCTGGAGTTCAACCCGCAGGGCACATTGGCCGAGCGCCTGCGTGCCGGTGGTGCGGGTATTCCGGCGTTCTTCACTGCCACCGGCTATGGCACGGTGGTTGCCGAGGGCAAGGAAACCCGCGAGTTCGACGGCAAGCACTACGTGATGGAGACGGCGCTGCGCGCCGATGTGGCACTGGTCAAGGCCTGGAAGGCCGACGAGGCCGGCAACCTAGTGTTCCGCAAGACCGCACGCAACTTCAACCCGGCCTGTGCGATGGCCGGCAAGGTCTGCATCGTGGAAGTGGAGGAGGTGGTGCCGGTCGGTGCCATCGACCCGGACCAGGTGCACCTGCCAGGCATCTATGTGCACCGCATCGTGCACAACGCGCATCCTGAGAAGCGAATCGAACAGCGCACCATCCGCGCGGAGGGCAACTGACATGGCGTGGACCCGTGACGAGATGGCGGCACGCGCCGCCCAGGAGCTGATCGATGGCGCCTACGTGAACCTGGGCATCGGCCTGCCGACGCTGGTTGCCAATCACATTCCCGAAGGCGTGGATGTGTGGCTGCAGTCGGAGAACGGCCTGCTCGGCATCGGCCCGTTCCCGACCGACGCTGAAGTCGACGCGGACCTGATCAATGCCGGCAAGCAGACGGTTACGGCGCGTGCCGGTGCCAGCTACTTCGGCAGCCACGACAGCTTCGCGATGATCCGCGGTGGCCATGTGAACCTGGCCATCCTTGGCGCCATGCAGGTCACCGACACGGGTGACCTGGCCAACTGGATGGTGCCCGGCAAGATGGTCAAGGGCATGGGCGGGGCAATGGACCTGGTCGCCGGCGTGCAGCGCGTTGTGGTGCTGATGGAGCACACTGCCAAGAACGGCGAGCACAAGATCCTGGCCGAATGCACGCTGCCGTTGACCGGCGTGGGCGTGGTCGACCGCATCATCACCGATCTGGCGGTGTTCGACGTGACTGACAAGGGCCTGTTGCTGGTGGAGGCCGCGCCGGGTGTCAGCGATGAAGAGCTGAAGGAAAAGACCGGCGTCGCGTTCCGGCGTTGAGGACAATGATGTTGTCGCGCAGCGCCAGCCTCAGGGTTGGCGTTGTGGGCTTGCGACGACGTAGCCGGCGTTGGCAACAAGGTCCGGCAGCAACTGCATGACCGGATCAAGTGCATTGTCGTTGTCCAGCTCACTGGGATAGCAGTGCGCATCCAGCAGTGACCGCAACGCCGACGCCCGCAGCCACATCGTGCCTGCTGTCTGCGGCGTAGGGGCGTCGGCCATCCCCAGCCGCGCCGCCCAGCGGAGATGACGGCGTGTAACGGCGACGGCCTCCGGAGTGGATGCCGCGAACATGCCCAGCGCAGGTTGCTCATCGAACTGTTGAAGCACAGCGTCGAGATCGGCCGTTCCTGGTAGCTGCGGTCTTGCCTCGCCGCTTCCGCGGAGGTCCAGCCAGCAGGCCAGCAACGATGGATCCGGACCAAAAGCCTCCAGGACCTGCACGATGCTGGACAAGGCATTGCCCGCATGGCCGATGATATCGACCGCAGCGTCATGAGGGCGCTGCGCCATTGGAATGAAAACACGGTAGCTCACGCCCAGGCCGCTGGCGGCCTCGCAAGCTGTAGCGATCAGCCCGGGATCATCAATGAGAATCAGCAGGCAGGCCCGCAGGGGGCCGGCGGGCGAAGCCGGGGACAGCGCTTGGCGCGTCGCGTCAAGCCAGGCATGCCCAAGCCGGGCATCCGGTTCCAGCACCGCGCCTTCGGCCCATTCGTTCCAGGCATTGATGAAGACCATGCGTTGGCGCGCAGGCGCCAGGGCCAGGCGTTCATGGATCGTGGTGCGCAACCAGTCGCGGTAGCCACGGGGTGAGGCGTGCAGGTACACGCGGCCGCGGCCGGAACGACGCGCCTCGTTGTCCCAGCCCGGGTTCACGCCGGGATAGAGCGGATAATCCGGAAGCGGCCGCGCTGCGATTTCTGCAGCCAGTTCGCGCCAGTCGCGTACATCGCCATTGAAGGCAGGATTGAGCAGCCACTGCTGTGCCGACAACGAGCGCGGGTTACTCATGTTCGGCGGGAATTCGACGGCGGCATCAAAGCCGATATCGCGCGGATCCGGTCGCTCGAAGCCTTGGACGTAGGCCAGGTGGATCTCGCCCACGCCGTTGTCGCGGCACCAGCGGCGCCAGCGCTCGGCAGTCGCCCGGGCGTCGGGCAGCAGGTTCGGGCGATAGACCAGCAGCATCGGCCGACCCTCGACCTTCAATGCACGGCGGTCGCGCAGGTAGGGCGCGACATGTGCGATGAAGGCCAGATCGTCCTCTGCGCTGTGCTGCTGGCCGATCAGGATGTCGTCGTCGCGGCCGTCCCAGCGTCGTGCCCAGTTCTCGTTGGCCCAGCACAGGCAGAACGGCAGGTCGATGCTGTCATCGGCCAGCCATTGACGCAGCGGGTCCTCCATCAGGGTGCGGCCGCTGAACCAATAGTAGTAGAAGCAGAATGCGCCGATGCCGTACTCCGCAGCCAAGCGTGCCTGGTCACGCATCACCTGCGGGTTGCGCAGGTCATAAAAGCCGAGGTCGGCCGGCAGGCGGGGTTGGATGTGACCTTCGAACTGCGGCAGGGCGCGGGTGACGTTGCGCCACTCGGTAAAGCCCTTGCCCCACCAGGCGTCGTTCTCCGGGAAGGTATGGAACTGCGGCAGGTAGAAAGCGACCAGCGTCGCCGGCATGGGTGACGGCAATGCTCCCTCACGCCATGGCACGTGGCCGATCGCCGGTTCATCGGCACGCCAGCGCAGCTGGGCACTGGCGCGCGCGCCCCCCTCATCCTGCTGCCCCTTGGGGGGCGGCGGCACCCAGTCGCCATGCCGTGCCAACAGCCGGGTGCGCAACCGGTCGCGCTGCGCCTGCGGCAACGGCAAGGCCCGGAACACGGCGCGCAGCAACGGGAACAGCGACTGGCGCAGGCTCATCGGGCGAGGCCTCGCGACAGCGGGCGGTAGGACGGAATCAGCATCTGGGCAACGGTCATGGCGCCATTTTCGGTGCTGGCGGCCATGACGGCAAACGGCGGCGTGCTAGCGTGTGACCATGCTGTTCCCCCACGACCTGCCCGATGCCGATGTCCTGCACCTGCCGGGATGGCTGGCTGCGGCCGAGGCCGACCAGCTCCTGTATTCGCTGCAGGCCGAAGTGCCCTGGGAAACCCATCGCATCCGCATGTTCGGCAACTGGGTGGACTCGCCGCGGCTGAGCTGCTGGATCGGCGACCCGCAGGCCCGCTATCGCTATTCCGGTGCCGAGTTCGTGCCGCGCCCCTGGCCGCCGGTGTTGCAGGCCATGCGCGGGCGCCTGGAAGCCGAAGGCCACGGCCGCTTCAACAGCGTGCTGCTGAACCGCTACCGCGGTGGCGGTGACTACATGGGCTGGCACAGCGATGACGAGCCGGAGCTGGGTCCGGCCCCGGTGATCGCGTCGCTGAGCCTGGGCGCGGCGCGCCGATTCCTGCTGCGACGCCGCGACGACCCGGCACGCAAGGCTGAATTCGTGCTGGGCCACGGCGACCTGCTGCTGATGGCCGGACAGACCCAGCGCTTCTACCAGCACGCGCTGCCGAAGATGGCGCGGGTGCACGGCGAGCGGATCAACCTGACCTTCCGTTGGATTTCGCCGCGTTGACGAAGAAGGGGTCAGGTCCCTTTCCGGCCGGAAAGGGACCTGACCCCGTAACCACATGCCCGGCGAATGCTGCGATCAGCGCGCAATGGTCGGCTGGTCGGCCTGCCCGCTCTGCAGCGTCCAGCCCACCACGTCCTGCGCCAGCTGCTGCAGGCCACGCTCGAACGCGGCGGTCACCGCCGGTACGTCGGTGCTGCCGACCGGCTGCGCCTGGCGGAAGGTGCGGTCAGCGACCACACGCTGGTCGGCGACATGGATCAGCTTGGCGTTGACCTCGATCACCACGGTGGGCGTGGCCTGGCCCTGGTAATCCGATTCGAAGCGGCGCACATCGGTGGACAGCTTGTAGTCGGCGCGGATGCCGGCGGTGCTGCGGGCCACGCCGCGGATGCGGCCGGAATCCTCGAAGCCACGCAGCAGGGTGTCCTCGATCATGTCGGTGGCCGGCTGCGCCCAGCTGGCGCCCTTGTAGATCTCAAGCTGCGACGGTGTCGGCCGCACATTGATGCGCGGGCTGTCGACCATGCGCGCGGCGCTGGGCTTGGCCAGTACCAGCTGCCAGCTGGCCTGCGGCCACGCCGGGTCCGCCTTGACCTGCACGGACGGCGAGTACAGCGTCACCGCGGTTTTCTCGCTGCTGCCGAGGATGGAGCAGCCCCCCAGCAGGGTGACCATCGAAGCGGCCAGCAGCAGGCGCGGAAGGGTGGTCGGGCTCATTTGGGTTCGAACTCCTTCGGTGCGTCGCGGCCCAGCAGGTAGCGCGCGGGGTTGTTCTCGAGGCGGTCGCTGACCCGGCGCAGGTCGCGGATCAGGCCGCGCAGTTCGGTCAGCGTCGGGCCCAGCTGGCCGAGGCCATCGTTGGCGAAGCTGTTGATCGCGGCGCGGTTCTCGCCAAGGATCGAATCGGCGTTGCCGGCGGCCGAGTCGAGCTTGGCCAGGGTGCCGTCCAGCTTGTCGATGATGCCCGGCAGCTGCTGCACCAGGTTCCTGTCCAGGCGCTCGATGGTGCCGTTGGTGGTCTTCAGCGTGGTGTCCAGGCTGCGGGCGGCGTCGCGCGCGCTGAGCAGCAGCGCCTGGGTACCCTGGTCACGGTCGGCCAGGCCGCCGCTGATCGTCTCCAGGTTGGCCAGCGTCGCGTTGATCGAGGCCACGTTGCGGTCGCTGAGGATCTGGTCCATGCGCTCGACGATGCGGTTGGCGACGTCGGTGATGTTCTGCAGCGCAGAGGGCGTGGTCGGGATGATCGGTGCCGGGTCCTTGTTGACCGTGGTCAGCGCCGGCGACTGCGGCGTGCCGCCGCTGAGCTGGATGATCGACGGGCCGGTCAGGCTGGTGATCGCCAGCTTGGCGCGGGTATCGGTCTTGACCGGCGTGTTGGAGTTCAGGCGGATGCGCGCGACTACCTGGCGCGGGTCGTCCGGCACCAGGTTCAGTTCGGTGATCGAGCCCACCGCGATGCCGTTGTACTGCACCGGGCTGCCCACCGACAGGCCGGTCACCGCTTCGCGGAACACCACGCGGTACTCCTGCCAGGTACGGTCGGAGGAGTATTTGGCGGCCCACAGGCCGAAGGCCAGCAGGGCCAGGCCGGTGATCAGGGTGAACGCGCCGATCAGCACGTAGTTGGCTTTGGTTTCCATGGCTCAGGCACTCTCGATCTGTTCGCCACGCGCGGCGCGCGCGCGGGGTCCGTGGAAGTATTCCTGGATCCACGGATGATCCAGTTTCTCGATGTCAGGCAAGGGTGCGTTGGCCACCACCTTGCGGTCGGCGATCACCGCGACCCGGTCGCAGATCGCGTACAGCGTGTCCAGGTCGTGGGTGATCAGGAACACGGTCAGCCCCAGCGCTTCCTGCAAGGTCTTGATCAGGCGGTCGAACGCGGCCGCGCCGATCGGGTCGAGCCCGGCGGTGGGTTCGTCCAGGAACAGCAGCGGTGGATCCAGCGCCAGCGCGCGGGCCAGGCCGGCGCGCTTGCGCATGCCGCCGGACAGCTGCGAGGGCAGCTTGTTGATCGCATCGGCGGGCAGGCCGGCCAGTTTCACTTTCAGCAGCGCCAGTTCGTAGTGCCAGCGCTCGGGCAGCTCGCGGTGGTGTTCCTTCAGCGGCACCTGCACGTTCTCGCCCACGGTCAGCGAGGAGAACAGGGCGCCGTCCTGGAACAACACGCCGGTGTTGCGCTCGATGTGCAGGCGGCTCTCGGCGTCGTCGGCACGCGCGTCGCGGCCGAGTACTTCGATCTGCCCGGCATCGGGCACGCGCAGGCCCAGGATCGAGCGCATCAGCACCGATTTGCCGGTACCGGAGCCGCCGACCACGCCCAGGATTTCGCCGCGGCGCACATCCAGGTCCAGGTCTTCGTGCACGGTCTGGCTGCCGAAGCGGTTGACCAGACCACGCACGCGGATGGCCAGTTCGTGGCCCTGGTCGTCGCGCATGTCGATGGAGTCGGGGAGGGCGGATGTGCTCATGTCACCAGTCCATGTGCATGAACCACAACGCCGCGAAGGCGTCGATGATGATCACCAGCGAGATCGTCTGCACCACGCTGGAGGTGGTGCGCTCGCCGACCGACTGCGCGGTGCCCTCGACCTTCAGTCCTTCCAGGCAGCCGATCAGGCCGATCACCAGCGCGAACACGGGTGCCTTGGACAGGCCGACCAGCAGGTGCCGCACTTCCATCGTCTCGTGCATGCGCGCGATGTACATCTGCGGCGGGATGTCGAGGTCGAACGCGCCGACGGTGATGCCGCCGGCCAGGCCCGCGATCATCGCGATGAAGGTCAGCAAGGGCAGGGTGACCAGCAGCGCCAGCAGTCGCGGCAGCACCAGCAGGTCGACCGGGTCCAGGCCCAGCGTGCGCATTGCATCGATCTCCTCGCGTGCCTTCATCGCACCAATCTGCGCGGTGAACGCACTGGCGGTGCGGCCGGCCAGCACGATCGCGGTCAGCAGTACCGCGAACTCGCGCAGGAAGGCGATGTTGACCAGCTCGACCACGTAGATCTCGGCGCCGAAGTCGCGCAGGATGGTCGAGCCGAGGAATGCGATCACCGCACCCACCAGGTAGGACAGCAGCGCCACCAGCGGTACCGCATCCAGCCCCACCTGCTCCATCTGGTGCACGGTGGCGGTCAGCCGGAAGCGGCGGGGTTCCTTGACCAGCCGGGCCGCCTTGACCAGGTTCTCGCCGAGGAAACTGCACAGCGCCTTGATGTTGTGGCCAGTGGCGTGGACGCTGACACCCAGCCGTTCCAGCGCGGCCAGCACGCCGAAATCGCGCTTGGCCTTGGGGCGGTCGTCGGCCACTTCCTCGATGGTGCACACCAGCGCCTGGTGGTCCGCGCGGAACTGCAGTGCGTCTTCGTGCAGATCGGCACGGTGGGCCACGCGCAGCACCTGCAGCACGCCGGCCGAATCCAGCTGCTCGATGCCGGTGGCATCGATGCCGGTCAGCTTGTCGGGAACGCCGTGCAGGACCTCGGCCGCGGCCAGCGCGGTCTTCAAGGTCCAGGTGCCGGACAGGTGGATCAGGCCCGGGTCATGGGCATCCTGTTCGAGCTGGGGGGCGAGGTTCGGGGTGACGTGGGCCATTCGGGTCGCAGCATAACCGTTCTGTATCGGGCTTCGCGTCGAACTCGGATGAATTTCTCCGGTGGGCCCCAGCGTAGGTAATACTACGGCGCATGTCCGCAGACGCTCACACGATCCCCACGCCCCAGGCCACCTACGCACAGCGCGTGGCCTTTGTTTCCGAGATCGCCGGACGCCTGCACAGCTATGGCACCACGGCCCAGCGCCTGGAAACGGCGGTGGTGGCACTGGCCCGCCAGCTCGATCTGGATTGTGAACCGTGGTCGAATCCCACCGGTATCATCCTCAGCTTCAGCGATCCGGCGCAGGCGATCGGCTCCAGCGACATCACCCGCGTGATCCGCCTGGCGCCCGGTGAGAACGACCTGCACAAGCTCAGCGTCGCCGACCATATCGCCGAAGAAGTGTCCAACGGGCGGATGAGCATCGCCCAGGGCCATACCGCGCTGCGCCAGCTGGACAAGGATCCGGGCCGGCGCGGCAAGCTGCGCACCATCCTGTCATTCACCCTCGGCGCGGCCGGCGTGGCCGGCATGTGGAAGCTGCCGTGGCTGGACATCGCCACCGCCGGTGTCATCGGCCTGATGATCGGCCTGCTCGGCATGGTCACCGACCGCCGCCCGGCCACCCGCGAAGCGGCCGAGGCGCTGGCGGCGCTGCTGGCCGGCATGGTCGCCACCCTGGTGGCGTCCTTCATTGGCGCGCTCAACCTCAATACGGTGATCATCGCCTCGCTGGTGGTGCTGCTGCCCGGCATGTCACTGACCAATGCGGTCAATGAGCTGGCCAGCCAGCACTGGGTGTCGGGCACCGCGCGCTTTGCCGGCGCGCTGACCACCATCATGAAGCTCAGCGTCGGCGCGATGATCGCGGTAACCCTGGCCGACGTGCTCGGGCTGGATCCGGTGATCCGCGCCGCGCGGCCGCAGGGGCCGTGGGTGGAGTGGGGTTCGCTGCTGACCGCGGCCTTTGCGTTCGCGATGCTGTTCAAGGCCAACCGGCGCGATTACCCGTGGGTGATCGCCGCCTCGGTGGCCGGTTATGCGATCTCCAAGTTCGGCGGCCATGCCTGGGGCGCGCCGGCCGGCATCTTCCTGTCGGCGATGCTGCTGACCGCGGGCGGCAATCTGTTCGGTCGCCTGGTCGGGCGTCCGGGCGCGATCATCCGCCTGCCCGGCATCATCATGATGGTGCCCGGCAGCACCAGCCTGCGCGGTGTGCTGACCCTGGTCCAACAACAGGATGTCGGCGCCGGCCAGAGCGTGTTCCTCACCGTGCTCAACGTGGTGATGGCGCTGGTCGCCGGCCTGCTGTTCGGCAACCTGCTGATGCCCGCTCGCAAGACCCTGTGATGATGTCGGTGGGTGTGGACCCCGGTCCACACACCGGAGAATGAAAAACGCCGGCGTCCGCCGGCGTCTTTCATTCCAACCTGATCCCGGCCTCAGGCCTTCTTGATCAGGAAATCTTCCGGCTTCTTGTTGCCCTTGGCGGTCAGTTCAGCCATCCAGCGCGGCTGCTTGCCACGGCCGGTCCAGGTTTCCTTCGGATTGGCCGGGTTGCGGTACTTCGGTGCAACCTTGCCCAGCTTGCGGCCGGCCGTCTTCGACGGGGCCTTGGCGGCCGGGGCGGCCTTGCGGGCACGCGTGGCCGGGGCGCTGCCGAACAGTTCTTCGATGGTGTAACCCTCGGTCTTGGCCAGCTTGGTCAGCTGGGCCCGGACCTTGGTGATCGGCCGGCGCTTGGCGACGATGGTCTGCTGCTTCTTGGCGGTACGGATCAGGGCGCCCAGCTCGCGTGCTGACAGGCCGGTCAGGTCAATGCTCATTTACGGTTACTCCGGAAACTAATGTGTGGACGGGACAAGCCAGTCCATGGCGTCGGCGGACAGAATAGAGATGAATTAATCACAGCACAAATGCAGGCGGGTCATGGCGTGGCGGCATGCAGACGCCGTCGCGGTGATTTTGACCGGATTATGTCCGCTGCAATATCGGGGAAGGGCGCGGGCAAAAAAAAGACCGGGGCAGGCCCCGGTCTTTTCCTGATCAGCCCTGCAGACGCTGCAGCAGGGAGGCCTTGTCCAGGTTCTCCGCGTCGCTGGCGCGGCGCGAGCGGTACTCGTAGGTGCCAGCGGCCAGGCCGCGTTCGCTGACCACCACGCGATGCGGAATACCGATCAGCTCCATGTCGGCGAACATCGCGCCCGGACGCAGGCCGCGGTCGTCGAGTGCAGCGTCCAGGCCCGCCTCGCGCAGCTCCTGCAGCAGGTTGGCAGCGGCGTCGGCCACGGCCGCATCGCCCTTCGGGTTGATCACGCACACCACCACCTGCCACGGCGCCATCGCGTCCGGCCAGATGATGCCGGCATCGTCATGGTTCTGTTCGATCGCGGCAGCCACCACGCGCGAGATGCCGATGCCGTAGCACCCCATCGCCATCACTGCGGCCTTGCCGTTCTCGTCCAGCACGGTGGCATCCAGCGCTTCGGCGTACTTGCGGCCGAGCTGGAACACATGGCCGACTTCGATGCCACGTGCGATCTTCAGTTCACCGCCGTCCACGGCACGGTCGCCGGCCCGCACGTTGCGGATGTCGGCCACTTCCGGTTCCGGCAGGTCGCGGCCCCAGTTGACGCCGGCCAGGTGGAAACCGGCTTCGTTGGCGCCGACGACGAAGTCGGCCATCGCCGCCACTTCGCGATCGGCGACCACGCGGATGGCCTTGGCCGGCGCGACCGGGCCAAGGAAGCCCGGCACGCTGCCCAGGTGCTCGGCGATTTCCGCCTCGCTGGCGAAGCGCTGCTCGTCCAGGCCGGCGACCTTGGCCAGCTTGATCTCGTTGACCTCATGGTCGCCACGCACCAGCGCCAGCACGAACTGCTGTGCCTTGCCTTCGCCGGCGATCAGCGCCACCGACTTCACCGTGCGCTGCAGGTCGATGCCGAGCAGCGCCGCGACGTCCTCGCAGGTCTTCTGGGTGGGGGTATCCACCTTGCGCATCGTTTCGGTGGCGGCCGCACGCGGCGCCGGGTCGGCGGCAATCGCCGCTTCCATGTTGGCTGCGTAGTCCGAGCCGGTGGAGAACACCAGCGCGTCCTCGCCGGAATCGGCGATGACGTGGAATTCCTGCGACGCATCACCGCCGATGGCACCGGAGTCCGCCTGCACCATGCGGAAATCCAGGCCGAGGCGGGTGAAGATGCGGCTGTAGGCCGACTTCATGTTCTCGTATTCGCGCACCAGGCACTCATCGTGCAGGTGGAACGAATAGGCGTCCTTCATCAGGAACTCGCGCGAGCGCATCACGCCGAAGCGCGGGCGGATCTCGTCGCGGAACTTGGTCTGCACCTGGTAGAAGTTCACCGGCAGCTGCTTGTAGCTGGACAGCTCGCTGCGCGCGAAGTCGCAGGCGGCTTCTTCGGCGGTCGGGCTGTAGCAGAACACCTGGTCCTTGCGGTCCTTGATCTTCAGCAGCTGCGGGCCGAACTTCTGCCAGCGGCCGGTCTGCTCCCACAGTTCCTTCGGCTGGATGGTCGGGATCTGGAATTCCACGGCACCGGCCCGGTCCATTTCCTCGCGCACGATGCGCTCGACCTTGCGCAGCACGCGCAGGCCCAGCGGCGACCAGGTGTACAGGCCCGATGCCAGCTTGCGGATCATGCCCGCGCGCAGCATCAGCCGATGGCTGGTCAGCTCGGCGTCGCTGGGGGTTTCCTTGGTGGTGTGCAGGTGGAACTGGGAGAGGCGCATCGTCGGCTTCGGATAACGGCAGAGACCTCTATTCTGCCAGCCCGGCCGGGGGGAGGGGTATCGGCAGGGCTGCGCCTGCACCTGCGGGTAGTGCCGGCCGCTGGCCGGCAACAGCAACAGCAAAAACGGGTCTCCTGGGAGATGGCGGGGTGGGTCCGGCGGCAGGGGACGCCGTAAACCCATCCCTGGGGGCTTGGTCGCAGCATCCATGCCGCTCACACCCCTGCCGCCGGACCCACCCCGCCTTCGACAGTTTCCTGCGAGCTGTCGGAATGGCTCCTGGGGTCAGATCCGTTTTCCGCAGGAAAACGGATCTGACCCCGAATTCAATTCGAGATCTGACAGATTTCATCCACGCATGGCGTGGATCTACCACCGACACCGCCCCGCCAAACCCACAGATAGCCCAGAGCCGGCTGTTGCCCTTGCTGTTGCCTCTGCAGGTGCAGGGCGCAGCCCTGCCGATACCCTTAACCGGCCGGTGGGCAGTACGCCTTGATGGCGGCCTGCGCCAATCCCCTCTGCGCGGTGTGCTGCTCCGGAGTCAACGGGGTATCGGCCTTGCCATCACCATCGGTGTCCTGCATCACCTGGCCACCACCGTCCAGCAGGGCCAGGTTGGCCCGGGCCGTGCTGCACTGCCCGGGGACCGGCGCGGCCGGGGTCTCGGTGCTGGCTGCGGCCTGCGGGGTGCGGGCCTGCTCGCGGGTCTCGAACTTCTTGCCCGCCGGCGGGGTCTCCGAATACTGGGTTACGCCATGGGCGTCCTTCCATTTGTAGACGGGGCCGGCCACGGCGTTGGCACTGGCCAACAGCAGCAGGCATCCAAGGCAGGACAGGGCACGCATGGCAGACTCCACGGAATGGGCGCAGAACGCCGATTGCAGCATTGGCGCCGACCGCTGGCAAGTCGATTAAACTGGATTCCATGGACCCGATCACACCGCCGCCGCGCTCGCGCACGATTTACCTGCTGCCCAACCTGTTCACCACCGCCGGCCTGTTCGCCGGTTTCTACGCGATCATCGCCGCGGCCAACGGGGATTTCGTCAATGCCAGCATCGCCGTGTTCGTGGCGGCGGTGATGGATGGCCTGGACGGGCGCGTGGCGCGCCTGACCGGTACCAGCAGCGAATTCGGCGTGCAGTACGACTCGCTGGCCGACCTGGTCAGCTTCGGCATGGCCCCGGCGCTGGTGATGTACCACTGGTCGCTGTCGTGGCTGAAGTTCGACGATCCGCTGCTCGGCCGCGTCGGCTGGGCCGTGGCCTTCCTGTATGCGGCCTGCGCGGCGCTGCGCCTGGCCCGCTTCAATACCCAGGTGGCGGTGGTCGACAAGCGCTGGTTCGTCGGCCTGGCCAGCCCGGCAGCAGCGGGCCTGATGATGTCCTTCGTCTGGGCGTTCGCCGATGGCAACCTGGGCTGGGACGGCAACCAGCTGCGGTACGTGGCGCTGGCGGTGACGATCATCGCTGCGCTGCTGATGGTCAGCCGCATCCGCTTCTGGAGCTTCAAGGGTGGCGCTGCCAAGGGCACCCGTTCGGACCGCGTGCCGTTCCTGGTGCTGGCACTGGTGCCGGTGGCGATCGCGATTGCGGTCATCGACCTGCCGCGCGTGCTGTTCGCGGTCGGCATCCTGTACGCCTTGTCCGGCCCGGTGATGTGGGCCGTGCAGCGCCTGCGCAAGAAGCCCGAGGCCGCGTGAGCGAGGACCTGCCCGTGCTGTGGTCACCGGCCCAGCAGGCCTGGCTGCAGGCCATGGGCTACACCGTCTATCACGATGGCCAGCTGGCTGCCGAGCTGGATGCCGCGCTGCAGTTGAGCGTGGCCGAAGCCGAGGCCAGCGTCGCCCCGCCGGAACCGGTGCGGGCCCCCGTGCCGTCGCGCGAACAGCATGCCGGGGTGGCGCCCGCAGCCCGCCCGGAACGGCCGGCACCGCCGCGCCGCGAAACGCCGGTCAGTGCCCCGGATACCGTGCCGGCGGCTGAGCGCCCGATGCCCAGCGGCAACGCGCGCCAGCCGGTGGTCCGCCTGCCGGATCGCCTGCAGATCGCGCTGCTGCGTGCGTCCGGCTGCAACCCGAACGACCCGGCTACGCAGCGGTTGATGGACAGCTGGCCGCTGGACCAGCTGCGCCACGACCCGGCCGCCAAGCGTGCGCTGTGGCCGCAGCTGCGTGCCCTGCGCAAGCGGGGCACGCCATGAGCGCGGTCACCCGGCCCGGCCCGGTCAGCCTGCGTGCGTTGCGCGAGAGCGACCTCAATGCGGTAATGGCGATCGAACTGCGCGGCTACCCTTTTCCCTGGACCCGCGGCATCTTCATCGACTGCCTGCGTGCCGGCTATCCCGGCCTGGCGATGGAGCGCGATGGCCTGCTGGTCGGCTATGGCGTGCTCAGCATCGCCGCCGATGAAGCGCACGTGCTGAACATCTGCATCGATCCGCTGGCACAGTCGCGCGGGCTGGGCCGCCAGCTGCTGCGCGCGCTGGTGCAGCTGGCCGCCGACCGTGGCGCACAGCGCGTCTTCCTGGAAGTGCGTCCGTCCAATACGCCGGCGCTGGCGCTGTATCACAGCGAAGGATTCAACGAGATCGGCCGCCGCCCGCGCTACTACCCGGCTGCACAGGGCCGCGAGGATGCGGTCGTGATGGCGATCGAGCTGGTCGACGGCGATCTGCAGGAAATGCCGCCGCTGTAACGCAGACGGGTTGCCGGCCAGCGGCCGGCACTACCGATGCGTCGCTCACGCCAGCCGCAACGCCAGCACACCGCCGACGATGAGCACCGCTGCCAGCCAGCGCGTGCGCGGAACCCGCTCGCGCAGCAGGAACACCGAGATCAGCAGCGCGAACAGGATCGAGGATTCGCGCAGCGCCGAGATCATTGCTACCGGCGCCTGGGTCATGGCCCACAACGCCATCGCATACGAGGCGGTGGTGCCGACGCCACCGGCCAGTCCCAGCGGCCAATGCTGCCGCGCATAGTCCAGTACCGCGCCGCCGCGCGTATACAACGCCCACAGCGGCAGCGGGATGCCCGACAGCAGGAACAACCACAACGTGTAGCTGAGCGCGCTGCTGGACTGGCGCGCACCGTGCGCATCGACCAGCGTGTAGGTGGCGATCATCGCCGCTGTCAGCAGCGGCAGGCGCAGCTGGCCGCCGCGCGCACCCAGTGCCATGCACAGGATGCCGGTGCTCACCAGCACCACGCCCAGCCACGCTGCGGCGGGCAATGGCTCACCGAGCAGGGTGCCGGCCAGTGCGACCAGGATTGGCGCGCTGCCACGCATCAGCGGGTAGGCCAGGCTCATGTCGACCTGCTGGTAACAACGCGCGACCAGCCCGTAGTAGGTCACCTGCAGCAGCACCGACGCAGCCAGCCAGGGCCAGCTGTGCGCGGCCGGGAAGGGCAGGAAGGGCAGGGCGGCGGCCGACAGCAACGCGGCACTGCCGGTCACCAGCGCGGTACCGAGGAACTTGTCCGGGCCGCGCTTGACGATCGCATTCCAGCTGGCATGCAGCGCCGCGGCAGCGAGGACGAGCAGGAAGATGGAAAGCGGCATCCGCCGATGATGCCATGCGGGGCAAATGGAAACGCCGGGCATCGCCCGGCGTTTCCGATTCCGCTTCGGTGGGTGCCAACCTCCCCTGCCGTGGCAGGGGCCAACCTTGGTTGGCACGCACCAGAGCGCGGCGTTACAGCTTCGCGCGCTGCTCGCGCAGGCCGGCCAGCTGGGTGTTCCAGTCGACCAGGCGCACGCGCTCCTGATCGACCACCGCCGGTGGCACCTTGTCGGTGAACCTGGCCAGCTTGGTTTCGCTCTTTTCCTGCTCGCCTTCCACGCGCTTGATCTCCTTGTCCAGGCGCGCGCGCTCGGCATCGAGATCGACCAGGCCTTCCAGCGGCACCAGCAGCTTCAGCTCGCCCACGATCGCGGCGGCCGCCGGCGGTGCGCTTTCGCCCTCGGCCAGCCACTGGATGCTGTCCAGCTTCAGCAGGAACGACAGCGAGGCGCTGAAGCGTTCGATGCGCACGCGGTCCTGCTCCAGGCCGGCCTGCAGCCGCAGCGGCACCTGCCTGGACGGCGCGACGTTCAATTCGCTGCGCACGCGACGCACCGCACTGATCACCGCCTTCAGCCATTCCACGTCGGCCTCGGCCTGGGCGAAATCACCGGCGAATTCGGCGGCGGTCGGATACGGCCGCAGCGACAGCGTGGTTTCGGCCAGGCCCAGGCGCGGGGCCAGCTGCTGCCACAGCTGTTCGGTGATGAACGGGGTGAGTGGGTGCAGCAGGCGCAGCAGCGCTTCCAGCACGTACAGCAGGGTGTGGCGGGTGCTTTCGGCATCAGCCGCGTCGGCACCGTTCAGTGCCGGCTTGCTCAGCTCCAGGAACCAGTCGCAGAACGCGTTCCAGGCGAACTCGTACAGGCACTGCGCCAGCAGGTCGAAGCGGTACGCGGCGAAATGGCCCTGCGCTTCGGCGGTGGTGGCGGCCAGGCGCGAAAGGATCCAGCGCTCGGCATCGGTGCGCGGGGTCGGCACGCCGGTGAACGCCGCACCTTCGGTGTTCATCAGCGCGAAGCGGCTGGCGTTCCACAGCTTGTTGCAGAAGTTCTTGTAGCCCTCGGCGCGGTTCATGTCGAACTTGATGTCGCGGCCGTGGGTGGCCAGCGCGGCGATGGTGAAGCGCAGCGCATCGGCACCGTGGGCAGCAATGCCGTCCGGGAATTCCTTGCGGGTGGCCTTCTCGATCTTCTCCACCATCTTCGGCTGCATCAGGCCGCCGGTGCGCTTGGCGACCAGGTCGTCGATGGTGATGCCGTCGATGATGTCCAGCGGGTCGAGCACGTTGCCCTTGCTCTTGGACATCTTCTGGCCCTGGCCGTCGCGGATCAGGCCGGTGAAGTACACGTCCTTGAACGGGATCTTCCCGACCAGGTTGTCGGTGGCCATGATCATGCGCGCCACCCAGAAGAAGATGATGTCGAAGC
This sequence comes from Stenotrophomonas sp. YJH_SMC_123, assembly GCF_059368215.1. Lineage (NCBI taxonomy): Bacteria > Pseudomonadati > Pseudomonadota > Gammaproteobacteria > Lysobacterales > Lysobacteraceae > Stenotrophomonas > Stenotrophomonas sp. YJH_SMC_123. Next base: position 251,810 of record NZ_JCAFRM010000004.1, read on the forward strand.
CGGTGATCAGCACCGACGACGGCAGGTAACGATCGAAGCCGCGCTCGGCCATGGCCTGTTCGTTCGGCCAGCCCAGGGTGGAGAACGGCCACAGCTGCGAGGAGAACCAGGTCTCCAGCACGTCGCTTTCCTGGTTCAGCACCACCTCGCTGCCCAGGTTGTGCTTGGCCCGCACTTCCTCTTCGCTGCGACCGACGTAGCAGCTGCCGGTGGCGGCATCGAACCACGCCGGGATGCGGTGGCCCCACCACAGCTGGCGGCTGATGCACCAGTCCTGGATGTTGTTCATCCAGTGGCGGTAGGTGTTGATCCAGTTCGGCGGCACGAAGGCAATGCTTCCGTCCTCCACCAGGTCCAGGCCACGCTTGGCCAGGTCGTCCATCTTCACGAACCACTGGTCGGTCAGGTACGGCTCGATCACCTGGCCGGTTCGGTCGCCACGCGGCACCTGCAGCTTGTGCGCCTTGGTCTCGACCAGGATGCCCAGGTCTTCCAGCTCGGCCAGCACGGCCTTGCGTGCTTCATAGCGGTCCAGGCCCCGGAAGCGTTCCGGCGCGTTCTCGTTCAGCGCCGCCACCGGGGTGAACAGGTTGATCATCGGCAGGCTGTGGCGCACGCCCACTTCATAGTCGTTGAAGTCGTGCGCCGGGGTGACCTTGACCACGCCGGTGCCGAACGCGCGGTCCACGTAGTCGTCGGCGATCACCGGCACGCGCCGGCCGGTCAACGGCAGCACCACGTTCCTGCCGATCAGGTGCGCGTAACGCTCGTCTTCCGGGTGCACCATCACCGCGGTATCGCCCAGCAGGGTTTCCGGGCGGGTGGTGGCAACGACCAGGTAGTCGCGGGTTTCGCGCAGGGTTTCCACGCCGTCGGCATCGCGCTCGACGTGCTCGTAGCTCAGGCCGTCATCCAGCGTGTAGGCGATCGACCACAGGAAGCCGTCTTCCTCGGCGCTCTCCACTTCCAGGTCGGAAATGGCGGTCTTCAGCACCGGGTCCCAGTTCACCAGGCGCTGGCCGCGGTAGATCAGGCCCTGCTCGTACCAGCGCACGAAGGCCTCGTTGACCGCCGCCGATGGCTGCGGGTCCATGGTGAAAGTGCTGCGCGACCAGTCGGCGGAGGTGCCGAGGCGGCGCATCTGGCGTTCGATGGTGTCGCCGGACTGCTGCTTCCACTCCCAGACCTTGCCGATGAAGCCTTCGCGGCCCAGCGAATCGCGGGTCTCGCCCTTGCCTTCCAGCGCGAGGTTGCGGCTGACCACCATTTCGGTGGCGATGCCGGCATGGTCGGTACCGACCTGCCACAGCGTGTCGTAGCCGCGCATGCGGTGGTAGCGCACCAGCGCATCCATCAGGGTCTGCTGGAAGGCATGGCCCATGTGCAGGGTGCCGGTCACGTTCGGCGGTGGCAGCAGGATGGTGTACGGCTCGCCCGTGCCGGACGGCTTGAAGTGGCCGGCCTTCTCCCAGGCCTCGTAGAGGTCGGTCTCGAAGGACGTCGGGTCGTAGCTGGAGGCGAGTTGGGTCATGCGGGGGAACCGGTAATCAAGGCGGAAGGGAGATCAGCGCGACCCGAGGGCGCGGCGGATCTTCTGGTCGGTGTGGTACTGGCTGACCGCGTAGGCGGCCCAGATGGCGGCGGGCAGCCAGCCGATCAGGGTGATCTGCAGGATCAGGCAGACGATCCCGGCCAGCGGCCGGCCGATGGTGAAGAAGGACAGCCAGGGAAGAATCAGGGCGATCAGCAGGCGCATCAAGGGGTCCTCGCCGGGCTCACATGTCGTGCTTGTTGAGGTCGTAACCGGCGGCCTTGTACTGGCGCCAGCGCTCGCGCAGCGGTTCGCGCGCTTCCGGATCGGCCGGAACCACTTCCAGCACACGCTCGCACTGGCCCAGCCAGGGCTCATCGCGCAGGTTGATCACCAGCGGGCGTGCCGGCGCGTCGGTGCCGGGTACGGCGATCAGCACCAGGGCCTCTTCCTCGTCCATGTCTTCGCCGGCAATCTGGTGCGGGATGTAGGCATCGTTGTCGAACGCCCACAGCAGCTCGTCCAGTTCCTCGGCCTGGGCCTGGTCACGGGCCAGCACCAGGGTGAACAGCCCGGCGTCGTTGGCCTTGCGCGCCAGTTCGCAGACCAGGCGCAACGGCTCGGTCAGGAAGCGGGGCTTGGCGATCAGGTAGAAGTCGGCGCGGGGCATGGCAGGGTCCGGGTCAGGCAAGGGCCCGGCAGTGCCGGGCGAGGCCCCGGCCGGCGTCTGCCGGCCAGGGTCGGGTACGGCATCAGGCGCGGGCGACCTGGTCCAGCAGCCACTGGCTCAGCAGGCCGACCGGGCGGCCGGTGGCCATGCCACGCTTGCCTTCATCGCTGGCGACGCCTGCGATGTCCAGGTGGGCCCAGCGCTGGCCTTCGGTGAAGCGCGACAGGAAGCAGCCGGCGGTGATCGCGCCGGCCCAGCGGCCGCCGATGTTGTAGACGTCGGCGAAGGTCGAATCCAGCATCGGCTGGTACTCGTCCCACAGCGGCAGGCGCCAGGCGCGGTCGAACACGTGCTCGCCGGCGGCCAGCAGCTCGTTGGCCAGGTCGTCGTGCTTGCTCATCAGGCCGGCGGTCTGGTGGCCCAGGGCGACCATGCAGGCACCGGTCAGGGTGGCGACGTCGACCAGCGCGGCCGGCTCGAAGCGCTGTGCGTAGGTCAGCGCGTCGCACAGGATCAGGCGGCCTTCGGCGTCGGTGTTGCCGACTTCGATGGTCTTGCCCGACATCGAGGTGATCACGTCGGAAGGACGGTAGGCGTTGCCGTCGATGGCGTTTTCCACCGCCGGCACCACCACCACCAGGTTCAGCGGCAGCTTGGCCTTGACCGCCGCGACGAAGGTGCCGATGACGTTGGCGCCGCCGCACATGTCGTACTTCATCTCTTCGATGCCGCCTTGGGTCTTCAGGTTGACGCCACCGGTATCGAAGGTGATGCCCTTGCCGACCAGCACGTAGGGCTTGGCGTCGCCGCCATTGTTCCACTTCAGCACGACCAGACGCGGGCGGTTGGCCGAACCGCGGGCCACGGCCAGCAGCGAGCCCATGCCCAGCGCTTCCATCTGGTGCTCGTCGAGGATCTCGGCTTCGGCACCCTCGTGCTCGCCGGCGAACTTCACGCCCACGTCGGCCAGATAGGCCGGGGTGCAATAGTTCGGCGGCAGGTTGCCCAGCTCGCGGGCGAACTCGACACCGGCGGCGATGGCCTGGCCCTGGGCCAGGGCCTGGGCGTCGTCACCGGCCACGGCCAGCTGGGCCAGGCCGGCATCGTCGGCCTTCTTCTTGCCCAGGGTGGCGGTGTAGCGGTAGGCGGCGTGATCGGCGGCGATCACTGCCTGGCGGATCGCCCAGGCCGCGTCGCGGTCCTTGATGGCCAGTTCGGACAGGGTGAACAGCGCGCTGCGGACGGCGCCGGCCTTCAGCGCGCGCACCGCGTCGCCCACGGCCTTCAGGTACTGCGGCACGCCGAAGCGGGCGGCGTCGCCGAGGCCGACCACCAGCACGCGCGGCGCGGTCACGCCCGGCAGGTCGTGCAGCAGGGTGGTCGCACCGGTCTTGCCGGACAGGTCGCCACGCTGGGCCAGGGCGGCCAGGCGGCCACCGCTGGCGGCGTCCAGGGCCTGCGCGGCCGGGGTCAGGGTATGGTCGGCATACGCGCCGACCACCAGGCAATCAACGGTGGCGGCGGCCGGAGCAACGTGGTTCAGGGTGAATTCGAGGGCCATTGAGCAGATTCCATTGGCGAGTCCGTACAATCGCAGGCCGTTTACGCCCAGACAGTAGACTGGGCGGCACCGCGAACGAACCCCAGAGTTTAAACCACCGCCCCATGCTGAAGCTCGACCGATACCTGCTGGGCGATTTCGTCCAGAGTTTCCTGGCTACCCTGATCGTCCTGCTGGTGGTCAGCGTGGGCGGCGTGCTGGTGGACATCCTCGGCAACATCGCCGACGGACGCCTGCCGGCCAAGCTGCTGTTCTCCCAGCTGGGCCTGCAGTTCATCGCCTACCTGCCGCTGATCCTGCCGCTGGCGCTGATGCTGGGCCTGCTGCTGGCGGTGGCCCGGCTCTACCGCGACTCGGAGATGGCGGTCATCACCGCCATTGGCGTGGGGCCCAAGCGGCTGCTGCGGCCACTGCTGATGCTGGTGGTGCCGGTGGTGCTGCTGGTCGGCGCCTGCTCGCTGTGGCTGGGCCCGTGGGCCGGCCGGATGGCCGAGCAGATGATCATCGAGGCCAACCGCAGCGTGCTGATGGCCGGCCTGGAGCCGGGCCGCTTCACCCCGCTGCCCAATGGCGGCGTGGTGTACCTGTCCTCGATCTCGCCCGATGGCACCCAGCTGGGCAAGGTGTTCCTGCAGCGCCAGAAGGATGACCGCCTGGAAGTCGTGTCCGCCAATGGTGGCCGCATGTTCTTCGAGGGCACCCGCCAGCGCTTCCTGGAGCTGGATGATGGCCACCAGGTGGAAGGCCCGGTGGCCGGCGCGCTGGATTACCGGCTGGCGACCTTTGCCCGCAACGACGTGGCCCTGCCCGACGGTGCACAGACCCGCACCGAGGACGACCCGGAACTGATGCCGACCCTGCAGCTGATCGGCGATGAGCGCCCCCAGGCGCAGGCGCAGCTGCACCGCCGCCTGGCACCGCCGCTGATCGCGCTGGCCTTCGCCCTGCTGACCGTGCCGCTGGGTCGCAGCTCGCCGCGCCAGCAGCGCTACGGCCGCATGATGCTGGCCCTGATGGCCTACATGGTGGGCACCAACCTGATGTTCATCGGCAGTGGCTGGATCGCCAACGGCAAGATTCCGGCCGCGCTCGGCCTGTGGTGGTTGACCGTGCCGCTGCTGGCGCTGGCGATCTGGATGTATGCACGTGATGGCCGCCTGGGCCGCTCGAAGGGAGCCCGCGCATGAGGCTGCGCCCGATGCGTTTCGATCTGTACCTGGGCCAGTCGGTGTTCACCACGGTGCTGCTGACCTGGGCGGTGCTGGTCGGCCTGGACGTGGTGATGGCGTTCTCCGGCGAGTTCAAGGACATCGGCAAGAACGGCTACACCCTGGGCCATGCCGCCGCCTGGGTGCTGTACACGGTGCCGCGCCGCGCCTACACGATGTTCCCGACCGCCGCGGTGATCGGCGCGCTGATGGGTCTGGGCCAGCTGGCCGCGACCTCGGAGCTGACCGCCCTGCGTGCGCTGGGCCTGTCGCGCAAGCGCCTGAGCGTGTCGGTGGCGATCGCGCTGTCGCTGCTGACCGCAGTGATGGTGCTCAGCGCCGAGACGCTGGGCCCGTGGGGGCAGGACCGTGCCGATGCATTGAAGGCCAGTGCCAAGTGGGGGCGGGACATCTCCACCACCCGCTACTCCGGCCTATGGGCACGCGAAGGCGACACCTTCCTCAACGCCCAGAGCGGCGAGGAACAGCTGGTGGGCGACAAGGGCACGCGGCTGATCCTGCGTGACGTGCGCCTCTACCGGATCGCCGAAGACGGCAATGTCGCCTCGTTGACCCATGCCGCCACCGCCGAGCACGACAAGGACGGTTGGGTGCTGACCGGGGTGCGTCGCGACACCTTCGGCGAGCGCTCGGCCACCCGTCAGGAAGTGGCGCGTGAGCCGTGGAACTCGAAGCTGGATCCGGCGGCGCTGGCCACCGGCATCGCCAAGCCGCGAAACCTCAGTGTGGCCGAGCTGAGCACCAGCATTGCCTACCGCCAGCGCAACGGGCTGGATGCGCGCGATTTCGAGGATGTGTACTGGAGCCGCTGGTTCTACCCGGTGAACGTGCTGGCGCTGTGCCTGGCCGCGGTGCCGTTCGCGTTCGGGTCGCTGCGTAGCGGCGGCATGGGCAAGCGCCTGTTCCTGGGCATCCTGTTTGCACTGGGCTTCTGGCTGCTGCAGCTGTTCTTCGGCCGCATGGCCGGTGCGCTGAAGTTCGATTACCGCATTGCCTATGCGCTGCCGCCGATCGTGATGCTGGCCGTGTCCGGACTGTTGTTCCGGCGCAAGTCGGGCTGATTCTGGTAGCGCGGGGCCATGCCCGGCGCTACCGGGGCAATCCACCGCTTCGGCATCCGTGCCACGACCACCAGCATCCCGGCCCAGCGTGCTGGATTCTGTAGAGCCGAGCCCATGCTCGGCTGCTTTTTGCGCACCGCCTGCCAGCCGAGCATGGGCTCGGCTCTACAGATCGTGCATCACCGCTTGGGCATGCGCACCAGGCGGGTGCCGCTGGCGCGGTCGTGCCAGGTCAGGCGTTGGCGGTCGACCCAGGCCCACCAGAATCCCAGGCCGCCCAGCAGCAGCGACAGCGTCCCCACCGCGAAGCGCAGCCACAGCTGGCCGTGCCGCAACGGCGTGCCATCGCGCGACTGCAGTTTCAGCCGCCACGGCCGCATGCCCAGCGTCTGCCCGCCGCGGCGCCAGCTGGCCGTGGCATACCACCCCGTGATCGCCCAGCACACCGCCCACAGCAGCCACTGCCAGATACTGAACGGTGCGATGTTCTCGCGCTGCGCGTGGCCGCTGAAGGTGTAGGCGAGGGTGAACAGCGTGCCGGCCAGCATCCACAGCGCCAGCACCGGCAGCGCGTCGTAGACCATCGCCAGCATGCGCCAGGGCAGCAGCGCGCGCGGACGGAGCGTTTCGGTAGCGGCTGCAGGGGCCGTGTCGGTGGCAGGGCGGGACATGCGCCGAGCATACGCAAAGCTGGCCGTGCCCGCAGTGGCCCTCGTATCCTGCATGCATGGCCCTTGTTTCCACCCCCGCCGAACGCCGCCAGCTGGTCCAGCAACTGCCCGAGCTGCGCGCCGACGACAGTGTGCGCATCCAGCGCTTCCTCGATGCGATCTGGGCCGAGAACGGCCTGGCCCGCGCCACCCTGGACAGCTACCGGCGCGACCTGGAAGGGCTGGCGCGCTGGATGGATGGACGCGACGGTGGCCTGGCCGGCATCGAACGTCCCGGGCTGTTCGACTACCTGGCCTGGCGCACCCGCCACGGCTGGTCGCCGCGCAGCAACGCGCGCCTGCTGTCGGCGCTGCGGGCGTTCTTCGCCGATGGCGTGCGCCGTGGCGAACGCAGCGAAGACCCCAGTGCGCTGCTCGACCCCCCGAAGCTGCCGCGGCTGTTGCCCAAGGCGCTGGCCGAGAGCCAGATCGATGCGCTGCTGGCGGCACCGGACATCGACAGCCCGCTGGGCCTGCGCGACCGCGCCATGCTGGAACTGATGTATGCCGCCGGCCTGCGCGTGAGCGAGCTGGTGCTGCTGCCGGCCACGGCGGTCAACCTGCGCCAGGGCGTGTTGCGGGTCACCGGCAAGGGCAGCAAGGAGCGGCTGGTGCCGCTGGGCGAGGAATCGCAGCACTGGCTGGAGCGTTACCTGCAGCAGTCGCGCCCGCTGCTGGTCGGCAAGGGCAAGGTGCATGCCCTGGCGGATGGTCAGACCCCGTTGTTCATCGAGCCGACGCTGCATGCGCTGACCCGGCAGGCGTTCTGGCACCTGGTCAAGCGCCATGCGCAGGTGGCCGGCATCGACCCGGCGCGGATCAGCCCGCATGGCCTGCGCCACAGCTTCGCCACCCATCTGCTCAACCGCGGTGCCGACCTGCGCGCGCTGCAGATGCTGCTCGGCCACAGTTCCTTGTCGACCACCCAGATCTACACCCTGGTAGCGCGCGAGCATCTGCAGAAGCTGCATGCCCGCCACCATCCGCGCGGCTGAGGGCCGGGCTGAATCGCTGCCCGGGGCCGTGCCGGGCGTCGCGGCCCGGTACCGGCGGCTGTGTCAGAATCCGGAGTCTTCTTCTGTTGCGGATCGCTCCATGCTCCGATTTGCCATCGCCGCCGTGTTCGGTGCGCTCAGCCTGACCGCCTGCGCCCAGCCGGCTCCGCCGGCCGCCAAGGCGCCTGCTGCCGCTGCGGCAAAGGCCAGCCCGGCCGCCAACGCGCCGGCCGACCAGGCGGTACGTGCCGCGTTGACCGCGCTCAATCCGGGTTTCCAGGTCGATTACATCGGTGCCGCGCCGTTCCCCGGCTTCCGCGAGGTCGTCGTTTCCGGCCAGCTGCTGTACGTGTCCGATGACGGCCGCTACCTGTTCCAGTCGCAGCCTTACGACACCCGCGCCAAGGGTCCGGCCAACAGCGAGGGCCTGCTTGGTTACCGCCGCGGCCTGCTGGCCAAGGCCAACCACGGCGATCGCATCGTGTTTGCCGCGCCGAACGCCAAGTACACCATCAGCGTGTTCACCGACATCGAGTGTGGTTACTGCCGCAAGCTGCACCAGGACATCGCCGAACTCAACCGCAACGGCATCACCGTCGAGTACCTGGCGTTTCCGCGCATGGGCCTGGGCAGCAAGGACTACACCGACATGATCTCGGTCTGGTGTGCAGCGGATCGTCGCCTGGCCCTGACCAACGCCAAGCGCGGTGGCAGCGTGCCGGCCAGGAACTGCACCAACCCGGTGGCGATGCAGTACGCGCTGGGCCAGCAGCTGGGCGTGAATGGAACGCCGGCGATCTTCGCGCCGGATGGCACCCAGCTGGGCGGCTACCTGCCGCCGGCGCAGCTGCGTGCCGCGCTGGAGAAGCTGTCGGCCAAGCGCTGATCGTCGCTGGTCTTTTTCTGTAGAGCCGAGCCCATGCTCGGCTGCGGAAACAGCAGCCGAGCATGGGCTCGGCTCTACAGGCAGGAAGCCGGGGATGCGTGTCGCATCCCCGGCCTTTTGCTTACTTCAGGCCATCACTGACCGCCTTGGTCAGCGTGCCCTGCGCATCGTCACCGCTGAACTCCCAGACGAACGCGCCGCCCAGGCCCTGGGTCTTCACGTAACCCATCTTGCGGGTGATGTTGGCCGGGGTGTCGAAGCTCCACAGCGTGCTGCCGTTGTAGATCCAGGTGGCACCGGCGGTGTTGTCGGTGTAGCCCGGCCACGCCAGGTTCTTCAGCACCTTCCAGTCCTCGATGCCGGCTTCATACGTACCCGGGGCGGCGCCGGTAGCGGTCTGGTACAGGCCGTTGTTGGCGTTGGCCACACCCGTCCAGCCACGCCCGTAGTAGCCAATGCCCAGGTTGAGCTTGGCGGCGGGCACGCCACGGCTGATGAAGGCCTCGATGGCGTCGTTGCTGTTGTACAGCTTCTGGTCGCCGGTGGACGGATCATTCGGCGAATCGAACAGCGCCGACTGGTGATTGGTCTTCGCATCCCACGCGCCGTGGAAGTCGTAGGTCATCACGTTGATGTAGTCCAGGTACGGGTGGTATGCGGCCGGATCGGTGACACGGATCTTGTCGATGCCGGCACCCACCGCCACCGTCAGCAACAGGCCCGGCCGCACCGCATCGAGCTGGCGGCGGAACTCGGCCATCAGCGCGGTGAAGTTGGCGTTGTCTTCCGGCTTGCCGCACTCGATGCCACAGGCCACCGGGTATTCCCAGTCGATGTCGATGCCGTCGAACACGCCCAGCGCGGCACCGGCACCGCCGGCACCGTCGGTCACCGGCAGGTTGCCCTTGATGTAGGCGTCGATGCACGAGGCGACGAAGGCCTGGCGGTTTTCCGGGCGCGCTGCGCTGGAGAAGCCGCGCGACCAGGTCCAGCCACCCAGCGAGATCAGCACCTTCATGCCCGGGTATTTGGCCTTGAGCTGCTTGAGCTGGTTCCAGTTGCCGCGCAGCGGCTGGTCCCAGGTATCGGCACTGCCGCTGACGCTCTCGGCGGCACTGAAGGCCTTGGTGTAGTCGGCGAAGGCATCGCCACCGGCACCGCTGTTCGGATCCGACGGCTGGGTGATGCCGACTTCGCATCGGTTGTTGCGCACGTTGCCGAACGCGTAGTTGATGTGGGTCAGGCGTGCGGCCGAGCCGCTGCTGTCGATGTTCTTGACCCGGTAGTTGCGGCCGTAGATGCCCCACTGGGTGAAGTAACCGATGACCCGCTTGCCGGTGGTGCCGCCGTCACCGGCCAGCGTGGTGGCGCTGATTTCGGTGCCCTGTGCCGACGCATTGCCGGCGTTGTCGCGGGCACGTACGCGGTAGCGGTAGGTGGTCGATGCGGTCAGCCCGCCATCCACATAGCTGGCACTGGACGGCGAACCGACCAGGCTGCCGTTACGGTACACGTCATAGCCGGCCAGGCCGCTGCCACCGGTGTTGTCGGTGGACGGGCTCCAGCTGAGCGCGATGCTGCTGGCGGTGCGCGTTCCGGCCGCCAGCCCGCCCGGCACGCTCGGTGCGGTGGTATCGCCACCGGCGGCGTTGACGGTGATGGTGATGGTCGGGGTGCTGGTGGTGGCGTTGTTGTTGTCGGTGGCGACCGCGCGCAGGGTGTGGCTGCCGGCGCTGGCATTGGCCCAGCTGGCCGCATACGGCGCACCGGTGGCCACGCCCAGCGAGCTGCCGTCGCGGAAGAACTCGACCTTGGCGACGCTGCCGTCCGGGTCACTGGCGGTAGCGGTCACGTTGACCGTGCTGCCGGCGCTGAAGGTGGCGCCGTTGGCCGGCGAGGTCAGGCTGACCACCGGCGGCTGGTTGCTGCCGCTGCCATCGCAGGCACCAAGGTTGGTGTAGTAGGGCGCACCGGCCGGATGGTCCGGCGGCGCGTTCCAGATGTCCTGGTTCGCCCGATAGAGGACGCCTCCTTTCTGCAGGGTATCGCCGGCCCGGTAGATCCTGGCCTGGTCCCACTGGGCCACGCCGGCACAGCTGGCAGCCTGCGCCAGGCCGGGCAGGGCGGCGGTACCGGCCGCCAGGGCAAGCAGCCAGGCCAGGTGGCGGGGACGACAGCTTCGGGTCGAACGTTCGGCACTGCGCACAATCGGGTCGTACATGGGTAAGTCTCCGATCAAAGGGCGCGCGGGCCCCGATGGCGCCGCGCGTGACGCAGGTCCGGGCGTCGCCCGGGAAGGCGACGGAGGGGGCGGACGGGGTACCTGGGGGGCCGGGGAGAGAGTCCGGCGCCAGGTGGGGACAACGTTGTCATCAATCGCGTGGTCAACCCGTGAGCAAGCGCATGGTTCCGGGATTCGGGCGGAGAGCGGCGCTGCGCGCGGTCGGCGGCCATCGGCGGAGCCCCCTCGTGGCTGGGGGCTTTCCGCGAAAAGCAGATTTCTGGGGTTGGCCGGGTGGGTGGGCTGCGCAGGGGACGCCGTGAATACGTCCCTGTAGGCTCGGGCGCGCCATCCATGGCGCTTACGCCCCTGCGCAACCCACCCGCCCGGCCACGGACAGGTTCCTGCGCGGCCAGCCACGAAAGACAGAACAAAAAATCAAAAGCAAAAGCCGGTCGCTTCGCTCTTCAATGCCTGACTTCTGAGATTTCCCTGGTTGCCGGCCAGCGGCCGGCACTACCGCAGAGCATGCACGCATGGCGTGGATTTACCGCAGATCGCGGAAATCTGTCGAAGGCGGGGTGGGTCCGGTGGCGGGGGTGTCCGCGGCATGGATGCCGCGGCCAAGCCCCCAGGGACGGGTTTACGGCGTCCCCCGCCACCGGACCCACCCCGCCACCCCACGGGAACCCCGCTTTTGCTTTGGCCGTTGCTGTTGCCGTTGCCCTGGCCTCGGCGGGTGCCGGGCGCCGCCCGGCCAGAGCCCTTCCCCCGCTTCCGGTACAATGTCGGGCCCGTTTCCCAACTACGGTTCCCCGGACATGATGGTCCTCGAGGGCGCGCCCGCCCTGTCGCCGTTCCGCCGCGAACGTCTTGAATCCCGCCTGCAGTCCATCGCTCCCTCCCTGCGCATCAGTGGTGCCTGGCACGTCTACTTCGTGCAGCCCGAAGGCAGCGCCGCCCCCGACCTGACCACCCTGTGCCGCATCCTCGAAGCGGCGCCGCAGGCCGAAGCCGTGGCCGACGGCGCGGTCAGCCGCATCGTGGTGCCGCGCCTGGGCACGCTGTCGCCGTGGTCGAGCAAGGCCACCGAACTGGTCCGCGGTGCCGGCCAGCCGGTCAGCCGGGTCGAGCGTGGCCTGCGCATCGACGTGCAGGGCTGGCCGGCCGATGCCGCCGCCCAGCAGGCGCTGGTCAAGGCGCTGCACGACCCGATGACGCAGTCGGTGCTGGAGACCGTGGAACAGGGCCAGGCGCTGTTCTCGGCACCGGCCCGGGGTGAACTGGAGCGCGTGCCGGTGGACCAGCTGGAGGCCGCCAACCAGCGCCTCGGCCTGGCCATGGCCCAGGACGAGATCGACTACCTGCGCGAGCGTTTCACTGCGCTGGGCCGGTCGCCGTCGGACGTGGAACTGATGATGTTCGCGCAGGCCAATTCCGAGCACTGCCGCCACAAGATCTTCAACGCCAGCTGGACCATCGACGGCCAGGAGCAGGACCGCTCGCTGTTCCGGATGATCAAGAACACCCACCAGCAGACTCCGCAGCACACGCTCAGCGCGTACAGCGACAATGCCGCGGTGATCGAAGGCCATCCGGCCTCGCGCTATCGCCCCGATCCGGCCAGTGGCGAATACCGCCGCGAGCCGCAGGTGCCCAGCGCGTTCCAGATCAAGGTGGAAACGCACAACCATCCGACCGCGATCGCGCCGTTCCCGGGTGCCTCGACCGGTGCCGGTGGCGAGATCCGCGACGAGGGCGCGACCGGCCGTGGCGGCAAGCCGAAGGCGGGCCTGACCGGCTTCTCGGTCTCGCACCTGCGCATCCCCGAGCTGCCGCAGCCGTGGGAAGCGCCGCGCGCGCTGAACCCGCGCATGGCGCCGGCGCTGGAAATCATGACCGACGGCCCGCTCGGCGGCGCCGCGTTCAACAACGAATTCGGCCGCCCGAACCTGCTCGGCTACTTCCGCAGCTTCGAGCTGCCCGAAGGCGCCGATCTGGTGCGTGCATACGACAAGCCGATCATGCTGGCCGGCGGCCTCGGCGCGATCGACCGCGTGCAGGTCGACAAGATCCCGCTGCAGGCCGGTGATGCGGTCATCGTGCTCGGCGGGCCGGCGATGCTGATCGGCCTGGGCGGCGGCGCGGCCAGTTCGGTGGCCTCCGGCGAGAGCGCCGAGGACCTGGACTTTGCCAGCGTGCAGCGCGACAACCCGGAAATGGAGCGCCGCTGCCAGGAGGTCATCGACCGCTGCGTGGCGATGGGCGCCAACAACCCGATCAAGTTCTTCCACGACGTCGGTGCCGGTGGCCTGTCCAATGCCATCCCCGAACTGCTGCACGACTCCAAGGTCGGCGGTGTCATCGACCTGGGCAAGGTGCCCACCGATGATCCGTCGCTGTCGCCGATGCAGCTGTGGTGCAACGAGTCGCAGGAGCGCTACGTGCTGGGCGTGGCCCAAGAGCGCCTGGCCGAGTTCGCCGCGCTGTGCGCCCGCGAGCGCTGCCCGTTCGCTGCCGTTGGCGTGGCCACCGCCGAGGAGCACCTGGTGGTGGCCTACGGTGCCGTGCCGGGCCACACCCCGGCCGATGCGCCGATCGACCTGCCGATGGACGTGCTGTTCGGCAAGCCGCCGAAGATGCACCGCGACACCGCGCACCCGCCGGCACCGCGCTGGCCGGTGCTGAAGACCGGCGGCCTGGACCTGCAGGAAGCCGGCCTGCGCGTACTCGCGCACCCGACCGTCGCCTCGAAGAACTTCCTGGTCACCATCGGTGACCGCAGCGTCGGTGGCCTGACCGCGCGTGAGCAGATGGTCGGCCCGTGGCAGCTGCCGGTGGCCGACGTGGCGATCACCCTGGCCGACTTCGATGGCGTGGCCGGCGAAGCGATGTCGATCGGCGAGCGCACCCCGCTGGCCCTGCTCGACGCCGCTGCGTCGGCACGCATGGCGGTGGGCGAAGCGCTGACCAACCTGTGTGCGGCCCCGGTCGATGCGCTGGATGAAATCAAGCTGTCGGCGAACTGGATGGCCGCGGCCGGCCATCCGGGCGAAGACGCACTGCTGTACGACGCGGTGAAGGCGGTGGGCATGGAACTGTGCCCGCAGCTGGACATCAGCATCCCGGTGGGCAAGGACTCGCTGTCGATGCAGGCGCAGTGGCACGACCAGGGCGAAGCGCACAAGAGCGTGTCGCCGGTGTCGCTGGTGATCTCGGCGTTCGCGCCGGTCGCCGACGTGCGCAAGCAGCTGACCCCGCTGCTCGACCGCGACGTGGACAGCGAGCTGTGGCTGATCGGCCTGGGTGCCGGCAAGCAGCGCCTGGGCGGTTCGATCCTGGCCCAGGTGCACGCCGACCATGGCGATCTGCCGGCCTTCGCCGGTGCCGCTCCGGACCTGGACGATCCGCAGCGCCTGCGTGGCTTCTTCGAGCTGATCCGCGATGCGCGCCAGTCCGGCCTGCTGCTGGCCTACCACGACCGCAGCGACGGTGGTGCCTTCGCCGCGCTGTGCGAAATGGCCTTCACTTCGCGCCTTGGCCTGGACATCACGCTCGATGCCTGGGGCGATGATCCGTTCCGCAGCCTGTTCAACGAAGAACTGGGTGCGGTGGTGCAGATCGCGCGCGAAGACCGCGCTGCGTTCGCCGACCTGGTCGAACGCCACGCACTGACCGAATGCGCACAGCGCATCGCCAAGCCGACCACCGCGCCGGTGGTGCGCGTGTCGCTGGGTGGCGAGAACCTGGCCGAATGGCGTTGGGACGCACTGTTCGACGCCTGGTGGTCGGTCACCCACGCGATGCAGAAGCGCCGCGACAACCCGGCCAACGCCGATGCCGAGCGCGAGGTCGCCCGTGCCTTCAACGCACCGGGCCTGAAGCCCAAGCTCAGCTTCGACCTGAACGAGGATGTGGCGGCACCGTTCATCAGCACCGGTGCGCGTCCGCGCGTGGCGGTGCTGCGCGAGCAGGGCGTCAACGGCCAGATCGAAATGGCCAACGCCTTCGAACGTGCCGGCTTCCGCGCCTTCGACGTGCACATGAGCGACCTGATCGAAGGCCGCGTGGCGCTGCAGGATTTCACCGGCCTGGTCGCCTGCGGCGGCTTCAGCTACGGCGATGTGCTCGGTGCCGGCCGTGGCTGGGCCACCTCGATCCTGGAGCGCAGTGCGCTGCGTGATGCCTTCGCCGCGTTCTTCGCGCGCGAAGACAGCTTCGCGCTGGGCGTGTGCAACGGCTGCCAGATGATGAGCCAGCTCAAGAACATCATCCCGGGTGCCGGACACTGGCCGCAGTTCCGCCGCAATGCCAGCGAGCAGTTCGAAGCCCGCACCGCGCTGCTGGAAGTGGTGGAATCGCCGTCGATCCTGCTGCGTGGCATGGCCGGCTCGCGCCTGCCGGTAGCGGTGGCGCACGGCGAAGGCCAGGCCGTGTTCGACAACGCCGTCGACCAGGCTGCCGCCCGCGTCTCGCTGCGCTACATCGATGGCCATGGCAACGTCGCCAGCCAGTACCCGCTGAACCCGAACGGTTCGCCGGACGGCATCACCGGCCTGACCAGCACCGACGGCCGCGTCACCATCATGATGCCGCACCCGGAGCGCACCCCGCGCGCGCTCAACCTGAGCTGGGCACCGGCTGAATGGCAGGGTGATTCGCCGTGGATGCGCATGTTCCGCAACGCGCGGGTGTGGTGCGGCTGATCGCATCGTTCCGCGCAGGCCGCAATGCCACCGCGTATGGAAAAACCCGCCGCTTTGTCGGCGGGTTTTTCTTTGTGTGCGTGAAATTGCTGATCTGGCCGCTAGTTACATCCGTTTTCATGCGCCAGCAGTTCGTCACGTATGTCTAACAAAATGCCTTTATAAACACGTGAAATAGTGAACTGCTTCACGGCAATAGGATTTGTCGTGTCAAAGTCTTGACGATCTGCAAAGTTGCCGTTAACACTTGAACCCCGTTTCAGAATCATTCATTTCGCAGTAACCGGTTGGCGCACGCGCTCGGTTTTCTGTCGCTGCGCGCCGTTCGGCAATACCCCGCAGTAAATCACGCGAATAAACGCCCCCAGGGGACGTTGGGCCGGAAAGCCCAGCGGTGGCGTTGCTTTGCCCAAAACCAGTCCAATCAGGAGCCGTACCGATGAATCGGATTTATCGCAAGGTCTGGAACAAAGCACTGGGTCAGTTGGTGGTGGCCTCGGAACTGGCCTCCTCCGACAGCAGCAGTGGCGGGGTCGTCGACCAGCGCCGCGATGCGACACAGGCCACGCCCGCACTGCTGGCGGTGGCACTGGGCCTGGTATTGGGGTTGGGCATGAGCGGCAGCGCGACGGCACAGTCGGTGCAGATCGGCGGCAGCGCAACCTGCGTTGCATTCAGCGGCAAGCTGCTGGAAAAGTGCCTGATCGAAGGCTCGGCCACGGCCAAGGGCAGCAACGCGGTGGCGATCGGCAGCAACAGCAATGCCAGCGCCGCCAACAGCGTGGCGCTGGGCGCTGGCTCCAAGGCCACGCGGGCCAATACCGTGTCCATCGGCGATGCCGGCAAGGAGCGGCAGATCACCAACGTGGCTGCTGGCACGCAGGGCACCGATGCGGTGAACAAGGCGCAGCTGGACGCGCAGGCGCGCGCCACGCAGGCCGCGCTGGCTGATGTCGCCGCCGATGGAAACCGCTATTTCAAGGCCGACGGCGCAGGCGATGACAGCGACGCGGCGAAGATCGAGGGGCAGGGCGCAGTCGCGGCCGGCGCCGGTGCACAGGCGCTGGCCAACGCCACCACCGCCATCGGAACCCAGGCCATTGCCGCCGGTCTCGGCGCCAGTGCCTTCGGCCAGGGCGCCCTGGCCATCGGCGATGCCAGCGTGGTGGTCGGGCAGAGCGCGGCCGCGTTCGGGCTTGGCGATACAGCCGTCGGCGCCAGCGCGTACGCAGCCAGCGAGAACGGCGCGGCCACCGCACTCGGTGCGTTGTCCGAAGCCACTGCCGATGGCGCGACGGCCGTCGGCGGTGGTGCCGTGGCGATGGGCCCGGGCAGCACCGCACTGGGCCGCGGCGCCACTGCCGCCAATGAAGCATCGATCGCGGTGGGGGCGTTCAGCACTGCCGTGGGTGAGTACAGCACCGCGCTGGGGTCCAACTCGGCGGCGGTCGCCACCGGCAGCGTGGCGCTGGGCGCCGGCTCGCTGGCCGACCGTGTCGACACCGTGTCGGTCGGCGCCGCCGAATACGGCCTGACCCGGCAGATCACCAGCGTCGCGGCGGGCACCGAAGACACCGACGCGGTCAACGTCGGCCAGTTGAAGGGCGTCGCCGCCGTGGCCGATGCCACCGCCAAGCGTTTCCAGGCCACGGGCAGCAGCAACAGTGATGCGGGTGCATTGGCCGAGGGCGACGAGGCGCTGGCGGCTGGCGAGGCCGCCAATGCGATCGGCAAGGGTGCGACGGCCGTGGGCGCCGGTGCGACCGCCGTCGCGCAGAACGCCACCGCCGTTGGCAACAACGCGCTGGCCTCGGGCCAGAACAGTGCCGCGTTCGGCAACAACGCGCAGGCCAACGGCCCAGGCAGTGTCGCCGTCGGTGGTGCTGCGGTGGATGCCGATGGCAATCCGCTGATCACCAGTGGCGGCGTGCCGGTGGAAACCGGCGCCACCAGTGCCGGTGTCGGTGGTACTGCGGTGGGTGCGAGTGCCGAGGCCGGTGGTTTCGCCGCGTCGTCCTATGGCGTTGGCGCATATGCCGCCGGCGCGCAGTCGTCCGCGTTCGGTGCGGTTGCCAATGCCATCGGTGATTACTCCACCGCGCTGGGTACGCAGAGCAATGCCACCGGCACCAGCAGCGTGGCCATCGGCGGCCCGGCCGATCTGATTCCAGGCCTGGGCTTCTTCGTGCAGACCCAGGCCAGCGGCGAAGCGTCGACCGCCGTCGGCGCCGGCGCCATCGCCAGCGGTGATCGCGCGGTGGCCAACGGCAGCCTGACCGAAGCGTCCGGCGCCGAAGCGACTGCGGTCGGCTACTTCGCCTACGCACCGGGCGAGAACGCCAGCGCGCTCGGCGCGCAGACCTGGGCCAGCGGCGCGCAGAGCACCGCCGTGGGCTACTACGCCACCGCACGCGGTGCCAACAGCGTTGCGCTCGGCGCCAACTCCGAAGCGGTGCGTGCCAACAGCGTGGCCGTGGGCAGTGCCGGCAACGAACGGCAGATCACCAGCGTCGCCGCGGGCAGTGAAGCCACCGATGCAGTGAACAAGGCGCAGCTCGACGCGGTGGCCAGCACCGCCGACAGCACAGCGCGCTTCTTCCAGGCCCAGCCGGAAGCAGGCAGCGATGCGGGTGCATTGGCCGAGGGCGAAGGTGCGGTTGCGGCGGGTTCGTCGAGCAATGCGATCGGCGCCGGCGCGGTTGCACAGGGCGCAGCAGCCTCGGCCATCGGTGACGACGCCGTGGCGGTGGGTCGCAACAGCAACGCCACCGGCAATGGCGGTGTTGCCATCGGTGGCCTCGGCCAGGCCTACGACGAGTACAACCAGCCGATCATCGGTGCCGACGGTACGGCACAGCAGGTCGGCACCACTGCCGTCGCCGACGCCACAGCGGTCGGCAGTGGTGCGCAGGCGACCGGTGCTGCCAGCAGTGCGTTCGGCAACGCCGCCAGGGCCAGCGGAGACAACAGCTTCGCGGCCGGCGGCAAGTCGCGTGCGACCGGCAGCTACGCGGTTGCGGTTGGCGACAGCGCCTTCGCCAGCAGTGACGACAGCACCGCCGTCGGTGGCTACAGCTGGGCTACCGCAAGCGGGGCGAGTGCGTTCGGTTCCGGCGCCTGGGCAACGGCCACCAATGCCTCGGCATTTGGCAACGCGGCCTGGGCCAGTGGCAGTGGTGCGACCTCCATCGGTTACAACAGCTGGGCCAACGGCACCAGCTCCACCGCCGTCGGTCGCGGCGCATTCGGTTATGGCGACAACAGCGTGGCGCTCGGCTTCCAGGCGCTGGGCAACAGCCTCAACAGCATCGCCATCGGCACCAACACGGTGGCCGGTGGTGAAAGCGCGATCGCGCTCGGTGCCGGCAGCAACGCCAGCGCCAGCAACGCCGTCGCACTGGGCGCCGGCTCGGTCGCCAACCGCGCCCGCAGCGTTTCGGTCGGCAGCACCGGCAACGAACGCCAGGTGACCAACGTCGCCGCCGGTACCCAGGCCACCGACGCGGTGAACAAGGCGCAGCTGGATGCCGTGGCGGGCGCGGCAGCCACCACCAGCCGCTTCTTCCAGGCCAGCGGCAACGGCGGTGATGTGGCCGGTGCACTGGTGGACGGTGACAACGCGCTGGCCGCCGGTGATGCGGCCAACGCCATCGGCAACGGGGCCACCGCACTCGGCAGTGGCGCCAACGCGCTGGCCAGCAATGCGCAGGCACTGGGCGTCAACGCCCTGGCCAGCGCCGCCAACGCCAGCGCGGTCGGTGCAAATGCACAGGCGACCGCTGAATACGCAACCGCGCAGGGTGCGGAAAGCGAGGCCAGTGGCGAGCAGAGTGCGGCGTTCGGTGCGGCCAGCATCGCCAGCGGTGCTGGCAGCACCGCGACCGGCGTGCTGTCCGAAGCCTCCGGCGAGGAGGCGGTGGCAGTGGGGTACTTCAGCAATGCCAGTGGCAGCGGCGCCACCGCGGTCGGCAGCGAGAGTGTCGCCAGTGGCACCGCGTCGGCAGCGTTCGGCATCGGTGCCGAGGCGACCGGCGGCTACAGCACCGCCATCGGTGGCTATGCACAGGCCTCGGCCTTCAATGCCACAGCCTTCGGCAACTTCGCCAATGCCTCCGGCTCCAACAGCGTGGCGCTGGGCGGTGATTCGGAAGCCTCCGGTGCCTACAGCACCGCCACTGGCCAGGGCAGCCTGGCCACCGGCACCAACAGCGTCGCCGTCGGCGGATCGCTGTTCGGCGTGCTGGCCACCGAAGCATCGGGCAACTACTCCACCGCCGTCGGTGGCGGCGCCTGGTCCGGTGGCATCAACAGCACCGCGCTGGGCAACGCCGCCGAATCGCGCGCTGCCAACAGCGTGGCGCTGGGTGCCGATTCGATCGCCGACCGCGACAACACCGTGTCGGTCGGCGGCGGTGGCAACACCCGCCAGATCACCAACGTGGCTGATGGCACGCAGGGCAATGATGCGGTCAACAAGAACCAGCTCGACGCCGTAGCCGCCGCAGCGGAAAAGACCAGCAGGCAGTTCCAGGCCAGCGGCAACGCCGATGGCGAAACAGGGGCACTGGTCGAGGGCGACAACGCGCTGGCGGCCGGCGATGCGGCCAACGCCATCGGCAACGGGGCCACCGCGCTGGGCAGCGGTGCCAACGCGCTGGCGGCCAACGCCACGGCCGTGGGCATCGATGCATTGGCCACCGGCAACAATGCGGCGGCGCTGGGCAGCACAGCGCAGGCCAGCGGTGAAGACAGCCTTGCGCTCGGCACCGGTGCCAGCGCCAGCGAGCTCGGCGCCAGCGCGGTCGGTGCGCGTGCACAGGCCAGCGGTGCGTACAGCACGGCAACCGGCACCGAATCCAACGCCAGCGGCACGCAGGCCCTGGCCAGCGGCTTCCGTAGTGCCGCCTCTGCCGATGGCACCACTGCCGTCGGTGGCTATGCCGAGGCCAGTGGACGCCTCGGCACCGCATTGGGCTACGGCTCGGCGGCCAGTGGTGCCAACACGACCGCCGTCGGCTTCGGTGCTGCTGCAGCCGGTACCGGTGCCGTGGCGGTGGGTCAGTCCAGCGAGGCCAGCGGCGAGGAAAGCGTGGCCATCGGTGGCAGCACCTTCTTCGGCCTGATCCCGTCGCGTGCCAGTGGCACCGGTGCGGCGGCGTTCGGTGCCGGCGCATGGGCGACCGAAGACTACGCCACGGCAATCGGCTGGAACTCGTGGGCCGCCGGCAGCAATGCCACGGCCCTGGGCGCCAACGCCACCGCCAACGGCAGCAACAGTGTCGCCCTCGGTGCCGGCTCCAAGGCCGACCGTGACAACACCGTGGCCGTCGGCAAGGCCGGTGGCGAACGCCAGGTGACCCATGTGGCAGCCGGTACCGAAGCCACCGACGCGGTGAACAAGGGCCAGCTGGATGCCGTTGCCAGCGTCGCCGACAGGACCAGCCGCCAGTTCCAGGCCAGCGGCAACGACGATGGCGAGGCCGGTGCCCTGGTGGACGGTGACAACGCCTTGGCCGCCGGCAACGCGTCCAACGCCATCGGCAACGGTGCCACCGCGCTGGGCAGTGGCGCCAACGCGATGGCCGCCAACGCCACGGCGGTAGGCGCCGACGCCCTGGCGACCGGCAGCAACGCGGCGGCACTGGGTACCAACGCACAGGCCAGTGGTGTCGACAGCGTGGCCGTGGGCAGCGCTGCCAGCGCCAGTGAACTCGGCGCCAGCGCTACCGGCGCCGGCGCCCAGGCCAAGGGCGCCTACAGCACCGCCAGCGGCGCGCAGGCAACGGCCAGCGGCACGCAGTCGCAGGCCAGCGGTTTCCGCGCCACTGCCTCGGCCGATGGCGCCTCGGCGCTGGGCAGCTACGCCGAAGCCAGTGGTCGACTGGGTACTGCGGTGGGCTACGGCAGCAAGGCCACCGGTGCGAACGCTACCGCGGTGGGTGTCAGTGCCAACGCTTCGGCGGCCGGCAGCATCGCACTGGGCGCAGGCTCGGTGGCTGATCGTGCCAACACCGTGTCGGTCGGCAGTGCCAGCAGTGATCGTCAGATCACCCGTGTCGCCGCCGGTACCGAGCGCACCGATGCAGTCAATCGTGGCCAGCTCGATGCGGTCGCGGCGACCGCCGATGGCACCGCACGCTACGTCAAGGCCAGCGGCGCGGGTACCGCCAGTGCCAGCGGCAGCGATGCCGCAGCGATCGGTTCGGCCGCCAGTGCCAGCGGCGCACGCAGCAATGCGCTGGGTGCCAATGCGATGGCCATCGGCAACGGTGCGCTTGCACTGGGCAACAGTGCCGGCGCGTCCGGTGCGAACTCGGTGGCACTGGGTGCGGGCTCGCGTGCGCTCGATGCCAACGTGGTGTCGGTCGGTGGTGGCAACGGCACCGATGGCCCGGCCGCGCGCCGCATCGTCAATGTGGCCGACGGCCGCATCGCCGCCGGCAGCAGCGACGCGGTCACCGGCTCGCAGCTCAACGTCACCAACCAGCGCGTGGGCGCCGTGGAAACCCGTGTCGGTGATTTCGACTCGCGCATCGCCACGGTCGAGACCACGGCGGCCAGCGCCGTCGGCTATGACGACGCCAGCCGTGACCGCCTGACCCTGTCCGGCTTCCAGGGCACCACCATCGACAACGTCGGCGCGGGCAACATCGCCGCCGGCAGCCGCCAGGCGATCAATGGCGGGCAGCTGTTCCAGTCGCTCAGTGATGCCGCCAGCTTCCTCGGCGGTGGTGCCAGCGTCGGCATGCAGGGCGTGTTCGTGGCACCGAACTACGTGATCCAGGGCGCCACCTACAGCAATGTCGGCGATGCGCTGGGCGCGCTGGACCGCAAGGTCAGTGAGATTGACCGTCGCACTGCTGCCGGTGGCACGCGAGCAGGCGCGTCCAGCCTGCGCGCAATGAGTGCTTCGCTGGATGAAAGCCCGCTGGCCAGCGTGGCCGACGCACCGGCAACGGCCGATGCCGCACCGGCCAGTACCGCACGCGTGCAGGGCACGCCGACGGTGGCCGCGGCGGGGGCGGGCATTCCGGTCGGCACCCCGGCCACCGGCTTCAACGCCGTGGCCATGGGCGATGGCGCGGTAGCCAGCGGCGCTTCGTCCACGGCCATCGGCCAGGGCGCCAATGCCACGGCGGCAAATGCCGTGGCGCTGGGCCAGGGCTCGGTTGCCGATCGTGCCAACACGGTCTCGGTGGGCAGCGAAGGCAATGAACGCCAGGTCACCAACGTCGCCGCCGGCACCACCGCCACCGACGCCGTCAACAAGGGCCAGCTGGACCGTGGCATGGCGACGGCGAACAGCTACACCGACAGTCGCGTCCAGGCCGTTGCCGACAGCTTCGATGTGTTCAAGGGCGAGATCGATGGACGCCTGCGCCACATGGACCGCCGCATCGACCGCCAGGGCGCGATGAGCGCAGCGATGCTCAACATGGCTACCAGTGCCGCCGGTATCCGCACCCAGAACCGTGTCGGCGTCGGCATCGGTTTCCAGGGGGGCGAGTCGGCGTTGTCGCTGGGTTACCAGCGTGCGATCAGCGATCGCGCCACGGTCACCTTCGGCGGCGCCTTCAGCAGTGACGACAGTTCGGTCGGCGTCGGTGCCGGCTTCGGCTGGTAAGCCACTCCATCGCGCCGGCGGCCACCCACGCCGGCGCCGTACCTGCAGTGAGGGCCTGGGGGGAGGTCACGGCAATCCCGGCTGGGCCGGCCGGGAGTCGTCAAGGAATGATGGCCGCAGTGTTGGTTCGATCCATGACCCAGAAGAGGAATTCGACGTGATCAAGAAGCAGAACCTTCGCATCAATGTGCTTGCCGCCGCCGTGCTGTCGATGACGGCGGTCGGTGCCGTCCACGCCGCCGGGTTGCCGACCCGTGAACCGGTGCGCCAGGCCAGCACCGCCCAGCCGGGTACCGAGCGCATCATCGTCAAGTACCGGGCCGGCGCTGCTGCCGCCACCGACCGCTCGGCGAAGCTGTCCACCGTGCAGTCCGCACTGACCCGTGCCAGTCTCTCCGGCGGCACGTCACGCGCCAGCACGCTCGGCCCGCAGGTGGTCCGCAAGCTGTCTACTGGTGCGGACCTCATCCGTGTGCAGGGCCGCCTGGCACCGGCCGAACTGCAGCGCGTGCTGAAGGAACTGAAGGCCGATCCGTCGGTGCAGTACGCCGAAGCCGACGTGAAACTGCGCCGCAGCGAACTGCGTGCCGGCAACGTGCAGCCGGCGCTGGTGCCGAACGATCCCTTCTACCAGCAGAACCAGTGGCATCTGCACAATGCGGTCGGCGGCATCAACGCACCGGCGGCGTGGGATGTCTCGCAGGGCGAGGGCATCGTGGTGGCAGTGATCGATACCGGCGTCCTGCCGCAGCATCCGGACCTGGTCGGAAACCTGCTGGAAGGCTACGACTTCATCAGCGATGCGGAGACCTCGCGGCGCCCGACCAACGATCGCGTGCCGGGTGCGCAGGACTACGGTGATTGGGTCGAGAACGACAACGAGTGCTATGACGGCTCGCTGGCCGACGACAGTTCCTGGCACGGCACCCACGTCGCTGGCACCGTGGCCGAGCAGACCAACAACGGCGTCGGCATGGCCGGTGTCGCCTACAAGGCCAAGGTGCTGCCGGTCCGCGTGCTGGGCAAGTGCGGCGGCTACCTGTCCGACATCGCTGATGCGGTGACCTGGGCCTCCGGCGGTACCGTGACCGGCATTCCGGCCAACACCAATCCGGCCGAGATCATCAACATGAGCCTGGGGGGCGGTGGTTCCTGCGCCAGCACCTACCAGGACGCGATCAACGGCGCGATCTCGCGCGGTACCACGGTGGTGGTGGCTGCCGGCAATGAAGCCGACAACGCGTCCAAGTACCAGCCGGCCAGCTGCGAAGGCGTGGTGACCGTGGGTGCCACCCGCATCACCGGTGGCATCACCTACTACTCCAACTATGGAGCCCGCGTGGACCTGTCCGGTCCGGGCGGTGGCGGCAGTGTCGACGGCAACCCGGGCGGCTACATCTGGCAGACCGGCTCCAATGCGGCCACCACGCCGGAATCGGGCACGCCGGGCTACATGGGCATGGGCGGTACCTCGATGGCCTCGCCGCATGTGGCCGCCGTTGCGGCACTGGTGCAGAGCGCACTGATCGCCAAGGGCAAGGATCCGTTGACCCCGGCCGCGATGCGTACCCTGCTGAAGGAAACGGCGCGTCCGTTCCCGGTCGCCATCCCGGCGGCGACCCCGATCGGTACCGGCATCCTTGATGCCAAGGCCGCGCTGGCCAAGGCACTGGAAGAACCGTGCACCGAAAACTGCGGGCCGGCGGCCACGCCGCTGACCAACAAGGCCGCAGTCGGCGGCCTGAACGGTGCTGCCGGCAGCAGCAAGCTGTACAGCTTCGAAGCCGTTGCCGGAAAGCAGCTCAGCGTGATCACCTACGGTGGCACCGGCAACGTCTCGGTCTACATTGCCCAGGGGCGTGAGCCGAGCGCCAGCGACAACGACGGCAAGTCGACCCGTCCCGGCACGTCCGAAACGGTGCGGGTGAACAAGCCGGTGGCGGGCACCTATTACATCAAGGTGGTGGGCGAAGCGGCATACAACGGCGTGAGCATTCTCGCCACGCAGTAATCACCTCGTGTCGTAGTTGAACGGCCGACGCCCGTCACCCTGTGTGACGGGCTTCGTCTTTTTACGAAAGGTGACCGCAGGGCGGCGGAAATCACGGCTTAACTGCTAAAGTCGGGCCGATTGACAGGAGAGTCACGTGAACGCGCTCGCTGCAACCGTTACCGACGACGCCGAAGGCCGCATCCTGGATGCGTTGCTGGCGCGCGGCCGGCTCAAGGAAGGAGACCTGGCACGCGCGCGGCCATTGCATGCCGAGGCCGGCGGCAGTCTGCTGGGCCTGCTGGTGCGCTTGGGCCTGGTGTCTGAACGCGACCAGGCACAGGCCAGCGCTGAGGTGCTGGGCCTGCCGCTGCTGGAGGGCAAGCAGGTGCCGGAGGCCCCGCCGCAGGCGCTGGCCGAGGGACTTCCGCTGTCGCTGCGCTTCCTGAAGCAGTTCCATGTGTGCCCGCTGGAGTTGGATGAACACGGGGTGCGGCTGTGGCTGGCCGATGCCCACGACGCCTATCCACAGCAGGCCGTGCAGTTGGCCCTTGGGGTCCCGGTGACACCGGTGCTGGGCATGCGCGCGGAGATCGATGACCTGGTCGAGCGCTGGTTCGGCCAGGGCCGCAGCGCGATGGGCGCGATCGTGGAAACCGCGGATGGCGAGGGCGGTGCGGTCGACGACATCGAGCACCTGCGCGACCTTGCGTCGGAAGCACCGGTGATCCGCCTGGTCAACCTGGTGATCCAGCGTGCGGTGGAGCTGCGCGCTTCGGATATCCATGTCGAACCGTTCGAGAGCCGGTTGAAGGTCCGCTACCGCGTCGATGGCGTGCTGGTGGAGGGCGAAAGCCCGCCGGCCAACCTCACCGCTGCGGTGATCAGCCGCATCAAGATCATGGCCCGGCTCAACATCGCCGAGCGCCGCCTGCCGCAGGACGGCCGCATCATGCTGCGCGTGCAGGGCAAGGAGCTGGACCTGCGCGTGAGCACGGTACCGACCGCGCATGGCGAAAGCGTGGTGATGCGCCTGCTGGATCGCGAAACGGTGGTGTTCGATTTCCACCGGCTCGGCTTCACCGATGCCTTCCTGCCGCAGTTCCGCAAGGTGCTGGAACAGCCGCATGGCATCCTGCTGGTCACCGGCCCGACCGGCTCGGGCAAGACCACCACGCTGTACACCGCGCTGAGCCAGCTCAACACCGCCGACGTCAAGATCATCACGGTCGAAGACCCGGTGGAATACCAGATAGAAGGCATCAACCAGATCCAGGCCAAGCCGCAGATCGGCCTCGACTTCGCCAATGCCCTGCGCAGCATCGTGCGCCAGGATCCGGACATCATCATGATCGGTGAAATGCGCGACCTGGAAACCGCGCGCATCGCCATCCAGTCGGCGCTGACCGGCCACCTGGTGCTGTCCACCCTGCATACCAACAACGCAGCCGGTGGCATCACCCGCCTGCTCGACATGGGCGTGGAGGACTACCTGCTCACGTCCACCATCAACGGCATCCTGGCCCAGCGCCTGGTACGCCGGCTGGAGCCGACCCACGCCGAGCGCTACGAAGCCTCGCCGGAAGAGATCGAGCGGTTCGAACTGCGCCGCCTGCAGCCGGAAGGGCCGATCCACCTGTACCGCCCGAAGCCGTCTGCGCTGGCACCGACCGGCTACCTGGGGCGTACCACCATCATGGAATTCCTGGTGATGAACGATGCGCTGCGCCGTGCGGTGATGCGCCGCGATGGCATGGGCGAGATCGAGCGCATCGCCCGCGAGGCCGGCATGCGCACCATGTACGAGGATGGCCTGTCCAAGGCGTTGAGCGGGCAGACCACCATCGAGGAAGTGCTGCGCGTGACCGAGGAAAGCTGATGCGTGCAGGACGCCGGGGCTGACATGCCGAACTATCGCTACAAGGCGCTCAATCCGCATGGCGAGGTCTTCGATGGGCAGATGGAAGCGGCCAGCGAGGCCGAGTTGATCGCGCGCCTGCAGGACCAGGGCCACCTGCCGATGGAGACGCAGCTGGCCGACGCCGGCGCGATCGGCGGCAGCAGCTGGCGCAACCTGCTGCAGCAGCGCCCGCTGCAGGGCGCCGCCCTGCTGCAGTTCACCCAGCAGCTGGCGACCCTGCTCGGTGCCGGCCAGCCGCTGGACCGCGCGCTGTCGATCCTGCTGGGGTTGCCCGAGGACGAACGATCGCGCCGCGCGATCACCGACATCCGCGACGTGGTGCGCGGTGGCGCACCGCTGTCCACCGCGCTGGAGCGCCAGCATGGGCTGTTCTCGCGCCTGTACGTGAACATGGTGCGCGCCGGCGAAGCCGGTGGCAGCCTGCATGAAACCCTGCAACGCTTGGCCGACTACCTCGAGCGCAGCCGCGCGCTGCAGGGCAAGGTCATCAACGCGCTGGTCTACCCGGCGATCCTGCTGGTGGTGGTCGGTGGCGCGCTGTTGTTCCTGCTCGGCTACGTGGTGCCGCAGTTCGCGCAGATGTACGAAAGCCTGGACGTGGCGCTGCCGTGGTTCACCAACGCGGTACTGCAGCTGGGCCTGTTCGTGCGTGACTGGTGGGTGCTGCTGCTGGTGGTGCCCGGCGTGCTGGTGCTGTTCTTCGAGCGCAAGGCGCGGCAACCGGCGTTCCGGTTGGCGCTGGATGGCTGGCTGCTGCAGCGGCGTGGCATCGGTCGCCTCATCGGCGAGCTGGAAACCGCCCGGCTGGCGCGCACGCTGGGCACACTGCTGCGCAACGGCGTCCCCTTGCTGGGGGCACTGGGCATCGCGCGCAACGTGCTGGGCAACCGCGCCCTGGCCGCTGACGTCGAAACGGCCGCCGATGAAGTGAAGAACGGCGCCGGCCTGTCGCTGGCCCTGTCGCGCGGCAAGCGGTTCCCGCGCCTGGCGCTGCAGATGATCCAGGTCGGCGAGGAATCCGGCGCACTCGATACCATGCTGCTCAAGGCCGCCGACACCTTCGAACAGGACAGCGCCCGGCGCATCGACCGCATGCTGGCGGCGATGGTGCCGGCGATCACCCTGGTGCTGGCCTCGGTGGTCGGCGCGGTGATCGTGGCCGTGCTGGTGCCGCTGTATGACCTGACCAATGCCATCGGTTGACGATGGCACTCCCTGCAACCCCGACACTCCGCAACTGAAAGGACCGTCCATGATTGCCCGTCGCCGACCGATCCGCCTTTCCTTCACCGCCGCGCGCAACCAGTCGGGCATGAGCCTGCTGGAAATCATCATCGTCATCGTGCTGATCGGCGCGGTGCTGACCCTGGTCGCCAGCCGCGTGCTGGGCGGCGCCGACCGTGGCAAGGCCAACATCGCCAAGGCGCAGGTGCAGACCGTCGCCTCCAAGATCGACAACTACCAGATCGACACCGGCAAGCTGCCGGCCACGCTCAACGACCTGGTGACGGCGCCGGCCGGTGTCGGCGGCTGGCTCGGCCCGTACGCCAAGCCCGCCGACCTGAATGACCCGTGGGGCCACGCACTGGAGTACCGGGCGCCGGGCGAAGGCCAGCCGTATGAGCTGGTCAGCCTGGGCAAGGATGGCAAGGCTGGCGGCAGCAGCGTCGACGCTGACATCCGCTACCAGCCGTAACCGCGCATGACGCACTTCCTGCCGCGCCGGTTGCCACGCCCGCGCCTGCACGGCAGGCGCGCGGCTGGACTGTCGTTGCTGGAAATGCTGCTGGTGATCGCATTGATCGCGGCGATCGGCCTGATCACCGCCGCCGGCCTGTCGCGCGGGTTCGCCGGCATGCAGCTGCGCAGCGCCGGCAAGGACATCGCCAGCCAGCTGCGCATGGTGCGCGCGCAGGCGATCGCCCGCGGCGAACCGCAGCGCTTCGTGATCGAACCGGCACGGCGCCGCTGGGAGGGGGCCAACCAGCGCCACGGTGAGGTGCCGGCACAGCTGCAGGTGCAGTTCGAAGGTGCCGCACAGCTGGCCACCGCGGCGGGGCAGGGCGTGATCGAGTTCCATCCCGATGGTGGCTCCAGCGGCGGCCGTATCCGGTTGCAGCGCGACGGTGCCGAATGGCGCGTCGACGTCGGCTGGCTGACCGGCGAGGTCCGCTCCGGCCCCTGGCGGGCGCAATGAAGCGGCGCGCGCGTGGCTTCACCCTGCTGGAAGTGATCATCGCTTTCGCCCTGCTGGGCCTGGCGTTGACCCTGCTGCTGGGCAGCCTGTCCGGTGGCGCGAAGCAGGTACGTGACGCCGAGCTGCGCACGCGTGCGGTGCTGCATGCACAGTCGTTGCTGGCCCAGGCCGGTGTCGACGCGCCGCTGCAGGTGGGCAGCCAGCAGGGTGACTGGGAACAGGGGCGCTATCACTGGGAGCTGCAGGTCCAGCCGTGGGTCGAGCCACGCGCCGGCAACGTCGTGCAGGCCACGTCAGCGGGCACCCCATGGCTGGCCGAGCTGCAGCTGCGGGTGCGCTGGGGCGACAGCGAGCGCGAACAACTGCACTGGCGCAGCCTGCGCCTGTTGCCGCCCGACCTGGAGAGCGCGCGATGAAGCGGCGCGCCGCGGGCTTCACCCTGGTCGAAGTGATGCTGGCCACCGTGCTGCTGGCCGGCGGCCTGGCACTGGCCTTTGCCAGCGTGCGCTCGGCGATGGCGGTCAGCCAGCGCGGCGAGCAGATCGCCGCTGAAAGCGAACGCATGCGCGCGGTCGAGTCGTTGCTGCGCAGGCAGCTGGCGGGTGCACTGCGCACCCCGCTGGAGGCCCCGGACCCCACCCGCGAACCCATCTTCTTCCAGGGCGAGGAGCAACGCATGCTGTTCGCCGCCGACCTGCCCGGTTACCTCGGCCGTGGCGGCCCCTACCTGCACGCGCTGCAGGTGGACGGACGCGGTGGCCAACAGCGCCTGCTGCTGGACCTCGTGCTGCTGCAGGAAGGCGAGCGCATCGCCGAGAATCCGCCGCGCCCGCCAGAGGTGCTGGTGGACAACCTGAAGTCGGTGCAGCTGCGCTATCGCGGCATCGATGCCGGCACCGGGCAGGTGACCGACTGGCTGCCGCGCTGGGATGACACCCGCCGCCTGCCGATGCTGGTGGAAATCCAGATCGTGCCATCCCGGGGCGCGCCGTGGCCGCCACTGGTGGTGGCGCTGCGTGCCGGTGGCAGTGGAGGCACGCGATGAGCCGTCAGCGCGGGGCGGCATTGGTGCTGGTGCTGTGGCTGATCGCATTGATGACGGCGCTGGTCGGTGCGTTCGCGCTGAGCGCACGGGTCGAGCACCTGCAGCAGCGCGTGCTGGATGACGATGCACGCGGGCAGGAACGTGCGCGCGCCGGCCTCGAATATGCCCTCCTGCGCCTGTCAGCCGATCCGCAACGGGCGCCCTGGCGTGCCGATGGCCGTACCTACCGCTGGCAGTTCGACGACGCCAGCATCGAGATCAAGGTGCTGGACGAGAACGGCAAGATCAACCTGAACCTGGCCGACGCCGCACTGCTGACCGCCTTCCTCAAGGCGCTGGGCGAAGACGATGCACAGGCCCGGCAGTTGGCCGGCGCCATCATCGACTGGCGCGACGAGGACAGCCTGCTGCAACCGGGCGGTGGCGC
Source organism: Stenotrophomonas sp. YJH_SMC_123 (assembly GCF_059368215.1). Taxonomy (NCBI): domain Bacteria; kingdom Pseudomonadati; phylum Pseudomonadota; class Gammaproteobacteria; order Lysobacterales; family Lysobacteraceae; genus Stenotrophomonas; species Stenotrophomonas sp. YJH_SMC_123. The sequence goes on from NZ_JCAFRM010000004.1 coordinate 282,584, forward strand.
CGAAGCGCCGGACTACGCCGCAGCCGGATTGCCCTACGGCCCACGCAACAAGCGCTTCGAGACCCTGGGCGAGCTACAGCGGGTCCTGGGCATGCGCGGACCCCTGTACCGGGCGATGCTGCCGCACCTGACCCTCTACAGCCGCCAGGCACGGCCGGATCCGCAGTTCGCCAGCGCGCCGGTGCTGACCGCGCTGGGCCTGGATGCGGACAGTGTGATGGCGCAGCGCGCACAGCAGGAGCGTGATGCAGATTCCGCTGGCGGCACGACAACGCTTGCCAGCAGCAGCGGCACCTATAGTATCGAGTCCGGTGCCATCGACGGCAGTGGACGCAGGTCGGTGTTGCAGGCAGTGGTACGCAGTGGCTCGGGCGGGGTTCCCGGGCGGACTTACACAGTGCTTCGCTGGGAGCAGGGAATGACAGCAAGATGACGGCGTGGCAGGACAGTCTGCGGCAGGTGCAGGGCCGGATCGGCCCGGGCGCCGGCCGTTTCCTGCGCTGGTGGCGGCAGTCGCTGCTGGCCTGGGTGCCGGTGCGCTGGCAATGGGCATTGGGCTGGGGCCAGGCACGCCTGCTGCTGCTGCACGAGGGCGACCAGCTGCAGGTCTGGCGTGAAGCCGGCGAACGCCGCGAAGCGGTGGCGCGCCTGCCGTGGCCGCTGTCGCCGGTGGAGCTGGACCGCGTGCTGGAGCCTCGCCTGCGTACTCTGCCGCGGGTGTGGCTGCTGCCGGCGACGGACGTCCTGCGGCGTAGCCTGCGCCTGCCTGCCGCAGCGGCCGACCGCCTGCGCGCCGTGGTCGGTTTCGAGATCGACCGGCAGACCCCGTTCGAATCATCCCAGGTCAGTTATGACGTGCGTGAGCTCGGCGCGGGCGGCGAGGGCCAGCTGCAGGTCGAACTGGTGGCGTGGCCATTGCGGCAGCTGGACGCATGGCGCACCAGTGTGGGCCCATGGGCCGATGCGCTGGCGGGCGTCGATGCCATCGATGCGCAGGGCAACGTGCTGCAGGTGAACCTGCTGCCGCCCGCACAGCGCCAACTGCGGCCAGACCCGATGCGACGCTGGAACCTGCTGCTGGCAGTGGCTGCCGTCGTGATGCTGGTACTGGCCGCGGTGCAGCTGCTCGACAACCGCCAGGCCGCCGCCGATGAGCTGCGTGCACAGGTCGAGCGCAGCGCGCGCAGTGCGCGAGGTGTGGCCAGCGAACGCGCGCAGCTGCAGGCGCTGATCGATGGCGCCGCATTCCTGGAGAAGCAGCGCAGCCAGCGCGCCGGCACCGTTGAAATCTGGAACGAACTGACCCGGCGCCTGCCGGAAGATACCTACCTGGAGAAGCTGGCGATCGAGAACAACAACCTGCAGCTGATCGGCCTGAGCCGCGAGGCGTCGCAGCTGGTGCAGCTGCTGCAGGACGCACCGCAGTGGCGCAAGGTCAACCTGACCGGGGTGCTGCAGGCCGATGGCGCGGCCAGTGGCCGCGACCGCTTCACCATGACCGCCGAACTGCAGCCGTTGCCGGCCGCCGCACCAACCCCGGAGGCGGCCGATGCCTATGCCAAGCGCACGCCGTGACCGCTGGCTGGCGCTGGCACTGCTGCTGGCAGTGCTGGGCCTGGCCTATCTGCTGCTGGTGCACCCCTGGTTCACCCAGCCGCTGCGTGCGATCGATGCCGATGTCGCCGCCCTGCGCGAACGCGAGTCGCGCGTGCAGGCGCAGCTGCAGCAGCAGCCGCAGATCGAACAGAGCCTTCGCGCTACCCGCGAGGCACTGCAGCAGCGGCCAGGCTTCCTGCGCGAAGCCACTGCCGAAGCTGCCGCCGCTGCATTGGGCGCCCGGCTGCAGGATGCGGTGGCGATGGCCAGCCCGGGCAACCGCAGCTGCACCATCAGCAACCGCACGCCGCTGACCGACAACCGGCGCGACGCCGAGTTCGTGCGCGTCGCCATGCAGGTGCGCCTGCGCTGCGGGGTGGCCGAACTGGCCACCGTGCTGCACAGCCTGGAAACCGGCAGCCCACGCCTGTTCGTCGACAACCTCAACCTGATCGCGCAGCGCTTCCAGCAATCACCGAACGAATCGGGGCTGGGCCTGGACGTGTCCTTCGAGCTGGCCGGCTATCTGCTGCCGGGCGCTGCCGCCGATGGCACGGTTCCGGCGCCCGCTGCGACACCGGCACCGTCCGCGTCGCCGGCCGAGGCCGCACCTGCGCCGCAGCCGGCGCCCCCGTCCGAAGGGCAGGAGGTGGCCGATGAAGCTTGAGCAGATCAGCCTGCGTACCGGCTTCCTGCTGGCGCTGGCCGGTTGGGCGGCCGCCGTCTGGCTGGCGACCGGCTTCGGGCTGGGCAGCCAGCTGCCGGGTGCCGGCGGTGATGCCGACGCCGCGCCATCGCTGCCATCGCTGCCGCCGCTGGCGGCCGAGCGCATGGCCAGCGCCGACAGCTACAGCGCGATCGGTGAGCGCCCGTTGTTCGCCGAAGACCGCAGGCCGCGGCCTTATCTGCTGGGTGGCAGCGAACCGGCGGCCAGCGCCGCGTTGCGCCTCACCGGTGTGCTGCTGACCGGCGATTTCGGCATGGCCACGTTCACCACCGAACAGAACCGCTCGCTGCGCCTGCGCCTCAACGGCGAAGCCGTGGATGGCTGGCAGCTGGTGGCGCTGCAGCCGCGCCAGGCGACGGTGATCGGCCCTGGTGGCAACCAGGTCCTGGAACTGGCGGTGTTCAACGGCCAGGGCGGTGAGCCGCCGACGGTGCTGCGCGGTGCCAACGGCGCACCGCCTGCAGGTGCGATCGTGGTGCCGCCCTCGGCGGGCGCTCCGCCGGCGCCGCCACCGCCCGCGGCAATCCCATCGCCGTCGCCCGCTGGCAATGCACCAGCGCCTGCGGCGGCCGCTGCAACAACCCCACCGGCCAACAACAACGGTCCCAGTGAAGCGCAGATGCAGGCCATCCGCGAGCGCATCCAGGCCCGCCGCCGCCAGCTGCAGCAACAGCAGCAACAACCGTCGCCGCCCCCGGGCGATGGCACCAACCGATAGAGTGAATGCATGAACCTGCGTTTTCTTCCCTGGTCCTTTGCCCTCGCGCTGCTGGTCGGCTGCAGTACGGTGTCCGCGCCGCACGTGCAGCGCAACGGCAATCTGTCGCCCAGCGCCGACGCCGGCCAGGCAGCCGATGTCGCTGCCGATGCCGCCCGTGAAAGCCAGGGGGCACCGCAGGCGGTGATCCGCCGCGGCACCGGCACCATGATCAACCGCGAGGCCGCGCGTGCGCCGGCACCGGCGCTGCACGGTGCCAGTACCGGCGAGGCGACCTTCAACTTCGAAGGCGAATCGCTGCATGCGGTGGTCAAGGCCATCCTTGGTGACATGCTTGGCCAGAACTACGTGATCGCGCCAGGCGTGCAGGGCACGGTCACCCTGGCCACGCCCAAGCCGGTATCGCCGGCGCAGGCACTGAACCTGCTGGAGATGGTGCTGGGCTGGAACAACGCGCGGATGGTCTACAGCGGTGGGCGCTACAACATCGTCGCCGCCGACCAGGCGCTGGCCGGCACGGTCGCGCCAAGCACGGCACCCGCGGCCAGCGCGCGCGGCTTCGAAGTCCGTGTGGTCCCGCTGCAGTTCATCTCCGCCACCGAAATGAAGAAGGTGCTGGAGCCGTACGCGCGCCCCAACGCCATCGTCAACGTGGACAGTGGCCGCAACGTGATCACCCTGGGGGGTACCCGCGCGGAACTGGAAAACTACCTGCGCACCGTCGAGATCTTCGACGTCGACTGGTTGTCGGGCATGTCGGTGGGCGTGTTCCCGATCCAGTCGGGCAAGGCCGAGCAGGTCGCGGCCGACCTGGAAAAGGTGTTCGGCGAAGAGAGCAAGACGCCCAGCGCCGGCATGTTCCGTTTCCTGCCGCTGGAGAATGCCAACGCCGTGTTGGTGATCACGCCGCAGGTGCGCTACCTGGACCAGATCCAGCAGTGGCTGGATCGCATCGACACCGCTGGTGGCAGCGCCCGCCTGTTCTCCTACGAGCTGCGCTACATCAAGGCGCGCGACCTGGCCGAGCGCCTCAGCGAGGCCTTCGCCAGCAGTGGCAACCGCGGCGGCTCCAGCCCGGCCTCGCTGGCACCGGGCGCCATTCCGTCGCAGCTGGGCGGCGACGGCGACCGTGGCATGGACAACAGCAGCAGCAACCTGGGTTCGACGCTGGGCGGAACCAGTGGTAGTGGCAGTGGCAGCAGCAATGGCAGCCTGAACCTGCCGCAGCGCCAGCCCGGCAACGTCAGTGTCAGCCTGGAAGTGGAGGGCGACCGCGTCGGCGTGTCGGCGGTGGAGGAAACCAACACCCTGCTGGTGCGCTCGACGCCGCAGGCGTGGCGCTCGATCCGCGAGGTGATCGAGAAGCTGGACGTGATGCCGCTGCAGGTACACATCGAGGCACAGGTGGCCGAAGTCGCGCTGACCGGTGACCTGAAGTACGGCGTGAACTGGTTCTTCGACAATGCCGTGGCTGGTCGCGCGCTCACCGGAGCCCTGGCGGGCCTGACCCTGCCGCCGGCTGCAGGTGGTTCGTGGAACACTTTCGCCGGCGGCGTCACCGGCAATGACGGTGTGGGCTGGGCCTTCACCGGCCACAACGCGGCCGCGGTGGTCAGTGCACTGGACAAGGTGACCGACCTGCGCCTGCTGCAGACGCCGTCGGTGTTCGTCCGCAACAACGCCGAGGCCACGCTCAACGTCGGCGACAAGGTGCCGATCAACACCACCACGGTGAACACCGGCGTGGGCACCAGCACCTACAGCTCGGTGCAGTACATCGACACCGGCGTGATCCTCAAGGTGCGCCCGCGCGTGACCCGCGACGGCACCGTGTTCCTGGACATCGTGCAGGAAGTCAGCAGCGCCTCGGACGTGCCGGAGGCCTGCAACCCGACCGAGCGCAACTGCAACCCGCGCATCTCGACCAAGAAGCTGTCCACCGAAGCGGCGGTGCAGAGCGGTGACACCATCATGCTGGCGGGCCTGATCACCGATTCGGCCACCGACGGCAGCAGCGGCATCCCGGGGTTGAGCAGGATTCCGGTGGTCGGTGCGTTGTTCGGGCAGAAGACCCGCACCAGCCGTCGTTCGGAAGTGATCGTGCTGCTGACCCCGACCATCGTGCGCAACAGCCAGGAATCGCGCAACCTGACCGACGAGTACAGCAAGCGCTTCCGCGCGATGGAGCCGCTGAACCAGCCGCGCGCGAAGAAGTAAGGGGTTTCGGCCGGGCGGCGCCCCGGCACCCGCCGAGGCCGGAGCAACGGCAACGGCCAAAGCGAAAGCAACAGCAACAGCAACAGCAACAGCGGGTTTACTGAGGGAGGGTGGGTCGGCGTGGGGTGGCAGGACACGCCGTAAACCCGTCCCTGGGGGCTCGATGGCGCCATCCATGGCGCCAACGGTCCTGCCACCCCACGCCGACCCACCTCTGACAGAGTCCCGCGGCTGTTGGTAGGTGTCGACCTTGGTCGACACGGTAGATCCGCGCCATGCGTGGATGACTGTCTGTCAGATTTCGAAATCAGAAAATGGGGTCAGATCCGTTTTCCTCTGGAAAACGGATCTGACCCCAGGCTTTGCCGACAGATCGCAGAAATCTGTCGAAGGCGGGGTGGGTCTGGTTGCGGGGGCGTGAGCCGCATGGATGCGGCGACCGAGCTTACATGGACGTACTTGCAGCGTCCCCCGCAACCGGACCCACCCCGCCATCCCACGGATGGCCGGCTTCTGCTGTTGCTTCGGCTTCGGCTCCAGCTCCAGCCTCCGCGGGTGCCGGGTGCAACCCGGCCGATACCCTCCCGGTGCTACGCTGTGGCCACCGACAACCACGGAGGCGGGATGGGGGCGATCGTGTTGTTGCCGCTGTGCGTGGACGATGCCGCACTCGACCGCTGCCTGGCCGCGCTGGATGCCGGCACGGCGCCAGGGACCGCGGTCTGGTTGGCCGATGACGCACAGACCGGGCCACGCGCGCAGGCGGTGGTGGAACACTGGCTGGCGCATACGCCGCTGCAGGCCGAGTACACCCGGCGCGCGCGGCCACTGGGCGAAGTCGCCCATCTGGACGAGATGCTGCGCGCCTGCGATGGCCTGGACGTGGCCGTGCTGGCGCCGGACAGCGTGCCATCACCCGGCTGGTTGCAGCAGTTGCAGGATGCCTTCGCCCGCGATGCCGCGATCGCCACCGCAACCCCCTGGTGCAATGCCGGCGAGACCGCCGCGTGGCCACGGCTGGGCGAGATCAATCCCGAGCCGCAGGACCCGGTCCTGCTGGCGCACACCTGCGCGACGCTGCCGACGCTTCACCCGGAGCTGCCATCGGCGGTCACCCACGCGGTGCTGGTGCGCGGCAACGCGCGCCGTCGCGCTGGCGGCCTGGACGTGGACAGCTACGCTGGCTGGAACGCGGCACTGGTCGACCTCAGCCTGCGCATGGCCGGCCTTGGCTGGCGCAACGTGCTGTGCGAGACCGCCTTCGTCAGCCGGGCAGGGGAGGCGGTCAGCCGCGATGGCGATCTGGAGGCCCTGGCCGCGCGCTGGCCGGCCTGGGTACCGCGGCTGGCCGATTTCCTGATGCACGACCCGCTGCACGGGCTGCGCGCCGACCTGCAGCAGCGCATGCGGCAGGCGATAATGCCGAAGGAACAGGGCGACCTGTTCGTCCCGTCAGTGCCGGAGCCACCCGTTTGAATGTTGCCATCGCCGCCATCGTCGTCACTTACCAGAGTGGGAGCACCATCGATGCCTGCCTCTCGCGCCTGCGCCAGGCGCAGGATGTGGCCGAGATCCGGGTGATCGACAATGGTTCGCTGGATGGCACCCTGGACATCGTGCAGCGGCATGCCAGCCACGATCCACGCGTGCGCTTCGTCGGCAACCCGGACAATCCCGGCTTCGCCGCCGCCAACAACCAGGGCGTGGCCGACTCGCACAGCCCGTGGCTGGCCTTCATCAACCCGGACCTGATGGTCGAGCCGGACACGCTGGCCGAACTGCGCTCCCGCGCCGAAGCGCTGGGCGACTGCCTGCTGGGCGTTGAACAGGTGGACGAGCATGGCCATGCCGACGAGGCGGTGCGCCGCCGCGACCCGGATTTCCTGAGGATGCTGCGTTCGCCCGGCAAGGGCTCGAAGCTGGCGGTTCCGCGTGAGCCGCACCAGGCACTGCAGCGGGTGCCGGCACTATCCGGCGCACTGCTGATGATGCCGCGCGCGCTGTTCGACCGTATCGGTGGCTGGGACGCGGGCTATCGCCTGCACGCCGAGGACCTGGACCTGTGCCGGCGCGCGCGCGAAGCCGGCGCGGTGGTAGCGATCGCCAACGACCTGCAGGTTACCCATGTGCGCGGTGTCTCCAGCCGCTCGCGGCCGTTCTTCGTGGAATGGCACAAGCACAGGGGGCTGTGGCGCTACTTCCAGAAGTTCGAGGCCAGGCAGCGTTCGCTGCCGGTGCGCGCGGCGGTATGGGCTGCGATCTGGGTGCATGCGCTGATGCTGGTGCCGCGCCTGCTGCGCAGGTCGTTGTAGAGCCGAGCCCACGCTCGGCTGCATGGAAAGGGTCATCCACGCATGGTGTGGCTCCACTCGCCGCGCCCACGGTTCACTCCGCCGGGCGCATAATCCGCCCCATGCCTATCATCCAGTCCCTGCTCGACACCGACCTGTACAAGTTCACCATGATGCAGGCGGTGCTCCACCAGCACCCCGGCGCCCAGGTGCAGTACCGGTTCAAGTGCCGCACCCCCGGCATCGACCTGGCAAGCTACATCGCCCAGATCGATGAGGAAATCGACCACCTGTGCAGCCTGCGTTTCAGCGACGCGGAACTGGACTACATGCGAGGCCTGCGCTTCGTGAAGCCGGACTTCGCCGATTTCCTAGGCCTGTTCCATCTGGACCGCAAGTACATCCAGCTGCGTGCGTCGACGGCCGTGCCCGGCGAGATCGAGCTGGACATCACCGGCCCGTGGCTGCACACCATCCTGTTCGAAGTGCCGCTGCTGGCGATCATCAACGAAGTCTGGTTCCGCAACACCACCACGGCCGACTTCGCCGAAGGCGAGCGCCGCCTGCAGGCCAAGGCCGCGCTGCTGCGCGATACCCCCGGTTTCGAGCACTGCCGCATCGCCGACTACGGCAGCCGTCGCCGCTACTCGCGTGACTGGCATGCCCGCCTGCTGCCGCTGCTGCGCGACGCGCTCGGCCCGCAGCTGGTCGGTACCAGCAACGTCCACTTCGCGCGCCTGTATGGCATGACCCCGCACGGCACCATGGCCCACGAGTACCTGCAGGCGTTCCAGGCGCTCGGCCCGCGCCTGCGTGATTCGCAGGTGGCAGCACTGGAATCGTGGGCGCGCGAGTACCGCGGCGATCTTGGCATCGCGCTGTCCGACGTGGTCGGCCTGGACGCGTTCCTGCGCGACTTCGACATGTATTTCTGCAAGCTGTTCGACGGTGTGCGCCATGACTCCGGCGATCCGTTCGACTGGGGCGACCGCATGCTGGCGCATTTCCAGCAGCGCCGGGTCGATCCGCGCAGCAAGGTGCTGGTGTTCAGCGATGGGCTCGACATCGCCAAGGTGATGCGGCTGTACGACTACTTCCGCGGTCGCTGCCAGGTCGCGTTCGGCGTTGGCACCCACCTGACCAATGACCTGGGCCCGACGCCGCTCAACATCGTCATCAAGATGGTCCGCTGCAACGGCCAGCCGGTGGCCAAGCTCAGCGATTCGCCGGGCAAGAGCATGTGCGACGACCCGGGTTACCTGGCCTACCTGCGCCAGGTGTTCGAATTGCCGCAGCCGGAGTAATACCGGCCTGCAGGGCTTACAGGTAGTCGACGACCACCAGGTAGGCGCCCTGCAGCGGCTGCTGCTTCGAAGCCTGCACGCTGTAGCGCTCGGAGAAGGCGATATCGCCGGCGCGCATCGCGCTGGCCGACACCGACAGCTTCTGGCCCTGGCGCTTGCCGTCACGCAGCGTCGCCGCCTGGCCATCGGCCAGTGCCGTCACGGCCACCGTCGAACCCTTGGCCGACGGCGGGCAGGCCGCCAGGCTCAGCTCACCCTGGGACAGGTTCGTCGTGCAGCCCGGCTCGGCGATACGGCCGCTGAAACGGATGCTGCCGCTGCTGGCCTGGGCCAGCGCACTGACGGACATCAGGGCCACGCACAGCAGAATGGAGTTCCTCATGACACGTTCTCTGGTTCGGTGTGTCCTAGTTAGCGACAGGATCGATCAACCTTTAATAGGACGATTCCGAATCTGCTAGGGCCATCACCAAGAAAGAGTGATGCGCATCAAAGAAGCCAAATTCCCCCTGAAAAATGCCTGTTTCCGCGCGTGCCGAACGCGTCGCGCAATGCGACATCCCCAGTCGTTTGTAGCGTGACCGGGCCCCGCGTCAAATCCCCCGCACCCCGAGGCTGTGATTTCGCCTAACACGTCACATTTAAAGCGTCAATGAATTGGCGTTCAGAAAAATAATGAGACTTTCATCACAGTTGTGCCTATACTTGCGTCACGGATTCAGGGAGAGGTATGTCCGAGTCCGGCCACAGGTGAGACGCAAGGATGGGTCTTGTTAGCCCGGCAGTGCTCCTTGCTTCCTCCTCTACTTCTCATCTCTTCAGTAGGGTTAGGTAAAAGCGAATGCACAAGATGAACCTCATTGCCGCTCTGATGCTGGCCGCCGCTCCGCTGGCCGCCAACGCCGCCGACGGCACCATCACCTTCAATGGCAAGGTGACCGACAAGACCTGCACCATCTCGACCCCGGGCGGCAAGGACTTCGCCGTGACCCTGCCGACCGTGTCCAAGAACACCCTGGCCACCGCCGGTGCCGTTGCGGGCCGTACCCCGTTCGCCATCAACCTGACCAAGTGCAGCGCCGGCAACGTCGCCACCTACTTCGAGCCGGGTTCGACCGTCGACTTCAACAGCGGCCGCCTGGTCAACCAGGCCTCGGCCAACGCTGCCACCAACGTGCAGCTGCAGCTGCTGGGCTCGAACAACCAGTTCCTGCCGATCAAGGCTGCCGGCGCTGGCCTGGCGCAGACCAACTCGCAGTGGGTCACCGTCGGCACCGACGGCTCGGCCGATCTGAACTACTACGCTGAGTACTACGCCACTGCCGCCGCCACCCCGGGCGACGTCACCAGCAGCGTCAAGTACACGATCATCTACAACTGATCGTCGTCGTACCCGCATTGGCCGGCGTAAGCGCCGGCCAGTGCTTCGCGGCCCTTGGCCACACCCCTCGAGCGTAGTACTTCCGATGAAAGCAATCTTTCCCCGGGCGCTGCTGCTGGCAGCGTTCACGCTGCCCTTCTGCCAGAACGCTCTGGCCGGCGTGGTGGTCAACGGCACGCGAGTGATCTATCCGGCGCAGGCGCGCGAAGTGACCGTGCAGGTCGACAACGTGGGCGATTCGCCGGCGCTGGTCCAGGCCTGGATCGACAGCGGCGACGCCAACCAGACCGCCGACAACAGCGACGCCCCGTTTGTACTGACGCCGCCGATCGCGCGTGTCGAGCCGGGCCGCAGCCAGGCGCTGCGCGTGATCTTCTCCGGTGCGCAGCTGCCGACCGACCGTGAGTCGGTGTTCTGGCTCAACGTGCTGGATGTGCCGCCGTCGCCCGACAACGCCGACAGCGGCGACCAGAATTACCTGCAGGTCGCGTTCCGTTCGCGCCTGAAACTGTTCTACCGGCCGCAGGGCCTGAAGGGCGTCGCCAACGACGCGCCGGCAGCGTTGCGCTGGACCCGCACGGGCGATCGCCTGCGGGTGGAAAACCCCAGCCCCTTCCACGTTACGCTGGCCGAAGTGCATGCCGTGACCGGCAGCAGCGAGAAGACCGTCGAGGACAAGGGCGCCATGGTCGCGCCGAAGCAGAGCCTGGAGTTCACCGCACCGGCGGGCTCCGACCAGGTGCGCTTCATCACCATCAACGATTACGGCGGTCGGGTGGAGCACACGGTCCGCCTCGGCAGTACCGGGGGCTGAACGCGCCGCGCCGGCCATGGGCCTGCGCATCCCGCCACCGCCGCCGTGCGGCGAATTGAAGGAATGTCAGTGTGATCGGAAACAGATTGACATTGTCGATCCACCAGGCGATCTGCCTGCTGGTTGCTGGCGTGGCCTGCCCAGGATGGGCGCTGGCTGCGCCGGCCAATCTCGGCGAACAGGCGCTGATGGCGCAGAGCGGTGCGGCCAATGCGCGTGCACCCGAGTCGGCCCAGTTCAACTCCAGCTTCCTCTCCGGCCAGGCCAAGCAGGTCGACCTGGCCTCCTTCACCAATGGCAACCCGATGGTGGCTGGCACCTACCGTGTCGACGTCTACGTCAACGGTGGCTGGCAGGGCCGTCGCGATCTGCAGTTCAAGGCCGATGAGCAGGGCCGCGTCGACGCCTGCCTGCCGCTGCCGATGCTGGAAGAAATGGGTGTGGACAGCGAGGCCGTGCTGCTGCAGCAGGACCCGACGCTGCCGACCGACACGACCAGCTGCGTGCCGGTACAGCGGCGCATGGCCAATGCCTATGGCATCTATGACAGCGGCAACCTGCGCTACGACCTCAGCATCCCGCAGGTGTTCCTGCGCCGCGAGGCGCGCGGCTACGTCAATCCGTCGCTGTGGGACCGCGGCATCAACGCTGGCTTCGTCGGCTACAGCTTCAACGCCATCGACAGCGACAGCCGTGTTGAAGGGGGGCAGCGCAATCGCAGCGCCTACCTCGGCCTCAACGCCGGCCTGAACCTGGGAGGCTGGCAGTTCCGCCACGATTCCAACCTGACCTGGTCCGAAGGCAACGGCCGCCACTGGCAGAGCATTGCCACCTATGCGCAGCGCGGCATCCCGCAGGTGCGCGGCATGCTCACCATTGGTGAGGCCTACACCACGGGCGAGCTGTTCGATTCGATCGGCTACCGGGGTGCCAGCCTGGCCAGCGACGACCGCATGCTGCCCGATTCGCTGCGCGGTTACGCGCCGGTCGTGCGCGGCATTGCCGAAACCAACGCGCGCATCGAAGTGCGCCAGAACCAGCAGCTGATCTACTCCTCCACCGTATCGCCGGGCAGCTTCGTCATCGACGACCTGTACCCGACCGGCTACGGCGGCGACCTGGAAGTGAGCGTGATCGAGGCCGACGGCCGCCGCCGCGAATTCAAGGTGCCGTTCGGTTCTGTGCCGCAGATGCTGCGCGAAGGCGTGTCGCGCTACTCGCTGACCGCCGGCCAGGTGCGCAACAAGCTGCTGGCCGATGAGCCGTGGCTGGTGCAGGGTACCTACCAGCGTGGCATCGGCAACCAGTTGACCCTGTACGGCGGCAGCGCGCTGAGCGAAGGCTACCTGTCGCTGCTGTACGGTGTCGGCCTGTCCACGCGCGTCGGTGCCTTCGCTGCCGACGTCACCCATGCACGGACCTCGTTCGACCACTACGGCAGCCATACCGGCGCCAGTGTGCGGCTGAGCTACAGCAACATGATCGGCGAGACCGGGACCAACCTGACCCTGGCCGCCTACCGCTACTCCACTGAAGGCTTCTACAGCCTGCAGGACGCGCTGTATGGCCGTGATTCGGACAAGCGCGGCATCGATCCGACCACCCGTGGCCGTCAGCGCAGCCAGTTCCAGGTAACGCTGAACCAGCCGCTGGGCCGACGTGGCGGTGCGCTGTACGTGACCGGCTCGGTGCGTGACTTCTACGACCGTTCCGGCACCTCCAAGCAGTACCAGGTGGGCTACAACAACGCCTGGCGCTCGGTGAACTACGGCTTCTCGGCGCTGCGCACCGAAGAAGGCGTGCTCGGCCGCTCCGATACCCAGTACCTGCTGTCGATGAGCGTGCCGCTGGGCCGGGGCGCCCACCCGGTGTCGTTCAGCGCCGACCTTGGCGCGCGCGACCGCGGTGGCTACGACAACAGCCGCGTCGGCATCACCGGTTCGGCCGGCGTCGACAACAACTTCAGCTACGGCGTGGCCCTGTCCGATTCCCGCGAGGGTGGCACCACCGCGGTCGGCAATGCCGAGTACCGCAGCCGCTACTCGGCGTTGAACGCCACCTACAGCCACTCGCGTGATTTCCGCCAGGCGTCGGTCGGTGCCAACGGCAGCGTGGTCGTGCATCCGGGCGGCTTCACCTTCACCCCGCAGCGCGGCGACACCATGGTGCTGGTCGAAGCGCCGGGCGCGCGCGATGCGATCGTCAGCAACGCGCCGGGCCTGCGCGTCGATGGCCGCGGCTACGCCGTGGTGCCGTACGTGTCGCCGTACCGCCTCAACACCGTCACCCTCGATCCGCAGGGCATGGCCCACGACGTCGAACTGGAAAGCACCAGCCAGTCCATCGCGCCGTTCGCCGGTGCCATCAGCTACCTGCGCTTCGACACCCGCAAGGGCAACGCGCTGCTGATCCAGGTGCGCAACGCCGATGGCCGCAGCATGCCGTTCGGTGCGCAGGTCAAGGACGAACAGGGCCAGCCGGTCGGCATGGTCAGCCAGGGCGGCCGCCTGTACGTGCGCAGCGAGAAGAACCAGGGCCAGTTGCAGGTCGAGTGGGGCGCCGGTGCCGACCAGCGCTGCACCATTGATTACCAGGTACCGGCGGGCGCCGATGCGTCCAAGACCGGCTTCATCCCGCTGGAGGCAGCATGCCGATGATTTCTTCCCGTGGCCGCAAGGCGCTGGCCGCGCTGGCCGTACTGGGCGGCGTGCTGCTGGCGCAGCAGGCCAGCGCCGCCTGCCGCATCCAGAACAGCTGGTTCATCGCCCAGGACGTGACCATGGACATGGGCCAGATCGTGATCCTGCCCAGCACCCCGGTCGGCGGCGTGATCAAGGAAATCAGTGAACCGATCACCCAGCAGAACAGCGTTGCCCGCTGCGATTCCTGGACCGGCGGTCGTTCGATCGGTGAGTACGTCAACGCAGCGCAGAAGCGCCCCGTGGCCGGCTTCTCGAACGTCTATGAAACCGATGTGGCAGGCGTCGGCATCCGCCTGTACCGCGATTCGGGTGCGATCCAGACCTACTACCCGCACTCGATCAACTTCGGTGGCGGTTCCGTGGTCAGCCTCATCGGTGGCCAGTTCCGCATCCAGCTGATCAAGACCGCTGCGCAGACCGGTTCGGGCGTGATCGCGCCGAACGGCCGCTTCACCAACTACTACTTCGACGGCGATGGCCCCGGGCGCCCGGTACTGACCTCGACGTTCAAGGGCTCGGGCACCACCGTGGTCAGCCCGACCTGTGAAGTGCAGGCCGGCAGCCGCAACATTGCCGTCGATTTCGGCAGTGTGCCCAACACCACCTTCACTGGTGTCGGCTCCAAGGCCGTTGATCGCGACTTCGAGATCCGCCTGAACTGCCAGGGCAGCAACGTTGCCGCCTACCAGAGCAAGATCGGCATCCGCCTCGATGCCGACCAGGACAGCTCGAACATGCCGGGCGTGCTGAAGCTGAGCGCGGCCAGCAACAGTGCCACCCGCATCGGCATCCAGATGGTCCAGCGCGATGGCAGCACCGAGCGTGAAGTGCGCTTCGGCCAGACCATCAGCGTTGGCACCACCGCGCCGGGTACCAGCGTCATGGCGCTGCCGCTGCGCGCGCGCTACGTGCAGACCCAGGCCGGTACGGTGGGCGCGGGTGTCGCAAACGGCCAGGCCACGTTCACCATCCAGTACGAGTAAGGCCGCCCCGGCGGCTGCCCCTGCTGCGTTCCGCCGCAACGTCGCCCGGCTCACGGGCGGCGTTGACTGCGTCTTGATCCTGCAACGATGAAGATCGATGCCACGACGCGCATACAGACGTCTTAGTGTGATGTATGTCGCGAATTTGGAGTTTCCTCATGAGGTGACCGTCTCCTGCCTGCGGGTGCTGGACGGCAACGCCGAAAGGATCCAGACGTGGCTACTGCTGCTTGCCCCCTTCCGCGCCGGCTTTCGGGAGCGCTCCGGTGAAGGTCCTGTCGGTGTTCGGCACGCGACCGGAAGCCATCAAGATGGGGCCGCTGGTGCGCGCCCTGGCACACGCTGCGGATATCGAATCGGTGGTCTGCATCACCGGGCAGCACCGGGCGATGCTCGACCAGGTGATGGCGCTGTTCGAGATCACCGCCGACCATGACCTCGATGTCATGGTGCCCAACCAGACCCTCAATGGCCTGTGTTCCAGGCTGTTCGAACGGCTTGACGCGCTCTACACGCAGGTCCGCCCCGACTACGTGCTGGTGCATGGCGATACCACCACGGCGATGACCGCGGCCCTGGCCGCGTTCCATCACCGCATCCCGATCGGCCATGTCGAGGCCGGCCTGCGCACCGGCGACATCCACCGGCCGTGGCCGGAGGAGATGAACCGGCGGGTGATCGATGTGGTCGGCCATCAGTTGTATGCACCCACTCCCGGCTCGCGCGCCAACCTGGCCCGTGAGCACCTGGGCGGGCAGATCCTGGTCACCGGCAACACCGTCATCGATGCCCTGCAGCAGACCGTGCAGCGGCTGGATGCCGATCCGGCACTGCGTGCGCAGGCCGACGAACCCTTCCATATGCTCGAACCCGGCCGCCGGCTGCTGCTGGTCACCGGCCATCGCCGCGAGAGTTTCGGCCAGGGCTTCGAGGACATCTGCCGTGCGCTGGCCGAGCTGGCACGGCGGCCGGACCTGCAGGTGCTGTACCCGGTGCACCTCAACCCGAACGTGCAGGGCCCGGTCAATGCCCACCTCGGCAACCTCGACAACGTGCACCTGGTGCCGCCGCAGGATTACCTGCGCTTCGTGCGCCTGATGCAGCGCGCCGACGTCATCCTCACCGACTCCGGTGGCGTGCAGGAAGAAGCCCCGGCGCTGGCCAAACCGGTGCTGGTGATGCGCGATGTCACCGAACGGCCGGAGGCGGTCGAAGCCGGTGTGGTCACGCTGGTCGGCACCACGCCCTCGCGCATCGTCGATGCGGTCAACGCGGTGTTGGCACGCCCGCCGCAGCCGGCCCGCTTCGACCCCGATGCCAGCCCGTACGGGGATGGCCGCGCCAGCGCCCGCATCGTCGCCGCCCTGCGCGGTGCGCCCCTTCCCGAATTCTCGCCCGGCGTCCGCAGCAGCGGCGCCGTCCACCCCATCCACGCGAAGTGACGCCATGACCCAGACCGGCCGCTCTTCCCTGTTTGCATCCGCCGCTGCGTTCGTCCTGTCGGGCGTGGTTGGCAGCGCCCATGCCGCCGACAGCGTCGCCGGCCAGTTCACCGAATGGAGCAGCGACAGCACGGTGAACCGGCAGATGACCCTGCGCGAACTCGGTTTCCGCCAGCCACTGGTGCTGAGCGGGCAGGAGAGCCAGCGCGAGGTCTACCTGCCGGTGCCGGCCGGTGTGGCCACCCGCGACGCGCAGCTGCAGCTGGATGGGCGCTATGTGCGCGGCCACGCCGGGCGCACCTCGGGCCTGTGGTCGGTCGATGGCGACCCGATCGCGGCGCGTTCGATCACCGATGCCCAGGGCGATGCCAGCCAGCTGCTGGCCATCGATGGCGAACCCCGCCAGAGCGGCTTCGTACGGGTCGGCGTCGGCTGGTGGTCGATCGTGTCCGATTACCAGTGCGCCGACCAGAGCGCGCCGGCCAATGTGCTGCGGCTGTCGCCGGACTCGCGTTTCAGCTACCGCTTCGACGGCCGCGCCGTGGATACCGTTGCCAAGGCGTGGGGGGCGCTGCCACCGCGGGTGCGCCTGCTGGTGGATGGCAAGGCGCTGCAGGCAACGGCCTACGATGCGGCCTGGCGCATCGGTACCGCGTTGCAGGCCGGGGGCAAACAGGTGCAGGTGGTGGCCCTGCCCAAGGTCGGTGACAGCGTTGACCTGGCCGGTATCAGCATCCCGGCCAGCCTGCAGGGCGTGCCGGCCTACGCCGCGCTGGCCACGGGTGAGCGCGCGCATGCGATCAGGGATCTGGCCGAAGTCGGCGCGCTGCTGTCATTGCGCGACAGCGGGCCGTTGGCCGCCGATGTGATGATCGGCAGCGATGCACTGCGCGCCGGCGTGCGTGCGGCGCTGGATGCGCTGGCCGTACAGGTCGGCGCGGCGGGGGCCGATGCGGGCACCGCGTTCGCCGCGTGGCGCGGTACCGACATGGGCGGCCTGGAAAAGCCCGCCGCCAACGCGTCGGTCAGCGTGGTGGCCGTGGCCGGGCGTCCGACGCTGGTGGTCGACCCGGCGGCGGCGGGCAAGGTCGCCGGGCTGCTCGCCGAGCAGTGGCGCAGCTATGCACTGGGCCGCAGCCTGCAGGTCAGCGCAGCGGGCACGCCCAGACTGGACGGTGACCAGGTACTGCTGAGCCGGCTCGGCAACATCGCTGGCACCATGGATGTGGTGACCCGCGCCGACCGCAGCGCCAGCTTCGACCTCGGCGCACTGTCGGCCGATGGCCGCCTGCCCGAGCAGGTGGTGATCGATGTCTCGGCGGCCCCCAACGCGGCCGGGCAGGGCGCGGTCGCCACGATCTACCTCAACGATTACCTGCTGGGTGGCAAGGTGCTGTCGGCCAACGGCCAGCCGCAACGGCTGGTGGCCAAGGTGCCGGCCTACGCGCTGTCGGCACGCAACGAGATCCGTGTCAGCTTCCTGCGCCAGCCGGCGCGTCCCTACTGCCACGATCCGGCCACGGGCTATCCGGTCTCGATCCTGCCCAGCAGCCACCTGACCTTGGCCAAGCGTTCGCTGGGCAGTGACTTCGTGGGTGCCAGCAGCCAGCTGTCGCGCGGCAACCAGGTGTTCGTGCCCGGCACCTGGCTGCAGGATGCGCCGGCCTCGCTGGGCAAGGTCATCGCGGTGACCAGCGCAGTGGGCGCATCGCCGGAGGCATCGGAACTGAAGGTGGTCGAAGCCGGTGCCGTGGTCAGCCCGGGCGCGCCGTGGCTGGCGTTCGGCGTGGCGCCATCCGGTGTCGATGTGGCCGGCCTGAAGGATGGCCACCTGCTGATCGGCGGCAAGCCGCAACCGCTGTTGGATGTGAGCGGGCTGGATCGTGCCGCGGTGGTGCAGGTGGGGTCGTCCGGTGGCCAGCTGGGCGTTGTTTACAGCGACCTCGGTGCGCAGTCACCGCCGTTCGGCGCCCCATTCCGTTTGCTGCGGGGCGATCTCGCCGTGCTCGACGGCAGTGATGCCGTGCGCGAATTCGACCGCCAGGATCCCTACGGCACGCGTATCGCGCAGGACGGCAACCCGCAATCGAAGTGGGAACGGCACATGGTCTGGCTGCTGCTGCTGGTCGGCGTGATCGTGTTCGCGCTGCTGGCCGCCCGCGTCACCCAGGTGCGTCGCCGCAAGTCCGCCAACACAGGGCACTGATCCACCGTGGACGGTCTGTTCTGGAACATCCAGCTGGCCAACTACTACGCCGCCCTGGAAACCACGGCGGCGGCGGTGGCCGTGCTGATCCTGATCTCCAGCCTCGATGACCTGTTCATCGATGTCTGGTACTGGGTACGCGAGAGCTGGCGCGCGCTCACGATCAAGCGCCGCGATGCCTACCGGCCGCTGACCCAGGACGACCTGCTGCAGCGCCCGCAGCAGCCGCTGGCGATCATGGTGCCGGCGTGGATGGAGTACGACGTCATCGCGCAGATGGTGGAGAACATGATCAACGTGCTCGATTACCGCGAGTACGTCGTGTTCGTCGGCACCTATCCCAACGACCAGCAGACCATCGATGAGGTCGAGCGCATGCGTCGCCGCTACAAGCGCCTGCGCCGCGTGGAAGTGCCGCACGACGGGCCGACCAGCAAGGCCGACTGCCTGAACTGGCTGATCCTGGCGATCTTCGACTACGAGAAGCGCCACGACATCGAGTTCGCCGGGGTGATCCTGCACGATAGCGAGGACGTGCTGCATCCGATGGAACTGCGCTTCTACAACTACCTGCTGCCGCGCAAGGACATGATCCAGCTGCCGGTCACCTCGCTGGACCGCGAGTGGTATGAGCTGGTTGCCGGTGTCTACATGGACGAATTCGCCGAATGGCACGCCAAGGATCTGGTCGTGCGTGAAAGTGTTTCCGGCATGGTGCCATCGGCGGGCGTCGGTACCTGCTTCTCGCGGCGCGCGCTGCTGGCGCTGAGCGCGCAGACCGGCAACCAGCCCTTCAACACCGACAGCCTCACCGAGGACTATGACGTCGGTGCGCGGTTGGCGGCGATGGGCATGCAGTCGATCTTCGCCCGCTTCCCGGTGCAGTTCCGCGTGCGTCGCCCGTCCTGGTTCGGCTGGGGGCCGGTGCGCGAGCGCACCCAGCAGATGGCGCTGTGCGTGCGCGAGTACTTCCCCGACAACTTCCGTGCCTCGTACCGGCAGAAGGCGCGCTGGGTGCTGGGCATCGGCCTGCAGAGCTGGGAGTCGCTGGGCTGGCGTGGCTCGCTGGCCACCAAGTACCTGCTGGCGCGCGACCGCAAGGGCATCATCACCTCGTTCGTCAGCATCATTGCCTACCTCATCTTCCTGCAGCTGCTGTTGTTCTGGCTGCT
Source organism: Stenotrophomonas sp. YJH_SMC_123 (assembly GCF_059368215.1). Taxonomy (NCBI): domain Bacteria; kingdom Pseudomonadati; phylum Pseudomonadota; class Gammaproteobacteria; order Lysobacterales; family Lysobacteraceae; genus Stenotrophomonas; species Stenotrophomonas sp. YJH_SMC_123. The sequence continues at coordinate 302,137 of NZ_JCAFRM010000004.1, forward strand.
GAAGATGTCCGGGGTGTGGACGATGCAGTTTCCCAGCGTGTTCCAGGCCGGTACCTGGCAGATGAACGTCGCGCTGCTGACCACCGCAGCGCTGGCCACCCGCGTCGTGCAGCGCTTCTACTTCGTCAACCGGCTGTACGGCTGGGAGCATGCCTTGATGTCGATCCCGCGGATGGTGGTCGGCAACATGATCAATTTCATGGCCACCGCGCGTGCGTGGAAGGTGTTCCTGGCTTACCTGCTGTTCGGCAAGCGCATGGTCTGGGACAAGACCATGCACGACTTCCCGGATGCGGCGCAGCTGGTGCAGACGCGCAAGCAGCTCGGCGAGCTGTTGACCACCTGGCAGGCGGTGGAGCCGGAGCGCCTGCAGCAGGCGCTGGACCAGCAGCACGCCGGCCGGCAGCAGCCACTGGGCCGCATCCTGCTCACCCAGGGGTGGCTGGATGATGAAACGCTGGCCGAGGCGATCGCCTTCCAGGGCGACCTGCCTCGTGCGGTGATCGACGTGGACTACCTGCGCGCCTGCCACTTCCCGGTCAGTGCCGATGCCTGCGTGCAATGGCGCATGTTGCCCCTGCCACCGCGCCAGCAGGGCACCCTGCGGCTGGCCGTGGCCAGCCCATTGCCCGAAGAAGCGTTGGCACTGCTGAAGCAGGAAACCCGCAGCGAGCACATCGAACAGAGCATTGCCCGCGAAAGCGAAATCAACGCAGGCCTGCGCCTGATCGGCGGCGACCGGCACTGGCAGCTGGACAACGTGCCCCTGCTGGGCGACCTGCTGGTGGAGATGCGCCTGATCGACCACGCGCGCTTCGAGATCGCACTGGATGCCTACAAGCCGCAGCGCGATGGCCGCATCGGCGATTACTTGGTCAAGCAGGGCGTCACCACCGAGGACGCCGTCGCCCAGGCCATGCAGGAGCAGCGCCGGCGTGCGGCCGTGCTGCAGTCGCCGCCTCCCGGAGCCTTGCCGGCATGAAGACCACGCTGCTGTCCACCGTCATTGCCGTGGCACTGGCCACGGCCGCCACGCCGGTACTGGCACAGGCCGATGCGGCCCTGCCGCTGTCCGGCGCTGCATATCGCGTCGCCGAGCAGGCCTTCACCGCTTACGAGCGCGGCGACTATCAAGCGGCTTACCAGCAGTCCACCGAAGCGATCCGGCTGCGCCCGGACGTGGTGCGGCTGCGCCTGTTGCAGATCTATGCGCTGCAGAAACTGGGGCGGGGTGCCGAGGCCCAGCAGCAGGCACGTCGTGCACTGGATGCGGGGTTGAAGGATCCGGCGTTGCCGGCGCTGGCCGCTGCCACCGCTGCGCGCAGCACGCCCCCGGATGCCAGGAGCGGGCGTGCACCCTCCCCACCGCGCGTGGCTGGCAGCGGCGCAGACCGCGCCAGGCAGCAGGCCTACGCGCTGGCCACCGAGGCCTACGCCGCTTATGACGCCGGGCGGATGGGAGAGGCAGCCAGCAAGGCCGAGCAGGCCTTCCGGCAGCAGCCAACGCAGGGCGCCTGGGCGATGCTGTGGGTGGCCGCGCTGGAGGCACAGCAGCAGCCCGAACAGGCCGACGCCGCCATTGCCACCGCGCTGCAGCTGGGCGCGCCGAATGTCGAGGCATTGCGCGCACGGCGCGTGGCGCTGGATCGACAGCGCGCGCTGCTGCAGGCCCAGCAGGCGTACCGGTCGCTGTCCACGCAGGATGATGCCGCGGCCGTTGCGCAGGCACGTGCCGCTGTCGAGCTGGCACCGGAGGTGGCGACGTACCGGTTGCTGCTGATTACCGCGCAGCTGCAGCAGGGGCAGCTGGCCGACGCCGAGCGCAGTGCCGACCAGGCGTTGCAGGCCGACGGCCAGGATCTCAATGCGCGGGTGATGCGCGGCTACCTGCGCCAGCGCCAGGGCAACAGCCTGCTGGCCAATGAAGACTTCGACGCCGCACTCGCCGCGCCGGGGTCAACCATGCAGCAGCGCAACGTGCGCCTGCTGGCCGTGGATGCGGCCCTGGCCGCTGGGGACCGCACACGTGCGGGTGCACTGCTGGCGCCGCTGCGCGCGGCATTGCCAGCAGATGCCAGCGATGCACGCGCGCAGCAGCTGCTGCAGCAGGGCATCGAGCAGCGCGCCAAGGCGGTCCGTTCCAGTCGCGAGCGTCCGCGCATGAGCGCGCAGACCTATCCGGCGCCGTTCCAGCACTGCCAGTCTGGCGACAGCGGCAACCGTTGCGAGTTGATGCCGGCCGACCTGCAGGGCGACGGTGGTGCCGCACAGCGTGCCTACGCGGCCTACGCGCGCCGGGACTATGCCGAGGCCATCGGCGAGGCGCGGCAGGCCGTGCAGCTCGCACCGGAGGACGCGAGCCTGCAGGGGCTGCTGACCACCACGCTGGCGGCAGGCAACCGCAGCCAGCAGGACGAAGCACGGCAGCGCCTGAATGCGGCGCTGGCACAGCGCCCTGACGATGCGGAGGCGCTGATGCAGCGCGGCTACCTCAACCAGAAGGCGCACGAGCCGGCGCGCGCACTGGCCGACTTCCGTGCCGCCGAGGCCACCGGCAGGGCACCAAAGGGCGTGGTGCTTGACCAGGCCTACGCCAGCGCGGCCAACGGCGATCACCCGCAGGCGGTGACCCTGCTGCGGACGGCCATTGATCGTGCCGATGCCGGCGAGCTGCCACTGGATGCGCACCAGCGCTACAACGTGCGCAATGCCATCGCCAACTATTCGCGCGAGTGGGGCGTGATCGCCTCGGCCGGCTTCCGTGGCGCGCGCCAGGCGGCGACCAATGTCGGCGGCGCGGCGATCAGTACGCCGGGTGATTCGGTGTTCAGCACGCTTGAAGCGTTCTGGCGCCCGCCGGCTTTCAATGACCAGCACGGCACGCTGGAGCTTTACGCGCGGCTGCTCAACACCCTGTACGACCAGGGTGGCACCTACGAGTCGATCCGCGCCGTGGACCCGTGCACCGGCGAATCGACGCCCGATGCACGCGCGCGCGCCGAACGGCTCAGCCGCTCGCGTTCCACCACCGGCTGGCCGTCCACCATCGCCTCGTTCGGCCTGCGCTACGCCTTCGGCCAGACCGGCCTGAGCGCCGGCATCGAGCGTCGCCAGTTCCTCGGCAGCGCCACCCGCACGGGCGATGTCTACCCCGCTTCGGCGGCCGTGCAATGCAGCCTGCAGCTGGCCCGCAACCCGCCACTGGAAGCCAGCACACTGGCCCGCTACCGCCTGGCCAGCGGTTCCGGTGGCTGGATGTCCTACCTGACCTACGGCTATTACCACGGCACCGACCTGCGCACCGACGTGAATCAGTGGTGGATGGTCAGTGGCTACGCGCAGGGCGGTTACACGTGGGATGACAACAGCGCGCATTTCACCCTCGACGCACTCGATGCCAATGGCACGCCGGTGCGCCGGGTGGGCGATGCCAACGGGCGCCTGCATCGCGAACAGTGGTTCGCTGCCGGTGAACTGCGTGCCGGCCGCAGCTTCCGCTTTGGTGCCGGGCAGACCCACTGGGTGGTCACGCCGTATGTGGTGGTGGGGGCGGACTGGCTGGACCAGCGCTCGCGCGTGCGCGACATCCGCTACCCGCTGTTCCCGGCGCAGTCGTTCGCACTCAACGATACGCAGCGCAGCTGGTCACTCGGCGCAGGGCCGGGCGTGGGCGTGCGCTACTGGTTCCGCGAAGACCACTACAACACGCCGCGTTCCTACCTGGACCTGACCGTGCAGTACCGCTTCGCGATCGGCGGCGGTGATACGCAGCGCGCCAAGGGCCTGTTCGCCACCGCCATCCTCTCCTACTGAGCCAGCCCCCAGCGTCGCCGCAGCGCCGCCGCCTGCGGCGTGTCCTGGGTCAGCCACGGCTCCAGTGCATAGACCAGCACGTGCTGCGCACCGCTGTCGTGCGCCCACGCCAGCTGCCGCTGGATGCGCGCGGCATCTGCGGTTTCGCCCTTGAACGCGCTGCCGTCGGCGGGGCTGCCCGGCAGTTCGCGGAACAGTTCGACGATCGCATCGAACCCGATGCCCTGTGCCCGGAAATGGCCGAGCAGCGGTTGCAGCTGCTGCACGTTGCCGGCGCCGGCCACCCCCACGCCGTCCTGCACCATCGGCCGCAGCGCGGCCCGTGCCAGCACCGCCTGCCACAGCGCGACAAGGTCGCCGTCGGTCTGCAGGCGGCTGAAGTAGCAGGAGATCGCACAGTCACCGCCGCGCGCGCTGGCGGCCTGCGCCAGCCCGTGCAGCCACTGCGCCAGCCATTGCTGGCGGGCCGGATCGGCCCAGTGGAACTGCTCCAGTTCGTAGGGCAGGTACCAGCCGCCGAAGGCGGGCTGCTGCGCCCACGGCGCCTGTGCCAACCAGCTGCGCGCGTGCGCCAGGCTGTCGGCCAGGAACGCCTGCAGCGTCGCGTCGTCGGCGCCGATGGCCTGCCACCAGCGTTGCTGGAAGGGCAGCCCAACGCGGATGCGGATGTCGTTCTCGCTGGCCGCGGTGAACAGCTGCTGCAGGCTGCTGTCCGGCAGCGACCAGTCGCCATCGCTGCCACCGACGATGCCGGTCCACTGCAGCACCAGCTGCCGGCAGCCCAGCGCATGGGCAAGCTTCAAGGAACGTTGCCAGTCGGCTGGCCCCCACTGCAGATGGCTGCGCCAGGGCTGCAGGAAGGTGCCATCCACCTGCACCGGCAGCGAACAGCCGGGCAGGGTGGCGAGCGTAGCGGCCAACGGCGCCAGCACTGCCGCGCGCAGCAACCGGCGGCGCAACGGCGAAGACGGATCCGTGGGAAGGTCGGGCCGAACCATGCCCGCATCATCCCAGAGCACCGTGGGTGGGAGGTGAACCCCGCGCCGGGTGGTGCCGGCCGCTGGCCGGCATCGCGCCCCGATTATTCCAAGGCGTAGCGCAGCGCGAACAGCACCGCCACCAGCCACACCGCCGGATGCACTTCGCGCCAGCGGCCGGTGCCGGCCTTCAGCGCCGCATACGCGATGAAGCCAAACGCCAGGCCATTCGCGATGGAGTAGGTGAACGGCATCGCCAGGGCACACAGTGCGGCCGGCACCGATTCGGTCAGGTCGCTCCAGTCCACGTCCACCAGTTCGCGCAGCATCAGGCCGGCCACGAACAGCAGCGCTGGTGCGGTGGCATAGCCGGGCACCATCGCCGCCAGCGGCGAGAACAGCAGTGCGGCCAGGAACAGTGCCGACACCACCAGTGCAGTCAGGCCGGTGCGGCCGCCCACCTGCACGCCCGAGGCGCTTTCAGCGAACGCGGTAGTGCTGCTGGTGCCCAGCAGCGAACCGGCCACGATCGCCGTGCTGTCGGCCAGCAGCGCGCGGCCGAAACGCTTCTGCGCGCCCGGCAGTTTCAGCAGTCCGGCGCGACCGACCACGCCATACAGGGTGCCGGTGGCATCGAACACTTCCACCAGCACGAACACCAGCACCACCTGCAGCAACACGGCGATCGGCGCGCCACCGTTGTGGTGCAGCAGGCCCGGCAGGTCCAGCTGCAGGAAGGTCGGCGCCAGGCTCGGCGGCAGCGAGACCAGGCCCTGGTACTGCACGTCGCCCAATGCCCAGCCCGCGCCGGTCACCGCCAGGATCCCGATCAGGATCGCGCCACGGATACGGCGCGCTTCCAGCACCGCGATCAGCAGGAAGCCGGCCAGTGCCAGCAGCGGCGGCGCCGTATTCAACGGGCCCAGCGCCACCAGCGTGTCTTCATTGCCGACGATCACGCCGGACTTCTGCAGCGCGATGATCGCCAGGAACAGGCCGATGCCGGCCACGATCGCCGAACGCAGCGAGGCCGGGATGCCCGACACCAGCCACGCCCGCACACCGGTCAGCGACAGCACCAGGAACACCAGGCCGGAGATGAATACCGCGCCCAGTGCCTGCTGCCACGGCAGGCCGGCGGCACCGACCACGGTGAAGGCGAAGAACGCGTTCAGGCCCATGCCCGGTGCCATGCCGACCGGGAAGTTGGCCGCCAGCGCCATCACCGCCGAACCCAGCGCAGCGGCCAGGCAGGTGGCCACGAACACCGCACCCGCATCCATGCCGGTGGTGCCGAGGATTTCCGGGTTGACGAAGACGATGTAGGACATCGTCAGGAAGGTGGTGACACCGGCCAGCAGCTCGGTGCGCACGGTGGTGCCGTGCTGCTGCAGCTGGAACAGGCGTTCGAACAGGGACATGGGGCGTCTCGCAACAATAAGGTGTCACGACCAACGGTCGTGACCTACCCGAATGCAGAACGGCCGCGCAGAGCGCGGCCGTTCTTCCTTTCTTACTTCAGCGCCTTGAAGCGCAGGCGCTTCGGCGCGGCATCGTCGCCCATGCGACGCTTCTTGTCTTCCTCGTACTCGCGGTAGTTGCCCTGGAAGAACTCCACGTGCGAGTCGCCTTCGAAAGCGATGATGTGCGTGGCGATGCGGTCCAGGAACCAGCGGTCGTGCGAGATCACGAAGGTGTTGCCCGGGAACTCCAGCAGCGCGTCTTCCAGCGCACGCAGCGTTTCGATGTCCAGGTCGTTGGACGGTTCGTCGAGCAGCAGCACGTTGCCGCCCTGCAGCAGGGTCTTGGCCATGTGCAGGCGGCCACGCTCACCACCGGACAGCGAGCCGACCATCTTCTGCTGGTCCTGGCCCTTGAAGTTGAAGCGGCCGATGTAGGCGCGCGACTGGATCTCGATGCCGTTGATGTTGAGGATGTCCAGGCCACCGGCGATTTCCTGGAAGACGTTGTGGTTGCCTTCCAGCTTGTCGCGGCTCTGGTCCACGTAGGACAGCTGCACGGTCGGGCCGATCACGATCTCGCCCGAATCCGGCTTCTCCTGGCCGGTGATCATCTTGAACAGCGTCGACTTGCCGGCGCCGTTCGGGCCGATGATGCCGACGATCGCGCCCGGCGGAATCAGCATCGACAGGTTGTCGATCAGCAGGCGGTCGCCGAACTTCTTGGAGACGTTCTTGAACTCCATCACCATGTTGCCCAGGCGCTCGCCCGGCGGGATGAAGATTTCGTTGGTCTCGTTGCGCTTCTGGTAATCCTGCGACTGCAGCTCTTCCAGGCGGGCCAGACGGGCCTTGCCCTTGGAGCGGCCGCCCTTGGCGTTCTGGCGCGACCACTCCAGTTCCTTCTGGATCGCCTTCTGGCGGGCCTTTTCCTGGTTCTCTTCCTGCTTCAGGCGCTCATCCTTCTGCACCAGCCATTCGGTGTAGTTGCCCTTCCACGGAATGCCGCGGCCGCGGTCCAGTTCCAGGATCCACTCGGCGGCGTTGTCCAGGAAGTAGCGATCGTGGGTGACCGCCACCACGGTGCCGGTATAGCGCGCCAGGAACTGTTCCAGCCATTCCACCGACTCGGCGTCGAGGTGGTTGGTCGGTTCGTCGAGCAGCAGCATGTCCGGCTTCTGCAGCAGCAGGCGGCACAGTGCGACGCGGCGCTTTTCACCGCCGGACAGGTTGGCGATCTTGGCATCCCACGGCGGCAGGCGCAGCGCATCGGCAGCCACGTCCAGCTGGTTTTCCAGGGTATGCGCGTCGCCGGCGGCCAGGATCGCCTCCAGGCGCTCCTGTTCCTTGGCCAGCGCGTCGAAGTCGGCGCCTTCCTCGGCGTAGGCGGCGTACACCGCCTCCAGCGCGGCCTGGGCCTGCAGCACTTCGCCCACGCCTTCCTCGACCGACTCGCGCACGGTCTTGTTCGGGTCCAGTTCCGGTTCCTGCGCCAGGTAACCGACCTTGATGCCGGGCTGCGGGCGGGCTTCACCCTCGAAATCGGTGTCCACGCCGGCCATGATCTTCAGCACGGTGGACTTGCCGGCGCCGTTCAGGCCCAGCAGGCCGATCTTCGCGCCCGGGAAGAAGGACAGGGAAATGTCCTTGATGATCTGCCGCTTGGGCGGGACCACCTTGGACACGCGGTTCATGGTGTAGATGTATTGCGAGGACATGCGGTCTCCGTAGGCGCGGCCCTGCGCCCGACCCGTCACGGGAACATCCCGTTGCGGCAGCGGGCACAGACTGGAATGGAATACCGCCAATTATAGCCGGAACCGGTTCCGGCCCGCGCCCGGCCGGAGCCGCGCAGGCTGGCCGTGGCCTGAATACTCCGTCACAGTCCTGCAGCGGGAAGCGTTTCCAGCCGGAAACGGTTCAGATCGGTTGCGCAATATGGGCTCACCACCCACCCAAGCAGAGGTCTGACATGCGCATCAATCGAGTAATGGCCGGCGCCGTGGCCTCTGTGCTGGCGCTGGGCGCCGTGACCCCGGCCTTCGCCGACAACGACCATCGCCGCGACCACGACCGCCGCGAGTGGCGCGAGGATCGCCGTGAGTGGCGCCAGGACCGCCGCGACTGGGAGCGCGACCGCCGCGAGGCCCGGCGCGACTGGGAACGCGACCGCCGCGACTGGCACCGTGACCATGATCGCTACTACCGCCCGGCACCGCCGCGCGTGGTCTATCGCCCGGCCTATGGCCCGGGCTATGGCTGGAAGGTCGGCCACCGCTACCGCGACTACTACCGCGGCCCGGTCTACGTGGTGAACGACTACCCGCGCTACAACCTGCGCCGCCCACCGTACGGCCATCAGTGGATCCGGGATGATCGCGGCAACATGCTGCTGGTGGCCATCGCCACCGGTGTGATCGCCCAGTACGTGCTCAGTCGCTGAGGATCGCGGCCGGGGTCGGATCCCATTCCAACGGAAAGGGCTCTGACCCCACAACTATCGATCGAAACCATACGGGGCCGGATTCCTTCGGGGATGCCGGCCCCGTCCGTTTCGGCCCCAGCGGGCCAGTGCGGAGCTACAATCGAGGGCTGAGCCGTACCCCTTTTCCCTGCCTGCTGGAGTACCCGATGTTCCCGCGTGACGTCCGCATCGAATCCTACGATCCCGAACTGGCCAAGGCCATCGCCGCTGAGACCCAGCGCCAGGAAGACCACGTCGAGCTGATCGCCAGCGAGAACTACACCAGCCCGGCGGTGATGGAAGCCCAGGGCAGCCAGCTGACCAACAAGTACGCCGAAGGCTACCCGGGCAAGCGCTACTACGGTGGCTGCGAATACGTGGACATCGCCGAGCAGCTGGCGATCGACCGCCTGAAGCAGCTGTTCGATGCGGACTATGCCAACGTGCAGCCGCACAGCGGTTCGCAGGCCAACCAGGCCGTGTACTTCGCCCTGCTGCAGCCGGGTGACACCATCCTCGGCATGAGCCTGGCCCACGGTGGCCACCTCACCCACGGCGCCAAGGTCAATGCCTCGGGCAAGCTGTTCAACGCCGTGCAGTACGGCGTCAACGACCAGGGCCTGATCGATTACGACGAAGTCGAGCGCCTGGCCCTGGAGCACAAGCCGAAGATGGTCGTGGCCGGCTTCTCGGCCTACTCGCAGGTGATCGACTGGGCGCGCTTCCGCGCCATCGCCGACAAGGTCGGCGCCTACCTGTTCGTCGACATGGCCCACGTCGCCGGCCTGGTCGCCGCAGGCGTCTACCCGAGCCCCCTGGAACACGCCCACGTGGTCACCTCGACCACCCACAAGACCCTGCGCGGCCCGCGCGGCGGCATCATCATCGCCAAGGGCGCCGACGAAGACCTGGTCAAGAAGCTGCAGTCGATCGTGTTCCCGGGCATCCAGGGCGGTCCGCTGATGCACGTCATCGCCGGCAAGGCCGTGGCCTTCAAGGAAGCGCTGGAGCCGGGCTTCAAGGCCTACCAGCAGCAGGTGGTGAAGAACGCCCAGGCGATGGCCAATACGCTGATCGCGCGTGGCTACAAGATCGTCTCCGGCGGCACCCAGAACCACCTGATGCTGGTGGACATGATCGGCAAGGACGTGTCCGGCAAGGACGCGGAAGCCGCGCTGGGCAAGGCCCACATCACCGTCAACAAGAACTCGGTGCCGAACGACCCGCGTTCGCCGTTCGTGACCTCGGGCCTGCGCCTGGGTACCCCGGCGGTGACCACCCGTGGCTACGTCGAACAGGACTGCGTGGATCTGGCCAACTGGATCGCCGACGTGCTCGACGCACCGAACGATGACGCGGTCATCGCCCGCGTGCGCGACGCCGTCAGCGCGCAGTGCCGCAAGTACCCGGTCTACGGCTGATCGGAGAGTGGGGTCGGAGCCCTTTCCTGGCGGAAAGGGATCCGACCCCGCCTTCCGGATCGACGCAGGGGTCGGATCCCTTCCCGCAGGGAAGGGCTCTGACCCCGTCATCAGGAATCCCGCGCATGGATGAGCGCCGCCTCAAGTACCTGTACATCGCACTGGCGGTGCTGTTCGGCCTGCCCAGCCTGTTCTTCGGCGGTGCCGGCGCCTGCATCGCCGTGGTCATGGGCGTGATCGGGCTCGTATCGCTGGACGCGGACAAACTGTGGTTTGCCGCCGGCATGTTCGCGTGGGGATCGTGCGCGATCGCCGGCCTCGTGGCCTGGGTCGCACTCAGCATCGTCTGGCTGCGCGATGGCGCACGCGGGCTGCACATGGCATCACGCCGCTGGTGGCTGCTGCTGGGCCTGGGCGTGCTGGCGGGCCTGCCCCTGCTGGCGATGGCGCTGTACTACTTCGCCGAGCTGGGTCCGTCCGTGCTCAGCGGGCTGTTCGCCGGGCCGTCCCTGCTGGTGCCCACCGGTATGTTGATCCTCCTGCGGCTGCGTGCCGACGCCATGGGCGAGCCATCCGGCCCGGCACGGTCAAAGGAGTAGGCCCGCGTGGATGAGCGCCGCGCCCGGTATCTGTATGCCATCCTGGCGGTGGTCTTCGGCCTGCCCAGCCTGGTGGTGGGCGGTGCTGTAGCGACGATGCTGCTGCTGATGGGGCTGGGCCAGTTCGGTCATGGCACGCTGGCCTCGGTGACGGTGATGCCGCTGTGGGGCCTGGCCGGCATTGCCGGCTGCCTGGCCTGGTTGTGGCTCAGCGCGGGTTTTCTGCTGCAGGGGCGTGCCGGGCTGCACGTGCACCGCCTCTGGTGGTGGATGCTGCTGGCGGGCGGTCTCGCCGCCTTGCCCCCGCTGGGGCTGGCGCTGTGGTGGGGCATCGCCGTGCATGCCGAAGGCATCGGCTTGTTGCTGCTGGGCCCGTCGATGCTGGTGCCGGCTGCGATGCTGGTGTGGATCAAACGCCGCGCATGACGTGGCCCATGGAAGGAGATCGAACGCATGGATGAGCGTCTGCACAAACGCTGGATGGCGATCGCCGGCCTGCTGGTGGGCCTGCCCGCCGTGGCGGCAGGCGGCACGGGTGCCGTGCTGGGGCTGATGGTCGTATGGGACGGCAAGTACCTGACGGGCGACGAGCACACGTGGTTGCTGCTGTGGTCGTCGGCTGGAATCATCGGCCTGCTGTCGTGGTTGTGGCTGAGCGGCCTGTTCCTGTGGCGCGGTGTTGCCGGCCTGCGCCAATCACCGGTTGTCGCCTGGGTCGGCCTTGCGCTGGGGGTGCTGGCCGCGTTGGCCGTGGTCGCCGCCGCGTTGTACTTCACCTTCAAGCATGGGGAAATCTCGACCCTGGCCTTCCTTGGGTTCGGCCCGCCGCTGCTGGTGATGGCCGGGCACCTGGCGTGGCTGCGCTGGGCACGCGCGGCCCCGGTGCCGTCGGCACCTGGTTGAACGTCTGGTCCTGCTGACCTCACTGGACGCTCTGGTTGGCCGAAATGCAGGTACTTCCGCGCAGACAGCATTTGCCGCTGCGCCCTTTCTCAGGTACCTTTGCGACGCTGCCATGACCGTGGCAATAGGTACTTTCCTGAGCCAGGCGTTCCATGCACTGCCCCTTCTGCCAACATGCCGATACCCGGGTCATCGACTCGCGCGTCTCTGAAGACGGCGCGACGATCCGTCGTCGGCGTGAATGTGAAGCCTGCGGCGAGCGCTTCAGCACCCTGGAAACGGTCGAACTGAAGCTGCCGGCCATCGTCAAGAGCGATGGCACCCGCGAGGCGTTCGACCAGCGCAAGGTCCGCGCTGGCTTCGACCGCGCGCTGCAGAAGCGTGCGGTGGCCGAAGACAAGATCGAAGCAGCGGTGCGTGCGGTGGTTCACCAGCTGCGCATCAGCGGCGAGCGCGAAGTGCCCTCGATCAAGGTCGGCGAGTTCGTGATGAACGAACTGCGCAAGCTCGATCATGTCGGCTACGTGCGCTTCGCTTCGGTCTACCGCAGCTTCGAGGACGTGGCCGATTTCCGCGAGGAGATCGAGAAGCTCGAGCGCGACCTGCCGTCCAGTACCGAACAGCTGCAGCTGCTGGGCGATGTGATCGCCCTGACCAAGAAGAAGAAGGGCTGACTGCCTCTGCCTTGGGGGTGCCAACCTTGGTGGGCACCGGTGGCCGCATTCACTGGTGGGTGCCAACCGTTGGTTGGCACTGACGGCATGGATCAACACCGGCAGCGTTACCATGGCCGCATGACCACCCCGTTCTCCGTCCTCGACCACCTGCACATGGCCAACGCGCTGCGCCTGGCCGAGCGCGCTGCCTATACCACCCGCCCCAACCCGATGGTCGGCTGCGTGATCGCCCATGGCGAACGCGTGGTCGGGCAGGGCTGGCACCAGCGCGCCGGTGGCCCGCATGCGGAAGTGTTCGCCCTGCGCGAGGCGGGCACCGAAGCACGCGGTGCCACCGCCTACGTCACCCTGGAACCCTGCGCCCACTACGGGCGCACGCCACCGTGTGCGCTGGCCTTGATCGAAGCCGGCGTGTCGCGCGTGGTCGCGGCGATGGGTGATCCATTCCCGAAGGTCGATGGCGGTGGGTTCGATCTGCTGCGCAATGCCGGCATCGACGTCGCCGAAGGGCTGATGGCGGCGCAGGCGCGCGAGCTCAACAAGGGCTTCCTGTCGCGCGTGGAGCGCAATCGGCCGTGGTTGCGGGTGAAGCTGGCCGCCAGCCTGGATGGCCGTACCGCGATGGCCGATGGCAGTTCCAAGTGGATCACCGGGCCGGCCGCGCGCGAGGACGTGCAGCACTGGCGCGCGCGCGCCGGTGCGATCCTGACCGGCGCCGACACGGTGCTGGCCGACGACCCGATGCTGACCGTGCGCCTGGCCGATACCGAAGTGATGGCGCCACTGCGTGTGGTGCTGGATTCGCGCCTGCGCTCGCTCGAATGCAGCCGCGTGCGCGAGGGCGGGGCACCGACGCTGTACCTGCACGCTGCGGCGGTGAGCGCACCGGACGCGGCCGACGCCGAATTCGCCAGCGTGCCCAGCGCAGAGGGGCGGTTGGACCTGGGCGCGGTGCTGGCGCTGCTGGCCGAGCGCGGCATCAACGAAGTGCACACCGAAGCCGGCGCGACACTGGCCGGTGCGCTGCTGCGCGGTGGCTGGGTCGATGAGCTTCTGCTCTATCAGGCGCCCACGCTGCTGGGCGACAACGGCCGCCCGCTGCTGGCTGGCCTCGGCATTGATGCCATGGACCAGCAGCGTCGCCTGCGCGTGGTTGACCAGCGCCAGGTCGGCGAGGACAACAGGCTGCTGCTGCGCCCATGAAGGAATGACGCAGGGCAGGGGGCTACGCCCATGGCGTCAGGCCGCTTCGTCGTCTTCTTCGCCAACGGGGCATTGGCCTTTCCATTGCTGCTTCCACAGCACATGCAGGTCGCGGCAGTACGCGCCGAGCGCCTCGCCCGGCAGTTGCCTCGCCTTGAACCGCAACTGGCGACGCGTAAAACCGTCGTCGTACTCATCCGGCAGTACCAGCACGGCACACTGGTCGTGGTACATCAGGAAGTCGCGGCAGTGATCATCCTCACTCATCCACGCATCCAGGTGCCTGTCGCTCAGCTGCGCTGACTCGAAGGCGACTGAGGGTTGGACGACGATGATCTTCGTGGCTTTGAACCTGGACGCTTCGGCCTGCCAGCACACCATCAGCGCCAGCAACATGAGCGCGGTCGACGTCATACGGTGTTTCATGCGGTTGCCCTGGTGGAAGAGGGCAACAGCATTGACCATGCAGGCCGCGCAGGGCCATGCAAGGGTTCTGAAAATGCAGTTGCCCTTGCCGTCGGCAACGCTGGGCAGCGCGTAGGCTCGGCGTTACATCGCACTTACGCGCATTCGTCGGTCCACATCATCTCGGCGATCGGGCGCAGTGCCTTGCATTCCTGCGTCATGTCTTCGGCTGACTTCACCTTGGCCTTGGCCTTCAGTTCTTCGGTCATGGCATCCACGCCACTGATCTGGTCCGGCGCGATCTTCGTCACGCAGGCGCGGTGCTGCTGCAACAGCAGGTCACAGCCGGGTACGCCGGTCACCCTCGGTGCGCTGGCCGCCTGCGCGTCCTGCATCCAGTCCTCGAACGGTGCCAGCGCGCCGGTCACGGTACCCACCAGATCGTCGAAGTTGCCGCTGTACCAGTAGCCGTTGTCCTTGGCCGGGTACAGGGTGAAGGTGCCGCTGACCGGCACGCGCGCACCGCTCTGCAGCGCCTGGGTGTAGGCGTCGGTGAACTGCCTGCGCGCGGCCGGGCTGGCGTCGGCTGCAAGGCTGGCGGCGAACAGCGGGCGCACCTTGCCGAGGTCGGGCACCTGGCAGCTGAAAGTGATGCGCGCCAGCTTCTGGTCTTCCACGTACTCGTTGTCTTCAATCACGCTCTTGCTGGCGCGGCACTTCGAATCACGCAGGGCCTTGGCATACAGCGCTTCGCTGGCGGCCGCGTCGGCCTTTGCGCCGGTGCTGGCTAGTACGACCTGCCACGGTTCGGCCAGCGCCTTGGCCAGCGCACCCGGGTTCGGGGTCACCGCGTCCTGGCCTTCGAACGCCGGCTTCAGTGCATCGTTGAGCGCGCGGGTCGCCACGGCGTCATCTTCCAGCAGCACGCGTGCGTACAGGTCGAAAGCCTGTTCGGGCGTCAGTGTGGCCGGGGCGGCGCCGGCCAGCAGCGGGGCCGCCAGCAGGGCGCTGGCCAGCAGGGTACGCAAGGGAGTCTTCATGACGGTGTTTCCTGTTCCAGAGGCGCGCAAGCGTAGCGCATCTTTGCGCAGGCCCGATGGTGCCCTGTGGCCGCCTGCCGGCGCGCGCGGGCCCAAAAAAAAACGGGCCCCTTGCGGGGCCCGTTCGATCGCACGACGAGGAGCGATCGGTAAATCAGAAGCTGGCGCGGACGCCGACCGAGTACTGGGTGACGTCGCGGTAGCCGGCGATCTCGCCCACTACACCCCAGGTCTTGGTGAAGTTGACCTGGCCGCCAACGGTGCCGACCCAGGTGCCCTTGTAGTTGTTGCCGCCATCCATGTAGCCGGCCTTGGCCCAGGCTTCGGTCATGCGCGACGGCTTGCCGCGGATACCCATGGTGACGCGGCCCAGGTTGGTGTGGTCCTTGCCGTGGTAACGCACGCCGTCGTAGCGCAGGGTCGATTCGGCGTTCTGGCGCACCCAGGCGGCATCGGCGGTGAAGTCCAGGCGGTCGGTCCACGGCATGTGGTAGCCGATACCCAGCTCCGGCTGGTTCAGTTCCAGCTTCAGCGAGTCTTCGCCGTAGTGGCGGGTCTTGCTGGTGCGCGACCAGCCACCGAACACGTAGACCTGCTCGGCCAGCGCGACCGAGCCGCGCAGGTAGCCGCCGTCGACCTTCGGGTCGTCCAGCACGTTGTCGTCAACCTGGACCTGGGTCCAGCCGCCTTCCACGTAGGTGTAGCTCAGGGCGTCGGCCGAAGCCGAGAACGGAGCAGCGGCCAGCAGGGCGGCCACGATCAGGATCTTGCGCATGGGAATTCCTGTGAATTTCAGTCCATTGGCGGGCCTGCCCTCGCGGCTGCCCGTGGCGACCTCATGTCGCCCGCTGCGGATTTTAATGAAAGTTTTACAAAATGCGAGAGACGGCCGTCACAGGCTGGAGCCGGCCTGCAACGGGGTCGGATCCGTTTTCCGTCGGAAAACGGCTCTGACCCGTAGCGATTTCGAGAGGGCCGGGATCAGAGCCCCGTCCAGCGGAAAGGGATCCGACCCCGGGCATCCCACCCCGTTCAGCACGGGCTGGTACACTAGCCGCGCCGGTTCGCCGGTACACAAACGTCTTCAGGGCGGGGTGCAATTCCCCACCGGCGGTAGGTGCGCAAGCACGAGCCCGCGAGCGCCCCGGCCCACGGCCGGGGGTCAGCAGATCCGGTCCAATGCCGGAGCCGACGGTCATAGTCCGGATGAAAGAAGACGGTGCCACAGGGCCTTCGCGGCCCTGCGCCCGCCTGTTTGCCTTGCGGCGTTTTTCGCTCACTTTTCGCGGAGAACGTTACTTGTTTACTGGAATCATCGAAGGCGTCGGCCGTCTGGCCGCACGCGAATCCATCGGCGGCGATGTCCGCTTCACCTTCCACGTCGGGAATCTGCCGTTCGACCACGTGCAGATGGGCGAGAGCATCGCCATCAACGGCGTCTGCCTCACCGTCATCGCGTTCGACGCCAGCAGCTTCCAGGCCGATGCCTCCACCGAGACCCTGGGCCTGACCACGCTGGGCCAGTTGGGCGAAGGGGCGGTCATCAACCTGGAGCGCGCCATGCGCCCGACCGACCGCCTGGGCGGCCATCTGGTCAGCGGCCACGTCGACGGCCTCGGCCAGGTGCTGTCCATCCATGACGACGCGCGGGCCCAGCGCTGGCGTTTCGCCGCGCCGGCCTCGCTGCGCCGCTATATCGCCAAGAAGGGCTCGATCTGCGTTGACGGCGTCAGCCTCACCGTCAACGAAGTGGACGACGACGGTTTTGAAGTCGCCCTGATCCCGCACACCGTGGCCAACACCGCCTTCTCCGCCACCGGCGTGGGCAGCGCGGTCAATCTGGAAATCGATCTGGTGGCCCGTTACGTCGAGCGATTGATGGGTGTGCCGAGCAACGGTCAGCACCCACAGGGAGACGCAGCATGAACTTCGCCCCGATTCCGGAAATCCTGGAAGACATCCGCCTGGGCCGCATGGTGGTCATCGTCGATGACGAAGACCGCGAGAACGAAGGCGATTTGATCATGGCCGCCGAGCTGGTCAAGCCGTCGGACATCAACTTCATGGTCACCCACGGCCGCGGCCTGGTGTGCCTGCCGCTGACCCGCAGCCGCGCCGCCGACCTCGGCCTGGCGCCGATGGTGCAGGCCAATACCGCCCAGTTCCAGACCAACTTCACGGTCAGCATCGAGGCCGCCGAGGGCGTCACCACCGGCATTTCGGCGCATGACCGCGCGCATACCATCCGCACCGCGGTAAAGCCCAATGCCAAGCCGTCGGACCTGCACCAGCCGGGCCACATCTTCCCGCTGATCGCCCAGCCGGGCGGCGTGCTGACCCGCGCCGGCCACACCGAAGCCGGCGTCGACCTGGCCATGCTCGCCGGGCTGGAACCGGCCGGCGTGCTGGTGGAAATCCTGAACCCGGATGGCAGCATGGCGCGCCGCCCGGAGCTTGAAGTGTTCGCCCGCGAGCACGGCCTGAAGATGGGCTCCATCGCCGATCTGATCGCCTACCGCCTGGCCACCGAAAAGACCGTCGAGCGCGTGGACGAGCGCGAGATCGACACCGAATTCGGTCCGTTCAAGCTGGTGACCTACCGCGACCGCATCGCCCACGACCTGCACTTCGCGCTGGTTCGTGGCACGCCGGATGCGGACACCCCGACCCTGGTGCGCGTGCAGGTGGAAAACCCGCTGGCCGACCTGCTGCACTGGCGCCGCGACGACTTCGGCGTGGCGGCCACCGATGCCCTGCGCGCGATCGATGCCGAGGGCGCCGGCGTGATGGTGGTGCTGTCGGCCCCGCGCGACGGTGAAGCCCTGCTGGCCCGCCTGCGCCAGCAGCCGGCGCCGGTGGTGCCGGGCAAGGACAAGGATGTGGGCCAGTGGCGCCGCAACGGTGCCGGCGCACAGATCCTGTCTGACCTGGGCCTGGGCAAGCTGCGGGTGCTGGGCACCCCGCGCCGCCAGGTTGGCCTGGCCGGTTACGGCCTGGAAGTGGTGGAGACGGTCACCCTGTAATGGGGGATTGCCGGCCAGCGGCCGGCACTACCGGTGGGTGCCGACCCCATGCCACCGGTGGGTGCCGACCGTTGGTCGGCACACCCTGCGGGCCCCCGCCAGCCACGGCCGGGGCCCATCCACGCTAGAATTACCCCCTTATCGAGTCCCCAAGCCGCATATGAGCCACTACGAAGGCGATCTTCGCACTCCCGAGTCGGCGCGCTTCGCCATCCTGGCCAGCCGCTGGAACGCCCGCATCACCGACGCGCTGGTCGCAGGCGCGCGCCTGAGCCTGGCCGGCAACGGCATCACCGAAGCCAACATCGACGTGATCCGCGTGCCGGGTGCCTGGGAACTGCCGCTGGTGGCCGCGCGCCTGGCCGCCGCCCATGAACACGCCGCCATCCTCACCCTGGGCTGCGTGATCCGTGGCGACACCCGCCACTACGAACACGTGGCCGACCGCTGCGCCGAAGGCCTGATGCGCGTGCAGCTGGATTTCGGCGTGCCGGTGCTGAACGGCGTGCTGGCGGTGGAACGCGTTGAAGACGCCGAGGCCCGCGCAGGCGGCAGCCACGGCAACAAGGGCGAGGAAGTCGCACTCGCCGCACTGGAAATGGTCAATCTGCTGGAGCAACTGCCATGAACAAGAACACCCAGGGCAAGCCCTCCGGTAAACCCGTCCGCCGCGATGGCGTCGATCCGGTGCTGCGCTCGCGCGCCCGCCGTCGTGCCGTGCAGGCCATCTACGCCTGGCAGATCTCCGGCGGCAACGCACAGTCGCTGATCGCCCAGTTCGCCCACGAGCAGGCCCGTGAAATTGCTGACCTGGCGTACTTCGAGGCGCTGCTGCACGGCGTGCTCGACAACCGTCGTGACATCGACGAAGCGCTCGGCCCGTACCTGGACCGTGGCATCGAGGAAGTGGACGCGATCGAACGCGCGGTGCTGCGCCTGGCCGCCTACGAGCTGCGCTACCGCCTGGACGTGCCATACCGCGTGGTGATCAACGAAGCGATCGAATCGGCCAAGCGCTTCGGTTCCGAACACGGCCACACCTACGTCAACGGCGTGCTGGATCGTGCCGCCGTGGAATGGCGCAAGGTCGAATCGGGTCACTGACCCGATTTCTGTAGAGCCGAGCCATGCTCGGCTCACCGTGCAGCGCACGGTTGCGTTCGGCAATGCGGCGCGTGATCGAACTGCAGCCGAGCATGGCTCGGCTCTACAAAAAAGCAGAACGCCCCATGTCCCTGGCCGAATTCGCCCTCATCGACCGCATCCGCGCCCGCACCCTCGAGCGCGACGACATCCTGCTCGGCATCGGTGACGACGCCGCGCTGCTGCAGCCGCGTGCCAACGAGCAACTGGTGGTCACCGCCGATACGCTCAACAGCGGCGTGCACTTCCCGGTTGAGACGCCTGCCTTCGACATCGGCTGGAAGACCCTGGCGGTCAACCTGTCGGACCTGGCCGCGATGGGCGCGCGCCCGGCGTGGTGCACGCTGGCACTGTCCCTGCCGGAAGCGTCTGAAGATTGGATCGAGGCCTTTGCCGATGGCTTCTTCGCCCTGGCCGACCAGCACGACATCGCGCTGATCGGTGGCGACACCACGCGTGGTCCGC
The DNA here is from genome assembly GCF_059368215.1 of Stenotrophomonas sp. YJH_SMC_123. Taxonomy (NCBI): domain Bacteria; kingdom Pseudomonadati; phylum Pseudomonadota; class Gammaproteobacteria; order Lysobacterales; family Lysobacteraceae; genus Stenotrophomonas; species Stenotrophomonas sp. YJH_SMC_123. Next base: position 321,730 of record NZ_JCAFRM010000004.1, read on the forward strand.
TGTCGCTGTCGGTGACCGCGATGGGCCAGGTCGGGCGTGGCCAGGCCCTGCGGCGCGACCGCGCGCAGGTGGGTGATGATGTCTGGGTGAGTGGCACGCTGGGCGATGCCGCCGGCGCGCTGCGCCTGTGGCAACAAGGTGCGTTGAGCATCGCCACCGCCACGCTGCTGGCCGACTACGAAAGCCTGCGCCTGCGCCTGCTGCGGCCGACGCCGCGCGTGACCCTGGGCCTGCGCCTGCGGGCCTTCGCGCACGCGGCGGTGGATGTGTCCGACGGCCTGCTGGCCGACCTCGGTCATATCGCCACGCGTAGCACCGTGGCCGCGCATGTGGACGCCGATTCGCTGCCGATCTCGCACGCGCTGCGTGAGCTGCTCGGCCGCGACACTGCGCGCGACTGCGCACTGCGCGGGGGCGACGACTACGAACTGTGCTTCACCGCCGCCGCCGACCAGCGCGACGCACTGCACTACCTCGCCGAATCGCTGGACGTGCCGCTCACCCGCATCGGTCGGATTGCCGAAGGGCAGGGCGTGCATGTGGATGGCGAAGCCGCCGACGGCGGTTACCAGCACTTCGCGTAGCCGCAGCGGTACCGCCCTGCTGGGTGCCAAGCTTCGGGGTGGGGTCAGATCGATGTTGCTCTGGTAGGTGCCAACCTTGGTTGGCACGGATGTGTCAGCCGCGCGTGCCAACAGCGTGTCGACCAAGGTCGACACCTACCAAAGCGGAGGCGCATCGGTGCGCTCTGGTAGGTGCCAACCTCGGTTGGCACGGATGTGTCAGCCGCCCGTGCCAACAGCGTGTCGACCAAGGTCGACACCTACCCAGGCGGGAACACCTCGGTGTTGCTCTGGCAGGTGCCAACCTCGGTTGGCACGAATGTGTCAGCCGCCCGTGCCAACAGCGTGTCGACCAAGGTCGACACCTACCCAGGCGGGAACACCTCGGTGTTGCACTGGTAGGTGCCAACCCTGGTTGGCACGGATGTGTCAGCCGCGCGTGGCAACTCCGTGTCGACCAAGGTCGACACCTACCCAGGCGGGAATACCTCGGTGTTGCTCTGGTAGGTGCCAACCTTGGTTGGCAGGGATGTGCCAGCCGCGCGTGCCAACACCGTGTCGACCAAGGTCGACACCTGCCCAGGCGGGAACACCTCGGTGTTGCTCTGGTAGGTGCCAACCTTGGTTGGCACGGATGTGTCAGCCGCCCGTGCCAACATGGTGTCGACCAAGGTCGGCACCTACCCAGGCGGGAACACCTCGGTGTTGCTTTGGTAGGTGCCAACCTCGGTTGGCACGGATGTGTCAGTCGCGCGTGCCAACAGCGTGTCGACCAAGGTCGACACCTACCAAAGCGGAGGCGCATCGGTGCGCTCTGGTAGGTGCCAACCTTGGTTGGCACGAATGCGTCAGCCGCCCGTGCCAACAGCGTGTCGACCAAGGTCGACACCCACCAACGCGGGCGGGTTACACGTGCGGAACCGCTGTATCGAAGCGGTTGTTGCCCGGCGTGCCGGGTAGCAGCAGGAACACCAGCACCACCAGGCCCACGATCGGCACCAGCATCAGCAGGCACCACCAGCCGGAACGGTCGGTGTCATGCAGGCGGCGCACGGTCACTGCAATCATCGGCACGATGATCGCCAGCCACACCAACGCGCCCACGCCCGTCGATATCAGTGCCAGCGTGCTTGAACCGGTGTAGCCAGCAATGAAGCCCAGCACATTCGACGGTATCAACAGGATCATGATGAACAACTGGAACCACCAGAACTCACCGCGGCTGGCGCGGCCATTGAACTGTGCATAGCGGACAAGCGGAATCATCATCTTGTGCATCCGGGCACTCCCTGAAAAGAAGTGCGCACTATTGGTGCTCCTGTGATGATGAGCCATCGGAATCGTTGCAATTGCGCGCAGCGTGCAACTGAACTGAGCGCTTCCCCGCACTTCTCGTCGTTGGATGCTTACACCGCCCGCAACTGCACATCCACATACTCGGCCAGCCCACGGCAGGCCAGCAACAGCCCTTCGCGCGCGCCGTCACCCATCTGCTGGTCGATATCCCCGTCCACGCGCACACGTTCGGTGGCGTGCAGCAGTTCCAGCAGGAAACTCAGCCCTGCATTGGCGCGGTCGATGCGCGCCAAGGCCAAACGCTGTCCGGGTGTGCGGTTGCTGCCGGGCCACGGCTGGCCATCGGCGGCATCGCCCTGGCGGATGTACTGCAGGCACGCCTGCAGGGTGATGGCCCCGGCGCTGTTGCCGCTCTGCAGCGCAACGAAGGTGTCTTCCAGCGTGCGGGCCAGGTCATCGGGCAGGCGCGTGGCGGCCTCGCCCAGGGTGGCGAACAGGTGCGGGTAAGGGGAAGCGGTCATGGCGGCGTCCTTGTGCAAGCGGCAAGGGGCCACCCTGCTTAACAGCGAGGGTGGCGGACGGTGCGTGGTTCCAATACCGGTGGCTAACGTCGTCAAACGCCGGCGGGCACGAGGCCCCCACGCACCGCCCGCCATAGGTGCGCGGACAGAATGCCTGCCGACGCCACCCAACAAGGAAAGGGCGACGCCGGCAGGCAAGCGTAAACGACATTAACCGAACGGGATTGGAAGCCCGTGCCACCCATTGTCGGTGGCGCTACATGATTTGCATGAAGCGCCAGTGCCGCCAATGAGAATTGTTGGAAAGTTCGAAAGCGTTGCAATCGTGCGGCGCACGCCACAGCGTGGCGATCGCGACATTCGTGTAGAGCCGAGCCGACGCTCGGCTCATCACAATCTCATCGAGAAGCAGCCGACCATGGCTCGGCTCTACAGAAAGTAGAACGCGCTTCTACCTCACCACTTGTACGACATGCTCAGATTGGCCGTCGCTTCGCGGTACCCGTGGTCACCGCGCATCACGCCGAAGCCACCCCACGCACTCAGCCCGGAACGGAAGTCCACGCGCGCGCCGGCATTCAACTCGTAGCGGTTGCGCGGCACGCTGGCCTTCAGCGCTTCATCGTCGAACGCCATGCCGTTGCTGGCGCCATCGCGGTACCAGTTGGCCACCACATACGGGCTGACCGACGCGCCGGCGGCACTGCGGCCTTCGCCCTGCAGGCGCAGGCCCACGCGGCCGGACAGACCGCTGTCGCCCAGGCTGCGCACCACCGTGCCGTTGGCTTCCTCGTGGCGATCGGTGTTGGCGTCGGTGTAGACCAGCTGCAGTTCCGGCTGCAGGCTCAGCGCGGTGCTGCCGATCTGGCCGATGCCGAAGCGGTAGCCGGCTTCCAGCGAGCTCTGCCAGATGTCCGAGTCGTAGCGTTCCTCGGCCAGGCCTTCGCCCTGCACGCGGTTGCGGAAGTGGCCGCGCTGCACGCTGGCATCCACATACAGTGCATCGTTGCTCCAATTGCCGTACACGCCGAGCGCGCCGCCGTTGAGCTTGCCGCGTGCGCTGTAGCCGGTCAGCTGTGAACGTGAAGTGGCGTCGGACTTGGCCAGCGTACCCATCACGCCCACGCGGCCCTGGCCGTTGTCGAACACGCCGATGTCCGCACCCAGCTGCAGGCGCGAGCGGTCCACGCGCAGGTCCAGCTGGTCTTCCACCGCCGACAGCTTGATCTGTGTAGCGTCCACGCGGGCCCAGCCACGCACGCCATCAATGGCGGAGGTGTTGCCGCCCTGGCGGTCGCGCCAGCCATGGCGCAGCAGCTGGTCCATCGCGAATTGGTTGGCCAGGTACGCGCCGGCTTCCGGGCGCAGCACCGGCGTGGGGTCGATCGGATCGACCGGATCGACCGGATCCACCGGATCCACCGGGTCCACCGGATCGACCGGCTTACACTCCGGCAGCGTCGGGTCGATCACACACGGATCCGGCACCCCGGCAAGTTCCGAGCGCAGGTACCAGCCGCCGTTGGTCGCGTCCTTGAACAGGAAGTACTCGTACTGCCCACCCACCGCGCGGCCCTGCAGGTCGAACTGCGCATTGGACGCACCGCCCACACGGATCAGCTCGATGCCCTTGTCGGTCTTGGCGCCTGCGCCGCCGGCATTGAGCACACGCACGTTGGCCTGGCCGTTGGCGTCGCCCTTGATGATCAGCTTGTCGGTGGCCGAACTGTCGTCGCCCAGCTGGGTGTTGAACAGCAGGGTGCCACCGGCCCCGTCGAAGGTATCCACGGTGAGCGTGTTGAACGTACTGCCATTGCCCAGCGCCACCGTGCCGGTGCTACCCAGCGCGAGATGACCGACAGTGCTGTCGCCGGACATCAGCCAGGTGCTGTCGCCGTCGATGCTGGCCGAGGTGACGTTGAAGAAGCGGCCGTCGATCTGTGCCTTGTTGCGCAGTTCCACGTTGATCATGCCGTTGGGGACCGTTGTCGTGTCCAGCACCACATCGCCAGCGATGCGCGAGTCATCGACAGTGAAATCGACTGTGGTGCGGCCAGCTGCGACAGCGGTCCGCCCTTTCAGTTGGATGAGAATTCCATCCCCTCCATGCAGTTGGCTGCCGTTGGCAACGGCGACATCGATGTGAGCATCACTGGCACGGCCATGGACCCAGATGGCTGCCGCGCTCTTGGCCGACAGGGTTGAACGGTCCAAATGCACCTCGAAATTCTGTCCGTTTGCGACTGGCGAGATGACAACACCATGATTCTCGGCATCGATACGGGAGCGGTTGTGCAGCACGAGACTGCCATGGGTCATGAGTGCCCCCACGCCGTCCGAGAGAGGATAGCCACTGCTCGTGAGCAGGGCATCAACCCTGACGGTACTTGCGTCGAGCAGGATGCGCCCACTGCCAACGCTCATCCCGGAAAAGTCCAGGCCTACGGACTGCCTGTCACTAGGTTGCTGGCCTGCACCGGGCGAGACCACAACGTGAGAGCCGGAAAGCGTAACCTGCGCTTGATCTTGTACTCGCAGGTTCCCCACGAAAGTACTGTCACGCGCGTCCAGCAGCGAATTTCCATCCAGCTTTACGGCATGTTCGGCGTAGTCGCCCGATGGCTTGCGCGAGACCGTCGAAGCAACCAGCGTTACGCGGGAGTCATCGGCCAGAATGGTCTGGGCCGCTCCTCCGTTCACGGTCAGCAGCGAGCCGTTCTTCAACGTCCACGCTTCGACCGGATCGCCAGCACCGACCTCCGCAGTCTGGCCATCGAGATCGCCGGCCAAAACGACCCCGGCGGGAAGGGACGCCAGCGCCAGCAACAGGCTGCGGAACAGCGGGCGCGGCGTCGGAGGATGGGATGCGGTGGCGGTGCGCTTCATGGGGGAATCCTTGTGTCGGAGAAGGGGGAGAGACGCGACACGACGCAACCGCATTCAGACGAAGTGCCGTATATCCTTCATCTCCGTGATGATGGCGTGAAGGGTGGGCAATTGCGAAGTCACGTGTCTCTACTGGCGCCAGTCTCTGTGCGCAGCCCGGCCGAACCCATGCAAAAAGTTGTAAAGCACACTGAACACCGGTAGCGCCTTCAGCTTTCAGCCAGCACTGCGACAGCCTGTCGCAGGCGGGTTGCAAGTGATTCGATGGAGGCAGTGACAGGAGATGACGAGCATGGCGCCTCCTTTCAGGAGCAACCCCATGCATACACTCACCCCACGCCACCATGCGCTGGCCGCCGCCCTCGCCATTGCACTGCTTGCCAGCATTCCCGCCTCGGCCCAGCAGATCGTGGCCGACGGCGACGACCAGATGCCTGCCGAAGGCGATTACCACACCACTGAGCCGGTGCTGCCGGGCGACCCGTCGGGGCATGCCTTCTACGCAATCAACGGCGGCCGCATTCTTCCGACAGGGCCGGTCAATCTCTCTACCGAAGGACGCGGAGCGCACGCTGCGCACGCCGAGGGCGCCGGCAGTCTGATCTTGTTGCAGGGTGCATCGGTGAGCACCACCGGCATCTCCGCAGCAGGCGCGTCAGTTGCCGCAGGCGCCCGACTGGAGGCCGCCGATGCAGTGATCGAGACACGCGGCAACAGCGCCCACGGGGTACAGGTGCAGGGCGCGGATGCCGTGCTGAGAAACGTGCAGGTCCGCAGCACTGGCGGCGATGCGCTGCGGTTGATGGGGGGCACGCTGCAGGTTCAGGGCGCTCAGTTGCAGGTGAACCGCTACGGTACTTACGGTCTGTATGCGAATGCGGGCACAGCAACGCTGGATGGGGTCCACATCGACATGGCGGGTGACGCGGGCAATGGTGTCCTGGCGACCGGCACGGCCGAGGTCGTCCTGCAGGACGCGAGCATTGGACGCGTGGGTCATTCGGGTGTGGCCGCAACGGCGCATCGCGGCGCGCGCCTGGTGATGAAGGGTGTGGACATCGACATGCGCGGTGACGCCGCCGTCGGTCTGGCGATGGGAGGCAGCGTAAACGTTTCCGACAGCCGCATCAGCGTGCAGGGCACCCATGGTCGCGCCGTCGATCAGTCAGGTGGTGCGCTGGACGTGCAGAGCAGCGAGCTGTCCGGCAATACGGGACTGAGGCTGATGGACAATGGCAGCGTGAACCTGCGTGACAGCAGTGTCCGCAGCGAGCTGGTCGCATTGGATATCAATGGCCGAGGCAACGTCGTGACAGTGGAACGCAGCTCGCTTGCAACGTCTGCAGGTACCGCCATCTGGATGCCGAACGATTCCACGCTGGTGCTGAGTGAGTCTTCAGTGGTGGCCCAGGGAGACGGTGGGTTCGGCCTTGATGCACGAGGCGGCAGCGCGCAGCTTTTCAGTACCAACCTGCGCACAGGGGGGCGTTCTGCCCATGGTCTGTATGCGCAGGGCGGCGCGGGGCGGCCGCCCGTGATCGAGGCGGTCGATACCCAGGTGCTGACCGAAGGAGATGGGTCTGCTGCGGCGATTGCGCGCACCGGCGGGACCGTCACGCTGGTCGACAGCCGCTTGCAGACCGTCGGCCGATCCTCGCACGGTGTCATTGCCGGTGGTGCTGGGCAGATCGCTTTGAACAACACCCATGTACGCACCGAAGGCGAGGGCGCGTGGGCGGCGGTGATCAATGACAACGGTCGGATGCGTATCGACGGCGGCTCGCTGGTGAGCGTCCAGCATGGTGGCGTATGGCTGCGTAGCAGCCGCGACCCGGGCCTGACCCTGTCCAATGGTGCGGTGGTATCGGGCGGCAATGGCATCGCCTTGGCACTGGATGCCGCAGTGGCCGGGCGCTTCGATGTGGTGCTGGAGGGCCGCTCGCGGATGGACGGTGACATCGCCATCACCCCGGAGGACGAGGACGCTGGGCTGCCGCCACAGTCGGACGTGCATGTACGGCTGGCCGATGGTTCGCTGTGGCAGGGTTCGTCGGATCTGGTGCAAACGATGGCGATCGAGAACGGCAGCCAGTGGACGCTGACCGGTGATGCCACGGTGGGCGAGTTGCAGGTACTCAACAGTGGCGTGGCCTTGTCCGACGGCAGCGGCCGTTTCAATACGCTCACCGTGGACGGCGACCTGCACAGCGCAGGGGCGACGTTCCTGTTCCAGGGCACGCTGGCCGGCGATGACAGCGCGATGGACCGCCTGCACGTCCGCGGCGACAGCTCCGGCGACGCGCTGATCGCGGTGAAGAACATCGGTGGCGTAGGCGCACCTACAGTGGATGGCATCGCGCTGATCGAGATCGACGGTGCATCGCTGGCGAGTTACACGCTGAGCGGCCGCGCGGTGGGCGGATCGTACGAGTACTTCCTGTTCCAGGGCGGCCTGGCCGATCCTTCCGATGGCAACTGGTATCTGCGTTCGCAGTGGTTCGATATCTGCCAGGACGACCCGGCCGCACCGGGGTGCGTGGTCGATCCGGGCCCGGATCCGGATCCGGATCCAACCGATCCGACTGATCCGACTGATCCGACTGATCCGACTGATCCGACTGATCCGGGCGATCCGATCCTGCCGCCACCGGTGCTGCGCCCGGAAGCGGGGGCTTACCTGGCCAACCAGTCGGCGGCGATCAACCTGTTCGCGCACCGCATGCACGAGCGCAATGGCGCACGTTCGATGGACGGCGAGCGCCAGGCCTGGGCACGCGTGGGTCGGCAGCAGGCGGATTTCAGCGCGGTCGGCGGCCAGCTGTCGATTGATGGCAACACCTCGATGTTGCAGATCGGCACTGACCTGCTGCAGCGTGGCAACGCGGTTGCCGGTGTGATGCTGGGCAGCGGCCGCGCCGACAGCAGCGTAGTGTCCGATCTGACCGGTTACAGCGCCAAGGGCCGGGTGCGTGGCAGCGCCGTGGGTGGGTACGGCACCTGGATGCAGGAAGCGGACGGCACGCGGGGCGCGTATGTGGATGCAGCCCTGCAGTACGGCCGCTTCGATAACCGCGTGCAGGGCATCGGCCTGGCGCCGGAGCACTACGACTCGCGCATGGCCACTGCGTCACTGGAGTCCGGCTACACATTCAATGTGTGGCAGGACACCGCCAGCGCACTGTATGTGCAGCCACAACTGCAGCTGAGCCATGTCGATTTCCGCGCCGATCGCCACGTGGAGAGCAACGGTACGGTGGTCGACCATGCCGACGCCGGTGGCCTTAGCGGGCGCCTGGGCGTGCGTGTGTTCGGCCATGGCACGGCCGCCGGCAACACCGTGCAGCCGTACCTGGGCGTGAACTGGCTGCGTGGCAGCGGCACCAGTACGTTGCAGTTCAACGGCGGCACGCTGGGTGCGGACGTGCCGCGCAACCGCTATGAAGTGCAGGCCGGTGCCGAGCTGAGGCTGGGCCAGCGTTGGGGTGCGTGGGGTGGCGTGAGCGTGCAGCGCGGCGATCATGGCTACCGCAACGTAGGCGGCCAGCTGGGTCTGCGCATGGCCTGGTAAGCGCATGAAGCGGGGTCGGATCCCATTGCCAAGGCAATGGGCTCTGACCCCCAGTTGCTGCTGTAGAGCCAAGCCTATGCTCGGCTCACTGCGATCTGGACGAAGGTCAGCCGAGCAGGGCTCGGCTCTACAATCGCGCCGATCCGGGACTGGACCTGAACGTTGTCCACGTCTGTCGCGATTGTCCATTGAATGACTGCGCAAACGGTGGCGATGCTGCCGCCCTGTCTTCTGCCGGTTGCCCGCGTGTCCTCTCCCGAACGTTCCCACAACGCCGCCATCGATGGCCTGCGTGCACTGGCGGTGCTGGCCGTCGTCCTTTTCCACACCAACGCGACGTGGCTGCCCGGCGGCTTCACCGGTGTGGACCTGTTCTTCGTGGTGTCCGGCTTCGTGATCAGCCAGTCGCTGGCCTCGCGCGCCCAAGCATCGCTGGGTGCGATGCTGCTCGATTTCTACCGGCGTCGCGTGCTGCGCCTGTTGCCGGCGCTGCTGGTGATGCTGCTGGCCACCTTCGTACTGTCGGCACTGTTCATTCCCCGCGCGTGGCGCAATGAACAGTTCGACCAGACCGGCTGGGCCGCGCTGGTCGGTTTCAGCAACATCGTGCTGGCCGGCCAGCAGGACGATTACTTCTCGCCCGGCGCTGAACTCAATCCGTTCCTGCATACCTGGACGCTGGGTGTGGAAGAGCAGTTCTACCTGGTCTTCCCGCTGTTGTTCTTCGTGTGGTTGCGCGGGCGCGAGCGCTGGCCGGGGTCGCGTTGGCTGTTGCCGGTGCTCACCGTGCTGTCGCTGGCGTGGGCGGGCTGGCAGGCGCAATCGGCGCCGGCGTCGGCGTTCTATCTGCTGCCGGCGCGGTTCTGGGAGCTGGCCGCGGGTGCGCTGCTCTACCAGTGGATGCATAAACGTACGCCACGCCAGGGCAGCGACGCGGCTGCCGTGGCGGGCCTGGCGCTGCTGGCCGCGGGTGTGCTGATCGCCCCGCAGTTGGCGATGCCGGTGCCGGGCGTGCTGGCGACCGTGGCCGGTACCCTGCTGCTGTTGGCGGGCGTGTCGACAGCGGGGACATCGCGCATCGCCCGTGCGCTGGGCTGCGCACCGCTGGCCTACCTGGGTCGGCTGTCCTATTCGCTGTACCTGTGGCATTGGCCGCTGCTGGTACTGCTGCGCTGGACGTATGGTCTGCATGGCGTCGCGCTGTGGCTGTATCCGGTGCTGCTGCTGGCGGTGTCGGCCGCGTCCTACCACTTCATCGAGCGCCCGCTGCGCAGTGCGGCGCCGCTGCTGCGGCTGGCACCGGCCAAGGTGCTGGCGATGGCGTTTCCGCTGGTGGCGCTGTGCGGTGCCGGCGCCTGGGCCACGGTCGAGTACCACGAGCAGGTCTCGCTCAGCGTCACCCGCAACGGCTACGCATGGCAGGCGCGTCGCTACCCGGCGTGGCGCCCGCTGGAACCGGTGAGTGCGCCGGCGCTTGAAGGGCGGCGCCTGTTCGTGGCCGGCGACTCGCATGCGGCGGCGTATCGCACCATGACCAGCATGGTCGCGCGGCAGACCGGCATGGAGGTGCGCCAGCAGGATCGCGGCGGCTGCAGCTTCGTCAACCTGCTGCGGGCCAGCCCGGCCGACTGCCAGGACTTCATTGAAGACACGCTGTCGACCATCGAACGCGAGGCGCGCCCGGGTGACATCGTGCTGCTGGCGGCCTTGCGCATGCCGGAACTGCGTGGGTTCGACTGGCAGCGGCAGGATGCACAGCAGATCTATCAACAGCTGCTGGCCGAGCGCACGCCCGCGCATGCACAGGCTGCACGCGACGAAGCCGAACGCGTGCTGGGGCGTTTGCAGAAGCTGGGCGTACAGGTGGTGATCGACGCACCGCTGCCGCTGTTCAAGGCCGGTGCGTACCGCTGTTCAGACTGGTTCAACCGCCGCAATCCGGCGTGTGCCGGCGGTCTGAGCATGCCGCGTGCGGATCTGGAAATGCTGCGGGCGCCGCAGATGGCACTGCTGGATGACCTGGCGGCACGTTACCCGTCAATGACCGTGTGGGATCCGCTGCCGCTGCTGTGCGGGCCGCAGACCTGTTCGGCGGTGGAAGAGGGCGAACCGTTGTTCTTCGACAACGATCACCTGAGCGGCCATGGCAACCGCGTGCTGCTGCCCAGCTTCCGGCAGACCCTGATCGATATCGCAGCCGACAAGACGGTGTAGAGCCGAGCCCACGCTCGGCTTGCGCGATCTGGTCGAAGAGCAGCCGAGCATGGCTCGGCTCCACAGGAGCGCGAAGGTGAACGACACGTTGTTGTAGAGCCGAGCCCACGCTCGGCTTGCGCGCACAGCGCGGGCGTCATCGCGATCTGGTCGAAGAGGAGCCGAGCATGGCTCGGCTCTACAGGAGCGCGAAGGTGAACGACACGTCGTTGTAGAGCCGAGCCCACGCTCGGCTTGCGCACACAGCGCGGGCGTCATCGCGATCTGGTCGAAGAGCAGCCGAGCATGGCTCGGCTCTACAGGAGCGCGAAGGAGTGCGCGCAGTCTATGCCGGCGGCAGCACCTTGCCCGGGTTGAGGATGCCGTCCGGGTCCAGCGCAGCCTTGATCGCGCGCATCGTTGCCAGCGTTTCCGGGGTGAAGGCCTGCGCCATGAAATCGCGCTTGGCCAGGCCGATGCCGTGTTCGCCCGACAACGTGCCGCCCAATGCCAGCGTCAGCTCGAAGATCCTTGGCAGCGCGGCATGTGCGCGTGCGTTCTCGTCGGCATCCTCCGGGTGGTAGAGGATGTTGACGTGCAGGTTGCCGTTGCCGGCATGGCCGAAGGTGACGATGGTCAGCGTGTAGTCACGTGCCAGCGCCTGCACGCCGGCCACCAGCTCCGGAATGCGCGACACCGGGACCACTACATCTTCATTGATCTTGCCCGGCGCCACACTGCGCAGCGCAGGCGACAGCGCCTTGCGCGCCGCCCATAGCTGGTCGCGTGCGCGGCCTTCCATCGCCACGTCCAGTTCGATCATGCCGTCGCCTTCGGCGGCGCTGGCCAGGGCCTGCAGCAGATAGGGCAGGGTGTCGTGGTCACCATCGGCCTCGACCAGCAGCATCGCACCGGCCTCCGGCACGTCAGCACCATTGAGCCGCAGCAGCTCCAGGCTGCGCGCGTCCATGAATTCCAGGCGGGTGGGTACCACCGGCTGCGACATCAACCGCGACACGGCGGCCGCAGCCGCATCGGCATCGCGGTACAGCACGCGCAGCCCGGCCTGGCTGACCGGCAACGGGGTCAGCTTCAGCGTGGCTTCCACGATCAGTGCCAGCGTGCCTTCGCTGCCCACCAGCAGATGGGTGAGGTCGTAGCCGGTGGCGTCCTTGGTGTAGGCACCACCGCAGCGGATCACCTCGCCGGTGCCGGTCACCGCCACCAGGCCCAGCACGTTGTCGCGGCTGGTGCCGTACTTCACCGCGCGCGGGCCGCCGGCATTGCAAGCGAGGTTGCCGCCGATGCTGCAGATCTCGGCGCTGGAAGGATCCGGCGCCCAGAACAGGCCATGCGGGGCCAGTGCCTGCTGCAGGGTGCCATTGAGCACGCCGGGCTGCACGACCGCGCAGCGATCACCGGCGCGGATCTCGACGATGCGGTCCATGCGGGTGAACGACAGCACGATGCTGCCCGGCTGCGGGACGGCTGCACCGGTCGTGCCGGTGCCGGCGCCGCGCGCGACCAGCGCCACGCCATGCGCGCGACAGGCACGTACCAGTGCCTGAACCTGTTCGACGTCGGCGGGCAGCGCCACGGCTGCCGGACGCTGGCGGCGCCATGAATTGTCCTGCGCGTTGGCCTCCAGCGCGCTGTCATCCATGCGCCAGCCCTCCGCGCCCAGCAGGGTGGACAGTTCGGCGACCAGGGCAGCAGGCAGGGCAGGACTCATGACGGATCTCGAGAGGCAGCAGGAGCGGGTTGGATCAGTTTCCAGGCGACAACGGCGCCGGCCAGTGGCAGCCACACCCAGCGCAGTTCGGAGAGCAGGGTAGCCACGCCGCGTGCGCTGAAGAACTGTGGGGCGAAGGGTGAAACGCGGATCGGTCGCCACGGCGCGAAGAAGCGGTGTTCGCTCCACGGCCAGGCCAGTGCGACGCCGAGGCCGCCGGAGGTCATCGCATCCAGCAGCGGATGGCTGGCGGCACAGACGAAGACGAATACAGCGGCTTGTACGGTCGATGCCACCGTTGGCCCTGCCTTGGTAGGTGCCAACCTTGGTTGGCACGAAACCGCCGACCAAGGTCGGCGACTACCGGAGCTGTGCTGCTCCGACCAAGGTCGGCCGCTACCAAAGAATGCCAACGCCGCCGCCAATGCCGCCAGCACGCCGGCAAACAGCAGCGAATGGCTGGCACCGCGATGGCCGAAGGCATCCGCATAGGGAATGTGCAGCGCAAAGGCCAGTACATCGGCATCGGGCAGCATCGCGGCGATCACGCCTGCAACCAGCAGGCGCGGCGGGATGCGGCCACGATCAGCGGCGCACCACAGCGCCAGCGGCACGGCGGCATGGGTGATGATCGAAGGCATCAGTCACGCACCATGGTAGCGCCGGCCAGGCTGCGCTCTGGCGGGGGCCAACCTTGGTTGGCACAGACGCGCCGACCAAGGTCGGCTTCTACCAAGGCGGACAGTACACATCAGCAATCATCCAGCCGGAATGCGTCACGCAGCCAATGCAGCTGCGGCGGTTCGCCACTGGCTTCCACCACGTCGAAGCGGCAGGGCGCATTGGCCAGCGCGGGGTGGTCCTGCAGGTACAGCTGCGCGGCATGCGCCAGGCGCCGGCATTTGCGCGCATCGACTGAAGCGGCACCGCCACCGTACTCTGATCGCGCGCGATAGCGCACCTCCACGAACACCACGATGCCGGCATCGTCCATCACCAGGTCCAGTTCACCGCCGCGATAACGCACGTTGCGCGCGCGCGGCTGCAGTCCGGCCTGTTGCAGATGCTGCTCGGCGGCGGCTTCCACCGCCGAGCCACGTTGGCTGCGCTCAGCGACCACCGACGATCGGCATCGGCCGGCCGCCATTGAAGGTCGACCATGCCGGCTGGCGCAGGATGTTGCCGTTGCTGTCCAGGAACAGGGTGCCGGTGGCACCGTCCAGGCCGCCTTCGTTGGACAGCTTGTCCAGATAGGCGGTGATCTTCCAGGCGTCGGCGCCGAACGCGAACAGGCGGCCGGCCGCACCGCGTGCGCTCGGCAGGGTGCTGGCCACCTGGCTGGCCGAGGGCAGGCCGGACACGCTGCGCACGTTCCAGGCTTCATTCGGGTAGACGATGCCGTCCAGGGCCACGTCTTCTTCCACCTTGCCGCTGCCGACGGTCAGCTGCGAGGTGCCGACGCGGGTGGCGCCACCGGCACCGGCCAGCGCCAGCTGCGGCGCCAGCAGGCGGGCCTGCGGTGCACGCACGGCGAGGAACACCGCATCGACCTGGCCGGCATTGCGCACCTGCGCGCCGACATCGCCAACGGCATCGCTGACGTTGAAGGTGGCCACCACCTGCCCACCGCGCTGTGCGAAGCGCTGCGCGAAGGCGGCGGCGGAACGGCGGCCGGTGTCGTCATTGCTGCTGATCACCAGTGCGCGGTTGCGTTCGCGGCCACGCAGGTATTCGGCGGCGACGATGCCGTCGTCTTCCGGTGCCAGCGAGAAACCGGCGCTGCCGGCCGGCGGTGCGTCCTTGCCACGGTTCAGGGCCAGCACCGGCACCTGCAGCTGCTGGCGGCCGTACACGGCGTCCACTTCGTCGCGGCCCAGCGGTCCGACCACGAAGTCGGCACCGGAGGCGACCGCCTTGTCATAGGCGGCGAGGGCACCGGCCGGGGTGCCGGCGGTGTCGAAGAAGTTGATGTCCGGACGGCGGCGGCTTTCACCGTAGTAGGCGCTCAACAGGCCATCGCGCACCGGCTGCGCGGCGGTGGCCAGGCGGCCGCTGAGCGGCAGCAGCACGGCCAGCTTGGCCGGCGGGCGGTAACCGTCGCTCATCGCCGGCGGGCGCTTGCTGGTGTCGAACTGGGCCGCGCCATCGCGGTCGAACGGGCGCGGCAGCGGCAGGCCGCGCGCGATCAGCGCACGGCCGGCGAAGTTGTACAGCGGGTCGTTGGCCGGCAGCGCGGCGGCACGGCTGCGCAGGGTGGCGTCGTCGAGGGTGCCGAGCAGGCCGGCGATGGCGGCCTGGTTCTCGCTGCGCGCGCTGCCGGTCAGGCCGGCATGGGCACGGGCGCGCTCGTTGGCGGCACCGAAGGCATCGCCGGTGCCCTGCAGGGCCTGGGCGCGGGCCAGCAGCCAGCGGGTGCGCAGGCCGACCGCAACGCTGTCGGCATGATCCTTCAGCAGGGCCAGCGCCTGCGCCGGCTGCTTGTCGGCCAGCGCCAGCTCGGCACCGGTCAGCTGGTAGCGCTGCAGGCTGGCGCCGGACAGCTGGCGGGCGGTGAGCTGGCCCAGCAGGCTGCGCGCGCGGGCACTGTCACCGGCCAGATGCCAGGCCCAGGCCGCATCGGCCAGTGCGTTGCTGCGGGCACCGCCACGCAGCGTGGCGGCCAGGCCTTCCAGCTGCAGTGCGGCGTCGCGCGGCTTGCCCTGTTCGATCAGCGCCAGCGCCTGGCCCTGGGCCGGCGAATCGGGGGTGCTGGTCAGGCTGGTGGTGGCACAACCGGCCAGCAGCATCAGCGACAACGACAGGGCGGAGAACCGTGCGGCGGGCTTGTTCATGATCGGGTCCATGCGATGAGGGCAGCGGCCTTGGCCGGGTACACGCTACGATTCTACCCTTGCCCCGTGAGTACCGCTGAAATGAGTGTCCCAACCCTGTACGTCGTCGCCACCCCGATCGGCAACCTGGCCGATCTGAGCCCGCGCGCGCAGGAGGTGCTGCGTTCGGTGGCGGCCATCTGTGCCGAGGACACCCGCCGCAGTGGCCAGCTGCTGTCCCATTTTGGCATCCAGCAACCGCTGGTCGCCCTGCACGAACACAACGAGGAGGCCTTGGCGCAGCGGCTGGTCTCGCGCCTGCAGGCCGGCGAGTCGCTGGCGCTGGTCAGCGATGCCGGTACCCCGCTGGTCAGTGATCCCGGGTTCCGCCTGGTGCGTGCCGCGCGCGCGGCGGGCATCAAGGTCAGCCCGGTGCCCGGTGCCTGTGCCGCCATCGCCGCGCTGAGCGTGGCCGGCCTGCCCAGCGACCGTTTCAGTTTCGAGGGCTTCCTGCCGGCCAAGGCCAGCGGCCGCCGCGACCGCCTGCAGGCGCTGGCCGGCGAAGTGCGCACGATGGTGTTCTACGAATCGTCGCACCGCATCGCCGAATCGCTGGCCGACATGGCGGCGATCTTCGGTGGCGAACGCCCGGCGGTGCTGGCCCGCGAGCTGACCAAGCTGTTCGAGACCGTGCTCGATGGTGACCTGGCGGGCCTGCTGGCCAAGGTCGAGGCCGACGACAACCAGCGCAAGGGCGAGTTCGTGGTGATGGTGCAGGGCGCGGGTGATGACGAACAAGCGCAGCTGGCACATGGCCGCCGCGTCTACGCGAAGCTGAGCGAGCACCTGCCACCGTCCACCGCCGCCAAACTGGCCGCGGAACTGACCGGCGCGCCGCGCAAGGCGTTGTACGGTAGTTGATGGATTGCTGCAGCCACGCATGGCGTGGCGCTACTGCAGTAGATCCACGCCATGCGTGGATGGATGAACCGGACGCCGCGATCAGCACGGCAGGAAGGACCTGCGTACGCTAGAATACGCGCTGGCGGAGCCGGCCAGACAGTCGCGTCATCCCTTCGGGGGTGCCGAGGAAAGTCCGGGCTCCATAGGGCAAGGTGCCAGGTAACGCCTGGGCGGCGCAAGCCGACGGAAAGTGCAACAGAAAGATACCGCCTACGTCTTCTTCGGAAGGCCGGTAAGGGTGAAATGGTGCGGTAAGAGCGCACCGCGAGTCTGGCAACAGACCGGCACGGCAAACCCCACCTGGAGCAAGACCAAATAGGGATCCTTTGGCGCGGCCCGCGTTGGATCCGGGTAGGTTGCTTGAGCGTTGCGGTGACGTAACGCCTAGAGGAATGACTGTCCACGACAGAACCCGGCTTATCGGCCGGCTCCGCCTCCTTCTTCTTCCACGCATGGCGTGGAGCTACCGTGATTGCGGGGTCGGATCCCTTTCCGGAGGAAAGGGATCCGACCCCATGCTGTCCTCAGCCCGGCGTGCGGTATTGGCCGGCGGAAATGAACTGCGAGAAGCGCTCGCACCACACCACCACCGTGGTGTAGTCGTCCACGTCCACGTTCGCGGGCACATCCACCAGGAAGCGGTTGAAGGTCTTCACCTCGCCGATGCGCTGGGCCTGCGCCTTGATCTTCAGGAAGTCGGCCTTGTTGTCGACGAAGTCGCGGACCAGGTAGACCTTGTAGTCCGGGCCCGGTCCCATCTTGCCGTCGAAGGCAACCTGGGTGGCGCTGACGCTGACCTTGCCTTCGGCCCAGTGCACCGCGTCGCTGCCTTTGAGGTCGCGACGGAAGGTGGTGCGATAGGTGGCGTCGTTCATCGCGGCCTGCACCTGCGTGACCGGCGGGTCATCGGGGGCGATCAGGATCGGCAGCAGATAGATGCCCAGGCCGAAGCCCAGGCCGAGAGCAAGCAGGTGGGTGGCGAACAGGATGAGAATGCGACGCATGGGGCCTCCTTGGGGGTTGTGGTCGATTGCGCGGCGCGATGCCGGGCGCGACCACCCTGGGAGGTCAGGGGCGACATTTATAGACACAGTGCCGATTGCGAAAAGGGCACAGTCGGCTGGCTGTGATGCTGAAACCGCTGTGGCGCGGACGGATCGCGGTCGCGGCTGGAAGCTGAATGACGTTTCAGGCCCGCTGCGATGACGACTGCCGTCGCGTGGATCGCGACAGCACGCTGCGGGTAGTGCCGGCCGCTGGCCGGCAACTTCATGCTGCATCCGAAGATCCAGAGGTTGCCGGCCAGCGGCCGGCACTACCCCCCCGCCAAGAGCATCCGGCCAAGGGCCGTCATGACCGGGTCAGAAAATGACGTGGCTCTGGCCGCTGGGAGCGCCCTGCGGGCCGAAGCGGCGTTCGTGGATCTCGCCATGGCCGTCGGCGTCGATCAGCAGCACGGTGCTGGCGCGGGTGCCGTAGTCATCGCCACGGATGAAGGCCGGGCTCAGCCAGCGCTCGCGTTCCAGGCCGATGCCGGTGTCGGGCAGGTCGCTGTCGGCAGGGCGGTGTTCGTCGGCCAGAGCATTCCAGAGTGGGGTCAGGTCCGGGGTCAGATCCCTTTCGCTGTGCGAAAGGGATCTGACCCCGTCATTCTGAAGCCAGGCTTCAAGGGCCGCCATCAGCCGCCGGGTCTTCGGCCAGGGCGCGTCCAGCGCGCCGTTGGACATGCCGTGCACGCCCGGGCCGAGGGTCTGCCGTTCGGCGGGATGGTTGCCGAGGTACTCCAGGCTGTCGCTATCGGCCAGCAACAGATTGAACGGGGCATAGGCGCCAGCCACGGTCGCCAATCGGTCGATATGCACAGCGGCCGGGTCGCGGCCGCGCAGGAAGTCGGCCACCAGCGCGCCCCGCGACGGGCCGGTCTGGGCCGCCAGCGGGTCGCGGACGTTGGTGACCACCGCCATCCGGCCCGAGGCGCCAACCCCGGCCCAGCCACCGCCGGAGCGCAGATCGCGCCCGCCGATGACGGACGTCTCATCCTGCCAGGGGGCCAGCGCCGCCGTCGGGCGGGCGTGGAACTCATCACGGTTGCCGGTCATCACCAGCCGCCAGCGCGGGTGGTGCATCCAGCCAAGAGCGAGCAGGCACATGGCCTCATTGTGCACGGTTTGCGCAGTCCGGCGCCGTTTCCGGCCCGTTCCGGATGAATGCGCGGCCGATGTTTCACGCCCTCTCCACGCCCCTGAACTTCCGTTCAATCTCAAAAATTGAGACGGATCAGCAACTTGTGGATAAGCCTTGAACAATTCTCTAAAGGTTGTTGCAAGCCATTGATGCGGCTGGCGATTTCCCCGCTGAAAAGTTGTTGACAACCCTCGGCCCGCTGCTAAGGTGGGCATCAGAGGGAAATCCGGGTGTTTTGTGGGTTTTCGTGGTTCAATGTTTCACCGGGCGAAGGACAAGGTGCAGGCGTCGTGTTCCAGGGCGAGACGGCCATCACAGTTGACGACAAAGGGCGCATGGCGGTTCCCACCGCTTACCGCGACCTCGTCGCGCGCGCCAGCAACAACCGTCTCGTGCTGACCTACAACCCGTTCGAAGCCGGCTGCCTTTGGCTGTATGCAGAGTCGGAATGGGAGCGGGTCCGCGACGATGTGATGTCCAAGCCCAACACCCAGCGCGTCGTGCGCCTGTTGCAGCAGAAGCTGGTCGGCTCGGCCGCCCATCTGGAACTGGACGGCAACGGTCGCATCAGCATCCCCGCCAGCCACCGCGGTGCGGTGGGCATTGAGAAGAAGGCGGTATTGCTCGGTATGGGCGACAAGTTCGAATTGTGGAGCGAGCAGGCGCATCGGGCCCTGATCCAGCAGACGTTGTCTGACGAGGATCTGGGTGATGGGTTGCTCGACCTGAAGTTGTGAGCCGGGGTGCCCGGATGCGCCCAGAAGCGCAGGCCGGTCACCTTCCGGTGTCGCAGTCGCCGGCGGTGCACCTGCCGGTCCTGTACACCCAGGTCCTTGAAGGCCTGAGGGTGATCGAAAACGGACGTTATCTGGATGGCACGTTCGGTCGTGGCGGTCATGCACGTGGCGTGCTCACCCAGCTCGGTCCCGAGGGGCGCCTGCTGGTCATGGACAAGGATCCGGAAGCCATCGCCGTTGCCGAGCGCGATTTCGCGCCGGACCCGCGCGTGTCCATCTTCCGGGGCAGCTTCGCCCAGCTGCTGCAGTGGGATGCGACGGCCGAAGGCCTGGACGGCGTGCTGTTCGACCTCGGCGTGTCGTCGCCGCAGCTGGACGTGGCCGAACGTGGCTTCAGCTTCGGCAAGGACGGCCCGCTGGACATGCGCATGGATCCGGACAGCGGTGAAAGCGCCGCGCAGTGGATCAACCGCGTCGAAGAGCGCGAGATCGCTGATGTGCTGTGGACCTACGGCGAAGAGCGCCAGAGCCGGCGCATCGCCCGCGCCATCGTGGCCCGCCGCGAGAAGCAGCCGTTCTCCCGCACCGCCGAACTGGCCGAGCTGATCGCCTCGGTGATGCCGCGTGGGAAGGACAAGATCCACCCGGCCACGCGCAGCTTCCAGGCCATCCGCATCCACATCAACCGCGAGCTGGCCGATCTGGAAGCCGGGCTCGATGCGGCGGTGGAACGGCTCAAGCCCGGTGGCCGCCTGGCGGTGATCAGCTTCCACTCGCTGGAAGACCGCATCGTCAAGCAGTACATGAACCGCCTGGCCAAGGCGCCGCCGGCCAACCGCCGGCTGCCCGAGGCCGTTGCGTTCGTGCCGACGCTGGACCTGATCGGCGGCGCCATCAAGGCCACCGACGAAGAGCTGGCCGCCAACCCGCGTGCCCGCAGCGCCGTGCTGCGCGTGGCACAGAAGCGGGGGGGCGATGCATGAGCCGGCTGCTGCTGATCATCCTGCTGGCCTGCACCGTCGCCTCGGCGATCGGCGTGGTGTTCGTGCGCCACCGTCACCGGCAGACCTTCATCGAGCTGTCGCGTGCCGAGCGCAAGCGCGATGACATCAACCTTGAGTTCGGCCGCCTGCAGCTGGAACAGGCCACCCTGGCCGAAGCCAACCGCGTGGACCGCATTGCCCGCGAGAAGCTGGGCATGAAGTTCCCCGAGGCCGCTGACATCGTGGTGGTGCGCCCATGAGCAAGACCGGCCGCAACCGCCCGCGCAATGCCTTCAACCTGCGCCAGCGCCTGCGCTGGGTCGCGCTGGCGCTTGGCCTGTGCTCGGTGTCGCTGGTGGGTCGCGCGGCCTACGTGCAGATCATCAACAGCGATTTCTACCAGCGCCAGGGCGAGGCCCGCTACCTGCGCGAGCTGCCGATCAAGACCTCGCGCGGCATGATCACCGACCGCAACGGCGAGCCGCTGGCGGTGTCCACCCCGGTCGCCTCGATCTGGGTCAACCCGCAGGACCTGCTGCGTTCGCCCGAGCGCATCCCGGAGCTGGCCCAGGCGGTCGGCATGTCGGTGGATGAGCTGAGCAGCCGCCTGTCGCAGAAGTCGGACAAGGAATTCATGTACCTGCGCCGCCGGATCAATCCGGACGAGGCAGAGAAGGTGGTCGCGCTGAAGATCCCGGGCGTGGCCGCGCAGCGCGAGTTCCGCCGCTTCTACCCGCAGGGTGAGGCGATGGCGCACGTGCTGGGCTTCACCAATATCGACGACCGTGGCCAGGAGGGTCTGGAACTGGCGTTCGACGAATGGCTGCGCGGCAAGCCCGGTGCGAAGCGGGTGATCCGCAACCGCAAGGGCGAGACCGTCGAAAGCGATCTGCTGCGCGCCGCCGAGCCGGGCAAGGACCTGACCCTCAGCATCGACCGCCGCATCCAGTACCTGGCCTTCAAGGAACTGCGCAACGCGCTGGTGGCCAACAAGGCGGCCGGTGGTTCGATGGTGATCATGGACGTGACCACCGGCGAGATCCTGGCCATGGTCAACCTGCCGACCTACAACCCGAACTCGCTGACCGGCGCGATCCCCGATACGCGCCGCAACCGCGCGGTGACCGACCTGGTCGAGCCGGGTTCGACGATGAAGCCGCTGACCATCGCCACCGCGCTGCAGGCCGGTGCGGTGACCAAGGACACCATCATCGACACCAACCCGGGCTACATGCAGGTCGCCCGCTTCACCATCCGTGACGTGCCGCGCAACAACGGCGTGTTGAACGTGACCGGTGTGATCACCCGAAGTTCCAATATTGGTGCGGCCAAGGTTGCGGCGAAGATGCCGGACCAGGTGTTCTATGACGGCGTGCGCCGCTTCGGCTATGGCTCGGTGCCGCACAGCGGCTTCCCGGGTGAATCCGGTGGCGTGGTGCGCCGCCCGGCCAACTGGGACGGGGCCACCAAGACCACCATGTCCTACGGCTACGGCCTGAACGTGACGCCGCTGCAGATCGCCACCGCCTATTCGGCGTTGGCCAACGGCGGCAAGCTCATCGCGCCGACCTTCGTGAAAGGCCACCGCAACGAAGCGCATCAGATCATCGATGAGAGCGTCGCCCGGCAGGTGGTGGCGATGATGGAAACGGTGGTCACTCAGGGCGGTGCCAAGCAGGCGGCCGTGCTGGGCTACCGCGTGGCCGGCAAGACCGGTACCGCGCGCAAGACCGGCCCCGGCGGTTATGAGCGCGGCCATTACAACGCGCTGTTCGCCGGCGTGGTGCCGGCCACCAACCCGCGCTTTGCCACTGTCATCGTCATCAACGACCCGCAGGCCGGCAAGTTCTACGGCGGCCTGGTGTCGGCGCCGGTCTACCACAACGTGATGGAAGGCACCCTGCGCCTGATGGACGTGCCGCTGGACGACCTGCAGTCGTGGCTGGCCGCACAGCAGTCCGGCAAGGTCGGCCATTCGGCTTCGATCCTGCCTGCGCCGCCGGCCGAGACCGCGCTGCCGGTCGATGCCGCCGCTGAATTCGACGCTGCGCTGCCAAGCGCGCAAGCCCAGACGCCGCCCGCTACGGGAGGCACGCAATGAGTCCTTCGATGTTGCTTTCGCAGTTGCTTCCGGACGTGGCCCTGGCGGGTCATGATCCCGTTCTGACCGGCCTGGTGCTGGACAGCCGTGCCGTGCGCCCCGGTAACGCCTTCGTCGCCATCGCCGGTTTCGGCGCGCATGGCCTGGGCTTTGTCGAGCAGGCGCGCGCTGCCGGTGCCAGTGCCATCCTGTTCGAACCGCCGGCACCGGCCGATCTGCCGGCCCCGGCTGATGCGATCGCCGTGCCGGGCCTGCGCGCGCGCATGGGCGCGATGGCCGACCAGTTCCATGGCGCGCCATCGCGGGCGATGGCGATGGTCGGCGTGACCGGCACCAACGGCAAGACCTCCACCGTGCAGCTGCTGGCCCAGGCCTGGCATCTGCTCGGAACGCCCAGTGGCAGTATCGGCACGCTGGGTGCCGGACTTTATGGTGCGGTCGAGCCGACCGGCTTCACCACGCCGCTGGTGCTGCAGATGCATGCGTTGCTGGCCCAGCTGCGCGACGCCGGTGCGCGCGCGGTGGCGATGGAAGTCAGCTCGCATGCGCTGGACCAGGGCCGCGTGGACGCCGTGCACTACGACGTGGCGGTGTTCACCAACCTCACCCGCGACCATCTGGACTACCACGGTGACATGGCCAGCTACGGCGCGGCCAAGGCGCGGCTGTTCCATCGCCCGGGCCTGAAGGCCGCGGTGATCAATCTGGACGATGCCTTCGGCCGGCAGCTGTTCGCGGGCCTGCCGGCCGGCGTGCAGGCGATCGGGCTGAGCTCGCGTGGTGCCACCGACGCCAGCGTGTGCGCCGAGGCGCTGCAGCTGGACGGTCGTGGCATCGCCTTCGAGCTGGTCATCGACGGCCAGCGCGCGGCGGTGCAGTCGCCGCTGCTGGGCCGCTTCAACGTGGACAACCTGCTGGCCGTGGCCGGTACCCTGCACGCGCAGGGCCAGCCGCTGCCGCGTATCGCCGAAGTGCTGTCGGCGCTGCAGCCGATCCGCGGCCGCATGAACCGCCTGGGCGGTGAAGACGGCCTGCCGACGGTGGTGGTCGACTACGCGCACACCCCGGATGCGCTGGAACAGGCGCTGGACAGCCTCCACGGGCACCTGCAGGGCACGCTGTTCTGCGTGTTCGGCTGCGGCGGCGAGCGCGACACCGGCAAGCGCCCGCAGATGGCGGCGATCGCCGAGCGCCTGGCCAACCAGGTCATCGTCACCGACGACAACCCGCGTGGCGAGGATGGCGACGTGATCGTGGCCGACATCCTGGCCGGCTTCCAGAACGCCGATGCCGTGACCGTGCAGCGCAGCCGCGCGCGTGCGATCGGCCTGGCGGTGAAGCGTGCCGGTGCCGGCGACATCATCCTGATCGCAGGCAAGGGCCACGAGCCGTACCAGGAAGTGAATGGCGTGCGCCATGACTTCGACGACACCGAAGTGGCCGCCGCTGCACTGGCGGCCAAGGCCGGTGTGCTCAGCGCGCAGGCCGGGGAGGGCGCCGCATGAAGCGCACCCTGCTTTCGCTGATCGCACACTGGGCCGGCGGCGAGATCCACGGCGACGACGTGGCCATCGATGCGGTCAGCAATGACACCCGCAATCTCGGTCCGGGCAGTCTGTATGTGGCGCTGCGCGGCGAGCGGTTCGACGGCCATGACTTCGCGGCCGACGCGCAGGCGCGCGGTGCCAGTGCGCTGCTGGTCGAGCGCCTGCTGCCGGTCGAACTGCCGCAGGTGCTGGTGGCCGACAGCGAACTGGCGCTGGCGAAGATCGCCACAGGCATGCAGCGTGACCGTGGCACCGAGGTGTTCGCGATCACCGGCAGCAATGGCAAGACCAGCGTGAAGAGCCTGCTGCTGTCGATCCTGCAGCAGGTGGCCCAGCACGCGCACAAGGTGGTCTACGCCAACCCGGGCAACCGCAACAACGAGATCGGCCTGCCGCTGGCGGTGATCGATGCGCCGGAAGATGCCGACTACGCCGTCTACGAGATGGGCGCCGGCAAGCCGGGCGACATCGCCTACCTGACCGACATCGCCCGCCCGCGTTATGCGCTGGTCAACAACATCGCCCCGGCGCACCTGGAACGTATGGGCAGCCTGCTCGGCGTGGCGGTGACCAAGGGCGCGATCTACGCCGCGCTGCCGGCCGATGGCGTGGCGGTGATCAACGCCGACGATGCCTATGGCCGCTGGTTCGAACAGCATTTCATCAGCACCCCGGCGCGTTGCCGCGTGCTGCGCTATGGCCTGGAACACTCGGCGGACGTGACCGCGCGCGATATCCGCGCCGGTGCGCAGGGCAGCCAGTTCACTCTGGTCGCACCGGCCGGCGAAGCCCGCGTGGTGCTGGGCCTGCCGGGTCGCCACAACGTCAGCAATGCGCTGGCCGCCGCCAGCCTGGCGCTGGCCGCCGGTGTCGATCTGGCGCTGATTGCCGCCGGCCTGGCCGAAGCGCAGCCGGTGCCGGGTCGCCAGATCGCCCATCAGCTGCGCAATGGCGCGGTGCTGGTGGATGACAGCTACAACGCCAACCCCGGGTCGCTGGCCGCGGCCATCGATGCCCTGGCCGCGGCGCCGGGAGAGGGCTGGCTGGTGCTGGGCGACATGCGCGAGCTGGGCCCGGACGCGGAAGCGCTGCATGCGCAGGCCGGCCTCCGCGCACGTGCTGCCGGCCTGAAGCGCCTGTATGCACTGGGCCCGCTCAGCGCCGCTGCCGCCTCCGCCTTCGGCGAAGGCGGCCGCCATTTCGCCACCCACGACGCGCTGTCGCAGGCGCTGAAGGACGAGCTGCACGCCGGCGTGCGCTGCCTGGTCAAGGGTTCCCGTGGCAGCGCCATGGACACGATTGTCAAAGCGCTGCTGGCGCAAGGAGAGGAATCCCCGCATGTTGTATGAACTGGCTCGATGGTTGCAGCAGTTGGAGAGCCTGTTCGGGCTGTTCAACTACCAGACGTTCCGCGCCATCCTTGCCGCGCTGACGGCCCTGTTCCTGTCGCTGTGGCTGGGCCCGGCGATGATCCGCAAGCTTGCCCAGTTCAAGGGCGGCCAGCCGATCCGCAAGGACGGTCCGCAGACCCATTTCTCCAAGGCCGGCACGCCGACCATGGGCGGTTCGCTGATCCTGCTCACCATCACCCTGTCGGTGCTGATGTGGGCCGACCTGCGCAACCGCTACGTGTGGCTGGTGCTGGCGGTGATGCTGTGCTTCGGCGCCATCGGCTGGTATGACGACTGGATCAAGATCGTCCGCCGTGACCCGAACGGCCTGAAGTCGCGCTGGAAGTACCTGCTGCAGTCGATCTTCGGCCTGGCTGCGGGCCTGTTCCTGTTCTACACGGCCGACGTGCCGGCGGCGCTGACCTTCTACATCCCGATGTTCAAGTCGGTCGCGCTGCCGCTGGCCGGCATCGGCTTCGTCGCCATCGCCTACTTCTGGATCGTCGGTTTCTCCAACGCGGTGAACCTGACCGACGGCCTGGACGGCCTGGCGATCATGCCGACCGTGCTGGTGGCCTGCGCGCTGGGCGTGTTCGCCTATGCCTCGGGCAACGTGGTGTTCGCCAACTACCTGCAGATCCCGCAGATCCCGGGCGCCGGCGAGCTGGTCATCATCTGTGCGGCCATCGCCGGCGCGGGCCTGGGCTTCCTCTGGTTCAACACCTACCCGGCCATGGTCTTCATGGGCGACATCGGCGCACTGGCACTGGGTGCGGTGCTGGGCACGATCGCGGTGATCACCCGCCAGGAGCTGGTGCTGGTGATCATGGGCGGCGTGTTCGTCATCGAAACGCTGTCGGTGATGATCCAGGTCGCCTCGTTCAAGCTGACCGGCAAGCGCGTGTTCCGCATGGCGCCGATCCACCACCATTTCGAACTGAAGGGCTGGCCGGAGCCGCGCGTGATCGTGCGTTTCTGGATCATCTCCGTCGTGCTCGTGCTGATCGGCCTGGCCACGTTGAAGGTGCGCTGAGATGAACGACCTGTCCCGCCAGGCAACACGCCTTGAAGCCATCGAAGGCAGCTACGACAAGTGGCTGCTGGGCGCGATCATCGCGCTCACCGGTGTCGGCGTGGTGATGGTGGCCTCCAGCTCGATCGCGCTGATGAGCAGCCCGTTCTATTACCTCAACCGCCACCTGATCTTCCTGGCGGTGGGTATCGTGCTGGCGGTCATTGCCGCCCGCACCGAGCTGAAGTCGATCGAGCAGTACAACCAGATGCTGCTGCTGGGCTGCTTCGTACTGCTGCTGGCGGTGTTCGCACCGGGACTGGGCAGCACGGTCAACGGTGCGCGCCGCTGGATCAACCTGGGCATTTCCAAGTTCCAGACGGTCGAAGCGGTGAAAGTGCTCTACATCGTCTGGCTGTCGAGCTACCTGGTGCGTTTCCGCGACGAGGTCAATGCGACCTGGCCGGCAATGCTCAAGCCGCTGGGCGTGGCCGGTGCGCTGGTGGTGCTGCTGCTGCTGCAGCCGGACTTCGGTTCCTCGACCCTGCTGCTGGCGATCACCGCCGGCATGCTGGTGCTGGGCGGGGTGAACATGCCGCGCATGTCGATGCCGGTGATCATCGGCCTGGTCGGCATGAGCGCGCTGGCGATCATCGAGCCGTACCGCATGCGCCGCATCACCTCCTTCCTGGACCCGTGGGCCGACCAGCAGGGCGACGGCTACCAGCTGTCCAACGCGCTGATGGCGGTGGGCCGTGGTGAATGGACCGGCGTCGGCCTGGGCAACTCCGTGCAGAAGCTGTACTACCTGCCCGAAGCGCACACCGACTTCATCTTCTCGGTCACCGCCGAGGAATTCGGTTTCCTGGGTACCTGCGTGATCGTGGCGCTGTATGCGCTGCTGGTCGGCCGCACCTTCTGGCTGGGCATGCGCTGCGTGGAAATGAAGCGCCACTTCTCCGGCTACATCGCCTTCGGCATCGGCCTGTGGATCAGCATGCAGACCTTCGTCTCGATCGGCGTGAACCTGGGCATCCTGCCGACCAAGGGCCTGACCCTGCCGCTGATCTCCTCCGGCGGTTCGTCGGTGCTGATGACCTGCGTGGCGATGGGCCTGCTGCTGCGCGTGTCGTATGAACTCAAGCGCGCCGAGCGCCGCCAGGCCGTGCGCATCGGTGGCGCCGAAGACGCCGCGGCCGAACCGATGGACAAGCCCGCCGCAGCGGTGGACGCCAGCGTGCCGACGCGTGCCGAGCCGGTCGCACCCGCGTCCGCTGCAGCGAGCGCCGCACGTGGCACCAGCCGCCTGCAGTCGCGCATCGAACCGACCTTCGGGAGGCTGTCATGAGTGCAGCCACCGAGAGTGGGCGCCCGGTGATGATCCTGGCCGGAGGCACCGGCGGTCACATCTTCCCCGGCCTGGCCGTGGCCCGCGTGCTGCGCCAGCGCGGCGTGCCGGTGACCTGGATGGGCGCCGACGGTGCGATGGAAACCCGCCTGGTGCCGCAGCACGACATCGCCATCGATACGCTGGCCATCACTGGCCTGCGCGGCAAGGGCAAGCTGGCCCTGCTGGCGGCGCCGTGGCGGCTGATGCGCGCGCTGCGCGCGGCCGGGCTCATCATCCGCCAGCGCCAGCCGCGCGCGGTGGTCGCCTTCGGTGGCTTTGCCTCCGGCCCCGGTGGCATGGCCACGCGCCTGCATGGCCTGCCGCTGATCGTGCATGAGCAGAACCGTGCGCCGGGCCTGACCAACCGCATCCTGTCACGTTATGCGCGTCGCCTGCTGACCGGTTTCCCGGGCACCTTCGCCAAGGGCGAGGAGTTCGTCGGTAACCCGGTGCGCGCGGAAATCGCTGCCATCGCGCCGCCGGAACAGCGCTTCGCCGACCGGCAAGGCCCGCTGCGCGTGCTGGTGGTGGGCGGCAGCCAGGGCGCGCGTGCCCTCAATACCGGCGTGCCGCAGGCGATTGCCGCGCTGGGCGCCGCCCTGCCGGTGCAGGTGCGCCACCAGAGCGGCGAGAAGATGCATGCCGAAGCGGTGGAGGCTTACGCCAAGGCCGGTGTGCAGGCGGAAATCACGCCGTTCATCGCCAACATGGCCGAAGCCTTCGCCTGGGCTGACCTGGTTGTCTGCCGCGCCGGCGCGTCCACGCTGGCCGAGCTGTGCGCGGTCGGTGTCGGCAGCGTGCTGGTGCCATTTCCCGCTGCCGTCGACGATCACCAGACCCGCAACGCGGAGTACCTGGTCGAGCGCGGCGCGGCGGTATTGCTGAAGCAGGACGGAACGCTGGCCGACGGCATTGCCGCAACGCTGCGCGATCTGTCCGAAAATCCCGCCCGCCGCATGCAGATGGCGCAAGCCGCGCGTGCCCTGGCCAAGGTCGATGCCGCCGAGCGCATCGCCGATATCATTCTCGAGGAAGCTGTATGAAGAAGGCATGCCACCGCGCCTGCCCTGCGCGAGGCCGCGCATGATCCGTCGCCTGCACGACACCAACGACCTGGTGCGCGCGTTCCCGCGCGTGCATTTCGTCGGCATCGGCGGCACCGGCATGAGCGGTATCGCCGAAGTGATGCTGACGCTGGGCTATGAAGTGTCCGGCTCGGACAACGCCGACAACGTGGCGACCCGCCGCCTGGCCAGCCTGGGTGCGCGCATCATGCGCGGCCACTCCGCGGCCAACGTGCTGGGCACCGACTGCGTGGTGGTCTCCAGTGCCATCCGCGAAGACAACCCGGAACTGATGGAAGCACGCAGCCAGCGCATTCCGATCATGCCGCGTGCGGCGATGCTGGCCGAGCTGATGCGCTTCCGCCGCGGCATCGCCGTGGCCGGTACCCATGGCAAGACCACCACCACCAGCCTGACCGCTGCGGTGCTGAGCGAAGGTGGCCTGGACCCGACGTTCGTGATCGGTGGCCAGCTGCTGGCCGCCGGTGCCAACGCCAAGCTGGGTGGCGGGCAGTGGCTGGTGGCCGAGGCTGATGAAAGCGATGGCAGCTTCCTGCGCCTGAACCCGCTGATGTCGATCATCACGAACATTGATGCGGATCATCTGGAGAACTACGGCAACGACTTCGCCCGCGTGCAGGCGGCGTTTGCCGAGTTCCTGCAGCGCCTGCCGTTCTACGGCCTGGCGGTGCTGTGCATCGATGATCCGGAAGTGGCGGCATTGGCTGCCAGGACCCCGCGCCACGTGATGAGCTACGGCATGAGCCCGCAGGCCGACGTGCGCGCCGAGAACGTGGTGCAGGAAGGGTCGCGCATGCGCTTCACCCTGCGCCTGCCGCAGGGCACCAGCCAGGAAGTGGTGCTGGCGCTGCCGGGCAGGCACAACGTGCTCAACGCGCTGGCCGCCGCTGCGGTGGGCTGGCAGCTGGGCGTGGCCCCGGACGCGATCGCACGCGCGCTGGAGGGCTTCGCCGGTGTCGGCCGTCGCTTCAACGATCTGGGCGAGGTGACCACCGCCAGTGGCGCCAAGGTCCGCATCATCGACGACTATGGCCATCACCCGAGCGAGCTGGAGGCAGTGTTCGCCGCCGCTCGTGGTGGCTGGGCCGACAAGCGCCTGGTGGTGGCCTTCCAGCCGCACCGCTACAGCCGTACCCGCGACCAGTTCGACAAGTTCGCCGCCGTGCTGTCGAGCGTTGATGCGCTGGTGCTGAGCGAGGTCTACCCGGCCGGTGAAGAACCGATTGCCGGCGCCGACTCGCACGCGCTGGCCCGTGCCATCCGCGCGCGTGGCCGCAGTGAGCCGGTGGTGGTGGGCAAGGCCGCCGAGCTGGCCAGCGTGCTGCCGGACGTGCTGCAGGACGGTGACCTGTTGCTGATGATGGGCGCCGGCGACATCGGTGCCGTGGCCACCCATATCGCGGTGGAAGGTTTCAAGGGGGAGGGCCAGGCGTGAGCACGCTGACCTTCCCGCCGCTGCGCGTGACCGACCCGGCCGAGTTCGGCCGCGTCGCCGTGCTGCTGGGCGGCAGTTCCAGCGAACGCGAGGTGTCGCTGGATTCGGGCCGCAACGTGCTCGAAGCCCTGCAGTCGCGTGGCGTCGATGCGTTCGCGGTGGACGGCATTCCGGCGCTCGCCAGCGCGCTCGCCGCCGGTGGCATCGATCGCGTCTTCAACATCCTGCACGGCCACAACGGTGGCGGTGAGGACGGCATCGTGCAGGGCCTGATGGACGCCTTCGGCGTGCCGTACACCGGCTCGAACGTGCTGGGTTCGGCGCTGAGCATGGACAAGATCCGCACCAAGCAGGTGTGGCTGTCGCTGGGCCTGCCGACCCCGCAGTACCGCAAGGTCACTGCCGAGGACGTGCACGCCAATGCCGCCGAACTCGGCCTGCCGGTGGTGGTGAAGCCGGCCAACGAAGGCTCCAGCGTGGGCATCAGCCGGGTCACCGATGACGCCGGGCTGGATGAAGCGGTGGCCCTGGCCGCGCGCTACGACGGCCAGCTGCTGATGGAGCAGATGGTGGTCGGCGACGAATTGACCGTGGCCATCCTTGGCGACGTCGCACTGCCGTCGATCCGCATCGTGCCCAAGGGCCAGTGGTACGACTACAACGCCAAGTACATCGCCGAGGACACCCAGTACCTGTGCCCGGGCCTGGACGGTGGCGACGAAGAGGACATCCGGCGCATCGCGCTGGCCGCGTTCCGTGCCGCCGGGTGCCGTGGCTGGGGCCGCGTGGACGTGATGCGCGATCGCGACAGCGGCCGTTTCTTCCTGCTGGAAGTGAACACCGCGCCGGGCATGACCAGCCATTCGCTGGTGCCCAAGGCGGCCCGCCAGGCCGGCATCGGTTTCGAGGAACTGGTGTGGCGCGTGCTGGAACAGACCCTGGAGGCCTCGCACGCATGAACGCGGTGCTGCGCATCTTCGTCTGGCTGTTGGCGCTGTCGGTGGTTGCACTGCCGGTGGTGGCCGTGGTCAATGGCTGGGTCGGCGCCGAGCGCTGGCCACTGGCGAAGCTGCGCGTGCATGGTGAGTTCAAGCGGGTGCCGGCCGAACAGCTGCAGCAGGTGCTGCTGCCGTATGCGCGCGCCGGTTTCTTCGCGGTCAAGCTGCAGGACGCGCAGGACGCCCTGGAGAAGCTGCCGTGGGTGGAAAGCGCGCAGGTCCGCAAGCAGTGGCCGGACGTGCTGGAAGTGACCCTGGTCGAGCACAAGCCGTTCGCCCGCTGGGGTACCGACCGCCTGGTGTCCGAGCAGGGCAAGCTGTTCCCCACGCCGAAGAAGCTGTCCGACCTGGCGCTGCCGGAGCTGGATGGCCCGGACAGCCAGACCGCGGAAGTGATGAAGCTGTACAGCGACTCGCGTGCATTGTTCGCACCGGCCGGCGTCGATGTGCGCCGGGTGACGATGGACGCACGCGGCAGCTGGTCGCTGGTGCTGAGCAACGGCACCGAAGTGGTGGTCGGCCGCGACGACGCGCGCTCGCGCATGCAGCGCTTCGTCAAGGTACTGCCGCAGCTCAACCGTCAGGACGCGCCGATCGAGCGCGCCGACCTCCGTTACACCAATGGTTTCACGCTGAGCTGGGGTACCCCGGCCACGCCGGCGAAAACGCCGGCGACCCCGGCCAGAAGCACGCAGGAAAGGACATGAATCGCAAGGGTGACAAATCGCTGATCGTTGGCCTGGACATCGGCACCTCCAAGGTGGTGGCGCTGGTGGGCGAGTATTCGCCGGGCAACCCGATCGAAGTGATCGGCATCGGCTCGCACGAATCGCGCGGGCTGAAGCGCGGCGTGGTGGTGGACATCGAATCGACCGTGCAGTCGATCCAGCGCGCGGTGGAAGAAGCCGAGCTGATGGCCGGCTGCGAGATCCGTTCGGTGTACGCCTCGATCTCCGGCAACCACGTGCAGTGCAAGAACTCGCCGGGCATCGTGCCGATCCGCGACGGTGAAGTGACCTGGGGCGACCTGGATCGCGTGCTCGACGCGGCCAAGGCGGTGGCGATCCCGGCCGACCAGAAGATCCTCCACGCGATCCCGCGCGAGTACGTGCTGGACGATTCGCAGGAAGGCATCCGCAACCCGGTCGGCATGACCGGCGTGCGCCTGGAAGTGCATGCGCACCTGGTGGTGTGCGCGCAGTCGGCGGCGGCCAACATCAGCAAGTGCGTGCAGCGCTGCGGCCTGCAGGTGGACGACCTGGTGCTGTCCTCGCTGGCCTCCAGCGTGGCAGTGCTGACCGCCGACGAGCGCGAGCTGGGCGTGGTGCTGGTCGACATGGGCGCCGGCACCACCGACATCGCGGTGTTCGTGCAGGGCGCGATCTGCCACACCGCCTCGCTGCCGATCGCCGGCGACCACGTGACCAACGACATCGCGCACATGCTGCGCACGCCGACCCCGGAAGCCGAGCAGATCAAGGTGCGCTATGCCTGCGCCCTGGCCCAGCTGGCCACGGCCGAGGAGAGCATCCAGGTGCCGTCGGTGGGCGACCGCCCGCCGCGCCGCATGCCGCGCCATTCGCTGGCGCAGGCCGTGCAGGGCCGCTACGAGGAAATCTTCGAGATGGTGCAGGCCGAACTGCGCCGCTCCGGCTTCGAGGAGCTGGTGCGCGCCGGCATGGTGCTGACCGGTGGCGCGTCGAAGATGGAAGGCGTGGTCGAACTGGCCGAGGAAATGCTGCAGATGCCGGTGCGCGTGGGCATCCCGCAGCACGTCACCGGCCTGGGCGAAGTGGTCGGCAACCCGGTGCACGCCACCGGCGTGGGCCTGCTGCTGATGGGCAGCCAGATCGAGCACCCGCGGCGGCCGTCGCTGCCCACCGGGCGCGCCGGAAGCATGTTCAAGAAACTCAAGACCTGGTTCCGCGGCGAGTTCTGACGCGGAACCCGAAAACCCGGGCCTCGCCCGGGCGCAACACCCGCAGTACCCGCATCACAACGCAATACCGGCTACACACAACCCACACAGCCGCAACGTCGGCATGCAGCAGGACGGCAGGACGCCCGAATGCCCATGCCAGCCAAAGCGGATACAACGAGGACACGGACATGGCGCATTTTGAACTGATCGAAAAGATGGCACCCAATGCGGTGATCAAGGTGGTTGGCGTGGGCGGCGGCGGCGGCAATGCCGTGGCGCACATGGTCAACTCGGCGGTGGATGGCGTGGAATTCATCACTGCCAACACCGACTCGCAGGCCATCAAGAATTGTGGTGCCAAGCTGCAGCTGCAGCTGGGTACCAACGTGACCAAGGGCCTGGGCGCAGGCGCGAACCCGGAAGTCGGCCGCCAGGCCGCGCTGGAAGACCGTGAGCGCATCATGGACGCGCTGCAGGGCGCCGACATGGTGTTCATCACCGCCGGCATGGGCGGCGGCACCGGTACCGGCGCTGCGCCGGTGGTGGCACAGCTGGCCAAGGAAATGGGCATCCTGACCGTGGCCGTGGTCACCAAGCCGTTCCCGTTCGAAGGCCGTCGCCGCATGCAGGTGGCGTTGAAGGGCATCGAGGAACTGAGCCAGCACTGCGACTCGCTGATCACCATCCCGAACGAGAAGCTGATCACCGTGCTGGGTCGCAACGCGACCATGATCCAGGCCTTCCGCGCTGCCAACGACGTGCTGCAGGGCGCCGTGCAGGGCATCGCCGACCTGATCGTGCGTCCGGGCCTGATCAACGTCGACTTCGCCGACGTGCGCACCGTCATGTCCGAAATGGGCCTGGCGATGATGGGTACCGGCACCGCCCGTGGCGATGACCGCGCCCAGGCCGCTGCCGAATCGGCGATCCAGAACCCGCTGCTGGACGATGTGAACCTGGCTGGTGCCAACGGCATCTTGGTCAACATCACCGCCGGCGCCGATTTCACCATGGCCGAGTTCGACGAGATCGGCCGCACCATCGATGGCTTCGCTTCCGAAGATGCCACCGTGGTGGTCGGCACCGTGCTCGATCCGGACATGCAGGACGAAGTGCGCGTGACCGTGGTGGCCACCGGCCTGAACCGCGTCTCGGCCAGCAAGACCCAGCGTCCGGGCGAGCGTGCGCCGATCAAGCTGGTCCGCAACGCCACCACCGGCCAGCCGGAGTTCGGCGAGTTCGACAACGGCGGCGATGCCGTCTCCAAGGCGGTGGGTGGCATGGGCCTGGGCCTGCGTCGCGCCAGCAGCGATACCGCAGCGGCCTCCGCCCCTTCGGCCCCGGCCGCTTCGGCCCCGGCGGCGGCGGAACTGCCGAACGATTACCTGGACATCCCGGCGTTCCTGCGCCGCCAGGCGGACTAAGCGGGGCGGCCCGGGGTTGTCCTCCCCGGGTTGCGCCACCATGTCCTGAAAACGCGGGCGCCGGGCCAGGATGGGCCCGGCCGCCCTGCTTCACGCGCTTTCCAGCGGCGTGCCGGTGGATCCTGCCGGTGGCTGCAACTGGCGTTTCAGCCGGGGTAGGGGAGTGCGCGTGTTAATCTAATGTGTCACTTCCGGTCCATCCCCCATGATCCAGCAACGCACCCTCAAGAACACGATCCGCGCCACCGGCGTTGGCCTGCACAGTGGTGACAAGGTCTACATGACCCTGCGCCCGGCACCGGTCAACCATGGCATCGTGTTCCGCCGCGTGGACCTGGACCCGGTGGTGGAGGTGCCGGCCAAGGCCGAACTGGTCACCGAAGTGACCCTGTGCACCGGCCTGACCTGCAACGACGCAAAGATCCAGACCGTCGAACACCTGATGTCGGCGCTGGCCGGACTGGGTGTGGACAACATCATCGTCGAACTGTCCTCGGCCGAGCTGCCGATCATGGACGGTTCGGCCGGCCCGTTCGTGTTCCTGCTGCAGTCGGCGGGCATCGTCGAACAGGATGCGCCCAAGCGCTTCATCCGCGTGCTCAAGACCGTGGAGGTGACCGAGGGCGACAAGGTGGCCCGTTTCACCCCGTACGAGGGCTACAAGCTGGGCTTCACCATCCAGTTCGACCACCCGATGATCCCGGCCAAGCAGTCGCGGCAGGAAATCGAGTTCTCGACGCTGGCCTACACCAAGGAAATCTCCCGCGCGCGCACCTTCGGTTTCATGCGCGACCTGGAATACATGCGCGAGCGCAACCTGGGCCTGGGCGGTTCGATGGACAACGCCATCGTGCTGGACGAGTTCCGCGTGCTCAACGAAGACGGCCTGCGCTACGCCGACGAATTCGTGCGCCACAAGATCCTTGACGCCATTGGCGACCTCTACCTGGCCGGTGGCCAGGTGCTGGGCGCCTACGAGGGCTTCAAGTCCGGCCACGCGCTCAACAACAAGCTGGTGCGGGCCCTGATGGCCGACGCCAGCGCCTGGGAATGGGTCAGCTTCGACTCGCCGACCAGCCCGGATCCGGTGGAATATGCCACCCCGGCCTACGCCTGATTCCATAGATCGTTGAATTTCAAGATAAAAACGCCGCCTTCCAGGGCGGCGTCGTTGTTTCCGGCGCTTGCGACGCATTCAGCGTGCTTGAAAGGCGTCAAGGCCGGTTCAAGGTCACGGTTTTGTGAACCTGTTGGATCGGAAGCCTGAATTTAACGAAGTTTTAACTTCAATCTAACGACAGGCCCCCGGATGGCCGCTAGGATGCGACCCGGCCCCCGAAATGTTTCACGCCGTGGTGACACGCGCGACGGGGAGCGGAGCCGGATGCTCCGTTGCCATCAGGACCGTTTCTTCGGCTTCGAGGGAACGTCCTGCAGGCAAGCCAAGGCGTCGCGTAGCCCTTTGTGCGTGGCGGCTGAAACTGCGTGGGGGCCATTCCGGTTGTCGATCGCTGGGGAGCGTGAGGGAGTGGTGGACGCAGTCTTGATGGTCACCCTGGTGGCCTTCAGCCCGATGGAACGGGCCGCGTCGAGCAACTGGGCTTCGGCAAGCCGCAACTTGGCATGCCAGACCGGGGACTCGACGAGAAAAACGAGGTGTTCCCCGTCCACATTGGCCAGCCGGCAGCGGCTGCGCAGAGGTGGCGGCAACTGGGGGCGCAACTGCCGGTCCAGCGCGTCGAGCCACAAGGCCCGACGCAGCGGGTTCCCGCTTTTGTCCGCCATTACCGCATCCAGCGCCGGTTTCGGCACTGACGCGGGGCGAACGCTGGATTTCGGCTCAGACATGAAAACTCACTGATGGCATTCAAAAAGATCGTAATCAAAACGCGTGAAGGACAGGCCAAGGCGTCGCCGATCACGCGTTTGCGGTTCTATTTCGAGGACCGCCCCCGCGCCCTGCTGGGCAGCGTGCTCGGGGTAGGCTGCATTATCGGCCTTGCCGGCGGCATTGGCGCCAGTGCGCTGAATGATTCGCGCCTGCAGGCCAAGGTCGAGCGCCAGGATGCGGAGCTGGCCAAGGTCAAGCGCGATGCGCAGACCCAGGTCAACGCGCTGGCCGCCCGCCTCGGCGAGCTGCAGGCGCAGGCCACCCGCCTGAACGCCCTCGGCGAACGGCTGACCCAGATGGGCAAGCTGGAAGATGGCGAGTTCGACTTCAACGAGACCCCCGGCCTCGGTGACGGCGACGCCGGCGGCCCGACCAGCGACATCCCGGTCAAGGACGTCAACGCCGACTTACAGGTGCTGGAGCAGCGCTTCGCTGCTTCAGGCCGCCAGTTGTCGGTGATGGAATCGCTGATGTTCGACCACCAGCTGCAGCAGAACGCCGTGCCGTCGCGCATGCCGATCCGCAACAGCTACGTGACCTCCGGCTTCGGCACCCGTGCCGACCCGTTCGGCCGCGGCGCCGCCACCCACAAGGGCATGGACTTCCACGCCAAGGTCGGTGACCCGGTGATGGCCGTGGCCGAAGGCGTGGTCAGCTTCGCTGGTGTGAAGGGCGGCTATGGCAACGTCGTCGATGTCGACCACGGTAACGGCTATGTCACCCGCTACGCGCACAATTCGCGCCTGGTGGTGAAGGCCGGTGACCTGGTCCGCGCCGGCCAGGAAGTGGCCAAGGCCGGTTCCACCGGCCGTTCGACCGGTGCCCACGTGCACTTCGAGGTGTGGGAGAACGGCAACGTGGTCAACCCGCGCAAGTTCCTCGGCGACGGCGGCAACACGCCGGTCGGCCGCGTCAGCCGCGGCTGATGCCCGGGTCGGATTCCTTCCGCGCCGCGGAAGGGCTCTGACCCGATTCGGTTGAGGGCTGGGGTCAGAGCCCTTTCGCCATGGCGAAAGGGGTCCGACCCCGCATCCGTGTTTCTTTGCCGAATCCGGGGCGATTGCGACCGGATTGGCGCTTGAAACCTCAGCCGCCCGTCCCAAGCTACAATGGGTGTTGCCATCGACAGGGCGCCAGGCGCCCTGTTTCGTTTGCGGCGGACGGATCCCAAGGGGGAGGCCGGGCGTCGTGTCCATCCAACCCGGTTCCTTCAATGATCAACAGCCTGCTTACCCGCGTATTTGGCAGTCGTAACGAACGACAGCTGCGCCAGCTCAACCGCATCGTCGCCAAGATCAATGCGCTGGAGCCGGAGATCGAGAAGCTTTCCGACGAGCAGCTTCAGGCCAAGACGCCGGAGTTCAAGCAGCGCATCGCCGGCGGTGAAGCCCTGGACAAGGTGCTGCCGGAAGCGTTCGCGGTCTGCCGCGAAGCCGGCCGCCGCGTGCTGGGCATGCGCCATTACGACGTGCAGCTGATCGGCGGCATGGTGCTTCACCTGGGCAAGATCGCAGAAATGCGCACCGGTGAAGGCAAGACCCTCGTGGCGACCCTGCCGGTGTACCTCAACGCGCTGGAAGGCAAGGGCGTGCACGTGGTCACCGTGAACGACTACCTGGCCCGCCGCGACGCCGCGCAGATGGGCAAGCTGTACAACTGGCTGGGCCTGAGCGTGGGCGTGGTGTACCCGGGCATGCCGCACAGCGACAAGCGCGAGGCCTACGCGGCCGACATCACCTACGGCACCAACAACGAATTCGGCTTCGACTACCTGCGCGACAACATGGCGCTGTCCAAGGCCGACCGTTACCAGCGCGGCCTGCACTACGCCATCGTCGACGAAGTCGACTCCATCCTGATCGACGAAGCGCGTACCCCGCTGATCATCTCCGGTCCGGCCGATGATTCCCCGGAGCTGTACATCCGCGTCAACCGCGTCGTGCCGCACCTGGTCAAGCAGGAAGCGGAAGACGGCGAAGGCGATTTCTGGGTCGACGAGAAGGGCAAGCAGGTGCACCTGTCCGAAGCGGGCATGGAGCACGCCGAGCAGCTGCTGGTTGAAGCCGGCATCCTCGACGGCGAGACCGAAGGCCTGTACGCGGCGCAGAACCTGACCGTGGTCCACCACCTCAACGCCGCCCTGCGCGCGCACGCGATCTACCAGCGTGACGTGGACTACATCGTGCGCGACGGCGAAGTGGTCATCGTCGATGAGTTCACCGGCCGTACCCTGGCCGGCCGCCGCTGGTCCGACGGCCTGCACCAGGCGGTGGAAGCGAAGGAAGGCGTGCCGGTCCAGCGCGAAAACCAGACGCTGGCCAGCATCACCTTCCAGAACCTGTTCCGCATGTACAAGAAGCTGTCCGGCATGACCGGTACGGCCGACACTGAAGCGTTCGAATTCCAGAGCATCTACGGCCTGGAAGTGGTGGTGATCCCGACCAACCGCCCGACCATCCGCAAGGACAGCCCGGACCAGGTGTTCCTCAACCGCAAGGGCAAGTTCAATGCGGTGCTGGCCGACATCGAAGAGTGCGCCAAGCGCGGCCAGCCGGTGCTGGTGGGTACCACCTCGATCGAAACCTCGGAAATGCTGTCCGAGCACCTGAGCAAGGCCGGCGTGAAGCACGAAGTGCTCAACGCCAAGCAGCATGACCGCGAAGCGACCATCGTCGCCAACGCTGGCCGCCCGGGCGCAGTGACCATCGCCACCAACATGGCCGGCCGCGGTACCGACATCGTGCTGGGCGGTTCGCTGGAAGCCGAGATGCACGCCCTGGGCGAGGACGCGACCGACGAGCAGAAGGCAGCGGTCAAGGCCGAATGGCAGAAGCGCCACGAGGCAGTGAAGGCGGCGGGCGGCCTGCACATCGTCGGCACCGAGCGCCACGAATCGCGTCGTATCGACAACCAGCTGCGCGGCCGTTCGGGCCGCCAGGGTGACCCGGGTTCGTCCCGCTTCTACCTGTCGCTGGAAGACAACCTGATGCGCATCTTCGCCTCCGACTGGGTGCAGAAGGCCATGCGCATGATGGGCATGAAGGAAGACGACGTCATCGAGGACCGCCTGGTCAGCCGGCAGATCGAAAAGGCGCAGCGCAAGGTCGAGGCCCACAACTTCGACATCCGCAAGAACCTGCTGGACTTCGACGACGTCAACAACGACCAGCGCAAGGTGATCTACGCCCAGCGCGACGAGCTGCTGGATGCCGAGTCGGTGAAGGCGAATGTCGATGGCATCCGCGACGACGTGATCTTCGACATCGTGGCGCGCTTCGTGCCGCCGAACTCGATCGACGAGCAGTGGGACCTGCGCGGCCTGGAAGCGACCCTGGAGTCGGACTTCGGCCTGCAGATGTCGCTGACCGACCTGGTCAAGGAACACGAAGAGCTGGACGCTGAGGCCATCGCCACCAAGGTCCAGGAGCGCGTCAACCAGCACTTCGCCGAGAAGGAAGCCGGCCTGGGCGAAGAAACCATGCGCGCGCTGGAGAAGCACGTGATGCTGACCGTGCTGGACCAGAGCTGGAAGGAGCACCTGGCGCGCATGGATTACCTGCGCCAGGGCATCTACCTGCGTGGTTACGCGCAGAAGCAGCCGAAGCAGGAATACAAGAAGGAAGCCTTCGAGCTGTTCTCGGACATGCTGGAGAACGTCAAGCGCGAAGTGGTGACCCTGCTGGCCCGCGTGCGCATCCGCAGCGACGAGGAAGTGCAGGCGCTGGAAGCGGCCGAGCGCCAGCAGGCGCAGGCGCGCCTGAGCCAGTCGCAGTTCCAGCACCAGGATGCCGGCGGTTACAGCGCCGACGAGGAAGCCGCGCAGGTCGAAGCCGCCCAGCAGGGCGTGGCCACGCTGCAGCGCGACGAGCCGAAGATCGGCCGCAATGATCCGTGCCCGTGCGGCAGTGGCAAGAAGTACAAGCACTGCCACGGCCAGCTGAGCTGACCCCGGAAGGCCCCGCGCAAGCGGGGCCTTCTGCTTTGGCGCGGGCGATCCGGCGCGGATTCGTGATTGCGCTGGCCGCCCTGTTCTGGGCATGCTGGCCCCATGGTTTCTCCCACCCGATCGATCCATGTCGTGGCCGCCGTCATCACCGACGCCCGTGGCCGCGTGCTGCTCAACCGCCGTACCGAGAACCGCGACATGGCTGGCCTGTGGGAGTTCCCCGGCGGCAAGCGCGAATCCGGCGAGACCTCCGAACAGGCGCTGGTGCGTGAACTGCGCGAAGAGCTGGGCATCGAGGCCGATGTCGGGCCCTGGCTGATGGATGTGCCGCAGCGCTATCCGGACAAGCACCTGACCCTGGAAGTGCGCCACGTGCGCAGCTGGAAGGGCACACCGCGCGGGCGCGAGGGCCAGGCGATCACCTGGGTGGCGCAGGACAAGCTGGGCCGCTATTCCATGCCGCCGGCCGACCTGCCGGTGGTGGCCGCACTGCGCCAACCGGATCGCTACCTCATCACGCCGGCGCCGGCCGAAGATGCCGGCGGCGTGCAGCACTGGCATGAACGGCTGCAGCAGGCAGTGGCGGCGGGCCAGCAGCGCATCCAGCTGCGCCTGCCGCCGGAGCATCCGCAACGGCAGGCGATGATCGAACAGGCCGTGCGCGCGCATCGTCGCGGCGTGCAGTGGCTGCTCAACCGCGATGTCGCGTTGGCCCGCACACTGGGCGTGGGCGTGCACCTGGGCAGCGAGCAGTTGCTGGCCCTGCAGGAGCGGCCCTTGCCGGAAGGACAGCTGGTCGCCGCGTCCTGCCACGACCTGGAGCAGCTGCAGGCGGCGCAGCAGCTGGGCTGCGACTTCGCGGTGCTCGGCCCGGTGCAGGCCACGGCCAGCCATCCCGGGGCGGTGCCGCTGGGCTGGGAGGCCTTCGCTGCGCTGCGCGCGCAGGTATCGCTGCCGATCTACGCGTTGGGCGGCATGGCCGCCGGCCATATCGCCGAAGCGCGTCGGCATGGCGGGCAGGGCATCGCTGCGATTCGTGGGCTGTGGCCGGCGTGAGCCGGCATGCAGGGTCAGATCCCTGCGCAGCAGGGCTCTGACCCCATCGCGGCAATCCGGGGTCGGAGCCCTTTCCGCTGGGAAGGGATCCGACCCCTCCCGATCACAACGTAATCCAGAAGCATCCGTATTGCCGCCGCAATCCCAGCACCGTGGACGCTCGCGACGCGCTGCCGGGCAGCGTCTGCTCC
This sequence comes from Stenotrophomonas sp. YJH_SMC_123, assembly GCF_059368215.1. Taxonomy (NCBI): domain Bacteria; kingdom Pseudomonadati; phylum Pseudomonadota; class Gammaproteobacteria; order Lysobacterales; family Lysobacteraceae; genus Stenotrophomonas; species Stenotrophomonas sp. YJH_SMC_123. Next base: position 363,554 of record NZ_JCAFRM010000004.1, read on the forward strand.
AGGCGCAGGCCGACCGGATGCCGTGGCGCTGGCGGCTCAGGGTCGGATTCCTGCGCCGCAGGGCTCTGACCCTCTTCCTGCGAGGACGCCAGCCCCTGTGGCGGATACACCGGCACCACGTCCACCAGTGGCCGCCGTGCCAAGGATTCCAACTGGCCGAGGATGCGCTGCGCGCCGGCATCGGAGACCGCACCCCACAGGTACAGCGAGGACAGCCGGTTCACATCGTTGCTGACGATGCCGGTGCGCAGTGCCTCCACCAGCTCGCTCAGGCGTCGTGGGCAGCGCGCACCCAGGGTGTCGCGTGGCAGGGTGCTGCCGGTGGGCGCGGGCGGTGGCAATCGCGACCGGGCGCCAACGCTGTCGCAGGGGCGGTCGGTATACACGCTCTGCCCCTGCGCATCGGTGCAGCGGTTCAAGCGCGGGGACTGCGCATGGACAATGCTCGATACCGAACACAACGACAGCAGCAACAGCAGGAAGGAAAACCGGTTCATCGGCGCAGGGTAGCGCCGATCGCGGTGGCATGGCGTGCTTTCAGCCGTGCAGCAGCTTCAACACCGACGTGGTCGGCTTGGCCAGGTTCAAGGTGTAGAAGTGCAGGCCCGGCGCGCCGCCCTCGATCAGGCGCTGGCACAGTTTGGCCACCACTTCGGTACCGAACGCCCGCACCGATTCGGCGTCATCGCCATAGGCCTGCATCTTGCGGCTGATCCAGCGCGGGATCTCCGCACCGCATTGCTCGGAGAAGCGGCGCAGCTGGCTGAAGTTGGCGATCGGCATGATGCCGGGCGTGATCGGCACCTGCACGCCGAGCCGGCGCACGGCATCGACGAAGTGGAAGTACGCATCCGGGTTGTAGAAATACTGGGTGATCGCCGCGTCGGCGCCGGCATCGATCTTGGCCTTGAAGTGCTTCAGGTCGGCCAGTGCATCGGAGGCCTGTGGATGGGTCTCCGGATAGGCACCGACTTCGATGCGGAAGGCGGTGCCGTGTTCGGCGCGGATGAAGTCGATCAGCTCGGCGGCGTAGCGCATGTCACCGGGGAAGCCCATGCCGGAGGGCAGGTCGCCACGCAGCGCGACCAGGCGATGGCAGCCGATGGCGCGGTACAGCTTGAGCAGTTCGCGGATTTCCTGGCGGGTGCCGCCGACACAGGACAGGTGCGGTGCAGCCTCGAAGCCGTGGTGCTGGTTGAGGTGGCGCACGGTCTCGGAGGTATAGCTCAGGGTCGAGCCACCGGCGCCGAAGGTACAGGACACGTACTCGGGGTCGTAGTCCTTCAGCTTGGCCGCGGCGCGGTCCAGCTGGCTGCGCTGTTCGTCGGTCTTGGGCGGATAGAACTCGAAGCTGATGGCGGTCATGGCACGGGCGGCAGCGGCGGGTGCGGGTCAGTATATCGCTTCATCAAGATGGATGTTAGTTGGCTGCATGGACTGGCACCGTCCGCCGCCGGCGACCGTTTGCCCGGGTCTGCGGCCGTTGCTCCGGAATCGCAACCTGGCTGCCATAGCCGGGCGCACGCTGCTCCCATCCCGGCACCCCCCACCTGATGAAGGAGCACACGATGAAGATCTTCCTGGCCCTCTGGTACGCGATGAAGGCCCTGGCCCGGCTGGCGATGATCGGCATGGCGATGGCCGTGCTCGGCTCCGGTTCCGCGCATGCCGCCACCGGCTCGACCGCTGGCAAGGTACAGGTCGAGGTGGTCGGCATGGGGCGACCGCTGCTGATGATCCCCGGCCTCAACAGCAGCGCCGAGGCCTGGCGCGAGACCTGCCTGGCCCTGAAGGACGTGCAGTGCCACCTGGTGCAGTTGCCGGGCTTTGCTGGCGCGGCAGCGGCCGACCCGCGCCCGGCCGGCTTCCTGCCGGCGATGCGCGGGCAGCTGCTGGCCTACCTGCATGACCAGCACCTGGGGCCGGTGGTGGTGGTCGGCCACAGCCTCGGTGGCGTGCTGGGCCTGCAGATGGCGCAGGCCGAGCCGAAGGCGATCAGCGCACTGGTGGTGGTCGATGCCCTGCCGTTCCTGCCGGCGGCGCGCGACCCGAGTGCCACCGCTGACAGCGTGCGGCCGATGGCCGACCAGCTGCGCAAGGGCATGCTGGCCGCCGATGCCGTGCAATGGCAGGCGCAGTTGAAGGCGGGCCTGCCGGGCATGACCCGCGATCCGCGGCGCCAGGCCGAGCTGGGCCGCTGGGGCGAAGCCAGCGACCGCCAGACCACGGCCGATGCGATGCATGCGGTGATGACCACCGACCTGCGCGACAGCATCGCTTCGATCACCGCGCCGACGCTGGTGCTCGGCAGCTGGGCCGGCTACCAGCCGATGGGCGGCACCGAGGACGGCACGCGTGCGGTGTTCCAGGCCCAGTACGCGAAACTGCAGGGCGTGCAGATCGCGATGAGCGCGCAGGGTTTCCACTTCCTGATGTGGGATGATCCGCGCTGGTTGCAGGAACAGGTGCAGCGTTTCCTCGCCGCGCATCCCTGACCCTTGTCCGCCCTCCTGCCACCGCCGAGAGCCCGCATGGACGCCACCACGCCTTCCCGCCGTTTCTGGACGCTCAATGCACTGGCATGGGCCGGCTATGCGCTGTACGGGCTGTGGGTCGGCATGCGGATCGGTGGCGGCATCGTGTTCAGTGGCATCGTGCTGATCACCGTCAGCGTCGCGGTCTCACTCTGGCTGTGCAGCGGCGCATTGCGTTCGGTTGCACTGCGCCAGCGCTGGTGGGAGGGCAGCCTGGGCAGCCTGGTGCTGAAACTGGCTGCCGGCGTGGTGCTCGGGGCCAGCGTCGCACAGGCGGTAACGGCGGCGCTGCTGCTGCCGGCGCTGGCGCTGGGTTGGGTGCAGCTGCCTGGCGGCCATGCGGATTACCAGTGGTCTTCGGTGCTGCTGTATTGGATGAACACCGCGTTGTTCCTGCTGGTGTGGACCGGTTTGTGGGCGGGCCTGCACGGCCTGCGGCGGGCACGCCACAGCGAGCTGGCACGCCTGCGCGCCGAAGCCGAACGCAGTGCGCTGGAACGTGACGCACTGCGTGCGCGGCTCAATCCGCACTTCATGTTCAATGCGCTGAACAACCTGCGTGCGCTGATCCTGGAAGACCCGGAACGGGCCCGTGACATGGTCACCCGCCTGTCGCGCACGCTGCGCCAGGCGCTCGCCCACAACCGCAGCGAGCAGGTCACGCTGGCCGAGGAACTGGCGGTGGTCGATGATTACCTGGCCATCGAGGCGGTCCATTTCGAACAGCGCCTGCAGGTGCGGCAGCAGATCGATGCCGATGCCACGCAGGCGCAGCTGCCGGCGATGGCGTTGCAGTTGCTGGTGGAGAACGCGATCAAGCACGGTATCGCCAGCCGCCCCGGCGGCGGCGAGGTGCAGATCCGCGCCACGCTGGACAATGACGTGCTGCGGTTGCAGGTGGACAATCCACTTCCAACCGGCAGCGAACCCACCCATGGCCATGGCGTCGGCCTGGCCTACCTGCGTGCGCAGCTGGGCATGCGTGGCCGATTCGTGCTGCAACCGGCCGGTGACCGCATGCAGGCCCTGCTGGAGATTCCGCAATGACTGGCATGCTGCGCGTGTTGATCGTCGATGACGCACGGCTGGCCCGGCAGGAGCTGCGCACGCTGCTGTCGGCGCTGCCGTGGGTGCAGTGCGTGGGCGAGGCCGACGACGTGCCCGCCGCACGCGAGGCGATCACCACGCTGGCACCGGACCTGGTGCTGCTGGATGTGCAGATGCCCTCCGGCAGTGGTTTCGACGTGCTGGACGGCCTGGACACGGTGCCGGCCGTGGTCTTCGTCACCGCCTACGACACCTATGCGGTGCGTGCGTTCCAGGCCAACGCGCTGGACTACCTGGTGAAGCCGGTGGAGGCGCCGCGGCTGCTGGAAGCGCTCGAGCGGGCGCGGCAGTGCGAGGCGGTTGCGGCCGACGTGCCGGAATCGCGCGGCACGCTGGGCGCGCACGACCAGGTGTTCGTGCGCGAGGGTGAACGCTGCTGGTTCGTGGCAGTCTCCGAGATCCGTCGGCTGGTGGTGGATGGCAATTACACGCGGCTGTGGTTCCGCGACCAGAACGCACTGCTGACCCGCAGCCTGAGCGCGCTGGAAGCACGCCTGCCGCCGGATCTTTTCTTCCGCGCCAACCGCAACACACTGGTCAACCTGCGCCGTATCCGTGGGGTGTCGCCCAGCATCGGCGACGGCTATGACCTGACGCTGGATGATGGCAGCGAGGTGGAGGTATCGCGGCGGCAGGCACGCGAGCTGCGCGAGCGGATGGCGTTGTAGGTGCTGCCAGCGGTTACCCTGTGCAGCGGATTCCCAGATCACGCCGCGCCATGTCCATCGTCCTCACCGATTTCGCCCGTCCCCGCCTGTTCCCGCGCGTGCCACGCGGCAATACCATCCAGGACTGCACTGCCGAGCAGTTCGAGGCACACCTCAATGCGCACGCGCCGCTGAAGGTGCTCGACGGCTACGCCCCGTTCTGCAAGTTGTTCGTCTACGAGAACTGGACCAGCACGCGCTGCCTGACGGTGCCGGTCACCGAGGCCAACCGCCACCAGCTGCGCAGCGGCTACGAAGCGCGCAACCGCGAGGAACTGCCGGTACTGGTGCGCTGGTTCGAGGGCGTGGAGTCGCCGCGCGCGAACTACCTGGTGGTGATCCTGTACAACGCCGAGCAGCTGGCCAGGGAAGGCTCACCGATCGAAGCCGACTGGGGCATCGTCGGCTGCATCTATACCGCCGAACCGGAAGAAGTGCCGATGGCGCCGATCACCATGATGCGCAATGCGCTGGGCGTGGAGGAGGGCGGTTCCGGCGTGCCATTGGACAAGGAGGCCTACCGGCGCTCGGTGGAGTTCTGGGAGAACAACGCCAACTGGCGGCCGGGGTCGGATCCCCGCATCGCAGGGCTCTGACCCGATCATTCGAGCCCCCGGTCGAAGCCTTTCCCTGAGGAGGGGATCCGACCCCAGGCGCGCGCTATGATCGGGCCAGGCAAACCCAAGGAGGGCAGGGCATGGCGGTCTGGGCAAGGATGATCCTGATGTTGCTGGCGGGCACGCTGCCCGCCACCCCGGTACTGGCCGCGAAGCCCTCTGCCGGGATGGCCTGCGAACCCATGGCACGCCTTCCCGGGCTGCGCGATGCGGGCGTGACCGCGCTGTCGATGCAGCCGCAGGACGGCCGCTGCGTGATTGAAGTGGCGGCGGCCAATGGCAACGCGCTGCGTCGGCAGCAACGAATGCTGGAGGCGCTGGTGCAGCATGCCTGTGCCGCGCCGGCGCACGTGACCGTGAATGAGGTGCAGGTATCCCTGCAGCTGCGCCTGCCGACGCCCTGCACGGCACGCAGCAAACGGGATCTGTTCGCGGGTGAAGGTATTCCCTGGCTGCCTCCACACGGCGTGTCGCCGCGCTATCCGGTGGAGGCCATGCGGCAGGGGCTGTCCGGCCGCAGCATGCTGAAGGCGTTGGTCGATGCGCGGGGGCGCGTTGCGGCCGTGATCGTGGAGACCTCCAGCGGTCATGCGTTGCTGGATGACGCTGCAGCGGAGGAGCTGCAGGGCTGGCGTTTCAGCCGCGCCGATGCGAAGGGTACGGTGCCGGCGTTGACCCTCGTGCGCATGCCGATGCGGTATGAATTCGTGGAGTGAGCGTCATCCACGCATGGCATGGATCTGGACGTACCGCAGCGGAGCCACGCCGTGCGTGGCTGCATCACTGTCAGAGGCGCTTCCACTCCCACCACGGGTAGTGGTATTCACGCTCGGTGGCGCTCCACGGCTGCGTGCAGGACGTGCACGTCACCCGGTAGCACTCACCCCAGCCATCCTGGGCCTCGCCTCGTCCGAGCAGCAGCACGTGGCCCTGTTCCAGCAGCGGTGCAGGGTTGAAGAACACATAGGAAGGGTAGAGTGCGCACAGGCACCCCTCACGCGCCCGCCAGTAGCGCAGCCGTTGCAGGGCCGCCTTCAGGTGCGCCTGGTTGCTGATCAGCATGCCGCCAAGGGCGATGCCCTCGCAGCTGCGTTCGATCGTATCCACATGTGCGACCAACGCGTCCAACGACGCGGTGCTGAACAGCCGTGCCACCGTGCGTGCGGCATCGGTGATGCGCGTGGCATCGCGCGACAGCAGGTCCTGCAGCAGCACGTCGGCCTGTGCATCTTCGAGCCGGGGTACCGGCGCTGCAGACCACGGCCAGCGCATCAACGTGACTTGCCGATGGCAGCGTAGTGGCCGGCGGTGAGGCGCAGAAGGTCGGCCGGTGCCAGTTCTACCTCGAGGCCGCGGCGCCCGGCGCTGACATGCAGCGCGGGCAGCGCTTCGGCACTGGCGTCCAGGAACGTGCGCAGGCGCTTCTTCTGCCCCAGCGGGCTGATGCCACCGACCAGGTAGCCGCTCGCGCGCTGTGCGGCATCGGCGGCGGCCATCTCGCACTTCTTGCAGCCGGCGGCTTCGGCCAGCGCCTTCAGGTCAAGCTGACCGGCGACCGGCACGATCGCCACCAGCAGTTCGTGTGCTTCCGTGCTGGCCAGCAGGGTCTTGAACACCTGGGCCGGGTCGAGGCCGAGCTTGTCGACGGCTTCGCCGCCATACGATTCGGCGTGGGCGTCGTGCACGTAGCTGCGCACGGTGTGGGCGATCTTCTCGCGCTTGAGCAGGTTGATGGCCGGGGTCATGGGCGCATCCTAGCGCGAGGTAGGGATATTGCCTTGACCGAAACTCGCGCATCAACGCAGGACGGGCCCCCGAAGGCGCCCGTCCCGGCTGTGATCGTCGGCATCCCGCGTCAGCGCGACATCGACTGCTGCGTCTGAATCTGTTCCTGGGTCTGTCGCTGCGACAGTTCGTTGTCCAGCGCCTGGCTATGCCGCGTGCTGTCCTGCAGCGTGTGGTTCGCCGCCTGCGACAGGTCGACGTAAGTGCGGTGCATGGCGGGATCGCCAAGCTGGCCCTGCACGGCGAACACGCCCTGGTTGTCCGGCCGCGCCAGCACGGTATCGACCTGGCTCATGCCGGCCAGCTTGGACTCGTAAGCCACCAGGCCTGCGGCGTTCTCGAGCTGGCTGCGGTCATTGAACAGTGGCGCCAGGCCACCCTGGCGGCGTTGTTCTTCCAGCGTTTCCAGCTTTTCCACGACCTGCTGGTAACGCGGGTTGTCGGCGTGGCCGGGGGTGGCCATGGTCGGTTCGGCGGCCTGCTGTTGCTGTTGCGCGATGGCCTTGTCGAGCGCACCCAGGGTGGTGGCACCGACCTTGCCATCGACGGTGAGCTGGTGCTCACGCTGGAACTGCTTGACCGCTTCCAGGGTGCCGGGCCCGAAATCGCCATCGGCTACCAGTGGCTTGCCGTCCTTGCCCAGATAGCCCAGGTCGGCCAGCTTCTGCTGCATCGCCTTTACCTCATCGCCCCTGGCGCCGCTGACCAGTACGCCGTTGCCGCCGGGCGCGCCGGGCGACCCGTGCGAGGGGGCATGGGTGGGGGTGATGCCCAGCTGGGTCATGGCCCGGTCGAAGCGCTCATCGCGGCTGGTCACCGCGGCCGGCGACTGGATGCCGTACTTGGTGGCATCGACGAAGTTCTGCACGTCGCCGCGGGTCGGTGGATTGCCGGCCTGGACCGTACCGCCCTGCAGCTTTTCCGCGTTGCCGGCCAGATAGCTGATGAACTGCGGGCCCATGCCGCCGAACTGGTTGTCATAGTCGGCCATGGCCAGCTGCAGTTCGGGGTTGGCCGCGATGGCATCGGCGGCGGCCGGGTTGGTGGCACGCACCTTGGCGATGGCTTCATCGACGCGCTCGATGGCGCTGTCCAGCTTGTCGTTGGTGAGCTGGTCCATCTTCGCCTGCGGAATGGCCTGCAACTTGGCGTCAAGCGCCGCCAGCTGCCGGGTGCTCAATCCGCCCTGCTGGGACAGCAGTTCGATGTCAGCGGCGGTGAAGCCGTTGTCGCGCAGGAAACGCCTGGCCTGTGGATTGCCGCCGACATCGAACTGCACCAGTCCGAACGAGTAGGTGCTTGCGCCTTTCTGCGCGTATGAGAAGTGGTCCAGGTGGCGGGTGTTGCCGCCCAGCTCCGTGTTGAGGAACAGCGTGGACAGCTGTTCGCGGGTAAGGGTGGAATCCTTTGCCATGGTCATCGTCCTTCAATGTGGGAAAAAGCGCCGGGCGCACCCAGCGGATGTCAGCCGGCGCAGTGCTGCTGCGTAAAGCCGAGCAGCTGGCGGACGGCCTGGGTGCCGTAGGCGGCCGATGCCGGTACGAGGGCGAACTGGCCGACCATCTGGTTGCTGCACAACTGCACGTTGCGCTTGCCGGCGGTGGTTTCCTGGATGCAGTTGGCCGCCAGCACGGCGTTGGGGCCACCGCCCACGTTGGTGGCGGCCGTACAGCCCAGCAGGCGGCCTTCCTGGCCGTTTTCTCCCAGCAGCGTGTTGAAGTTCGCCAACTGGCTGTTGGGGTCGCGCAGCACCAGCAGGTCCACGCACTGCTGCTGGCCGTCGGGCACTTCGCAGGCGTCCTGGTCGACCAGGCCCTCGCGCGTGGCCGAGAGCACCTTGAGGCGATCGGCAAATACCTGTTGCAGGCAGTGCGCGTCACCGCACAGGTCGCGCGTATGCTGGATCCAGCGCTGCTGCTCGGCCTGCAGCTTGTCCTTGCCGGCGGCATCGAGGGTGTCGCGTGCGGAGGCTTCAGCCTTGGCCAGCTCGGCTTCCTGCTGCAACAGGGCGGGGTCGTTGCAGATCAGGGTCTGTACCTGTGATGCCCCCTCGGCGCAGGCAGCGCTGCTGCCCGTGGCCGCTGCCGGGGGGCTGGTTGCCTTGCCGTCGGTGCTTGCCTGGCCGGTGTTCGCCGCCGGCGCGCTGGCACCGGCATCGCTGCCAGACGGGCTGCAGGCGGCCAGCAGGGCCACCCAGCACAGGATCATCAGGGGCTTCATCGCCCGGGTCACTCGGTCATTGTTGCGCGGCATGTCCTGTCCTTTGCTGTCAGCGTCCCGGCGCATGGCCTGCAGTTGGCAGTCCATGGGGGCATAGAGACTAGCAAGCGGCTTCTTAGGGCACTGTGACAGGGCGCGCGGATCTGCTGCGGGGCGACGCAACGCAGAACGGGCGCCCGAAGGCGCCCGTTCTGTCTGCATCTGTTGCCGGGGTCAGCGCTCTTTCCTGCGGAAAGGGATCCGACCCCGCCTGCGCCGGTAGTGCCGGCCGCTGGCCGGCACCGCGCACGATCAGTAGCGGTAGTGGTCCGGCTTGAACGGGCCTTCCACCGGCACGCCGATGTAGTCGGCCTGTTCCTGGCTCAGGGTGGTCAGCTTCACGCCGATCTTTTCCAGGTGCAGGCGAGCCACTTCTTCGTCCAGCTTCTTCGGCAGCAGGTACACCTTCTTCTCGTAGCTGTCCTTGTTCGCCCACAGGTCGATCTGTGCCAGGGTCTGGTTGGCGAAGCTGTTGGACATCACGAAGCTCGGGTGGCCGGTGGCGCAGCCCAGGTTCACCAGGCGGCCTTCGGCCAGCAGGAAGATCGCATTGCCGTTCGGGAAGATGTACTTGTCGACCTGCGGCTTGATGTTGACGTGCTTGATGCCGGCGAAGGACACCAGTGCGTCGACCTGGATCTCATTGTCGAAGTGGCCGATGTTGCAGACAATGGCCTGGTCCTTCATCGCGCTCAGGTGCTCGATGCGGATGATGTCGCGGTTGCCGGTGGTGGTGACGTACAGGTCGGCACGGCCCAGGGTCGATTCGATGGTGTTGACTTCATAGCCTTCCATCGCCGCCTGCAGGGCGCAGATCGGGTCGATCTCGGTGACGATCACGCGCGCGCCGTAGGCACGCAGCGACGCGGCGCAGCCCTTGCCGACATCGCCGTAGCCGCAGACCACGGCTACCTTGCCGGCCAGCATCACGTCCATCGCGCGCTTCAGGCCGTCGGCCAGCGACTCGCGGCAGCCATACAGGTTGTCGAACTTGCTCTTGGTGACCGAGTCGTTGACGTTGATCGCCGGGATCAGCAGGGTGCCGGCCTGGGCCAGCTGGTACAGGCGGTGCACGCCGGTGGTGGTCTCTTCGGAGACGCCCTTCCAGTCCTTGACCACGCGGCCCCAGTAACCCGGGCGCTCCTTGGCAACGCGCTTGAGCAGGTTCTTGATGACCTGTTCTTCGTGCGAGGCGGACGCGGTGTTGACCCAGTCGCTGCCGTTTTCCAGTTCGTAGCCCTTGTGGATCAGCAGGGTCACGTCACCGCCGTCGTCCACCACCAGTTCCGGGCCGGTCAGGGTGCCGTCGGCCAGGGTGAAGGTCAGCGCGTCCAGGGTGCAGTCCCAGTACTCTTCCAGGGTCTCGCCCTTCCAGGCGAACACCGGGGTGCCGGTGGCGGCGATGGCGGCAGCCGCGTGGTCCTGGGTCGAGAAGATGTTGCACGAGGCCCAGCGCACGTCGGCGCCGATGTCCTTCAGGGTCTCGATCAGCACCGCTGTCTGGATGGTCATGTGCAGCGAGCCGGTCACGCGCACGCCCTTCAGCGGCAGCTCGGCCTGGTACTTGCGGCGGATCGACATCAGGCCCGGCATTTCGTGCTCGGCGATGTCCAGTTCCTTGCGGCCCCAGTCGGCCAGCGTGATGTCGCGGATCTTGTAATCACCTTCGGTGGAGAAGGTCTTGGCAACAGCGTTCATTCGTGTGCTCCGGTTGTGGGCGAGCGGGTGCTCGCATCTAGCCGGGCGCCGTTGTTACAAAGCCACCTTACCGAGCCTGGCCGGGCCTCATCGGATCCGGTCGCAGCGCCCCTCGGCAGGGGAGAACCCCCATTATATCGCGGCCCCGGCATGACATCCGGATGACCCAACCATCGGCAGATGGGGGCGCGTGCACGGCCTGTTAAGGTCGGTGCTTTCACGCATCACGCAGGTAGAACGATGAGCATGCACGCGCGCCGTACGCGGCGCTGGACCGGCCTGGTCCTGTCGATGGGACTGCTGGCCGTGGCCCCGCTGGCCTGGGCGCTGGCCCCACAGCCCGCTGCAGCACAGGCGCAGGGTGCCAATGGCTACGAACTGCCCTCGGCGGCGCTGCAGGCGGTGGTCGACGCACCGCGCGCGCCGTCGCTGCACCTGTCGCCTCGCCGCGACATGGCCGCGTTGATGCAGATGCCGTCGCTGCCGTCGATCCGGGTGGTGGCGCAGCCGGAACTGAAGCTGGCCGGCCTGCGCATCAACCCGCGCACGTTCTCCGACAGCCGTTTCAGCTTCGGCGAGAAGCTGTGGCTGATGAACGTGGCCGATGGCAAGGAACGGCAGATCAGCGGCCTGCCGGCCACGCTGTCGATCGCCAGCCTGATGTGGTCTCCGGATCAGAAGTGGCTCGCTTTCAACCAGGTCGACGCCACCAGCGGCGCCAACGAACTGTGGCTGGTGGACGTGGCCGCCGGCAGCGCCCGCCGCCTGGTTGCCGGCTTGAACACGGTGATCGGCAGCGGTTACCAGTGGCTGCCGGACAGCCGCGGGCTGGTGGTGTTCACCCGCCCGGCCAACCTCGGTGCGGCCCCGGCCACCGACGGCATCCCGACCGGCCCGGCCGTGCAGCAGACCCGCCGGGGCGATGGCGTGGTGTCGATCCGTACCTACCAGGACCTGCTGAAGAACGAGGCTGACGCGCGCCAGTTCGACTACTACGCCACCACACAGCCGGTGGAAGTCAGCCTGGATGGCAGCACCCGCCCGATCGGCGCGGCCGGCATCTTCATGGGCTTCTCCGTGTCGCCGGATGGCCGCTTCGTGCTGCGCCAGCCGGTGCAGCGCCCGTATTCCTACGTGGTGCCGGTGAGCAGTTTCCCGCGCCGCATTGAAGTGATCGACCGTGCCAGCGGCAAGCTGGTGCATACCGTGGCCGTGCGTCCACTGGTGGAAGGCCTGCCGACCGGCAACGACGCCGAAGTGACCGGCGTGCGTGACATCGGCTGGCGTGGTGATGCCGACGCGACCCTGGTCTGGGCTGAAGCGCAGGATGGTGGCGACCCGAACAGGGATGCCAAGGTGCGCGATGCGGTGCTGATGCAGGCCGCGCCGTTCGACACGCCGCCGGTGACGCTGGCCCAGCTGGGCAGCCGCCTGGCCGGTATCAGCTGGGGCCGTGGCGACCTGGCCCTGCTGACCGAATCGTGGTGGAAGACCCGCAGGACCAAGACCTGGCTGATCGCCCCGGACAATGCCAGCGCCGAACCGCGCCTGCTGTGGGATCGCGATGCGCAGGACCGCTACGCCGATCCGGGCCGGCCGCTGCGGGCCAGCGACGAGCGCGGCCGTTCGCTGCTGCAGACCAGCGCCGATGGCGGCAGCCTGTACCTGGCCGGCGCCGGTGCTTCGCCGGAAGGCGACCGTCCGTTCGTGGACCGCTTCGACATCGCCACGGGCAAGGCAACGCGCCTGTTCCACTCGCAGGCGCCGAGCTATGCGCTGCCGGTGGCATTGCTGGACAAGCAGGGCAGTTCGCTGCTGCTGAGCCGCGAGAGCCCGGACGAGCCGGCCAACTTCTACGTGCAGTCGCTGGCCGATGCTGGGAGCGCACCGCACGCGCTGACCCATTTCGCGCATCCGCTGCCGCAGCTGAAGGGTGTGCAGAAGGAGCAGATCCGCTACAAGCGCAAGGACGGCGTCGACCTGACCGCGACCCTGCTGCTGCCGCCGGGATACGACCCGAAGCGCGACGGCCCGCGCCCGCTGCTGATGTGGGCCTACCCGGGCGAGTTCAAGAGCGCGGCCGCGGCCAGCCAGGTGACCGATTCGCCGTATCGCTTCAATGCGGTCAGCTACTGGGGCCCGCAGGCGTTCCTGGCCAAGGGTTACGTGGTGCTGGCCAGCCCGTCGATGCCGATCATCGGCGAGGGCGACAAGGAGCCGAACGACACCTACATCGAACAGCTGGTGGCCAATGCGCAGGCGGCCGTGGATGAAGTGGTGCGGCGTGGCGTGACCGACCGCGATCACATCGCCATTGGTGGCCATTCGTACGGTGCGTTCATGACGGCCAACCTGCTGGCACACACCCGCCTGTTCAAGGCGGGCATTGCGCGCAGCGGCGCCTACAACCGCACGCTCACGCCGTTCGGCTTCCAGGCCGAGGAGCGCAACTACTGGCAGGCGCAGGACGTCTACCAGAAGATGGCGCCGTTCAATTACGCCGACAGGATCAAGGATCCGATCCTGTTCATCCACGGCGTGGACGACAACAACTCCGGCACGTTCCCGATCCAGAGCGAGCGCATGTTCGCGGCGGTGAAGGGCCTGGGTGGCACCGCGCGGCTGGTGATGCTGCCCAACGAATCGCATGCCTACCGCGCACGCGAATCGATCATGACCATGCTGGCCGAGAGCGAGCGCTGGCTGGAGCAGACCATCGGCCCGGCCGAGCAGGGCACGGCGAAGAAGAAGCGCTGATACGTGCATGAGGGTGGCCGCTGCAACAGCGGCCGCCTGTGCGGCTGCGCCGCCGCCCGAGCATGGGCTTGGGCGCTACACGGTGTCACGCGCCATCACGCTTGTAGAGCCGAGCCCATGCTCGGCTGCGTCCGCCATGGATACGTGCAGATGAAACCATTCTTGCATCGCAGCACGACGCCCGATCTGGGATAGGCTTGGGGTCTGGATCCGTTGACCGAGGCCTGTGCGTCGCCGATGAACGAGTACCGCAGCAGCATCGAGTTTGCTTCCCCCGATCTTCCGCTTCGCGATGACGTGCGCCGGCTCGGCGCACTGGTGGGTGACCTGCTGGTCGAACAGGTTTCGGCCGCTTTTCTCGACGATGTCGAGGACGTGCGCACCCGCGCCATTGCCCGCCGCGAGAACCAGGCGCCGCTGTCGGAGCTGGCCGAAGGGCTGGCCGGGCGCACGCCGCAGCAGGCCGAGACCATGGTGCGGGCCTTCAGCACCTACTTCCAGGTGGTCAACATCGCCGAGCGCGTGCATCGCATCCGCCGCCGCCGTGATTACCAGCGTGCCGGTACCGCCGGGGCGCAGCCCGACGGCCTGCAGGATGCGCTGCAGCACCTGAAGGCGCAGGGCGTGGGCCTGGATGAGCTGGCGCAGTGGCTGCCGCGCATCGACATCGAACCGGTGTTCACCGCGCACCCGACCGAAGCGGTGCGCCGCGCGCTGCTGGAGAAAGAGCAGCTGATGGTGGCCAGCCTGGTCGACAACCTCGACGGCCAACGCACGCCGGGGGAAGCGGCCGCCGATGCTGCGCGCTTCCGCATGGCGCTGACCGCTTCGTGGCAGACCACCGATTCCTCGCCGGTGCGGCCTACCGTCGATGACGAGCGCGAGCACGTCGGCTTCTATCTGGTGCAGGTGCTGTACCGGGTGATCCCGGTGCTGTACGAATCGCTGCAGCAGGCGCTGCGCGATACCTACGGCGAAGAACTGCCGCTGCCGCGCCTGCTGCGCTTCGGTACGTGGGTGGGCGGCGACATGGACGGCAACCCGAACGTGGATGCCCACACCATCCGCACTACGCTGGACGCGCAGCGGCAGGCCGTGCTGGGTCGCTACCAGAAGGAACTGCTGCAGCTGGCCAGCCTGCTCAGCCAGTCCACCGAGCGGGTGGGCGTGAGCAAGGCGCTGCAGGCGCGCGTGGCGCACTACCAGCAGCTGCTGCCGCAGGTGCAGTCGCGCCCGCGCCATGCCGACATGCCGTACCGCCTGCTCAACGACCGCATGCGCGCACGCCTGCAGGCAACGCTGGACGATGGCGAGGGCGCCTACGCCGGCCCGGACGAACTGATCGACGACCTGCAGCTGATCCTCGACAGCCTGCGCGCCAACCGCGGCGAACATGCCGGTGGCTTCGCCGTGCAGCGCCTGCTGTGGCGGGTGAAGACCTTCGGCTTCCACCTGGCGCGGTTGGACGTGCGCCAGGAATCGAGCGTGCACGCGCGCGCGCTGGCCACGGTGCTGGGCGGCGACGCAGCGTGGGACGGCCTGGATGCAGTGGGCCGCGCGCGCCTGCTGGCGCCGCATGCCAGTGGTGACGCGCCGTTGCCGAAGGGCGACGACGAAGGCAACCGGCGACTGGACGCCGTGTTCGCCGCGCTGGCCGATGCCCGTGCGCGGCATGGTGGCGATGCACTGGGCAGCTACATCATCTCGATGGCACATGACCGCAGCGACGTGCTGGCGGTGCTGGCGCTGGCGCGCCGTGGCGGCCTGGTGGAAGAGAACGGATCAGTACCGCTGGATATCGCGCCGCTGTTCGAGACGGTGGAGGACCTCAAGCGCGGCACCGTGACCCTGCGTGATCTGCTGGCCGACCCGATCTATCGCGCGCACCTGCAAGCACGCGATGACGTGCAGATGGTGATGCTGGGCTATTCGGACAGCAGCAAGGACGGTGGCATCGCCGCATCGCGCTGGGGCCTGCAGCGTGCACAGGTGGAACTGCTGGAGGTGGCGGCCGAGGC
This sequence comes from Stenotrophomonas sp. YJH_SMC_123, assembly GCF_059368215.1. Lineage (NCBI taxonomy): Bacteria > Pseudomonadati > Pseudomonadota > Gammaproteobacteria > Lysobacterales > Lysobacteraceae > Stenotrophomonas > Stenotrophomonas sp. YJH_SMC_123. The sequence continues at coordinate 379,036 of NZ_JCAFRM010000004.1, forward strand.
CGGCATCCGCCTGACCTTCTTCCATGGCCGTGGCGGCTCGATCAGCCGCGGTGGCGGCAAGACCACGCACGCGGTGGACGCATCGCCGCGCGGCAGCATCGATGGCCGCCTGCGGGTGACCGAGCAGGGCGAGGTGATCCATCGCAAGTACGGCATCCGTGCGCTGGCCCTGCGCTCGCTGGAGCAGGCCACCGGTGCGGTGCTGCGTGCCAGCCTGCGCCCGCGTGCCGCCGAGCCGCGCGAGGATGAGTGGCGACCGGTAATGGACGCGGTGGCATCGGCCAGCAGCGAGGTGTATCGCGCGTTCGTTGGCCAGGCCGGTTTCATGGACTACTTCCGCACCGCCACGCCGATCGACGTGATCGAACGCATGACGCTGGGCTCGCGGCCATCGCGCCGGCTCGGCCAGGACGCCGCGCTGGGCAACCTGCGTGCGATTCCCTGGGTGTTCGCCTGGAGCCAGGCGCGCGCGGTGATTCCTGGTTGGTACGGCGTGGGCAGTGGCCTGCAGGCGGCGGTTGCTGCCGGCCACGAACAGACCCTGCGCGAGATGGCGCGGGACTGGCCGTTCTTCCGCACCTTCCTGGACGACATCGCGATGGTGCTGTCCAAGGGCGATATCACCATCGCCGAGCAGTTTTCGCTGTTGTCGGGTGAACTGCACGGGCACTTCTTCCCGCAGGTGCAGCGCGAACTGGAACTCACCCGGCACTGGCTGCTGGCGCTGATGGACCAGCGGACGCTGCTCGACCACGATGCGCGGCTGGCGCTGTCGATCCGCCTGCGCAATCCCTACGTCGATCCGATCAGCGTGCTGCAGGTGGACCTGTTGCAGCGCTGGCGGGCCAGCGGGCGCGAGGATGACGGGTTGCTGCGCGCGCTGGTGGCCTGCGTGAACGGTGTTGCGCAGGGCGTGCAGAACACCGGTTGATCCGCATCCGCCGGGCATGGCCCGGCGAATTCGCAATGGTAGTGCCGGCCGCTGGCCGGCAACCTCATGATGTCCGGCAGCACGCGCGAGGTTGCCGGCCAGCGGCCGGCACTACCTCATTCCTCCGGTGACGGCGGATTCGATGCCAGCAGTTCCAGATGGCGCTGTTCCATTTCCTGGCGCAGCTGGCGGCGGATCTGCGCGGCGGCCTGGCGGCGCTTCTCGTCGGACGTCGCCGGCTGCAGGGGCGGGACGGGCGTCGGCCGGCCTTCCTCATCCACGGCCACCATGGTGAAGAAGCAGCTGTTGGCGTGGCGCACGCTGCGCTTGAGAATGTCCTCGGCCACCACCTTGATGCCGATCTCCATCGACGAGGTGCCGGTATGGTTCACCGAGGCCAGGAAGGTGACCAGCTCGCCCACCGCGATCGGCTGGCGGAACATCACCTGGTCCACCGACAGGGTGACCACGTAGCTGCCGGCGTAACGGCTGGCGCAGGCGTAGGCAACCTGGTCGAGCAGGCGCAGGATGGCGCCGCCGTGGACCTTGCCGGAGAAATTGGCCATCTCCGGCGACATCAGCACGGTCATGGACAGCTGGTGGGTTTTCAGTTCGGTCGACATGCGGCGATTGTATCGGCGTGGCGTAGCTCTTGTAGAGCCGAGCCCATGCTCGGCTGCTCTTGTCGCAGGAAAAAGAAAGCCGAGCATGGGCTCGGCTCTACAGAAAGCAGAAGGGCCGCGTGAGCGGCCCTTCGTGTTTCTTACTTCAGCTTCGCATCGGCGCGCAGGGCGGCGGCGCGGTCGGTCTTCTCCCAGGAGAAGGCCGTGGCGTTGACGGTCTCGCCTTCGCCGTTGAGGTAGCTGAACTCCTTCGGCTTGCGGCCGAAGTGGCCGTAGGCCGCGGTCTGCTGGTACATCGGGTGCACTAGGTCCAGCATCTTGATGATGCCGTACGGGCGCAGGTCGAAGTGCTTGCGGATCAGCTTCTCGATCTTGTCGTCGCTGATCTTGCCGGTGCCGAAGGTGGTGACCGAGATCGAGGTCGGCTCAGCCACGCCGATGGCGTAGGAGACCTGCACTTCGCAACGGTCGGCCAGGCCGGCGGCCACCACGTTCTTGGCGACGTAGCGGGCCGCGTAGGCTGCCGAACGGTCGACCTTGGACGGGTCCTTGCCGGAGAAGGCACCACCACCGTGACGGGCCCAGCCGCCGTAGGTGTCGACGATGATCTTGCGGCCGGTCAGGCCGCAGTCGCCCACCGGGCCACCGATCTCGAACTTGCCGGTCGGGTTGATGTGGAACTTGGTGCCCTTGTGCAGCCACTTGGCCGGCAGCACCGGCTTGATGATCTCTTCGCGGACGGCCTCGATGAGGTCCTTCTGCTTGATGCCGGGGGCGTGCTGGGTCGACAGGACCACGGCGTCGATGGCCGAGACCACGCCGTTTTCATAGCGCAGGGTGACCTGGCTCTTGGCGTCCGGACGCAGCCACGACAGCGGCGAGTTCTTCTTCTTGCGGATCTTGGCCTGCTGCTCGACCAGGCGGTGCGACAGGTGGATCGCGGCCGGCATGTAGCTGTCGGTCTCGTTGGTGGCATAGCCGAACATCAGGCCCTGGTCGCCAGCGCCCATTTCTTCCGGCTTCTTGCGATCCACGCCCTGGGCGATGTGCGGCGACTGCTTGCCGATCAGGTTCAGCACGCCGCAGGTGGCGCCGTCGAAACCGACGTCGGAGCTGTCGTAGCCGATGTCCGTGATGACCTTGCGGGTCAGCGCTTCCAGGTCGATCCAGGCGCTGGTGGTGATTTCACCGGCCACGATGGCAACGCCGGTCTTGACCATGGTCTCGCAGGCCACGCGGGCGCGCTGGTCCTGGGTCAGGATCGCGTCCAGCACCGCATCGGAGATCTGGTCGGCAACCTTGTCCGGATGGCCTTCGGAGACCGACTCGGAGGTGAAGAGATAGCTGGACATCAGGCGTAATATCCCTTGATTCGGATGGAAAGATGGGCGCGCATGATACACGGGGTGCGCCGCCTGTGCATTGTGAACCTGTGCCGGTTGCCGGTGGTTAAGCCCGCGTAGGCCTGGAGGGGCCGTCCCTTGGGGATTGGGGCCCAGCCTTGAGGCCCAGTGTTCCACCAGCGTGACAACGCACCGGGCTGCTACCGGCCCGGAACGCGCGGGCGGCGACCTCGCCGCGAAGGCGGGCCGGCCGTCATCGTTCTGCCCCGAAACCGCCATCTGGCTGCCGCCTGCCGGGCGCAGGCTGTCGGCCAATCCGGCCGCCGGGCATCAGTGGATCCGCCATGCAGGAACTCGAACAGCGTCTCCAGCAACGTTTCCCCGATTGGTTCCATGGCCGTCGCGGCCAACTGGCGCGGCCGCTGCTGCGCAGCGTCGGGCGCTGGTCGCGCCTGGACCAGATTGAAGCCTTCCTGCAGCGCAGCTCAGGACTGCGCGGCTTCGGTTTCGTCGCCGCCGGCCTGGAATTCATCGGCGGCCAGTACCAGGTGGATCCGGCCGCGCTGGCCAGGATCCCGGCCACCGGCCGCCTGCTGATCGTCGCCAACCACCCCTCCGGGGCACTGGATGCGCTCGCACTGCTGGACGCGGTTGGCCGTATCCGCCGCGACGTGCGGATCGTGGCCAACGATCTGCTGGGGGCGATCGCGCCGCTGCAGGACCTGCTGCTGCCGGTGCGCATCCTCGGTGGCAAGGCCCGGCGCGGCAGCCTGCATGCGGTGGAGGAAGCATTGGCCGCCGAGCAGTGCGTGATCGTGTTCCCGGCCGGCGAGGTCTCGCGCCTGTCGCTGCGCGGCATCCGCGATGGCCGTTGGCAGCGGGGATTCGTCCGCTTTGCCCGCGCGGCCGCTGCGCCGGTGCTGCCGGTGCGGGTGGAAGCGCGCAACTCGGCGCTGTTCTACGGCGCCTCGACCCTGTTCAAGCCGGCCGGCACTGCGCTGCTGGCGCGCGAAATGTTCACCCGCCGTGGCCGCCCGCTGCGGCTGAGCATCGGCGAGCCGATGCAGCTGGGCAAGGGCGGTGACCCGGGCGCACAGCTGCTGGCGGTGCGCCGCGCGCTGTACGCGCTGGGCCGCAACGGCGCGGCCGGCAATGCCGCTGCGTGCGCTGGCCCCGAGCCATTGGCGTCTCCGGTGCCGCCTTCGCAGGTCGCCGCCGGCATTGCCGCGGCCACCCAGCTGGGCCAGACCGCCGATGGCAAGCAGATCCTGTTGGCGACCTGTACCGCCGATTCACCGCTGCTGCTGGAACTGGGCCGCCTGCGCGAGCTGACCTTCCGCCAGGTGGGCGAGGGCACCGGGCGCAGCCGCGACCTGGACGCCTACGATCCGCAGTACGAGCACATCGTGATCTGGGACGCGGCGGCGCAGCGCATTGCCGGTGCCTACCGCATCATGCGCGGCGCCCAGGCCCTGGCCCGGCACGGCCTGTCCGGGCTCTACAGCGCGTCGCTGTTCCGCTATTCCGACGATGCCATCACCCACATTGCCGAGGGCCTGGAGCTGGGCCGCAGCTTCGTGGTGCCCGATTACTGGGGCAGCCGCAGCCTGGACTACCTGTGGCAGGGCATCGGCGCCTACCTGCAGTGCCGGCCGGGCATCCGCTACCTGTTCGGCGCGGTCTCGATCAGCGCAGCGCTGCCGCGCGATGCGCGCGAGCAGCTGGTGGCCTACTACCAGCGCTACTACGGCGGAACCGCCGGGCTGGCCGAATCGAACCGCCCCTTCCAGTACTTCGCCGCACCGCCAAGTTTCGGCGAGCTGGATGCGGGTGCCGCGTTCGATGTGCTCAAGGCCAACCTGGCCGCACTGGGTACCGGCGTGCCGACGCTGTACCGCCAGTACACCGATCTGTGCGAACCCGGCGGCGCGCGCTTCCTCGCCTTCGGCGTGGACCCGGACTTCAGCGATTCGATCGACGGCCTGATCGAAGTGGACCTGTGCGCGATCCGGCCGAACAAGCGCAAACGCTATCTGCGCGACGCGGGTGCGCCGGCATGAGCACGCTGGCGAACCTGTCGCCGCACCGGCGCGCAGTGTTCGTCTCCGACGTGCACCTGGGCTCACGTCATTGCCACGCCACCGAACTGGCGCGGTTCCTCTCGCAGCTGCGCTGCGAGCGGTTGTACCTGGTCGGCGACATCATCGACCTGTGGTGGATGGCGCATCGCCGCGCCAACTGGCGGCAGTCGCACAGCGAAGTCATCCAGGCCCTGCACGCGCTGCGCCGTGCAGGGACCGAGATCATCTACATTCCCGGCAACCACGATGCCTCGCTGCGCCAGGTGTGCGGGCTGATGTTGCCGGCCATGCAGGTGCGCCGCCGTGCCATCCACGTGACCGCCGATGGCCGCCGGCTGCTGGTCGCGCATGGCGACGACTACGACGGCGTGACCCATTTCGGTGGCCTGCAGGAAAAGTTCGGCGACTGGCTGTACTACCGCATCCTGACCGGCAACCAGGCGCTGAACGCGGTACGGCGCCGGCTTGGCATGCGCTACTGGTCGCTGTCGGAGTTCCTGAAGAAGCGCAGCGGGGCCGCCGAACGCTACATCGAGCGCTTCGTGCAGGCCGGGCTGGACGACGTGCGCCGGCGCGGCCTGGATGGCATCGTCTGCGGCCACATCCACCGCGCGGCGCTGGTCGAACGCGATGGCCTGGTCTACGCTAACGACGGCGACTGGGTGGAGAGCCTGACCGCACTGGCCGAGGACCATGATGGTGCGCTGCGCCTGCTCGACCACAACGGCCAGACCCTGGTGGAACTGCCAGGCGCGCGGTTGTCGCAGGCGGCGTAACCCGCGTCTGTCCTACTGCAGAGCCGAGCCCATGCTCGGCTGACGTGGCGCAGAACGAAGCGCAGCCGAGCATGGGCTCGGCTCTACATGCACCGCCCGCAAGCCGCTAGCATCGGCCCATGGACTCCCTGACCCAGATCGTGCTCGGTGGCGCCGTCGCCGCTGCCATCGCCCCGCCCGGACATCGCCGCGCGGCCCTGCTCGCTGGTGCCGCGCTTGGCACCCTGCCGGACCTCGACGCGCTGTGGCTCGGTTTCACCGCAGCCGATCCGGTGGCGAACATGATCGAGCACCGCAGTTTCAGTCATTCGCTGCTGGTACTGCCATGGGTGGCGGCATTGATCTGGTGGCTGTTCAAGCGCTTCGGCAATGGCCGCGTCGCGCAGTCACCGCTGCGCTGGTTCTGGGCGATCCAGCTGGCGCTGGTCACCCATCCGGTGCTGGATGCGTTCACCGTGTATGGCACCCAGTTGTGGTGGCCGCTGCGCCCGCATCCGACCATGGGATCCAGTGTCTTCATCATCGACCCGGGGTATACGGTGTGGCTTCTGCTGGGCTGCGTGCTGGCCTGGTTCGGCCGCGCCCGGCCCTGGGCGGGCAAGGTGCTGGGCGTGGCCCTGCTGCTCAGCAGTGGCTACCTGGGCTGGGGCCTGATCGCCAAGTCACAGGTCGACCGTGCCGCACAGCAGAGCCTGGCCGCGATGGGCCTGGGCGATGCGCCGCGCTTCTCGGTACCGATGCCGTTCAACACCCTGCTGTGGCGGGTGGTGGCGATGACGCCCAATGGCTACGTGGTGGGTGACCGCTCGCTGGTGGCCGACCACCGGCCGATGCGGTTCGAAGGCCATGCGTCCAACGTACAGGCCTTGCGCGAAGCGCAGGCCATCCCGGCGGTGCAGCAGCTGACGTGGTTCAACCGCGGTTTCATGCGTGCGCAGGTGGTTGACGGCCGGTTGGTGCTGAGTGACCTGCGCATGGGGCTGGAGCCGGACTACACCTTCAACTTCGTCGTGGCCGGGCAGGCCGACGGGCAGTGGCGGGCGATCGTTCCCGAGCAGGTGCGGGTGGACTACAGCAGTCCCGCCGCGCGTGCCGACGCCGGTCGCCGCCTGGCGGCGATGTGGCAGCGGATCTGGCAGGAGCCGGCGGCGGCGCCGGGCGCGGCCGACCACACCGCCGTGCATTGATCACTGGATCCACGCATGGCGTGGCTCTACGGCCCCGATCGGCAGCAGAACACCGGATCAATACACCGTGGCGCGGCCCTGGACGAACGAGTAGAAGAACACCGCGTTCGGGTCGTTCTGCACCAGGCGGAACTCGCGGCGCATGCCTTCCACGGTTTCCTCGTCCACCGAGCCGGCCTGCAGCAGCTGGTCGGCGGCCGACAGCAGGAGCTGTTCCCAGAACGCGATCATCGTCTTGCGACGCGCCGGTTCGCGGTTGTCCAGGTGGATGGTCTTGATCTCGGTGTGCACGTCGCGGAAGCCGCCGGCCAGCAGCAGGTTGCCCAGCTTTGCACCGACGAACGGGTCACCGCCATGGTCGTACTGGAAGTCGTTGAAGGCCATCCAGTAGCGCCAGATGTGCGGCGAGTACGGGTCGAGCAGGAACGAGGCATTCATCACTTCGGTGATGTAGACCGGCGAACCCGGTGCCAGCACGCGGCGCACTTCGCTCAGCACCCGCGCCGGTGAAGGCACGTGTTCCAGCACCCAGCACAGGAACGCCGAGTCGAAGCTCCGTGCCTCGAACGGCAGCTCGCCGGCGTCGGCCTGCTGCAGGGTGTATCGGTCGCTGCACCACGGCGTGCGCGCCAGGTTCTCGCGCGCGGTGGCCAGCTGCGTTTCGCTCAGGTCCACGCCGGTCACGTGCAGCTCGGGGAAGCGGCGCAGCAGGATCTCGGTCTGCGCACCGACGCCACTGCCGACTTCCAGCAGGCGCCGCGCGCCGCTGTAGTCGATCTGGCCGAAGATGCTCGATTCCAGCAGCCGGGCCTGGGTCATCAGGCGCTGCTGTTCGGTGCCGGAAAATCCGTGCAGATAGGTCGGAGAGGAGATCGGCGGGGTCATGGAGGCGGGCTCTCGGAGTTCAATTCGGTCGAGCAGGCTCGACGTTGCGACGCGGCGGGGGCGGTCAGGCGGCCGAAGACAGCGCCGGTTCCCCGGCGATCAGGCGGTCGAAGTACTCGGTGGTCAGCGCGATCTGGCCCTGTGGGTCTTCGGCACGGTTGACCACCGCGCGGAACGCGGCGTTCTCCGGACGATCCTTGGCGTACCAGCCCAGGTGCTTGCGCGCGATGCGCACGCCCTGCGGCTCGCCATAGAACGCATGCAGCGCATGCAGGTGGCCGAGCAGGATGTCGCGCACTTCCGCCAGCGACGGCGGTGGCAGTTCCTCGCCGGTGGCCAGGTAGTGCGCCACTTCGCGGAAGATCCACGGCCGGCCCTGCGCGGAGCGGCCGATCATCACTGCATCCACCCCGGTCTGCTGCAGCACGTGGGCGGCCTTCTGCGGTGAATCGATGTCACCGTTGGCGATCACCGGGATGCGCAGCGCAGCCTTGATCTCGCCGATGGTGGCGTACTCGGCCTGGCCGGTGTAATGCTGGTCGCGGGTGCGGCCATGCACGGCCAGCGCGGCGATGCCGCTGGCCTCGGCGATGCGGGCGATCACCGGGCCATTGCGATGGTCGCAGTCCCAACCGGTGCGGATCTTCAGCGTGACCGGCACGTCCACTGCGTTGACCACGGCTTCGAGGATGCGCGCCACCAGCTGCTCGTCGCGCATCAGCGCCGAGCCCGCCCAGGCGTTGCACACCTTCTTGGCCGGGCAGCCCATGTTGATGTCGATGATCTGCGCGCCGTGGTCGACGTTGTAGCGCGCGGCCTCGGCCAGCTGCTGCGGCTCGGTGCCGGCGATCTGCACGCTGATCGGGGCTGGCTCGCCGTCATGGTCCATGCGGTGGATCGACTTTCGCGTGTTCCAGAAGCGCGGGTCGCTGATGGTCATTTCCGAGGCGGCCAGTCCCGCACCCAGCCGTTTGCACAGCAGGCGGAAGGGCTTGTCGGTGACGCCGGCCATGGGTGCCAGCACGACGTTGGGGGCAATGGTGTACGGGCCGATCTGCATGCGCCCATTGTAGGGTGCGGGCGGCGGTACGGCCGTGCCGCGCGCGGTCCGGTTCAGGCCGATCGGCACCGACCTCATGCCGTACCGGCATCAGCAGATGCTTGACGGTTGCTTCCGCCGCCCCCACGGGCGGGCGATGGTGGGCGGCTACCCCAGGCTCTGCCAGGCCTGGCGGGTACCCAGCGCGAAGGCCAGCCCCAGGCCCAGGCAGACCAGCGAGCTGACCGCCCAGAAGCGCGTGCCGTTGTACCCCGGCCGGAACAGCGCCAGGCCGAAGCCCATCGCGGCACGCAGCAACAGCAGCGCGGCGATGCCGGGCAGGACCAGGCGGCTGGCCGGCAGCGGCGAATGCCAGCCCGCGGCGGCCAGTGCGTACAGGGTCCAGGCCACCAGCACGGCAGTGATGACCGCGGTCATCAGCGGTGGCCACCAGTGCCCCGCATGCGCCAGCCGGACCACGCGCTGGCCGGCACCGAAGTACCTGTACCACGCGGCGCCGAAGGCGATGCAGCCGATATGCAGCAGCGCCGCCACGGCACTGCCGGCGGCCGCGACCAGCAGCCAGGGGAATCCGTCCATGTCCTGCCCGTGCGAGGAAGCTGCGCGGATGGTGGGCGAGGGGCAGGATGTGGGCAATGCGACAGGCGGTCGCAGGGGCTGGGCAATGGGCAAAAGAATGGCCCGGGTGTCTGCACACCCGGGCCTTGTCATCCACGCGTGGCGTGGAATTACCTGGCTTCAGCGTCGGCCGGGGTGAAGCGCGGCATCGCCGCAGCGGCGCCTTCCTTCTCGGTCGAACGGCCGGCGAACTGGTTGGCGAAGCGCACGTGGCGGGCGAACGGGGCGTCGGCCACCTGCGCCAGCGACGCGGCCAGCGCACCGTTGAAGGCGTCACCGGCACCGGTGGTGTCGATCGCCTGCACCTGTTCGGCACCCACGCGGTAGTACGGCTGGGTATCGCCGCGCAGGTTCTCGTCGGCATGCGACACGAACACGCCCACCGAACCCAGGGTCACCACCACGGTGCCGTTGCCGACCAGCTTGCGGCACAGCGCGTGCAGGCTGGCGCCATCCAGCGCGGCGACGTCGTTGGCATCCACGCGCTCACCGACATGGCGGCCGAGCAGGGCAGCGAACTCGGTTTCGTTCGGGGTGATCACATCGGCCAGCTTGAGCAGGCCGATGGTCGAGGGCGCATCGGCCGGTGCGGTATTGAGCACGGTGGTGACACCGGCCTCGCGGGCCGTGGCCAGCGCCGCTTCGATGGTCTGCACCGGCGATTCCAGCTGCACCAGCACCACCTTGGCGCGGGTCAGCAGGGCCTGCTGCTGTTGCAGGAAATCGGTGCCCAGCGCGGCGTTGGCACCCGGGCCGATCACGATGGTGTTGCGGCCACGCGCGTCCACGTAGATGCCCGCGGTGCCGGTCGGTTCGCTGCTGGCCTCGGCGATCAGCGCGAAGCCATCCTGCGCAGCCAGTTCACGCGCGGTGGCGCCACCGGCGTCATCGCCCAACGCGCACACGAAGTGCGTGTCGGCACCGGCGCGGCAGGCCGCCACCGCCTGGTTGAAGCCCTTGCCCCCGGGGCCGGTGCTGTAGCGGCCGGCAATGGTCGCACCCGGTGCCGGCAGCGACTCACACCGCCACACGTGATCGACATTGAAGGAACCGACGACAACGACACTGCTGCTCATAGGGAATCTTTTCTCAACCAAGGGTTCAACTGAAGTGCGTCAGCACGCCGGCGATGGTCGCCGTCATGAAGGTGGCAATGGTACCGCCCAACACCGCGCGCAGGCCGAACTTGGCCAGGTCGTGGCGACGTTCCGGGGCCAGGCCGCCGATGCCGCCGATCTGGATCGCGATCGAGCTGAAGTTGGCAAAGCCGCACAGCGCGTAGGTGGCGATCAGGCGACCTTCCTCGGACAGGCTCACGCCGGCCACCTGGCCGTTCACGATCTGCGACAGTTCGGTGTAGGCGACGAATTCGTTGATCACGACCTTCTGGCCGATCAGCGAACCGACGGTGGTGGCATCAGCCCACGGGGTACCGATCACCCAGGCGATCGGGGCCAGCACGTAACCGAAGATGGTCGACAGGTTGGTCGGCTTGCCGATGGCAGCGGCCAGGCCGGTCACCTCGCCGATCCAGGTCAACGGGGCGTTCAGCAGCGCGATCAGGGCGATGAAGGCCAGCAGCATCGCGCCGATGTTCAGCGCCAGCTTCAGGCCGTCACCGGCACCGGCAGCGGCCGCGTCGATGATGTTGCTGGAGGTCTTTTCGACTTCCATCTTCACCGTGCCGCGGGTCAGCGGGGTGCCGGTTTCCGGAATCAGCAGCTTGGCCACGACCAGGGTGGCCGGTGCGGCCATGATGCTCGCTGCCAGCAGGTGCTTGGCGTAGAAGGCCTGCTGCGCCGGGTCGCCACCGCCGAGCATGCCCACATAGGCCGCCAGCACGCCGCCGGCGATGTGGGCCATGCCGCCGATCATCATGGTCAGCAGCTCGGACTGGGTCATCCTGGCGATGTACGGGCGCACGGTCAGCGGCGCCTCGGTCTGGCCGATGAAGACGCTGGCGCAGACGCTGGTGGTTTCCGCGCCGGACACGCGCATCACCTTGGTGATCGACCACGCCATCACGCGCACGATCGCCTGCATGACGTTGAGGTGGTACATCACCCCCATCAGCGCCGAGAAGAAGATGATGGTCGGCAGCACCTGGAAGGCGAAGATGAAGCCGTAGTTCTTGGTGTCCATCAACGAGCCGAAGATGAAGCCCGAGCCTTCGTTGACGAAGCTGAGAACCTTGACGAAGCCCTTGCCCAGCGCATCGAACACGTCGCGGCCGCCCGGCACCAGGATCACCAGCGCCGCGAACGCGATCTGCAGGGTGATACCGGTGGCAACCAGCTTCCAGTCAACCGCACGCTTGTTGTTGGAAAACAACCAGGTGATGCCGATCAGCACCGCCAACCCGAACAGGCCGAAGCCGATCCTGCCCAAACCTTCGACCATGTGAGTGACTCCCCTGGGGCGTCGCGAAAAACGGGAAGCCTAGTGCAGGGCAGGGGCCGGGGCAAGAAAAAGCAGCGTGCGCGCATCTATCGGTACCGATCAGGCCAGCAACGGCAAGGGCTTGCGGCCGGCGGCGGCAGGTAGAATGGGGCTCGATCCCGGCCCGGATGCGGGCCCGCAGCAGGAGATTCGCATGCAATACCGTCGCCTGGGCTCCACCGGCCTGCCGATTTCCGCCCTGTCCTTCGGCGCCTGGGTGACCTTCGGTGACCAGATCCCGCGCGACGAGGCCCGCAACCTGGTGGCCGCCGCCTGGGACCACGGCGTCAACTTCTTCGACAACGCCGAGGGCTATGCCAACGGCCGCGCCGAACAGGTGATGGGCGATGTGATCGCCGACCTGCGCCTGCCGCGCGACGGCATCTGCGTCTCCAGCAAGGTGTTCTTCGGCAGCGCCAAGGACCCACGGCCGACCCAGCGCGGCCTGTCGCGCAAGCATGTGACCGACGCCTGCCATGCGGCGCTCAAGCGCCTGCGGGTGGACTACCTGGACCTTTATTACTGCCATCGCCCGGATCCGGACGCGCCGGTCGCCGAGACCGTGCATGCCATGGATACCCTGGTGCGGCAAGGCAAGATCCTCTACTGGGGGACCTCGGAGTGGTCGGCAGTGCAGATCCAGCAGGCGCTGGACATCGCCGAGGCGCGCAACCTGCAGGGCCCGTCGATGGAGCAGCCGCAGTACAACCTGCTGCACCGCGAACGGGTCGAGGTCGAGTACGCGCCGCTGTATGCCGGTGCCGGCCTGGGCACCACCATCTTCTCGCCGCTGGCCTCGGGCCTGCTGAGTGGCAAGTACGACCAGGGCATTCCGGCCGATGCGCGGCTGGGCCGCGAGGGCATGGAATGGCTGCAGGCGCTGGTGCTGGGTGACGACGCCGAGGCCCGCCTGGCCCAGGTGCGCCGCTTCAGCGAGGTGGCGCGTGCGCTGGGGCAGGCGCCGGCCACGCTGGCCATCGCCTGGTGCCTGCGCAACCCGAACGTCTCCAGCGTGATCCTCGGTGCCAGCCGGGTCAGCCAGCTGCTGCAGAACCTGCAGGCGCTGGAGGTGCTGGAGCAGGTCGACGCCGCCGGCTGGGCCGACGTCGAAGCCGCCTTCGCCTGAACCCGGGGGCCGACCGGGCCTCGGGGGCCTCGGTAGAGTCGACTCTATACGGCTGGGTCGCCATTTGATTGACGGGATCTATCGAATTTCAGAATTCGATCATTAATCTCATCAATCAAATTGAGAATGGTTGTTGATTGTCAACTGAGAATCATTATCATTTGACTCGTCCCTCGCACGAGTCCAGATGCTCATGAATGCTCAACCTGTACTGCTGCGCCCCGAAACGCTGACCCTCCGCGATCGTCCGGTCCGTGTCGTTCCGCCGGAAGAGGTCATCGACAGCGAAGCCCTGCTCAAGGGCCGTCGTGAAATCCTGATCCAGCACGGCGACCGCTTCTATCGCCTGCGGCACACCAGCAACGACAAGCTGATCCTGACCAAGTAATCGCGGCCTGGTCGCCCGCCCCCCTCCCTCCTGCCGGCCGCGCCGGCAAGGTGGGCGACCCGTCCGCTCCCGCTCTCTCCCCCTCGGTCTACCGCGTGCACCCTCCGGGTGTGCCGGTAACCGGGGGTTCCCCTGCCTGACCGAACGAACCCGATGACCCGCCCTACCGCCCTTTGCCTTGCCGTCTGGATGGCCGTGCCGCTGTCCGCCCATGCTGCTGCCGCGGCCACCGCCGCGCCCGATGCGCGCGAATTCGACCGTGTGCAGGTCACCGCCACCCGCACCGAGCGGGCGGTGAGCGATGTGGCGGCCACCGTGGACGTCATCGACCGCGAGCAGATGGACCGGCACCTGGTGCAGGACATCAAGGATCTGCTGCGCTACGAGCCGGGCCTGTCGGTCAGCCGCAGCGCCGCGCGCTTCGGCCTTGGCAGCATCCGCATCCGTGGCCTGGACGGCAACCGCGTGCGCGTGCAGACCGACGGCATCGCCATGCCCACCAGCTTCAACATCGGCTCATTCTCCAACGCCAACCGCAACTTCACCGATCTGGATACGCTCAAGCGCGTGGAGATCGTGCGCGGCCCGGCCAGCTCGCTGTATGGGTCCGACGCGCTCGGGGGTGTGGTCGCCTTCGTCACCAAGGATCCTGCCGACTACCTCAAGGATGGCAAGGACAGCTACGTCGGCCTGAAGTTCGGCTACGACGGTGAGTGGAAGGGCCTGCTCGGCGGCGTGACCAGCGCGTTCGGCGGCGAACACTGGAGCGGCATGGTCAACATCAACCATCGCCAGGGCCAGGAAACCGGCAACAAGTGTGATGTACGCAGCCTCGACAATACCCGCACCGCGCCCAACCCGCAGGACCGCGATGGTCGCAGTGGCCTGGCCAAGCTGGTCTATGCACCCAGCGAGGACCAGCGCTTCCGGCTGACCGTGGAAGGCAACGAAGACAACACCGATACCAACGTGCTGTCCTCGATCGACCGCACCACCACCACCGGCATGAAGGCGCGCGATATGCAGAACCGCACCCGCGTGTCGTTCGCCCATGAAATGGATGCGCTGGACAAGGGCTTCGCCGACAGCCTGCATTGGCAGCTGTATACCCAGCACAGCGAAACCACCCAGATCACCGACGAGGACCGCGCCAACCGCAGCCGCCGCCACCGCGAGTTCAACTTCGACCAGCGCGTCTACGGCCTGCAGGCGCAGTTCAACAAGGCGTTCAGCACCGGCAGCGTCGAACACGCGCTGACCTACGGTTTCGAGGGCGCGCATACCGAGATCCGCCAGAAGCGCGACGGCTACCAGGTGTTGGCCAATGGCCAGACCAGCACCACCATCCTGCCCGACGCCTTCCCGGTGCGCGATTTCCCGATCAGCAAGACCACCGAGCTGGGCCTGTACGCACAGGACGAAATGCGCATGGCCAACGGCAAGCTGTCGCTGGTGCCGGGCGTGCGCGTGGACCGCTACGAGCTGAAGCCGGAGGTGGACAGCATCTTCGCCGACGACAATCCCGGCGTTGCGGTGGCCAGGCTGACCAAGACCAGCGTCTCGCCGAAGCTGGGCATGGTCTATCGCTTCACCGACGAATGGTCGCTGTTTGCCGGCTATTCGCATGGCTTCCGCTCGCCGCCGTACAACGACGTCAACCTGGGCTTCACCAACTTCGCCTTCGGCTACACCGCCATTCCCAATCCGGACCTGAAGCCGGAAACCAGTGACGGCATGGAGCTGGGACTGCGCTTCCTGTCGCCAGCGGCCTACGTCAGCCTCAGCGGCTACTACAACGAGTACAAGGACTTCATCGAGTCGCAGTCGCTGGTCGGCACCAACGCCCAGGGCCTGATGGTGTTCCAGTCGCGCAACATCGCGGATGCGCGCATCTACGGTGCCGAAATGAAGGCCGGCGTCGACTTCGGCCAGATCAGCCCGGCGCTGCAGGGCTGGGCGCTGCGCAGCTCGGTGGCCTGGTCGCGCGGCGACAACAGGACCGAAGACACCCCGCTGGATTCGGTCGACCCGCTGCGTGGCACCGTCGGCCTGATGTACGACACCGACACCTGGGGCGTCGAACTGGCCGGTACCTTCGTCAAGCGCAAGGACCGCGTCACCGCCGCCACGGTGTACCGCCCGGCCGGCTACGGCGTGGCCGACCTGATGGCGCACTGGAACTTCGCCCCGGGCGCCACCTTCAACGTCGGCGTGTTCAACCTGGGCGACAAGCGTTACATCGACTGGTCCAACGTGGGTTCGACGCTGTCGCCGGGCAGCCGCGTGCTGGACCGCTATACCAACCCGGGCCGCACCCTCTCCGCCAGCCTTGCCGTTTCCTGGTGACCTCATGAGCCGAGCCTTGTCCGCACGCAGGAACGACGCCATCGCCGCGCAGGGCAGCGCGGCCTGGCCGACGCCGGCACAGCTGGCCACGCTCGGCACCGTGTTGTGCCTGTACCGCGCCGACGGCAACGAGCTCGGTGGCTGGCGCCAGGCAGTACGCGTGCATGCCTGCCAGGGCGTGGACAGCGAGGGCGTGCGCGAAAGCCTGTGCTTCCTCGATGCCCGCGGCCGCTGCGTGTGGCGGCTGTACCTGTTGCCCGACAGCGATTTCCTGGCCTGGGACCGGCTGGTCGCGGCGCTGCCGCCGGGCCCGGAGCATGACAGCGAGGGCAGTGTCGGCGAACGCCTGTGGCGGCGCCTGGCCGGCCATCTCGGTGGCCAGCGCTGGCGACTGTGCGCGCTGCGCCTGCATGCCGCCGACGACGGCCGCACCCTGGCTGCAAGCCTGTCGACGTTGTCCTCGCTGGGCGCAGCCACCGCGCGTCGCATCGCGCGGCTGGAAGGTGCCGAAGGCGAGCTGGCGATCGACGATTGCTGCTGCGCCGATGCTGCACGTCGCTCGGCGCCGCGGGTTCCCGGCGACCTGCCGCTGATCCGGCTGTAACCCTTTCCCGATGGAACGCCTGTCGGCCACGGACGGCCTCTCACTGCATCTGCAACCCCGAAGGAAGACCCCGATGAAGCTCCAGACAGCCAGCGTCCTGCTGCTGCTCGCCACCAGCGGCGTGGCCAGCGCGCAGCCCTCCGGCATCGCCCGCGACCACGACAGCATCCTTGCCATGCAGGGCGAGTACACCGTCGATTTCGCATTCGACGAGACCGTGCGGCTGAAGCCCGGCTACGAGCGCGCCCCGGCGATGCGCAGCGGCGGCAACGAACTGGTGATCGTGGTCGAGGACACGCCGAAGCGCATCGTGCTGCAGCACCTGCTGCTGGACGAGAAGAGCGGCCACATCACCAAGCACTGGCGCCAGGACTGGGTCTACGAAGCACCGAACCGATTCGAGTTCAGCGCCGACCAGACCTGGCAGGTACGCCGCATTCCCGCGGCGGTGAACCAGGGCGCCTGGACCCAGTGCGTGTACGAAGTGAGCGACGCACCGCGCTACTGCGGCACCGGCAAATGGAGCTACACCAACAACGTGCCGAGCTGGACCAGCGACCTCAGCTGGCGCCCGTTGCCGCGCCGTGAGTACACCAAGCGCAGCGACTACAACGCGCTGGCCGTCGTCAACCGCCACACGCTCACGCCCAATGGCTGGACCCACGAGCAGTTCAACACCAAGGTGCAGCGCAACGCCGACGGCAGCCAGGTGGAGATCGCACGCGAGTTCGGCTTCAACGACTACGTGAAGACCACCGAGGTCGACTTCACCCCGGCGCGTGACTACTGGAAGGCCACTGCCGGCTACTGGGCCAAGGTGCGCCAGCGTTGGGACGGCTTCCTCGGCCAGGCCCCGGGCGTGCACCTGAAGACCAAGATCGATGGCATGGCGATGATCATTCCGCTGTTCACCCAGGCCGAAGCGATCCAGTCCGGCAAAAAGGTGAAGGACAAGCAGATCGACGAGGTGTTCGCCAAGTACGTGGAAAAGGCGCCGAAGGAAGGCTGATCGCCGCGATGGAGAGAGGTGCCGGGGGTACCCGGCACCGCATTCACCGGCTGCCGGTGGGGGCCGGGCTTGCTCGGCACGCCATCCGGAGGCGCAACCGATTCAGGCCTCGCGCAGCGCCAATGCCGGCGGCGTATGCAGGATCGCCCGCGTACCCCACCAGCCCGCCAGCAGGCTCAAGCCGATGCCGACCACGCCGCCGATCAGCAGGCCCGGCCACGGCGGCAGCAAGGGCAGCTCGAACACCTTCTGCGACACCGCCACGCCGATCGCTGCGGCCGCGCCCACCGCCAGCAACGCCGCCAGCGTGCCCAGCGCGCCGAACTCCACCAGCACCGCGCCGCGCAGCTGGCGCCGGGTCGCGCCCAGCGTGCGCAGCACCGCGCTGTCGTAGCGGCGCTCGCCGGCGGTGGCCTGCAGCGCCGCCAGCAGCACCAGCACGCCGGCCAGCAGGCTGAACACCATCACCAGCTGCACTGCCTGCGCCACGCGCTCCATCACATCGCGCACCTGCGAGATCACCGCGTCCACGTCCAGCAGCGACAGGTTCGGCTGCGCGCGCACCAGCTCGCCCAGCCCGGCCGCGTTGCCGGACGGCAGATGGAAGGCCGACAGCAGGTTGTGCGGGGTATCGCCCACCGCATTGGGGTTCAACAGCACGAAGAAATTCGGGCGGAATGTGTTCCAGTCCGCCTTGCGGATGCTGGTGACGGTGAACTCGCGCTGCTGCTCGCCTACGGAAATCGTAATGCGATCACCCAGGTGCGCGCCGTAGCGCCGCGCCCAGCCGGTTTCCACCGAGGCTTCCGCCGCGGTGCTGCCGGCCTGCCAGAAGCGGCCCTCCAGCAGCGCATTGGCGGGTGGGAAGCTGCTGCGCCAGCTGAAGTTCAGCGGCCGGTTCTCGTCGTCGTCCTCGCGCGGGCCGTTGTTCGCGCCGTTCCCCTCGGCGGCGGCCTGGTCCACGCGCAGCGGCGGCTTGCCGTTGATCGCGATCAGGCGGCCGGTCGCCATCGGCTCGATACTGGCGTCGCCGGCGCCCAGTCCACGCAATGCGGCCAGCACACCGTCGCGTTGTTCGGGCTGGATGTTGATCAGGAAGTAGTTCGGCGTATCCGCAGGCAGGCGCTCGCGCCACTGCTGCAGCAGGCCGGGTCCGGTCACCGCCAGCAGCAACAACGCGCACAGCGACAGCGACAGCCCCACCAGCTGCATCACCGCCAGCAGCCGGCGCCGGGTCAGCGCGGCCAGGCCCAACCGCCAGTTGCCATGCAGGCGGTGCTGCAGGCCGCGCAGCAGCTGCAGAAGCACGAAGCCGACCGCACCGGCCGCCAGCGCCAGCGCGGCCAGGCCGCCCAGCACCCACAGCGCCAGTTTCAGATCGCCGGTGACCTGCACCGCCAGCAGCAGGCTGGCCGCCAGCGCCGCCACATAGGCCAGCAGCGACGCCGGCGGCAGGGCGGCGAAGGAACGGTTGAGCACCCGCATCGGCGGCACCCCGCGCAGGCGCAGCAGCGGTGGCAGGCCGAAGCCGAACAGCAGCAGCAGGCCGATGCCGGCACCGGTCAGCGCCGGCATCGCTTCCGGCAGCGGCAGGCGCTGCGGCACCAGGCTGCCCAGCACCTGCACCAGGCCTTCCTGCGCGGCCATGCCCAGGCCGATGCCGAGCGCACAGGCTGGCACCGCCAGCATCAGCAGCTGCAGCGCCAGGCCCAGCAGGATGTCGCGCTGGCGTGCGCCCAGGCAGCGCAGGATCGCCACCTGGTCGATGCGACGCAGGGCGAAGCGGTTGGCCGCCAGCGCGGTGGCCACACCGGCCAGCAGTACCGCCAGCAGCGCGCTCAGGCCGAGGAAGCGCCCGGCCAGATCGAATGCCTGGCGCACGCCACGCTGGGTGTCGTCCACGCTCAGCAGGCGCAGGCCTTTCACCTGCGGCAGCAGCCACTGGCGCAGCGCCGCGATCGGCTCCGCTGCGCCGGCGAACATCAGCCGGTAGTTGATACGGCTGCCCGGGCCGAGCAGGCCGGTGCCCTCCACATCAGCGCGGTTGACCAGCAGGGTGGGCGAGAGAGTCAGCAGGTCGCCACCGCTGTCCGGCTCGGCCTCGATGATGCCGGCGATGCGCAGCGTGCCGGCGCCGAACTCGAGGTCATCGCCGGCCTTCAGCCCCAACCCCTGCAGCAGGCGTGGGTCGGCATAGGCCTGGCCCTTGGGCGGCATGCCGGCATCGGCGATCAACGCACCGCCGGGCGTGGCCCGGACCCGCAGCGTGCCGCGCAGCGGATAACCCGCCTGTACCGCCTTGATGCTGGCCATCTGGCTGGCATCGCCGTTGAACAGCACGCTGCCGAAGCTGGCGATGCGGGTATGCGCCAGGCCGCGCTGTTGCGCCTCGTCGGCGAATGCCTGCGGCGGATCATCGCGCCCGGCGATGCCGAGGTCGCCGCCGAGCATTTCCGCCGCGCTGCCGGTCAGCGCCAGGTTGACCCGGTTCACCAGCGTGCCCACCGCAGTCATCACCGCCACGCCCAGCACCAGCGCGGCGAACACGGTCAGCAGGTCGCCGGCCAGCGCCTCGCGGCGCAGCGCGCGCCACGCGTGGCGCAGCACGTTCATGCCTGTGCCCCACGCTCGACCGGCAGCAGGCGGCCGTCATCGATGCGGTGGATGTACTGGCAACGCTGGGCCAGGCGCAGGTCGTGGGTGACCAGGACCAGGGTGGTGCCGCTGCCGGCGTTGAGTTCAAACAGCAGGTCGCTGATGTGCTGGCCGGTGGCATGGTCCAGCGAGCCGGTCGGTTCGTCGGCGAACAGGATGCGCGGGCGGGTGACGAAGGCACGTGCCAGCGCCACGCGCTGCTGCTCGCCGCCGGACAGCTGGCGCGGGTAGTGGCGGGCGCGATGGGCCAGGCCGACCTGCGCCAGCACCTCGTCCACCCGCGCCCGGTCCTCGCGTCCGGCCAGTTCCAACGGCAGCGCGACATTCTCGGCGGCAGTCAGCGCCGGCAGCAGGTGGAAGCTCTGGAACACGAAGCCGACCGCACGCGCGCGCAGCTGGGCCCGTGCTTCTTCATCCAGGTCGCCCAGGTTCTGGCCCGCCAGCGCGACGTGGCCGCGGCTGGGCAGGTCCAGTCCGGCCAGCAGGCCGAGCAGGGTGGTCTTGCCGGACCCCGAAGCGCCGACGATGGCCACACTGGTGCCTTCATGGACGGTCAGGGTGATGTTGTCCAGTATGTGGACTTCACCCTCCGGGCCCTGCACGGACTTGCCGACCTGGTCGACGGCGATGGCGACGGGCGTGCTGCGGGGGGACAGGCTGTCGATGAGGAGACTCCAATGCGCAAGACGGGATGGAGCCGGCGAGCCGGCGCGATGATGGTGCTGCTGCTGGGATTGCTGCTGCCCGGGCTGGCCGGAGCCAAAGACCCGGCAGGTACGGTGCTGGTGCTCGGCGACAGCCTCAGTGCTGCCCACAATATCCCTGCCGACGCCGGCTGGGTCAGCCTGTTGCAGCAGCGGGTCAGGCAACAGTCGAAAACACCGGCGCGCATCGTCAATGCCAGCATGAGCGGGGAAACCACGGCCGGCGCGCTGACCCGCCTGCCGGGCCTGTTGGCGAAGGAAAAGCCGACGGTGGTGGTGATCGCGCTGGGCGGCAACGACGCGCTGCGCGGGCTGACCCCGGCACAGGTGCAGGGCAACCTGGAAAAGATGGTACAGGCCAGCCAGAAGGCCGGCGCCAGGGTGCTGCTGCTGGGCATCGACGTGCCGCCCAACTATGGGCCCGCTTACCGCCAGCGCCTGGCGGCGGCCTACAAGGCGCTGGCCACGCAGTACAAGGTGCCGCTGCTGCCGTTCCTGCTGGAGGGCGTGGCCCTGCAGCCGGGCATGATGCAGGCCGATGGCCTGCACCCCACGGCGCAGGCGCAATCGAGGGTGCTGGACAACGTCTGGCCACTCCTGCGGCCCCTGCTCTGAACGATTTACAACCCTCTTGACGGAACTTCACATCGCGTCCACCGTCGATCCGGCATGTTTCACAAAGCTGAAGTTAGAGGGAATCACATGCGTCAGACGAAGGAGACCTCCGGCTTGGTGCTGGTGGTCGAAGACAACCGCAACATCTCCGAGATGATCGGGGAATACCTGGAAGGTCGCGGCTTCGAAGTCGACTATGCACAGGACGGCCTGGATGGCTACCGCCTTGCGGCGGAGAACAGCTATGACGTCGTGGTGCTCGACCTCATGTTGCCGCGCCTGGATGGCATCGAAGTATGCCGTCGCCTGCGCAACGATGCGCGCAAGTCCACCCCGGTGCTGATGCTCACGGCACGCGACACGCTGGACGACAAGCTCACCGGCCTCGGTTTCGGCGCCGATGACTACCTGACCAAGCCGTTCGCGATCCAGGAGCTGGAAGCCCGCCTGCGCGCGCTGATCCGCCGTGAACGCCGCCAGGTGGGTTCGGAAGTGCTGAAGGTCGCCGACCTGGTGCTCGATCCGGTCAGCATGCGGGCCACCCGTGCCGGTACCGAACTGCAGCTGTCGCCGATCGGCCTGCGCCTGCTGACCATCCTGATGCGCGAATCGCCGCGCGTGGTCACCCGCCAGGAGATCGAACGCGAGATCTGGGGCAATGGCCTGCCGGATTCGGACACCCTGCGCAGCCATCTGTACAACCTGCGCAAGATCATCGACAAGCCGTTCGACCGTCCGCTGCTGCACACCGTGCAGAGCGCCGGTTACCGCATTGCCGATATCGCCCAGCCGATGGCCTGATCGGGGCCAGGCCGGTGCAGCATCAGGCCCGGCCGGGCAACGACCCCCGCACCGGGCACGGATGACCGGCCGGCACTGCCGCCGGTCATCCTCCGTGCACGACTACGGCGCAGCGCGCTGCCTATAATCGCAGCGCTCTGACCGGGACCCCGCAATGCCGCACGGCCTGCCGCGCAAGATCCGTATCGCCTTCATCCTGCAGGCAGTCCTGGCCAGCCTGGGCATCCTGCTCGGTGCCTGGCTGGTTTCGCTGGTGATCAAGCACAGCCTGGTCGGCGCCGCCCTGCGCGAGGAAGCGGCCTATTACTGGACGCTGCACGAGGCCTCGCCGGTGCAGCCACCGCCCAACACCCAGAACATCCGCGGCTACCTGCTGGAAAGCGGGCAGTCGGCGCTGTCGTTGCCGGCCAACCTGCGCAACCTGGAACCCGGTTTCCACGAGCTGCCCAAGGATGACCAGCTGGTACTGGTCGATGTGCGTCCGGCCGGCCGCCTGTACCTGGTGTTCCTGCGTTCGCGTGCGGAGATGCTGGCGTTCTGGTTCGGCATCGTGCCGGTGCTGCTGACCCTGTTGGCGGTGTATGGCGCCAGCTGGGTCACCTACCGGGCCTCCAAGCGCCTGGTGTCGCCGGTGAACTGGCTGGCACGGCGCGTCTCGCGCTGGGACCCGGGCCACCCGGAAGCGGCCGACCTGGAACCGAACAAGCTGCCCGCGGACATGCAGGGCGAGACCCGGCAGCTGGCGGCCGCGCTGCATTCGCTGGCCAACCGGGTCAGCGCGCACGTGGCGCGCGAGCGCAATTTCACCCGCGATGCGAGCCACGAGCTGCGCACGCCGTTGACCGTCATCCGCGTGGCCAGCGACATGGCCCTGGGCGATGAAACCCTGCAGCCGCGCCTGCGCCGCAGCCTGCAGCGCATCCAGCGCGCCGGCCGTGACATGGAAGCGGTGATCGACGCGTTCCTGATCCTGGCCCGCGAGGCCGACGTCGAACCCCAGATCGAGCTGTTCGACGTCAACGACATCGTCCGCTACGAGGTGGACAACGCCAACGAACTGCTGGGTACGCGTCTGGTGTCAGTGCACCTGCACAGCGAAGGCCCGGTGCAGCTGCACGCGCCGCCGCGGGTGCTGCAGGTGGTGGTCAGCAACCTGGTGCGCAACGCCTGCAGCTACACCGACGAAGGGCGTATCGACGTGCACGTGCTCAATGACCGGGTGGTGGTGCGCGACACCGGCATCGGCATGTCCGCCGAGGCGCTGTCGCGCGCGTTTGAACCCTTCTACCGCGCCGAGCCGAGCCGCCCGCAGGGCACCGGCCTGGGCCTGTCGATCGTGCGCCGGCTGTGCGACCGCTTCGGCTGGAAGGTCAGCCTGGCCAGCCAGCCGGGCAAGGGCACCGAGGCCACGGTGGTCTTCCGGTAACGCGGCGACCTGCCGGGGTCGGATCCCGTTGCGGCGCAACCGGCTCTGACCCCATTCCGCTGAAATGTCGGTAGATCCAGGCCATGCGTGGATGGGGTGCGGTAGCGCCGGGCCATGCCCGACGTCCACAGTGCCTCAGTTGCAGTTGACCTTCGGCGCCAGCGCCTTGGTCCAGATCGCATAGCCGGCCGGGGTCATGTGCAGCATGTCCTCGCGGAACAGCGTCGCGTCCGGCTGTCCATCGGCGCCGAGCATCGGCGTGTAGATGTCGGTGAAGCCGGTGTTGGGCAGCCTGGCCAGCGCAGCCTTGATCAGCGCGTTGGCTTCGTTGATCGCCGGCAGCAGGTGCGCACGCGACGGGCTCGGCTTGATCGACAGGTACTCGACCCTGGTCTTCGGCAGGTCGCGGTGCACGCGCTGCACGAAGGCGACCACGTCATCTCGCACCTGCATGGCGCTGCGGCCGCTGTTGAGGTCGTTGTCACCGGCGTAGAAGAACACCTTGCACGGCGCATACGGCACCACGATCTGGCCGGCATACCAGGTGCTGTCGCGCACTTCCGAACCGCCGAAGCCGCGGTTGAACACCGGCTGGCCGGGGAAGTCGGTGGCCAGGCTCTCCCAGAAGCGGATCGAGGAGCTGCCGATGAACTCGATGCCACCACGCGGCGGCGGGTTGGCCTGGTCGGCGCTGGCGAAGCGGGCCATGTCGCCGGCCCAGGCCACATTGGAGACCTGTTCGGGCACCTGCGGCGGCCTGGCCGGGCTCAGGGCCTGGGCAAGCGGTGCGGCAGTCAGCAGGCCCAGCATCAGCAGGCAGGTACGGCGACGGGACATCAGGCGCTCCAGCAGGCAAGGGGAGCTCCATCATAGAAGCACGGCCCAGCCCGGTGCTTGCCCCTGGCAGGCCGTTCAGCGGGCCGGTGCGGGGTGCGGTTGGCGGCCTTGTGGCAAAATGGCGGCCATCTGCCTATTCCTGTGCACCCATGATTTCCTGCCGTGCGTCTGAGCGGTCGCTGCGCCGCGCCCCTGTTGCTGGATGTTCCATCCGTGGCTGATCAGTTCGGCCACATGCCCCGCGGCCCGCGCCGCATCTTCCAGGCCGCCCGCTGGTCCTGGCAGGGCCTGCGCGCCGCCTGGCTGCACGAGTCCTCGTTCCGGCTGGAGGTATACCTGCTGGTGATGCTGACTCCGGTCGCGATCTGGCTGGGCCAGACCCCGGTCGAACGCGCGCTGCTGATCGGCTCGATGCTGCTGGTGCTGGCGATGGAGCTTGCCAACTCGGCCATCGAAGCGGTGATCGAACGCTACGGCAGCGAGATCCACGAGCTGGCTGGCCGCGCCAAGGACATGGGCTCGGCAGCGGTGTTCGTGCTGATGATGAACGTGCTGCTGTGCTGGGCGCTGGTCGTGGTTCCGCACGCGCTGGCCGGCAGCTACGGCTGAAACCCCATTCCCCCACTGCCTTGAAGAGTTTCCATGTCCTTTGAGTTCCTCGCCGACCCCAATGCCTGGGTGACCCTGTTCACGCTCAGCGCGCTGGAAATCGTGCTCGGCATCGACAACCTGGTGTTCATTTCCATCGCGGTCAGCAAGCTGCCGGAAGAGCGTCGTCCGTTCGCACGCAAGCTGGGCATCGCGGTGGCCTGCATCACCCGCATCGGCCTGCTGGTCTCGCTGGCCTACCTGGCGCACATGGCGGCCAACCTGTTCACCGTGGCCGGCATGGGCATTTCCATCCGCGACCTGGTACTGATCGTTGGTGGCCTGTTCCTGATCATCAAGGGCTGCATGGAGATCAAGGAACTGATCAGCGGTGGCGAGGACGAAGACCCCAGCACCACCAAGGCCTCGGCCGTGTTCGGCTACGTGATCGCCCAGATCGCGGTGATCGACATCGTGTTCTCGCTTGACTCGGTGATCACCGCCGTCGGCATCGCCGACCACATCCCGGTGATGGTGGCGGCCATCCTGCTGTCGGTGCTGGTGATGCTGCTGGCCGCCAACCCGCTGGGCCGCTTCATCGACGCCAACCCGACCGTGAAGATGCTGGCCCTGGCCTTCATCCTGATGATCGGTGCGGTGCTGATCCTGGACGGCCTGGACGTGCACGTGCCCAAGCCCTACATCTACGCCGCGATGGGCTTCTCGGTGCTGGTGGAGTGGCTGAACCTGCTGATGCGCCGCCGCGCCCGCGAACACAACGTGCCGGGCGCCGGCAACTGGTAAGCGCGCCATTGGCACGTGTGTCACCCAGAACCCCCGGCCTGGCCGGGGGTTCTGCGTTGTGGGGCGCGGCTCTACAACGAACGGCGCTGCGGTTTTTGCACTTGCGACGGCGTTCCGGCCTCCACTTGTGAATCAGGATCAACAGTGTTTTCCCGGGCCGAGGCTTAATCCGGCGCAGCAAAGCGCGCAGGCTACGCACTCCCGATTCCCGCCCCCCAGGAAACCCCCCATGAATTCCAGAGCCGCCTTGCTGGCGCTTGCCGTTGGCGCCTTCGCCATTGGAACCACCGAATTTGCCCCGATGGGCCTGTTGCCGGTCATCGCCGACGGCGTGGGGGTTGGCATCCCCACCGCCGGCATGCTGATCACCGCCTACGCCGTGGGCGTGATGCTGGGCGCGCCGGTGATGACCCTGCTGATGGGCCGTTTCGGCAAGCGCACCGCGCTGATGCTGCTGATGTCCATCTTCGTGGTCGGCAACCTGCTGTCCGCGCTGGCGCCGAACTACGGGCTGCTGCTGCTGTCGCGCCTGGTCACCAGCCTCAACCACGGCGCCTTCTTCGGCATCGGTGCGGTGGTCGCCGCCAGCCTGGTGCCGAAGGAAAAGCAGGCTGCCGCCGTGGCCACCATGTTCATGGGCCTGACCATCGCCAACATCGGCGGCGTGCCGCTGGCGACCTGGGTCGGCCAGCAGCTGGGCTGGCGCCTGTCCTTTGCCGGTACTGCGGCGCTGGGCCTGATCGCAATCACCGCGCTGGGCTTCGCGCTGCCGGCATCTGCACCGGGGCCGCGCCCGGACGTGCGCCGCGAACTGAAGGCGATCCTGCAGCCGCCGGTGCTGCTGGCGATGGCCACCACCGTGCTCGGCGCCGGTGCCATGTTCACCCTCTATACCTACGTCGCACCGGTGCTGACCGAATTGACCGGCGCCTCCAATACCTTCATCGCGATCTCGCTGGCGCTGATCGGCATCGGCTTCACCCTCGGCAACGGCATCGGTGGGCGCATGGCCGACTGGTCGCTGGATGGCGCCACACGGATCCTGCTGGCCGTCCTGGCGGTGCTGATGTTCGTGCTGCCGCTGGCCTTCATGAGCCATGCCACCGCCGCCCTCGGCGTGCTGCTGTTCGGCGCGGCGACCTTCGCCCTCGTACCGCCGCTGCAGATCCGGGTGATGCAGGCGGCCAGCGAGGCGCCGGGCCTGGCGTCGTCGATCAACGTCGGTGCGTTCAACCTGGGCAATGCCGTGGGTGCGGCGCTGGGCGGTGCGGTGATCAGCTCGGGCCTGGGCTATGCCGCGATTCCGGTGGCCGGTGGCCTGCTGGCGGCATCGGGCCTGCTGCTGGCGTGGCTGGGGCGTCCCCGCACTGCGGTGGCTGAGGCCTGCTGAGGGGTGTTGGATTCCGGCAGGGCTTGCAGCCCTGCACCCGCCGAATCAACGTCAACGTCAACGGCAAAAGCCTGCATTCCGTGGGTTGGCGGGGTGGGTCCGGTTGAGGGGGACGCTGCAAGTACGTCCATGTAAGCTCGGTCGCCGCATCCACGCGACTCACGCCCCCTCAACCGGACCCACCCCGCCTTCGACAGATTCCCGCGATCTGTCGTAACGGCGTTCCGCTCTGGTAGGTGTCGACCTTGGTCGACACGAATGCCTGAAGAACCGGCTTTTGCTTTTCATTTTTTCTTTTGATCCTCCCGCGGTGCGCAGGAAATTGTCCGTGGCCGGGAGGGTGGGTTGGCTGGGGGCCTGAGCCGCATGGATGCGGCGACCGAGCTTACATGGACGTACTTGCAGCGCCCCCCAGCCAACCCACCCTCCCGGCCGACCCCGATAACGCTTCCTTGCCACCCACCGCGGAGGGGGCGGCGCCCGATGGCCGGTCTTTCACCCGAACCGTGGCATGCTCGGTGCCCAGTCCACCCGGAACCTCCGCCATGCGCCTGTTCACCCGTGTCCTGCCCCTGATGCTGCTGGCCTCCCTGCTCTCCGGCTGCGGCTACAACGCCATCCAGCAGAAGGATGAGGCGGTCAAGGCCAGCTGGTCCGAAGTGCTCAACCAGTACAAGCGCCGCGCCGATCTGGTGCCCAACCTGGTGCAGACGGTGAAGGGTTTTGCCAGCCAGGAAGAGCGCGTGCTGACCGAAGTCACCAACGCCCGTTCGCGCGTCGGCCAGATCAACGTCAACGCCGACGACGAAGCCTCGCTCAAGCAGTTCCAGCAGGCCCAGGGTGAACTCGGCAGCGCACTGTCGCGGCTGCTGGTGGTCACCGAGAACTACCCGGTGCTGAAGTCCGACCAGAACTTCCGCGACCTGCAGGCCCAGCTGGAAGGCACCGAAAACCGCATCACGGTTGCGCGCGGCCGCTACATCCAGCAGGTGCAGGACTACAACACCTACATCCGTTCGTTCCCCCAGGTGATCACCGCCAAGATCTTCGGCTACAAGACCAAGCCGAACTTCACGGTGGACAACGAAGCGCAGATTTCCAACGCGCCAGCGGTCGATTTCGGCAACGCGCCGCAGCAGCAGCCGGCGCCGCAGCCGGGCCATTGACCGATGCGCCTGGCCACTGCGCTGCTGGCCCTGCTGCTGTGGCTGCCGTTGGCAGCGCAGGCACAGCCGCTGGCGCCGATTCCTGCGCTGGACTCGCCGGTGGTCGATACCACCGGCACGCTGGACGCCACGCAGAAGCAGGCGCTGGTGCAGCAGGCGATCGAGCTGCAGCAGCGCAAGGGCAGCCAGCTGCAGGTGCTGGTGGTGCCCACCACCCAG
Source organism: Stenotrophomonas sp. YJH_SMC_123 (assembly GCF_059368215.1). NCBI lineage: Bacteria > Pseudomonadati > Pseudomonadota > Gammaproteobacteria > Lysobacterales > Lysobacteraceae > Stenotrophomonas > Stenotrophomonas sp. YJH_SMC_123. The sequence goes on from NZ_JCAFRM010000004.1 coordinate 407,657, forward strand.
CCGGAGGACATCGCGCAATACACCACGCGGGTCTTCGACCAATGGCAGATCGGCCGCAAGGGCGTGGATGACGGCGTGCTGCTGGTGGTGGCCAAGGATGACCGGCGCGTGCGCATCGAGCCGGGCTACGGCCTTGAAGGCGCCATTCCCGATGCCATCGCCAACCGGGTGATCCAGGAATACCTGGTCCCGCGCTTCCGCAGCGGCGACTATGCCGGCGGCATCACCGATGCCACGGCGGTGCTGGTCAAGCTGATCGACGGCGAACCGCTGCCGGCACCGGTCAGCGGCCATCGCGGGCGCGAGCCCGGTGGTGGTGGCGATACCTGGTTCCTGGCGCTGTTCATCGGCGTGTTCGCTGGCAGCATCCTGCGCGGGGTCTTCTCGCGCGTGCCGCGTCCGCTGCGCGGCCTGCTCGGCGGCGCGGGTGCGGCGCTGGCAGCATTCCTGTTCACCTCCACGCTGCTGGCCAGTGGCCTGGCCGGCGTGGTCGGCCTGATCGTGGCGATGCTGTCCGGCCACCCGGGCCGCTTTGCCGGCGGTGGCGGTTGGGGCGGTGGCAGCTGGGGTGGCGGAGGCGGTTTCGGCGGGGGCGGTGGATTTGGTGGTGGTGGTGGCTGGGGCGGTGGCGGCGGCCGTTCCGGTGGCGGTGGCGCTTCGGGAGGCTGGTGATGATCCAACGTCTGTTCCGCCATGTATTCTCGCCCTCGGTGCGGCGTGCCTTCCCGCCGGCCACATTGCAGGCGATCACCGAGGCCATCGCGGCCGGTGAGCAGCGCCACGGTGGGCAGGTGATGTTCGCGGTGGAAGCGGACCTGCCGCTGGGGGCGCTGTGGCACAGGGTGACCCCGCGCCAGGCCGCCGAGCATGCCTTTGCGCGCCTGCGAACCTGGGATACCGCCCACAACAACGGCGTACTGATCTACCTGCTGCTGGCCGATCACGCGATCGAGATCGTTGCCGACCGTGGCCTGCACGGCCGGGTCAGCCCGGCGCAGTGGCAGCGGGTCTGCACCCACCTGCGCGAGGGCCTGCGCGGGGCCCATCCGGTCGAGGCATTGCAGGATGCCATCGACGAGGTCTCCAGCCTGATCGAAGGGCACTTTCCGGCCGCCACGCGGTCCGAGCATGACGCGTTGCCTGACGCGCCGCAGATCCTGGACTGAACCCTGATCTGCGGCGTGGTCCTCCGCCCGTGCCGGCCCCGGCCCCGGGCGGGGCAGGGGCGCTAAAATACCCGTACTCCCGCCAGGCGTTTTCCATGATCTATTTCCACGACATCGACCCCATCGCCCTTTCGCTGGGGCCGATCAAGGTGCACTGGTACGGCATCATGTACCTGCTCGGCTTCACCGCAGCGTGGCTGCTGGGCCGCACGCGCATTGCCGCGGGGCGCCTGCCGGGCGTCGATGCCAACGGCTTCTCCGACCTGCTGTTCTACGCCATGCTCGGCGTGGTGCTGGGCGGGCGCATCGGCTACATGCTGTTCTACGCGCTGGGCGATTTCCTGCACAACCCGCTGCTGCTGTTCAAGGTGTGGGACGGCGGCATGAGCTTCCATGGTGGCCTGCTCGGCGTGCTGGGCGCCTGCTGGTGGTGGTCGCGCAAGCACAAGCTGCATTTCTTCGACACCATGGATTTCATGGCGCCGCTGGTGCCACTGGGCCTGGGCTTCGGGCGCATCGGCAACTTCATCGGCGCCGAGCTGTGGGGCAAGTACACCGACGGGACCTGGGGCGTGGTGTTCCCGTCCGGCCTGCCGGCCCCGCTGAACCAGCTCGACCACGCGACGCTGCAGGCGCAGTTCGCCACCGGCGCATTGAACCCGTACGCCCGCCATCCGTCGCAGCTGTATGAAGCGTTCCTGGAAGGCCTGGTGATGTTCGTGGTGCTGTGGGCGGTGTCGGCCAAGCCGCGCCACCGCTACCTGGTGGGTGGCCTGTTCGCGTTGATGTACGGCCTGTTCCGCTTCGCGGTGGAGTTCGTGCGCATGCCGGACAACGGCGTCTACGTGGCCTTCGACTGGCTGACCCGTGGCCAGATCCTCAGCCTGCCGCTGATCGCCTTCGGCCTGGTGCTGCTGGTGATGTCGCGCCGCGCGCCGGTGCTGCAGCCGCAGTTGCCGGTGGCTGCCGAGGGCAAGCCATGAAGCCCTACCTGGACCTGCTGGCGCACGTGCTCGAGCATGGCGCCGAGAAGAGTGATCGCACCGGTACCGGCACCCGCAGCGTGTTCGGCTGGCAGATGCGCTTCGACCTCACCGAAGGCTTTCCGCTGGTCACCACCAAGAAACTGCACCTGCGCTCGATCATCCACGAGCTGCTGTGGTTCCTGAAGGGCGACACCAACATCGGCTACCTGAAGGACAACCAGGTGCGCATCTGGGACGAGTGGGCCGACGAGAACGGCGACCTCGGCCCGGTCTACGGCAAGCAGTGGCGCAGCTGGGCCACCGCCGACGGCCGCCAGATCGACCAGATGCAGTGGCTTGTGGACGAGATCAAGCGCAACCCCGATTCGCGCCGGCTGGTGGTCAGTGCCTGGAACGTGGGCGAGCTTTCGCAGATGGCGTTGATGCCATGCCATAACCTGTTCCAGTTCTACGTGGTGGACGGCAAGCTCAGCTGCCAGCTGTACCAGCGCAGCGGTGACATCTTCCTTGGCGTTCCGTTCAACATCGCCAGCTACGCGCTGCTGACCCACATGGTGGCGCAGGCCACCGGCCTGGGCGTGGGCGACTTCGTGCACACGCTGGGCGATGCTCACCTGTACTCGAACCACTTCGAGCAGGCCCGCGAGCAGCTGTCGCGCGCGCCGCGCGCGCTGCCGAAGCTGTGGTTGAACCCGGAGGTGACCGACCTGTTCGGCTTCCAGTTCGACGACATCCGCATCGACGGCTACGACCCGCACCCGGCGATCAAGGCGCCGGTGGCGGTATGAGCGCCCTGAAGCTGTCGATGATCGTGGCGCTGGACCGCAACCGTGGCATCGGCCAGGGCAATGCCATGCCCTGGCACCTGCCGGATGACTTCAAGCACTTCAAGGCGCTCACCCTGGGCAAGCCGATCCTGATGGGGCGCAAGACGGCCGAGTCGATCGGCCGCGTGCTGCCGGGGCGGACCAACCTCGTACTGACCCGCAGCGGCCAGGTGCCGTTCGAGGGCATGCGTGCGGTGGCGTCGCTGGACGAGGCGAAGGCGATTGCCGAAGGCGAGGGCGCCAGCGAGCTGTGCATCATCGGCGGCGGCGAGATCTTCCACCAGTTGCTGGACCAGGCCAGTGACCTGTACCTGACCTGGGTCGATGCCGAAGTCCCCGCCGATACCCATTTCCCCGAAGTGGACGTGCAGGACTGGCAGGAAGTGAGCAGCGAGCCGCACCCGGCCGACGAACGGCACGCCTACGCGTTCCGCTTCGTGCACTACGTGCGCCGCTGATCGCGGAAATACCAACGAAAACACCGACGGGGTAGAGTCGACTGTTAGTCGACTGCTCTCGGCGGTCACCCGAAAAACCCGCGCTGCGCGCGATAGTCGACTAACAGTCGACTCTACCGGGACTGTCGCTACGGCATCCGGTAATGCCCGATGATCGTGTGCTGGAACAGCAGGTTCTCTTCGCGCGTGCCGCGCGCGATGTTGTGCAGCACCAGCGGTGTGCCGTTGGCCAGGCGCCGGTCAGAAACGATGCCCACGTGCAGCAGGCCGTTGCCATTGAGCTTCCAGGCAACGATGTCGCCGGCCGCGTAGTCGGCGGCGAGGGCCGTGACCGGTTGCTGCCAGCCCTGGCGCTCGAACCAGCGCATCAGGTTCGGTACACGACGATGATCGATGTCGCGGTCCGGCCGTGACAGGCCCCAGATCGCCGGATAGGCACTGAAACTGCCGCGCATGTCCTCATGCACGCGTGCCTGCAGGTCCAGGCCCAGATCGCGCAGGGCGCGCACCACCACGTCCGTGCACACGCCGCGATCCAGTGGCACGTCGCCGCCGGGATAGGCCAGTACCTGGTAAGCAGGATCGTAACGGGTGGTGACGCCGACCTGCGCGCGGGCTGCGGCCACCAGTGGCGGCGAAGGGGCCTGCGGCTGCGTCGGCGCATGTGCGGCACCATCCGCAGCCGTGGGAGCAGGCGGCGAGCCGGGCTGGCAGCCGCTGGCCAGGGCCAGCGTCAGCAGCAGCACCGTCCCTGGTGCCCAGCCGCGCCGCGTCACGCCTGCGGCGGGGGACTGTTGTGGGTGCCGCCACCCGCGCCGCCCCCTCCGCCACCACGACGGCGACGGCGGCGTGGGCCACGGTTGCCCGGGGTGGCAGCGGCGTTGCCGCCCTGTTCCTTGCCCTGCGTCGCGGCGCCGGGGCGCTCGTGCGCCGGTCGCGCCGGCGGGCGGGCGTTGGGCACGGGTGCCGGTACGTCGCGGCCCGGAACCTGCACCACGCGCAGCTCGTCGGTATCAAGCTGGAGCGCGGTCAGCTTGCCGCCCCAGACCGCGCCAGTGTCGATGGCGTGCACGCCCTGGGTGATGGTCAGGCCCAGCGCCGACCAGTGGCCGCAGACGACCTTGAGGTCGCGCTCGACCCGGCCGGGCACTTCGAACCAGGGATACAGCCCCTGCTCCTGCGTGCCCGGCGTGCCCTTGTCCTCGATGCCGATGCGCCCCCGCGGGGTGCAGTAGCGCATGCGGGTGAGCACGTTGATGATCGCGCGCGAGCGGTCGTAACCGGACAGGTTCGGGGCCCAGCTCGGCTTGTCGCCGTACATGTTGCGGAACAGCTTGCGGTAGCCGGCGCCATGCAGTTGCACCTCGACCTCGGCGGCATGCTTCTCGGCCATCTGCGTGGTCCACTTCGGCGCCAGGCCGGCGTGCACCATCATCCAGCCCAGCTCGCGGTCCACGTGCACCAGCTTCTGCAGGCGCAGCCAGTCCAGCAGTTCGTCGCGGTCCTCGGCCTGCACGATGCGCAGCAGGTCCGGGTTGACCTTGCGCTGTTCCTCTTCGGTACGCGAACCGACGGCCAGCAGCGAAAGATCATGGTTGCCCAGCACCACCACGCTGTGCTCGCGCAGCGAGTGCACCAGCCGCAGCGTTTCCAGCGACTGCCCGCCGCGGTTGACCAGGTCGCCGCAGAACCACAGGGTGTCCTGCGCCGGGTCGAAGCGGATCTTCTCCAGCAATCGCTGGGTGACGTCATAGCAGCCCTGCAGGTCGCCGATCGCCCACACACTCATCGTTCGGCCTCCGTGTCAGTGCAGGGTACGCGGCACGGCCAGCACGAAGGGTGCGACCGGCGCGGCAAATTCGGTGCCATCGTCGGCGACCATGTCGTAGTGCCCCTGCATGGTCCCGTGATCGGTCCCCAGCATGACACCGGACGTGTAACGGAAGTCTTCACCGGGGCGCAGCCGCGGCTGCTCGCCGATCACCCCGTCGCCATCGACATGCTCGACACGGCCATTGGCATCGGTGATGCGCCAGTGGCGCGCGACCAGGCGTGCCGCGACCCGCCCCTGGTTGTGGATGCGGATCGTGTAGGCGAACGCAAAGCGACCGTCTTCCGGCGCGGATTGATCGTCGAGGAAGCGCGGCGCGACTTCGACGGAGATGGCATAAACGTCAGCGTCTTCCATACCGGCAGTGTAATCAGGAGGCATTGGCCAAAGCGATGAATTCGGCCACGTCCAGCTGTTCGGCGCGGGCATCGGGACGCACGCCGGCGGCGATGAACTGCTCGGCGGACACCACGTTGTTCAGGGCATTGCGCAGGGTCTTGCGGCGCTGCCCGAAGGCGGCCTTGACCACCTCGGCGAAGCGCTTGTGGTCGTTGATGTTGATCGCGGCCGGGTCACGCGGCACCAGACGCACCACGGCCGAATCGACCTTCGGCGGCGGCCGGAACGCGCCCGGCGGCACCACGAACAGCGAGGTCACCTGGCAGTAGGCCTGCAGCATCACGCTGAGGCGGCCATACACCTTGCTGCCGGGGCCGGCTGCCATGCGGTCGACCACTTCCTTCTGCAGCATGAAGTGCATGTCGCGGATGACCGCGGCATGCTCCAGCGCATGGAACAGGATCGGCGAGGAGATGTTGTAGGGCAGGTTGCCGACCAGGCGGATCGGCTGGCCGGCGGCCAGTTCGGTGAAGTCCACGCGCAGCACGTCGCGATGAACGATGGTCAGCTCGCCCAGCGGCTCGGCGGCGGCGGTCAGCGGCGCGATCAGGTCGCGGTCGAACTCGATCACCGTCAGCGTGGGGTGCACGCGCAGCAGCGGCAGGGTGATCGCGCCCTGGCCAGGGCCGATCTCGACCAGGCGGTCGCCGTCTTTCGGGTTGACCGCCATCACGATCTTGTCGATGTAGTGGCGGTCGGCCAGGAAATGCTGGCCAAGCTGCTTCTTGGCCGGTGCGGTGAACACCGGGCCGGAGGGGGAATGCGGGGAATTCATGCGCCCAGTGTACGTTGCCGCGCAAGCTGCGCACACAGCGTCGTTGCCGCCTGCAGGCTGGAGGGATCGGCGATGCCGCGGCCGGCCAGCTCCAGCGCGGTGCCATGGTCCACCGCCACGCGCGGATAGGGCAGGCCCAGGGTCAGGTTCACCGCCTGTTCGAAGCCGGAATATTTCAGTACCGGCAGGCCCTGGTCGTGGTACATCGCCAGCACGGTGTCGAAGCCGGCCAGCTTGGCGGGCAGGAAGGCGGTATCGGCCGGCAGCGGCCCGACCAGGTCCATGCCCTCCGCGCGCAGGCGCTGCAGCAGCGGGATGACCAGATCCAGTTCTTCGCGGCCCAGGTGGCCATCTTCGCCGGCGTGCGGGTTCAGGCCGAGCACGGCGATGCGCGGCGCAGGCAGGCCGAACTCACGGCGCAGTGCGGCGTGCACCGTGCGCAGCGTGTGCTCCAGGCCGGGCGCGGTGATCGCATCGGCCACCTCGCGCAGCGGCAGGTGGGTGGTGGCCAGGGCCACGCGCACGATGTGGTTGGCCAGCATCATCACCACCTTCACCCCGGCCTGGTCGGCCAGCAGTTCAGTGGTGCCGCTGTAGGCGATGCCGCCTTCATTGATGACCGCCTTGTGCACCGGGCCGGTCACAACACCGTGCAGTTCGCCGGACAGGCAGGCCTGGCCGGCGCCGAGCAGGGCGCCGATGACCGCGCCGGCATTTGCCGGATCGGCCTGGCCGAAGCGGCTGGGCGCAGCGTTGCGGACAGCGCGCAGGCGCAGATCGCCGGGGGCGCGTGCTTCGGCGTCCTCGGGCAGCAGCTGCAGGGGCAGGTTCAGCGCGGCCGCAGCCGCGTGCAGGGTGTCCGGGTCGGCGAAGGCCAGCAGCCGGCAATCTTCACGCGGCTGCTGGACGAGGCGGACACATAGCTCCGGGCCGATCCCGGCGGGCTCGCCCGGTACCAGAGCGAGCTCGGGGCGCATCGTTCAGGACTGCGGCGGGGTGGCGGTGTTTTCCGCGCGGTCGCCGCTGCGGAAGCTGACGTAGGCTTCGCCACGCAGTTCCTGCAGGAAGCGGTTGTACTCGTCTTCCAGCTTGCGGCGGCCGATGGTCTCGCGGACCTGGGCACGCTGGTTGTCGGTGGTCACGTCGGTCTGGCGGGTCGCCACGCGCTGCACGATGTGCCAACCGGCATCGGTACGGAACGGCTGGCTGACGCCACCGTCCTGGAGGCCTTCCACCTGCTGGCCGAAGGCCGGACCGAACGCGTCGGCCGGGAACCAGCCCAGGTCACCGCCCTGGCCCTTGCTGTTGTTGTCCTCGGAGGATTCCTTGGCAACGGTCTGGAACTCGGCACCACCGGCGATGCGGGCACGCAGGGTGTCGATCTTGGCCTTGGCGGCGGCGTCGGTCTGGTGGTCGTCCACGCGCACCAGGATGTGGCGGCCGTGGAATTCGGTGACCGTATGCTCACCGGCGGCGGCGGAGCTGGCGTCACGCACTTCCACCAGCTTCAGCAGCTGGAAGCCGCTCGGGCCACGGATCGGGCCGACCACTTCGCCGGGCTTCATCTTTTCCATCATCTGGGCAAAGGCCTGCGGGATTTCATCCAGGCTGCGCCAGCCCAGGTCACCGCCTTCCAGTGCATTCGGGCTGTCCGAATAGCGCACGGCTGCAGCGTTGAAGTCCAGCTCGCCCTTGTCCAGCAGGGTCTTCACACCATCGGCCTTCTTCTGGCCGGTGGCGATCTGGTCGGCGTTGGCACCGTCGGGCAGGGCGATCAGGATGTGCGCCAGGTGGTACTGGTTGCCCACCGTGGCCTGCTGCTTCAGCGCGGCGTCGACTTCACCCTCGCTGACGCTGATGCGGCTCTGCGCGAAGCTCTGGCGCAGGCGCTGCACGGTGATCTCATCACGCACCGAAGCGCGGAAATCGTTGAAGTCGATGCCGTCATGGGCCAGGCGCTGGCGCAGGGCGTCCAGGTTGGACCCATTCTGCTGGGCGATGGAGTTCATCGCCTGGTTCAGCTCCTGGTCGCTGACCCGGATGCCGCTGCCCTGGGCGCGGGCCACCTGCAGCTTGACCAGCACCAGGCGCTCGAGCACCTGGCGGCTGAGCACGTCTTCCGGCGGCAGCTGGTTTTCACGGCCGGCGTACTGCGCCTTGATGTTGGCGATCGCACGCTGGAGCTCGCTCTGCAGGATCACGTCCTCATCGACGACGGCGGCGATGCGGTCAAGCGGCTGCGCCTCCTGGGCAAGCACCTGCAGGGGGGCGGACACGCTGGACACCGCCAGCAGCGAGGCGAGAAGAACGGGGAAGCGCTTGGTCATGGGATCAGGTTCGGATCGTAGTCATCCCGGGTCGCCCCGGTGTTGCTCGGCGGCACGAGATAGAGGTCGTCGCGGTTGTAGCCGAGGATAGCACGGCGCAGGGTACGGTCCGTGTCCTGGCCCAGGGAGCTCAGGCCCTTGAGCACGAACTCCAGCTGGATGGCGTTGTTCATCTCGCCTTCGCGGTTGCGGACGTAGCGGCGGGCGACCGCACGCACGGCCAGGCAGCAGCTGTCCCACTGGACGCCGGCGATGATCTCCAGCGGTTCCTTGTCCTGCAGCGAGTAGTAGTAGCGGCCGACCAGGCTCCAGCGCGCATTCAGCGGGTACAGGAACGACAGGTCGGCCTGTTCCAGCGGCGTGCGGTCATGCTTGTTGGCGGTGGCCGGGGCGCCGGAGTTGATGCGGTAACGGTAGCTGAGGTTGATCACGCCATCGTTGGGCATCAGGTAGCGGGCGCGGACGCTGGCCAGATCCTCGCGCTTGTACTTGGGGTCCCACTGGTAGGTGGCACCCAGGGTCCAACGGTCGTTGATCATGTAGTTGCCGTCAGCGATCCACGCCGACTTGCCCTCCTCCACCGGCGCGCCACCCGGGGTGACGGTCACCCGCGATTCGTCGAAGTACTGGATCTGGCCGATGGAGGCCGAGAAGCGTTCCTTGCCGGTGGTCTGGTCGATGAAGCGGGTGCTCAGCGCCATGGTCAGCTGGTTGGCGTCGTTCTGGCGATCGGCGCCGGTATAGCGAGAATCGCGGAACAGCTGGCCCCAGCTGAAGGTGAAGTCGCGGGTGTCGAAGATCGGCAGCTCGTCCTGATCGCGGTAGGGCGTGCGCAGGTAGAACAGGCGCGGTTCCAGGGTCTGCAGGAAGGACTTGCCACCGATGCGGGTCTCGCGATCGAAGAACAGGCCGGCGTCGATGCTGCCGATCGGCAGGCTGCGGCTGGGCGAGGTGTTGCCGCGCAGCTGTTCCGGTGTGGCGGTGTTCGGGTCGATGCCCTGCGAACGCAGGATCTGGCCGCGGATGCCGTTCACGCCATCAACCAGGCCACGGTCCAGCTGGTAACCGGTATAGCGGTAGGCCAGGGTCGGCGTGACATACCAGGCCGCGCCGCTGATCGGGAACGACACGTAGGGTTTGACATCCAGCCGCGAGCCGCCGCTGACACCGATGCCGTCGGTCTGACGGTTGCCGTTGCGGGTGTACTGCAGGTCCGGTCCCGCATCAGCGCCGTACTTGAAGTTGATGTCGTCGTGGGTGAAACGCACGGCTTCGGCGTAGATGCCGGTTTCCAGCCACGGCAGGACCGGCTTGTCCCAGTTGAAATACAGGCGCGGCTGGCGGTTGTAGGCCAGCGCACCCTCGTTGAGGGTGTAGTCGGTCAGCTGCCAGCGGTCGGCCATGATGCCGGCCGTCCAGTTCCTGCCAGTGCCGTACAGGCCGATGGTGCTCTGCAGGTTCGACGCGGTGACCCCCACCAGGCGGTTGGCGAAGTCTTCCACATAGCGTTCGTCGCTGACCCAGGCCAGGTTGGCGCGGGCCTGCCAGTGGCCGTCGAGGTTGTGGTAGCCGCCGAACATCACCCGGCCGCGGTCGCGGTCGCGCAGTTTGTCGTTGGGCATGAACGCGGTCAGCAGTTCGCCGCGGCCGCCGTTGTAGAGGTAGCGGAATTCGTTGTCGAGCATCAGGCCGCGCCGGCTCATGTAGCGCGGGGTCAACGTGTCGTCGTAGTTCGGCGCCAGGTTGAAGTAGATCGGCTGTGCGTAATCGAAACCGTTGCGGCCGGACATGCCCAGCTGCGGGAACAGCAGGCCGGTCTTGCGGCGGTCGTCGATCGGGAACTTGAAGTACGGCGCCCACAGCACCGGCACCTTGCCGATGCGAAGCACGGCGTTGCGGGCGGTACCGAAGCCTTCGTCGTTGTCCACTTCGATCTGCGGCGCCGACAGCTTCCACACCGGCTGCGACGGGTCGCAGGTGGTGTAGGTGGAGCGGTGCATCTGGCCGACCGCGCCCTGCAGGTCGACCGATTCGGCATCGCCGTTGCCGCGGCGCGACACCAGCTGGTACTTGATGTCGGTGATCTTGTGGGTGTCGCTTTCCTGGTTGCCCTCGGCGCGCTTGGCGACCATGCGGATCGAGGAGTCCTGGTAGCGGACATTGCCGTCGGCGATGTAGTTGCCGGTCTCGGTATCGAAGCTGAGCTTGTCGGTGCCGACGAACTGGTCGCCACGGCGCAGGGCCACGTTGCCTTCGTACTGCGGCACGGTGGTGGTGCCCAGCAGCTGGTCACCCTCGATGTCGGTCGGCTGCTGCTCGCGCGCGGCGCTGGCGGCGGCCTTGTCCTGCCCCGGGACCGGGACCGGGACAGGGGCATCGGTGAACGCGGGAATCACGTCGGTAGCCGGGCACAGGCCCCAGTTGAGCGGCTTTTCATCGGCCATTGCCGGCAGGCAGATGGCGATGCTCAGAGGCAGGGGAAGCAGGCGGAGGGCTCGGCGCACGCGGTTCGGATTCGGGCGAAAACGGACGGTAGCTTGCCCCATCCCTTGCATAGGGGCAATGAAGGGCGTCGGATCCTGCCGGTTCGGGTTCATCCGGAGACGCTGCCCGGTGGGGGGGGCAGCAGGGCCCGGACATGGGCCACGCTGCACTCGGCAAGGGCCTGCAGGTCATAGCCGCCTTCCAGCATCGAGACCACCCGGCCGGCCGCATGGCGGCGCGCCAGCGCATGCAGTTCGCGGGTGATCCAGGCGAAATCGTCGGTTTCCAGCATCAGGTCGGCCTGCGGATCGCGCAGGTGGGCATCGAAGCCGGCCGAAATCAGCAGCAGCTGCGGCCGGAAGTCGTCGATGGCCGGCAGCATCTCGTCGGCCCACACATTGCGGAAGCGGAAACCGCCGCTGCCGGGGGGCAGCAGGATGTTCATCAGGTTGCCGGCACCGCGGTCGCGGCGCAGGCCGGAGTTGGGGAACAGCCCGGCCTGGTGGGTGCTGTAGTACGAGACCCGGGCGTCGTGCTGGAAGATGTCCTGGGTGCCGTTGCCATGGTGGACATCGAAATCGACCACCGCGATCCGCTCCAGGCCATGACGGTCACGGGCGTAGGCGGCGGCGATGGCGATGTTGTTGAGCAGGCAGAAGCCCATCGCAGTGCTGCTGGTGGCGTGGTGGCCCGGTGGCCGCACCGCGCAGAACGCCAGCGGGTCCTCGCCCAGCATCACCGCATCTACCGCCGCCACGCCGGCGCCGGCGGCATGCACGGCGGCACTGGCCGAGCCGGGCGAGGTCCAGGTGTCCATGTCCAGCTGTCGCAGCGGCGCGGTCTGCGGCTGCAGCACGAAGTCGAGCAGGGCGCTGTCGTGGACCCGGGTCAGTTCGCCGAACTTGGCCGGCGGCGCCTCGCGCCAGTCCAGCTGGCCGGGGAAGGCGGCGTGCAGGGCATCGAGCACATGCTGCAGGCGTTGCGGGCACTCCGGATGGCCAGGGCCGGGGTCATGCAGCAGGCAGGACGGATGGGTGAAGACCAGCATCGTGCCGACTCAGCGCTGGCGCTGCTGTGGCTGCCACAGCGCTTCGCCATGGCCATCGGCACGGGCCAGCACCCGGGCCAGCACGAACAACAGGTCCGACAGCCGGTTGAGGTACTGCAGTGCCTCGCTGCGCACGGCGTCGTGGCGGGCCAGGGTGACCGTCTCGCGCTCGGCCCGGCGGACGATGGTGCGCGCCAGGTGGCAGCGTGCGGCGGCCTCGCCACCGGCTGGCAGGATGAATTCCTTCAACATCGGCAGGCTGGCGTTGTAGTGATCCAGCTGCTGTTCCAGTGCCGACACATCGGCGGCGTGGATCGCGGCGTGGCCGGGGATGCACAGTTCGGCGCCCAGGTCGAACAGCTGGTGCTGCAGATGCACCACCAGCGCGCGCACGTCGTCGGGCAGCGCCGTGGCCAGCAGCAGGCCGAGTGCGGCATTGGCTTCGTCGACAGTGCCGTAGGACGCCACGCGGGCATCATCCTTGGCCACGCGCTGGCCGTCGCCAAGGCCGGTACTGCCGTCGTCGCCGGTGCGGGTATAGATGCGCGAGAGGCGATGACCCATGGCGCGGCTCAGTGCCGGATGTCGCGGCGGGCCTGCTGGAGCTTCAGTACCTGCTCCACGGCCAGCTGCAGGGCGGCGGCCAGCGCCACGTAGATGGCGGTGGTGCGCAGGTACGGCCCGAACCACTGTGCGTAGTTCTGTGCCCAGCCGGCCAGCGTCGGTTCGGCCACGTTGCGGCTGGTCCAGTAGAAGCCGCCCTGCGCGAGCAGGTGACAGACCGCCACCGAGGCCACCAGCAGCAGCGCGCCCTTGGCCAGTACCGGCCAGCGTGCCCCCTGGTAGTTGCGGCCCAGCAGCATGCCGCCGGCCCACAGCGAGAAATACGCCGGCAGCAGCAGCCAGTAGCCCGGCGACACGCAGTAGTGCTGCCAGAAATCCAGGCCGCTGCTGCGGATCACGATCCAGTCCACCAGCACCGCGAACACCATCAGCAGCGGGAACGCCCAGCGGGTCCAGCCAGCCAGGTAGAAGCCGCCGATGAAGAACACCGCCCAGGAGGCATCCGGGATCGCCGCGAAGTGGTTGACCCGGGTCGCCGCCAGCAACAGCACGAGTACGGACAGGACGAAGGCACGGTTGGCGGTGGCGGACATGGCAGCGGGCCCGGAGCGGATTCAGGTTTCATTCTAGCCCGCCGCGCCGGTTGGCGCAGGTCGGGGGCTGTTGGGTGTCCGGGCGGGGCGAGCGCGTATCATGAACACCATGAGTGAACGACATGACGTGCTGATCGTCGGTGGCGGCCTGGTCGGTGCCAGCCTGGCCATTGCCCTGGACCGGTTGGGCCGCGACGTGGGCCTGCTCGAAGCCAGCCCGGCCGGCGAGCTGCCGGCGGTGTTCGACCAGCGCAACCTCAGTTTCGCCGCGGCGACCGTCAACGCGCTGACCGCGTTGGGGGTCATGCAGAAGCTGGCGATGGCGCCGGGCCCGATCCGCCGCATCCATGTCAGCCGCGCCGGCGATTTCGGCCGCGTGCAGCTGGAGGCTTCCGACTACGACCGGCCGTGGTTCGGCCAGGTGGTTGTCGCGCGTGACTTCGGCCAGGCGCTGGAAGCGCGCTTGCAGGAGCTGCCGCAGCTGCGGCGCTACCGGCCGATGCGGTTCCTGGGCCTGGGCGAGGTGGTCGACGGCTACCGCCAGGTGCGGGTGGCCGACGAGACCGGCGAGCGCGTACTGCTGGCACGGCTGGTGGTCGGTGCCGATGGCACGACCAGCGGTGTGCGTGGCGCGCTGGGCATCGAGGTCGACCGGCATGATTTCCAGCAGACCCTGTTCGTGGCCCGCGTGCGCAGCCAGCGCGCGCCGGATGGCACGGCCTGGGAGCGCTTCACCGATACCGGCCCGACCGCCCTGCTGCCGCGCGGCGACCGCCACTTCGGCACCGTGCATGGCGTGGCGCGGGACCAGGCCGATGCGGTGATGGCGCTGGACGATGCGGCCTGGCTGCAGCGCCTGCAGGATGCGATCGGCTGGCGTGCCGGTCGGCTGCTCGAATCCGGCCCGCGCAGCGCTTACCCGCTCATCCAGGTGCTGGCGCGCGCATTGGCCGGTGAACGCACGGTGCTGCTGGGCAATGCCGCGCAGACCATCCATCCGCTGGGTGCGCAGGGCTTCAACCTGGGCCTGCGCGATGCGCTGACCCTGGCCGAACTGCTGGAGGATGCGCACGAGGATGCCGGCAGCGATGTGCTGCTGCAGGCCTATGTTGCGCGCCGCCAGGAAGACCGACGGCAGACGGTGGCGTTCTCGGGTGGCCTGGCACGGTTGACCAGCAATCCGGCACCGCTGATGCGGCCGCTGCGCAGCCTCGGCCTGGTGGCCGCGCAACGCGCCTCGGTGCAGTCGATGCTGGTCGGTGGTGCGATGGGCTTCCGTGGCGAAGTGCCGCGGCTGTGCCGTGGAGAAGCCGCATGAGCCGGCGCATGCGCCTTGATGTGGCCATCGTCGGTGGTGGCGTGGTCGGTGCCGCGTGCGCGCTGGCGCTGGCCGATGCCGGCCTGTCGGTTGCGCTGGTGGAAGGTCGTGAGCCCGCGCCGTGGCAGGCCGCACAGCCTGACCTGCGCGTGTTCGCCTTCGCTGCCGACAACGTTCAGCTGCTGAACCGCCTGGGCGTGTGGCCGGCGATCGCGCAGGCCCGTGCCTGGCCCTACCGGCGCATGCAGGTGTGGGACGCGGCCGGTGGCGAAGATCTGCTGTTCGATGCCGATCGCTTCGGCCGTCGTGAACTGGGCTACATCGTCGAGAACGGCCTGCTGCAGGATCGCCTGTGGGCGGCGTTGCCGGCGGCGGGCGTGCAGCTGCACTGCCCGGCGCGGGTGGACGCGCTGGAGCAGGACGACGACGGCGTGCGCCTGCGCCTGGATGACGGTCGTCGCCTGGAAGCGGCGTTGGCGGTGGCCGCCGACGGCGCCGAATCGACCCTGCGCCAACTGGCCGGGATCGAGGTTGAAAAGCATGACTACCACCAGCGTGGCGTGGTGGCCTACGTGGACAGCGATCTTCCCAACCAGGCCACCGCCTGGCAGCGTTTCCTGCCGGGCGGGCCGCTGGCGCTGCTGCCGGTGGCCGAGCGCCGCAGCTCGATCGTCTGGACCCTGCCCGAGGACGAGGCGGCACGTGTGCTGGCCTTGGACGAGGACGCCTTCAACCGCGAACTGACCCGGGCCTTTGCGGCGCGGCTGGGTGAGCTGCGACTGGCGTCACCGCGAGCGGCCTTCCCGCTGCGTCGCCAACTGGCCCGTCACTACGTGGCCGGCCGAGTACTGGCATTGGGTGATGCCGCGCATGTGGTGCATCCGCTGGCCGGGCAGGGCGTGAACCTGGGCCTGCGCGATGTCGCCGCCCTGCAGCAGTGGCTGGCGCCGTCGGCCGAGCGCCGTGGCCAGCCGCGGCTGTCGCCGCAGCGCCTGCAGCGCTGGGCACGCGAACGGCGCAGCGACAACCAGATCGCCGCCTACAGCTTCGATGCGATCAACCGCCTGTTCTCCAACGACGAGATGCACTTGACCCTGGCCCGTGGCCGCGCGCTGGGCTGTGTCGGCAAATGGCCGCCGCTGGTACAGGCGTTCTGGAAGCGCGCCGCCGGCGTCTGAAGCAAAAAGGGGACGGAGGGGATTAAGTCGTTTGTGCACATACGACTTAATCCCCTCCGTCCCCTTTTTCAATCCACCAGCCAGCCGGCCAGGTCGGTGCGGTCCAGCTTGCCGCGGTGCCTGCGGTCCAGCGAATTGAATTCGTCGGCCAGCGCCGGATTGGCCTGTGCTTCCTCGCGGCTGATGAAGCCATCGCCGTTCACGTCGAGGTCGCTGAAGCGGATGCGGTACTGGCCGACCACGCTGCTCGGTTCCAGCGAACGCACGGTCACCTGCGCCTCGCCGGCCGGCTGCGGAATCTCGACGCTGCCGCTGACCCGGCCCGCATCCAGCGGTTGCTGGCGGATCGCGCCGCCGGTGGGGCCCAGCGGCTGGCTCTGCGCCGGCGTGGACGGGCCGTGCTGGGCGATGGCCGGTACCGAGGCCAGCAGGATGGTCAACAGCAGGGCAGCACGTGGAAGGTTCATGACAGGCTCCTTGCCAGAGGGTACCGGGAGCGTACTCCCGGCAACCTGTGCCGCCGATGACGGATCAGCGCAGCGGCGAAGCCAGCACGGTGATCTCTTCACGGTCGTGATAGAGCTGCTTGGCGCGGACCACCAGCGGCTTGCCGGCCTGGTCCTGGAACAGGTCCAGGCACAGCCGGGTTTCGTCCCAGCGCTTCTTCATCGGCAGTTTCAGATTGAAGATCGCATGCCGGCACCAGCCCTCGCGGAACCAGGTGGCCATGCGTTCGGCCACGCGGCGCGGCTGCTCGACCATGTCGCAGACCATCCAGTCCAGCGGCTGTTCCGGGTGCCAGTGGAAGCCATCGGCGCGCAGGTGCTCGACCAGTCCGGTGTCCAGCACGTGCTGGCGCAGCGGGCCGTTGTCGATGCTCAGCACGTGCATGTGCTGGCGGGTCAGCACCCAGGTCCAGCCGCCGGGTGCGGCGCCGAGGTCGGCCGCACGCATGCCGGGCTTGGCCAGCGCCTCGCGTTCTTCCGGCGTCAGCAGGGTCAGCAGCGCCTCGTCCAGCTTCAGCGCCGAACGCGAAGGCGCCTCGGGCAGCAGCTTCAGGCGCGGGATGCCCAGCGCCCACGGTGCGCTGTCGGCCGGGTCGGCCACGCAGACGAAGGCATGGGTGCCATCGACGAACACCACATGCAGGCGCGGCAGGCGGTTGTTCGGCTTATCAGTGAGCTTGCCGGCCTTGCGCAGCGCCGGGCGCAGTGCATTGCCGAAGGCACGGGCCAGACCGGACAGTGGCTTGCCGGCGTCCGAATCGGGGTGTTCCACCCACAGGTCGCCGAAGCGCGGCGCATCGGCCAGCACTTCCAGCATCGGGGTGATCCGGTCCGCCGGGTCCAGCTGCGGCAGTTCGGCCAGCACCACCAGCTTCTGCCGCGCGAAGATCAGCTCGCGCCAGCGCAGGCGCGGCGCCAGCGCGGCGGCTTCGTCGCACATGAAAAGCACGTAGCCGTCATTGCGCTGGGTGCGCGCATAGCCGGCGAAACCGGCTTCACCGGCGCGGAACTGCAGCTCGCCGGCCAGCTCGGGCTCGAAGCCCTGCCGGCACAGGCACAGCAGGCCGATGCCGGTTTCAGTAACGGGCGCCATCACTTTCCCCATAGGCACGCAGCACGCTGCGCGCGGCGTCGCGGTTCAGGCCTTGCACCACTTCGATGCCGCGCTTGTTGAGTTCACCCACCCAGTCGGCCGGCAGCGGGCCTTCATCGAACGGGGTCAGTTCCTCGACGTCGGCCGAGTTGGCACCGATCAGCAGGCGGTCGATGCCGGCCCACACGGTGGCGCCGTAGCACTGGCAGCACGGCTGCGAGCTGGTGGCCAGGGTGACCGGCGACAGCACCGCGTTCAGGCGCGGGGTCTGCAGGCGCTGCTGGGCCAGCATGTAGGCCATGTTCTCGGCGTGCGCCAGCGAGGTCGCGTGCGGCATCACCCGGTTCACGCCGGCGGCGATGACCTTGTCATCCGGGCCGAACACCACCGCACCGAACGGGCCGCCACTGGCGTGCTCGACGTTCAGCCGCGACAGCTCGATCGCCAGCGCGACCTTGGCCTCATCGCCCGGATATCGACGATCCAGGTCGATCTGGTCGTGGATCCAGGCGGGAAGGGTCAGGTGGACTTGCGCGTACAGCATCGCGGGGGTGCCTCGTGTGGGATGGGAAAAGTGCGGTTGCTTGGGAAACCGGCGCGCAGTGTAGCCGCACCGGCCTGTACCGGGTGTGGGCGTGGCTCAGCCCGGCGAGCCGGTGCGGATCACCACGTACTGCTTGCGGAATTCCAGCCCGGCCTGCGGCCAACTGGCGGCATAGGCGCGCAGCAGGGGCAGGGCGGCGGCGAAGTCGTGGCCGTTGACCCGGCAATCGGCCTCGCACAGACCATCGGTATCGCGCGAGGCGAACAGGCGGATGGCCAGGAATTGGCGGGCTTTCAGCAGCTCGTCGAAGGCCTCCATGCTGCGGGTGAACAGGCAGCAGGGGCAGGAGCCATGATCGTCTTCGCTGCAGGTGGAGGCATCCACGTCCTGTGCACGGTAGTGCGCCAACGGCCCCAGCACCACGGTGCGCTGATGTTCCTCACCCTCGTCGCCGACCGGATAGGTCAGGCCCATCATCGGCAGGCCCTGTGCGTCTTGGGCGCCGATCGCGGTCTGCAGGGTCACCAAGTCCACCCGGGCCCAGGCCTGGAAGCCGGACAACAGCGATGCCTGCTCATCGGCACCATTTGCGTGCTGGTACTCGAACAGGCCATCGGCGAACAACTGCGGATGCTGGCTTTCAATGACGGTGGAGGTCTGCCAGCCGCCGTTGTCGCGCGCTTGCGCGGCCATTGCATGCGGGGTCAGGCGCAGGCCGCTGTCGAGCAGCAGCGCGTTGCCGTCGATGCGGCTGGCGGTGCCGGTGTCCTGCAGGGCCTGCTGCAGCAGCGGGAGGAGGGCGGTGGCGCTCGTGGTCATGTCAGGCCTGTGGATGGATGGGGCGGAACATCCAGGCAGGGCCTGGGGCTAGCGGTCGAGTGCGTCGAGCTCTGCGCGATATCGCTGCGCGTCGGATTGCTGCTGCGGATCGTTGCCGTGGTCGCGCAGCCAGGTTTCCAGCTCGCGGCGATAGTCCGCGCGGAAACCGGCATTACCCGGGCTGAAATGCAGCTTGCGTGCCGCCACCTCCACCCGCTCGCGCGCGCTGGCCCGGGCCTGGGCGACGCCGTGCGGTGACTCGTTGGTGAGGATGACGAAGTTGCGTGGGAAGCCCGGCGTGTACTTGACCACGAACGGCTGGTCGCGCGCCGGGATACGGATGGCGTTTTCCAGCGGCCACAGCGAAGCGGTGTTGGTGTGGAACACCACGTCCACGTCGCGGCCCTCGGCGGTACGCAGCACCCCTTCGTAGCGCCAGATGTACTGCTCGTTGAGCGTGGAGCTGGTTCGCTCGGTCTTGACGATCACCGCTTCACCACGCTCGCCCACCACGTTGAGGAAGGTGGCGTTGAGGAAGTGGCCGAGGAACATGTTGAGCATCGCCAGCGGGAACACCACGATGGCGTAGCCCGGAAAGCGCCGCCACCACGAGACCAGCCCGGCCAGCACCATTGCTGCAAAGAACGTCAGCAGCGGATGCTGCGAGATGAACCAGAGCAGGACGGAAAGGGCGGTGATCATCGTCGCGGTCGTGCGGGCGCCATCCAGGCGCCCGCGCAGGTCCTCAGGCCGACCAGGTATCGCGCAGGGTCACGCTGCGGTTGAACACCGGCGTGGCTGCGGTATGGTCGCGGCGGTCGGCCACGAAGTAGCCGGTACGCTCGAACTGGAACGACTGCTCCGGCGCGGCGCTGGCCGCGGCCGGCTCGACATAGCCGGTGACAGTGCGGCGCGATTCCGGGTTGAGGTAATCGCGGTAGGTCTTGCCTTCCGATTCGTCGTCCGGGTTCGGCACCGAGAACAGGCGGTCGTACAGGCGGATCTCGGCCGGTACGCCGTGCACGGCGCTGACCCAGTGGATGGTGCCCTTGACCTTGCGGTTGGCGCCTTCCATGCCCGGACGCGATTCCGGATCCAGCCAGCCGCGCAGCTCGGTGATGGTGCCGTCGGCATCCTTGATCACTTCGTCGCAGCGGATGATGCCGGCGCCGCGCAGGCGCACTTCGCCCCCCGGGACCAGGCGCTTCCAGCCCTTCGGCGGCACTTCGGCGAAGTCCTCGCGGTCGATCCACACTTCGCGTGCGAACGGTACTTCGCGGCTGCCGAAGCTCTCGTCCTTCGGGTGGTTGCTGAAGGTCAGCTGCTCTTCGTGGCCTTCCGGCAGGTTGGTCAGCACCAGCTTGACCGGGTCGACCACTGCCATGCGGCGCGGTGCGGCACTGTCCAGGTCCTCGCGCAGCGCGCCTTCCAGCACGCTGAAGTCGATCAGCGAATTCTGCTTGCTGATGCCCACGCGCTCGGCGAACAGGCGCATCGCGGCCGGGGTGTAACCACGGCGACGCAGGCCCTGCAGGGTCGGCATGCGCGGGTCTTCCCAGCCGTCCACCAGCTGTTCGGTGACCAGCGCCATCAGCTTGCGCTTGCTCATCACCGTGTAGTTGATGTTCAGGCGCGAGAACTCGATCTGGCGCGGCTTGGCCGCTTCGCGCGGCAGGCCGGCATCGACCAGCGGCTGGGTCAGCGCGTCGTCATGGGCGAAGTCGACGTTGTCCACGCACCAGTCGTACAGCGGGCGGTGGTCTTCGAATTCCAGCGTGCACAGCGAGTGGGTGATGCCTTCGATCGAATCACCCAGCGCGTGGGCGAAGTCGTACATCGGGTAGATCGGCCACGCATTGCCGGTGTTCTGGTGCTCGACGTGCTTGATGCGGTACAGCGCAGGATCGCGCAGGTTGATGTTGCCGCTGGCCATGTCGATCTTCGCGCGCAGGGTGCGCGCGCCATCCGGGAATTCACCGGCGCGCATGCGGCGGAACAGGTCGAGGTTTTCCTCGACGCTGCGGTCGCGCCATGGCGACGGGCGGCCCGGCTCGGTCAGGGTGCCGCGGTAGGCGCGCACTTCCTCGGCCGACAGGTCGCAGACGTAGGCCTTGCCCTGTTCGATCAGCTTCTCGGCGGCCAGGTAATAGGCCTGGAAATAGTCCGAGGCGTGGCGCAGCTCGTTCCACTCGAAGCCCAGCCAGCGCACGTCGTCCTGGATCGCGGCTACGTATTCCGGATCTTCCTTGGCCGGGTTGGTGTCATCGAAGCGCAGGTTGCAGACGCCGCTGAATTCACCGGCGATGCCGAAGTTCAGGCAGATCGACTTGGCGTGACCGATGTGCAGGTAGCCGTTCGGCTCCGGCGGGAAGCGGGTCTTGATCGCCTGGTGCTTTCCGCTGGCCAGGTCCTCGCGCACGATCTGGCGGATGAAATCGCGCTTCTCGTGGCTGTCGGCGGGGGTCTCGGGGCTGGCGGGGGTGTGCTCGGACATGAGTCGGCGAAAAGAAAGGCAGAAAGACCAACAGTCTAGCGCGTACGGGGCAGGGCTGCCCGGTGGGGTGTGGGGATGCCGGCCCCGCCCTCTGGTAGTGCCGGCCGCTGGCCGGCAACTCTCCGATCCCGCCCCCGGCACCATTCAGCCCCCGGGCGTATGCTGGAGCCCTGCCCCGAGGAGCCGCCGCATGCACATCGTGTACAAGGCCGACAACCTGTTCGACGCCCATCTGGTCAAGCACGCGCTGGAGAACGCCGGCATCCCCGCCTTCGTGTTCGGCGAGCAGCTGCTGGGTGGCATGGGCGAGCTGCCGTTGTTCGGTGTGTTGCGGGTCGGCATCCCCGACGCGGCGCGGCCGCAGGCGGAGGCCATCATCGCGGCGCTGGACTTGGGCCAGGCCGCCGCCGACCCCATTTCCGATGCAGACGATATGGCCGGACTGCCGGCGTAGGAGCGCATCATGTTGGGAATTGGCCAGGGCATCCTCGGCATCGGGGCCTTCAAGCAGCGCCTGCCGCGCCCGGAAGAAGCACTGCCAGGGCGCGAGCAACCGCTGCCGCTGCACAGCAACCAGCACTTCGTGAACAGCCATCCGCTGAAGGACCGTTTCGCGGGCCTGCAGCAGATCCGCTTCGCGCTGGGCTGTTTCTGGGGCGCCGAGCGCAAGTTCTGGACCGAGCCGGGCGTGTACAGCACCTCGGTCGGCTACGCCGGCGGCATCACCCCGAACCCGACCTATGAAGAAGTGTGCTCGGGCCTGACCGGGCACACCGAAGTGGTGCAGGTGGTGTTCGACCCGGCGGTGGTGAGCCTGGAACGGCTGCTGCAGCTGTTCTGGGAAAGCCACGACCCGACCCAGGGCATGCGCCAGGGCAACGACACCGGCACCCAGTACCGTTCGGCGATCCACGCCACCGACGAGGCACAGTACGCTGCCGCGCTGGCCAGCCGCGAGGCCTACCAGGCCCAGCTGGATGCGGCCGGCTACGGCCCGATCACCACCGAGATCGTGTACCCGGCACCGGCGTACTACTACGCCGAGGACTATCACCAGCAGTACCTGGCGAAGAATCCGAACGGCTACTGCGGCATCGGCGGCACCGGCGTGAGCTGCCCGATCGGGTTGGATGTGGAGGCGCCGCGCTGACGCGCGGTGGTCCGCCTGCGGCGGGCAACGTCAACGGCTGAAAGTCAAAGCCAAAGCCAAAGCCAAAGCCAAAGCCAAAGCCAAAGCCAAAGCCAAAGCCAAAGCGGCTCTGGGTTGCTGCTTGTTGGGTGGGGCGGTGTGGGTTGGCAGGACACGCCGTGAACCCGTCCCTGGGGGCTCGATGGCGCCATCCATGGCGCCAACGGTCCTGCCAACCCACACCGCCCCACCCCCGACAGTTTCCCGGTGACGGTGGGAAAGAGCATTGGGTTACTGACGAACTGATGGAAAACAAAAAGGAAGCGGCGTTCGCCGCGTCCTTTTTATTTGGTTCTGCATTGCCCTTGTAGAGCCGAGCCATGCTCGGCTCCGAGCAAGCGAAGCGCGCGACCCGCTGTTGCTCTTCTTTCTTTCTTCCGTGGCGGGTGGCCACCGGAAACTGTCAGAGGGCGGGCGGGTTGGGTTCGCGGGAGTGTCCGCCGCATGGATGCGGCGGCCAAAGCCTCCAGGGATGGATTCACGGCGTCTCCCGCGAACCCAACCCGCCCGACCCAGCGCGGCTTTTTGCTCTTTGCGACCAACCGACCTGCCACGAGGGGCTCAGCCGTTGGCCGGAATCCTCACAGTGCCGCGCGGATCCGCTCGCGCAGCGCTTCCAGATCCTTGGCAAACGCATCGATA
Organism: Stenotrophomonas sp. YJH_SMC_123; assembly: GCF_059368215.1. NCBI lineage: Bacteria > Pseudomonadati > Pseudomonadota > Gammaproteobacteria > Lysobacterales > Lysobacteraceae > Stenotrophomonas > Stenotrophomonas sp. YJH_SMC_123. The sequence continues at coordinate 430,898 of NZ_JCAFRM010000004.1, forward strand.
CCGGTCGCCAGCTTCTCGGTCGCCATCGGATCAGCAGCCAGATCCGCCGCGAACGTCGCCGCATCGATCGGGGGCACCGCCGCGCCATCAGCGGCACCGGCCACCAGCTTGCGCGGCAGCGCGCCGTGGTCGGCGTCCAGCTTCTCCAGCAGGTCCGGCGAAATGGTCAGGCGGTCGCAGCCGGCCAGCGCTTCGATCTGTGCGGTCGAACGGAACGAGGCGCCCATCACCACCGTCTTCGAACCGCGGCGCTTGAATTCGGCATAGACGCCGCGCACGAACTTCACGCCCGGGTCTTCGTCGATGCTGGCCGGGGTCTGGCCGTTGGCCACGTACCAGTCCAGGATGCGGCCGACGAACGGGGAGATCAGGAACGCGCCGGCCTCGCTGCAGGCCAGCGCCTGGGTCGGGTTGAAGATCAGGGTCAGGTTGCAGTCGATGCCTTCGGCCTGCAGGATGCGCGCGGCTTCCACGCCTTCCCAGGTCGCGGCGATCTTGATCAGGATCTTCTCGCGCGGCACCCCGGCATCGGCGTACATCTGGATGAACTGGCGGGCCTTGGCCACGGTGGCGGCGGTGTCGTGGGCCTGGTCGGCGTCCACTTCGGTGGACACGCGGCCCGGCACCAGCGTGCTCAGCAGCGCGCCGACGCCGATGGTCAGGCGGTCGGCCACGGCGTGCACCACGGCTTCGCGGTCGCCGGCCTGCTGGCGGCCCCAGGCCAGTTCGCGTTCGATCAGTTCGGCGTAGACCGGCAGGTCCAGCGCCTTCTTCACCAGGGTCGGGTTGGTGGTGCAGTCCACCGGCTGCAGGCGCTTGATCGCCTCGTAGTCACCGGTATCGGCAACGACCACGGACAGTTCGCGCAGCTGGGACAGTTTGGACGGGGTACTCATTACGGCTCCTGGTGCAGGGGGATCGAATCGCGCGCGGTGCGCAGCGGTAATCAGGGGCGGTCGTTGTGGACCGCAGTCACGCGCAGGCGCAGCTTGCGGCCGCCGGGCGCGTTCCAGTCGATGCTCTGGCCGATGGCCAGGCCGAGCAGGGCACTGCCGACCGGGGCCAGCACGGAGACCTTGCCTTCATCGACATTGGCTTCGCGGGGGAAGACCAGGGTCAGGACGTGCTTTTCGCCCGACACTTCATCTTCGCACTCCACGCGCGAATGCATCATGACGATGCCTTCGGGAATCTGGTCCGGTGCCAGCACGGTGGCCCGGTTGAGTTCTTCAGCAAGCGCGAGCGCGGCAGGCGTCTGGCTCAGCGCAGGGGATTCGAGCATGGCGTCCAGGCGGTCCATGTCGAAGGTAGAAACGGTGATCGACGGCGGCAGGCCGCTGGCGGTGTTCATGGTGAAGCTCCTTGGTTGAAAGCCATGCAAAAGGCGGCACCTGCTGGCGCCGCCTGTCTGTATTGTGGGGACAAATGCGGCCGGAATCGACTCCTGCCGATTCCGGGCCGGTGCTGCGGGGGCTCAGCCGTTCAGCGCGGGGCCGGGCAGGGCCGGTGCATCGCTGCCGGCATCGAGCGCCTCCAGCGTGAACAGTGCCTGCGGCAGGCGCTTGAACTGGTCGGCCAGCTCCATCAGGAAGTCGTTCATGGCCGAGCTGCGGCGCCAGATCATGGCGATGCGGCGGCTGGGACGGCCTTCGCCGGTGAAATCGAGCAGGCGGATGTTGTTCGAGCGCGGCACCGGCGGCTGCACCGACAGGCTCGGCAGCAGGGTGATGCCGACGTCGGCGGCGACCATCTGCCGCAGCGTTTCCAGGCTGGTGGCGCGGAATTCGGACTTCTCGTTGGCGCCGAACAGGCGGCAGACTTCCAGCGCCTGGTCGCGCAGGCAATGCCCGTCTTCCAGCAGCAGCAGCTTCTGCGTGGCCAGTTCCTGCACGTCCAGGTGTTCGCGGCGGGCCAGCGGGTGGCGCCCGGACACGGCCAGCAGGAACGGTTCCTCGAACAGGAATTCGGCATGCAGCTGGTCGTCGATCACCGGCAGGGCCAGCAGTGCGGCGTCGAGCTTGCCTTCGCGCAGGCGGTCCAGCAGCACGTCGCTCTTTTCCTCGACCAGCAGCAGTTCCAGCTCCGGGAAGCGCTCGCGGATGCGCGGGATCACATGCGGCAGCAGGTACGGGCCGAGGGTCGGGAAGATGCCCAGGCGCACCGTGCCGGCTTCCGGATCGCGGCTGCGTCGCGCCGCCTCCTTCAGCTGTTCCACCTCAGACACGATCACCCGCGCCCGCGCCGCCGCTTCCTGGCCGGCCGGGGTCAGCATCACCTTGCGCGGTGCGCGTTCCACCAGCGGCAGGCCCAGCTCTTCTTCCAGCTTGCGGATCTGCGTCGACAGCGTGGGCTGGCTGACGAAGCAGGAGGCGGCAGCCCGGCCGAAATGCTTGTGGTCGGCCAGGGCTACCAGGTACTTCAGATCACGTAGGTTCATCCTTACACCCCAGGGGTAACGGACCGGCTGACGGCGTGGTTACCCGACAGGCAGACAATGTTCCCGGTGATCTGGGAACGGTGGATCAGGCTGCTTCAGCAACGGCACCGCTGCTGTTGCTCACCGACGAGCGGATCAGGTGGTCGAACGCACTCAGTGCGGCGGTCGAGCCGGCGCCCATGGCAATGATGATCTGCTTGTAGGGCACCGTCGTGCAATCGCCAGCGGCGAACACGCCCGGCAGGTTGGTCTGGCCGCGGTCGTCGATGACGATCTCGCCGCGCGGCGACAGCGCCACCACATCCTTCAGCCACTCGGTGTTGGGCAGCAGGCCGATCTGCACGAAGATGCCTTCCAGCTCGACGCGGTGGGCATCGCCGCCGACGCGGTCCTTGTAGACCAGGCCGGTGACGCGGCTGCCGTCGCCCAGCACTTCAGTGGTCTGCGCGCTGGTCAGCACGGTCACGTTGCCCAGGCTGCGCAGCTTCTTCTGCAGCACTTCATCGGCGCGCAGGCTGGAATCGAACTCCAGCAGGGTTACATGCGACACGATGCCGGCCAGGTCGATGGCCGCTTCCACGCCGGAGTTGCCGCCGCCGATCACCGCCACGCGCTTGCCCTTGAACAGCGGGCCATCGCAGTGCGGGCAGTACGCCACGCCCTTGTTGCGGTACTGGTCTTCGCCCGGCACGTTCATCTGCCGCCAGCGCGCGCCGGTGGACAGGATCACCGAACGCGACTTCAGTACCGCGCCGTTTTCCAGCTGCACCTGCACCAGGCCGTCTTCGCCGGCCGGCACCAGCGCACTGGCGCGCTGCAGGTTCATGATGTCCACCTCGTACTCGCGCACGTGCTGCTCCAGCGCCGTGGCCAGCTTGGGGCCCTCGGTCTCCTTCACCGAAATGAAGTTCTCGATCGCCATGGTGTCCAGCACCTGGCCACCGAAACGCTCGGCGGCGATGCCGGTACGGATGCCCTTGCGTGCGGCGTAGATCGCCGCTGCAGCGCCGGCCGGGCCACCGCCCACCACCAGCACGTCGAAGGCGTCCTTGGCGGCGATCTTCTCGGCATCGCGCTTGCCGGCGTTGGTGTCCAGCTTGGCCACGATCTGCTCGAGGGTCATGCGGCCCTGGTCGAAGATTTCACCGTTGAGGTACACGGTCGGCACCGACATGATCTCGCGCTTCTCGACTTCGTCCTGGAACAGGGCGCCATCGATGGCCACGTGCTGGATGCGCGGGTTGAGCACCGCGGCCAGGTTCAGCGCCTGCACCACGTCCGGGCAGTTCTGGCAGGACAGCGAGAAGTAGGTCTCGAACCGGTAGTCGCCTTCCAGGTTCTGCACCTGCTCGATCAGCTCGGCGGTGGCCTTGGACGGGTGCCCGCCGACCTGCAGCAGCGCCAGCACCAGCGAGGTGAACTCGTGGCCCATCGGCAGGCCGGCGAAGGTCAGGTGGATGTCCTGGCCCGGGGTGCCCAGGTCGAAGGACGGCACGCGGCCCTGCCCATCGCGCAGCACCTGCAGCGAAATCTTGTCCGACAGGCTGTCCAGGGTCTGCAGCAGTTCCAGCATTTCCTGCGACTTGGCGCCGTCGTCGGCGTGCGCGGTGATCTGGATCGGGCGGGTCACGCGCTCCAGATAGGTCTTCAGCTGCGACTGCAGGTTGGCGTCCAACATCGGTCTTCTCCTGGCTTCAGGCAAACAGAGGGCGTGGCACCGCTGTACAAGGTAGCGGACCAGCTGGGGGTAGGGGTGAACCCAAGACAGCGACCGTGGAAGGGGCTGGCTGGCCAAGGCGGGCGAGCGTTGGCTGTCTTGGGTTCACCCCCACGCCGGCGGGGGGACCGGCACGGGGATGAAGGGCGCGCCGCGGCGTGGGGCCACGGCAGGCCGGTACTGCCTTAGATCTTGCCGACCAGGTCCAGCGACGGGGTCAGGGTCTTCTCGCCTTCCTTCCACTTGGCCGGGCACACCTGGTTCGGGTTGGCGGCGGTGAACTGGGCAGCCTTCAGCTTGCGCAGGGTCTCGGACACGTCACGGGCGATCTCGTTGGAGTGGATCTCCAGGGTCTTGATCACGCCTTCCGGATTGATGATGAAGGTGCCGCGCAGGGCCAGGCCTTCTTCCGGAATGTGCACGCCGAAAGCGTTGGTCAGCTGGTGGGTCGGGTCGCCGACCAGCGGGAACTGGGCCTTGCCGACGGCCGGCGAGGTCTCGTGCCACACCTTGTGCGAGAAGTGGGTATCGGTGGTGACGATGTAGACCTCGGCGCCGGCCTTCTTGAACTCGGCGTAGTGGTCAGCTGCGTCCTCGATCTCGGTCGGGCAGTTGAAGGTGAAGGCGGCCGGCATGAAGATCAGGACGGACCACTGGCCCTTCAGGCTGGCGTCGGAAACCTTGATGAACTCGCCGTTGTGGTAAGCGTTGGCTTCGAACGGCTGGATCTGGGTGTTGATGAGGGACATCATTTTTCCTCTTGGTGAAGGGGAGTGGGTGAATCGACAGGAGCTAGGTTACCCATTCGCTGGCGATAAGAACAATGCATTGATTGCATCTATTTGATAGATGGAGTCTATCAAAAGGCACTGAGCAGGCACTGAACCCGGCCGCTTTCATCCTGCAACTGACTGTGTGACAAGGAGAATCTCGCCGGACCGCTGCCTGGGGCCGATAGCCCTTCCTTATCCCGTCCGGGGGAAACTGAACGGATTCCGATTTTGTAGAGCCGAGCCCATGCTCGGCTGTTCCAGAAGCAGCCGAGCGTGGGCTCGGCTCTACAATTGCGGAATGCCTTTCCAAACCGAACCCACCCTGCGCCAGATCGTGGCCGACGCCAGTGCCCGCTTGGGCGGCGTCGAAGCCCGCCACGAGGCGGAGCTGCTGCTGCTGCATGTGCTGGAACGCCCACGCAGTTGGCTGTTCGCGCATGCCACCGATCCGCTGGCCGCCGCCGACCAGGCCGCCTTCGAGACGCTGTTGGCCCGCCGCGTGGCCGGCGAGCCGGTCGCCTACCTGACCGGCCGCCGCGGATTCTGGACGCTGGATCTGGAGGTCGATCCGGCCACGCTGATCCCGCGCCCGGAGACCGAACTGCTGGTCGAGCTGGCGCTGGAACGCCTGCCGCAGGACCGTGCGCTGCGGCTGGCTGACCTGGGCACCGGCAGCGGCGCGATCGCCTTGGCGCTGGCCAGCGAGCGGCCACAGGCACAGGTGCTGGCCACCGATGCCAGCCCGGGTGCGCTGGCCGTGGCCGCGCGCAATGCCGCGCGCCATGAACTGCGCAACGTCCGCTTCGCCGAGGGCGGGCACGATTGGTACGCGCCGTTGCAGGGCATGCGCTTCGACCTGATTGCGAGCAATCCGCCGTACATCGCCAGCGACGACCCGCACCTGCGACAGGGCGACCTGCGCTTCGAACCGGCCTCCGCGCTGGCGTCCGGTGTGGACGGCCTGGATGACATCCGCCGCATCATCGACGGCGGCCAGGCGCATCTGCTGCCCGGTGGCTGGTTGCTGATCGAGCACGGATGGGACCAGGGCGCGGCGATCCGCGCGCTGTTCGACGCCGCCGGTTTTGCCGAGGTGCAGACCGTGCAGGACCTGGAGCAGCGCGACCGCATCACCCTGGGCCGGCGACCGGCCTAGAATGGGGGTTCTCCTGCCCCGGCAGGGCATCACCCTGGAGCTGCAAGCATGCGTACGCTGTACCCCGCCATCACCCCCTACGACGTCGGCACCCTGAAGGTCGACGACCGCCACACGCTGTATTTCGAACAGTGCGGCAACCCGGACGGCAAGCCGGTGGTGATGCTGCACGGTGGCCCGGGCGGTGGTTGCAGCGACAAGATGCGCCAGTTCCATGACCCGTCCAAGTACCGCATCATCCTGTTCGACCAGCGTGGTGCGGGTCGATCCACCCCGCACGCGGACCTGGTGGACAACACCACCTGGGACCTGGTCGCCGATATCGAGAAGCTGCGCGAGCACCTGAAGGTCGATCGCTGGCAGGTGTTCGGTGGCAGCTGGGGCTCGACCCTGGCCCTGGCCTATGCCGAGACCCATCCGCAGCGCGTGACCGAACTGGTCCTGCGCGGCATCTTCATGCTGCGCCGCTGGGAGCTGGAATGGTTCTACCAGGAAGGCGCCAACCGCCTGTTCCCGGATGCGTGGGAGCATTACCTGAAGCCGATCCCGTCGGTGGAGCGGCATGACCTGATCTCGGCCTTCCACCGCCGCCTGACCAGCGACGACGAAACCACCCGCCTGGAAGCCGCCAAGGCGTGGGCGGTGTGGGAAGGCGCGACCAGTTTCCTGCACGTCGATGATGACTTCATCAACAGCCACGAAGACCCGCACTTCGCCCTGGCCTTCGCCCGCATCGAGAACCACTACTTCGTCAACGGTGGCTTCTTCGAGGTGGAAGACCAGCTGCTGCGCGACGCGCACCGCATCGCCGACATCCCGGGCGTGATCGTGCATGGCCGCTACGACGTGGTCTGCCCGCTGGCCAACGCCTGGGACCTGACCAAGGCGTGGCCGAAGGCGAAGCTGGAAATCACCCCGGCCTCGGGCCATTCGGCGTTCGAGGCCGAGAACGTGGACGCGCTGGTGCGCGCCACCGATAGCTTCGCCTGATCGGTAGTGCCGGCCGCTGGCCGGCAATGCCTCACCGGTCCGTTTCGCCGCCGCCCGATGTGGCTCGC